>NZ_BCSW01000004.1 GCF_001571065.1 Dietzia cinnamea NBRC 102147
AGCCCCCACACCCGCCCCGCCTGACGCCCAGCCCCGCCTGAAACCCTGCGGCGGCGCGCCGCCGGGGCTACTCAGCAGTCGCCGACGCCCACCCACTCCGACAAGCCGTCGGAGAAGCGCTGGCGTTTCCAGATCGGCACCTCGTGCTTGAGGCGCTCGATGAGGTCCGAACACGCCGTGAACGCCTCCGCCCGATGCGGCGCCACCGCCACCGCGACCACCGCGACCTCACCCACCGTCAACACGCCCACCCGGTGCACCGCGCCCACGCGCGTCACGCGCTGCGGATCGACGGGCCGACCGTCGGCGTCGGCGGGGCCGCTGTGCTCGCGGGCCACCTCCGCGCAGAGCCGGGCCAGCACATCCTGCGCGACAGGGTGAGCGGAGTACTCGATGTGCTCGACATCGGCGCGACCGGCGTCGTGATCCCGCACGATCCCGGAGAACGTCACCATCGCGCCATCCGCCGAGCTCCACACGGCCTGCTCGACCTCGCGGGGCTCGATCCGCTCGTCGGTGATCCGGGCCAGCGGCGCGGGGTGCGGCTCGGAGTTCGGCCCGGAGGGCTGTCCCGAGGCCGGGGTCGGGGCCGACATCAGTGACCACCACCGTGGGCGTGAACGTCCAGCAGGTGCTCGAGCAACTCGTCCAGCACCGCCAGCCCGTCGCTGACCCCGCCCGACGACCCGGGCAGGTTCGCCACCAACGTGCGCCCGGCGAACCCGGCGAGACCACGACTCATCGCGGCGGTGGGCGTCGCCGCCAGCCCGCGGGCCCGCATCGCCTCCGCGACCCCCGGCAGCTCGAGTGTCAGGTGCGGCGCCGTCGCCTCGGGCGTGCGGTCGTCGGGCGCGACCCCCGTGCCGCCGGTGGTGAGCAGGACCGCCGGCGAGCGGCGCACGTGCTCGGTGACCGCGGTGGCCACATCCGCATCGGCCACGACGTGCACCTCCACCGGCGAGAAGCCGCGCTCACGCAGCCAGGCCTCGATGGCGGGCCCGGTGGTATCGGTGCGGTCGCCGCGGGCGGCGGCCGTGGAGGAGACGACGACGACGCCGGTCCGGCCGACCTCGAGAGCAGCGGGCCCGGAGTTCGAGCGGCCGCCCTCGTCGTCGTCGTCGATCCCACCACTCGGTTCGGTGCCGTGGTCTTCCCGCCTCCAGTCACCGCGTTTGCCGCCCGACTTGGCGGCGAGGCGGACACCGTCCATGGTGGCGAGCGGGTCGACCGCCTTGACCATGTCGTGCAGCGTGAGCCCCGCGATCGACACGGCGGTGAGCGCCTCCATCTCCACGCCCGTCCGACCGGTCGTCTTGGCGGTGGCGCGGACGAGGATCTCGCCGGACTCGTCGTCGAGGTCGAAGTGCACCTTCACCGAGTCCAGCGGGATCTGGTGGCACAGCGGGATGAGCTCCGACGTCTTCTTGGCGGCCCCGATGCCGGCCAGGCGCGCGGTGGCCAGGACATCCGCCTTGCCGAGCGCGTCGCCCGCGACCATCGTCACCACGTCCGGGCGCGTGCGGAAGACCCCCTCGGCGGTGGCGGTGCGCGTCGTCACGGCCTTGTCGCCGACGTCGACCATCCGCACGCGGCCCTCCGAGTCGAGGTGAGTGAGGCCGGAGAGGGAGCGATGCGAGTCTGCCATGACCTCCACGCTAGTCCGCGGCGCCGGGTGCGGCCGATCGGATCGGGGGAGCACCTCCGGCGGGCATGCTGGAGGTATCGCAGTGTGTCCGGTGGAGGAGGCGGGGAGATGGAGACGGCGATCGTCATCGGAGCGGGGATGGTGGGGCTGTCGACGGCCTGGCATCTGCAGGAACACGGTGTCGAGGTCACGGTGGTCGATCGAGAGGGGGTGGCCGCGGGTTCCTCGTGGGGGAACGCCGGCTACCTCTCCCCGGCCCTGACCCTGCCGCTGGCGGATCCGAGTGTGTGGACGTACGGGCTGAAGGCGTTGCTCGACCCGGATGCCGCGCTGCACGTGCCACTCCGGGTCGACCCCGGACTGTGGGGGTTCCTGGCGCGTTTCCTCGCACACGGGACGATGCGGGCCTGGCATCGGACCATGGCCGGCCTGGCCCCGATCAACGCCCTCGCTCTGGAGGCGTTCGACCAGCTGACGGACGGTGGGGTCGCGGCCCGGACGTGAGAGGGCCCCTTCGTGGTCGGGTTCACCGACCACGCGTCGGCCACGTCATTCCTCGACGAACTCGAGTGGGTTCGCGGCCACGGGATGGAGGTGGAGGTGGAGCGGCTCGACGCCGCCCGAGCGCTCGCGCCGATCCTCTCGGAGGAGGTCACGGCGGCCTACCGGATGAACGGCCAGCGCTTCATCGAACCGGGACCCTTCGTGAACGCGCTCGGCGACGCGGTCCGCGCGCGCGGCGCCCGGCTGCTCACCGGGGACGCCGTCACCGAGGTGAGGCCCGGACGCGCCCCCGGGGTCGTCCTCGCGACGGGGGAGCAGCTCAGCGCTGACTCGGTCGTCATCGCCACCGGCGCCTGGATGCCACAGCTCGCCCGCCCGCTCGGGGTGAGGACGCGAGTCCAGGCGGGCCGGGGTTACTCGTTCTCGGTGGGCGTCGAGGAGCCGATACCGCACCCCGTCTACCTGCCGGCGCAGCGCATCGCGTGCACCCCGTATCAGGGGCGGCTCCGGATCGCCGGAACGATGGAGTTCCTCGGACCCGACGAGCCGCCCCGGGACAGGCGAATCCGGGCGATGCTCACTCAGGTCGACGGGGTGTTCCGGGGCGTGGACCTCGACGACAGGCGGGACGAGTGGGTCGGCTCCCGGCCCGTGACGCCTGACGGACTGCCGCTGGTGGGCGCCACCGCGGGTCGCGGGGTGTACGTCGCCGGCGGCCACGGGATGTGGGGGATCGTGCTCGGTCCCGCCACCGGGAGACTGCTCGCGAAGCAGATCGTCACCGGGCAGGTCGACCCGGTGCTCGGGCCGTTCGACCCGCTGCGATGAGCGCCCGGCCCGGTCACCGCGGACCGGGGCCCGGCGGCGCGGTGGTACGGGTGGGGGTTTAATCGCGGGAATGGCGTTGCTCTTCGAACCGATCCGCATCCGAGACCTCGAGATCCGTAACCGGGCGTGGCTGTCACCGATGTGCCAGTACTCGTGCGAGGACCGCGACGGCGTGCCGACGCCGTGGCACCTGGTCCACCTCGGCGCGCGGGCGCAGGGCGGGTTCGGCCTGATCCTCGCCGAGGCCTCAGCCGTCGTGCCGGAGGGGCGCATCAGCCCCGAGGACGCCGGACTGTGGAACGACCGGCAGCGGGACGCGTGGGCGCCCATCGTGGAGTTCGTCCACTCCCAGGGCGCGGCGATGGGAATCCAACTGGCGCACGCCGGGCGCAAGGCGTCGACCTACAAGGCGTTCCCCGGGCAACCCTCCGGGTCGATGCCTGTGTCCGAGGGTGGCTGGCCCACCGTGGCGCCGTCGGCGATCCCGTTCGGCGACATGGCCACCCCCGAGGCGCTGGACGTCGCCGGGATCCGTGAGGTGGTCACCGCGTTCGCCGAGGCCGCCCGGCGCGCCGACGAGGCCGGGTTCGACGTGGTGGAGATCCACGCCGCCCACGGGTACCTCCTCCACGAGTTCCTCTCGCCGCTGTCCAACGAGCGGACCGACGCCTACGGCGGCTCACGGGACAACCGGGCCCGATTGCTTCTCGAGGTCTGTGACGCAGTCCGGCAGGTGTGGCCGGGCGGCAAGCCCCTGTTCGTCCGCATCTCGGCGACGGACTGGGTCGAGGGCGGCTGGACTCCGGGGGACTCGCGCTGGCTGGCGGGCCGACTGGCCGACCACGGCGTGGACCTGGTCGATGTCTCCTCCGCCGCCAACACCCCCGACCGGCCGCCCGTGCCGCTCCAGCAGGGCTACCAGGTGCCGCTGACCGAGGAGGTCCGCGCGTCGGGTGCGGTGCTGGCCGGGGCGGTGGGGCTGATCAGCGACCCGGAGTACGCCGAGAGCCTGCTGGTCGACGGCCGCGCCGACGTGGTGTTCCTGGGCCGCGTCGCCCTGCGCGAGCCGGCCTGGCCGCAGCGGGCCGCCGCCGAGCTGGGCCTGGACTGGCGCGACGCCCCGTACCCGCCGCAGTACACGCGGGGGAAGTGGGACTGAGCTACAGATCCAGCTCGATGTCCGAGGAGGCCAGCGAGTTGCAGACCGTGATCCGCTCCTGCTGCACACCGGGCTGCTCGGCGCTGGTGGTGCCGACGAGCTTAGTGGTGACGCACGCCTTGCACAGGCCCCGCTCGCAGCCGGTGGGCACCGGGATCCCGGCGCGCCCGGCCGCCTCCAGCAGTGTGGTGCCGCCGTCGATCTCCACAGACGTCCCGGTGCGGGCGAAACTGACGGTGTAACGGCTGCCGTCGTCGGCGGGCCGATCCAGCTCGGGCGCGGTGAACGACTCGGCGTGGAAGCGCTCGGCGGGCTGTCCCAGCCCCCGCAGCCACCCGCGGGCCAGGTCGATCACCGCCGCCGGGGCGCAGACGTAGGTCTCGCGCTCGGCCAGATCCGGCACCAGCTCGGTCAGCAGCTCCGGGCCGAGGCGTCCGGTGCGAAGGTCGTCGCGGGTGGCCGGGGCGTCGGTGAACAGGTGCAGCGTGATCCCGGCGTCGCGGGCCAGCTCACGAAGCTCCGGCTCGAAGATGATCGAGCGTTCGTCGCGGTTGAAGTACAGGACCGTCGCGTCGACGTGGGGGCCGGCGTCGCGGGCGAGGCGGCGCAGCAGCGCGATGATCGGGGTGATGCCCACGCCGCCCGCGATGTGCAGGGTGGGGGCCGGGTGAGTGGTTTCAGGCTCTGCCGGCAGCGCGAAGTCACCGGTCGACTGCGGCACACCTACCAGGGTCACGTAGGCCCCCGGCTTCAGGGTGTCGTTCAGCCGGTTGGAGACGCGGCCGTCAGCCACGCGCTTGACGCAGAACTCCAGGTCGGACGGCCCGGCCTGCCCGACCGAGTCGTGGACCAGGCTGTACTGGCGGACCAGCTCGTCGTCGTCGACCATCTGGCGCACCGACACGTACGCGCCGGCGTCCCACCGCACGTCCTCCCACCCGCGCGGGCGGGCCAGGCGCACTGACAGGGCTTGCCCGTCCGCGACAGGCGTGACCGCCACGACCCGCGCCGGCACGTTGTGGAACTGCGGCTTGTCGAGGTAGGGCGACTCGGGCAGTTGCCGGTAGCGCAGCCCGGCCGCGACGCGGCGAACGAGCGAAGCCGGGTCGCGCAGCAGGTCGCGGGGCCGAGAGAACTCGCGCTCGCCGAACGGCACCGACAGTCCGGTGAGCGTCTTGGCGATGAGCGGCACGGTCTCCAGAAGCGGCGTCTCGTGGTACGGCAGCCCGTGGCGCGCGGCGATCTCGCGGACCTCCGGCGCGATCTTGCGCTGCATCGACGGCGGCAGATCGGGGAACAGGTGGTGCTCGACGTGCGTGTCCAGCCCGCCGTAGAAGATGCGCAGATCGGGCCGGTTCTCGAACGGCACCTCCTCCTCGAGCAGCCGCGCGAGGGCGTCGTCCATCTGCGCGCTGGGCAGGAAGTTGCGGGTCGCGCGGATCTGACGCTCGTAGTACTGGTCGGCGGTCTCGTCGGGGCCGGGGTCGGTGAACAGCTCGAGCTCGCCGGCGTGGTGCTCGATGAACACCAGGAACAGCACCGACATGTAGCCGGTCACCCCGCCGAGGTAGTTCGCGGCGAGGGTCTGCAGCGGCTTCCATCCCGAACGGAACGGCTCGTCGACGAACCGACGCCGGGCGTCGCGGCCGGCGATCCGGGCGGGGGACCGCAGCATGTATGAGCTGAAGAGCCAGTGTCCCTCGACCTTGCGCGCGATGTTCGCCAGGAAGAACGGCGCCGCGATCGGGGCCATCGCGGCCAGGGTCGAGATCATCGCGACCTGGCCGAGGTGGTGGCCGTACCAGTCCTGGCCGGCGCTGCCGCGGAACAGGCTGTACCCCAGGTCGTGGTCCTTGCCGACGATGTTGGTGTTGGGGTGGTGGCCCACGTGGTGCATGGTCTTCCACTGGTCGGTGTCGACGTTGAAGTCCCAGTGGTAGCGGTCGGAGTGGTACTCGCCGCAGTCCGGCAGGTGGTCGTAGCTGCCGTGGATGATGTTGTGGCCGAGTTCGGAGAACTGCATGAGGCGGTACGCCATCTCCAGTGCGGTGGCGCGGCGGATAGCGCGGGGGCCACCCTCGCGCAGCAGTTCGCGGCGGCGGGCGTCGATCGCTTCACCGTAGGCGGTGACGTTGCGGATGTGCGCCAGGTCCTCGGCGCCGACCGCGGTCTTGGCGCGGATGTAGAGGGCGCCGAGCTCGGCCGCGAGCCCGGTGTCGGTGGCGGTGTCAGGGGAGCCGGCGAGGGTCATGACTGTGACCGTAGCCACGCATCCGCGCCGGCGGAATGGCGCTTTCGGTCGGGAAGTTGGCACTTTCGGACAATCGGGTGGGTGGGTTGGTAGTTTCGGGCGATGACTGTGAGGCCGTCGTTGTCGTCGTCGCGGTCGTCGCCGGGATCGCCCGTGTGGGCCGTGCCGCGCGGCACGGAGGGCGTGCGGATCATGGTGGAAGGCGCCGTGGCGCAGGGGATGACGACGACGAGGTGCCTCGCCGGCACCGGAATTCACCCGCCCGATCTCGCGGATGAGAACGCGCAGATCTGGGCACATCAAGAGTTCGCGGTGATCCGCAATCTGTTGGCCGAGCTCGGGGACCTGCCCGGGCTGGGAGCCGGCATCGGGGCGTATTCGACCATCGGTCGGACCGGCGTGATCGGATTCATGATGCTTGCCGGGCCCACCGTGCGCGCGGCGCTCGAGCGGGCGATCCCGTACCTCGCGCTGTCGCCGACGCACCTGCGGTTCGCGCTGGAGGAGGGCGACGGGGTCGTGTACGCGGTCGCCGCCGACGACGCGATCCCGCCCGATGTGCGCGCCTTCGTGGTGGAACGGGACCTGGCCGGGCTGGCGGTGGCGTTTCGTGGCGCGCAGATCGACCTGCAGCTGGTCGGGATCGAGACCACGCTCGGGCCCGCGAGCGCCGCGCTGCTGGCGGAGGCGTGGCGGCTCGAGCCGGCGGCCGTGGTTTCCCGGTGCGCGACCAACCGGCTGGTCATCCCGCGCGCACGCCTGGACGAGCGGCTGCCGCAGGCGGATGAGAACACCGCGCGGCTGTTCGAGCAGCAGTGCCGGGAGGTGCTGGATGCCCGGCTGGCCCGCGTCGGTGTGGCCGGGCAGGTGCGTAGCCGGCTGCGGCACGAGCGGGGTGACTGGCCGTCCATGGCTGACCTGGCCGCTGACCTGCACGTCGACGAGCGCACGCTCCGGCGGAGGCTGGCCGCGGAGGGGACGTCGTTCCGGCGGCTGGTCGACGAGGTGCGGCACGGCAGGGCGCTGGAACTGCTCGCCCAGGGCGCGGCGGTGTCCGAGGTGGCGCGCGAGCTCGGATACTCGGAGACCGCGACGTTCACCAGGTCGTTCACCCGCTGGGAGGGCGTGTCGCCGAGCCGGCTCCGGGAGCGGGGCCTGTGACGAGGGAGGTGCGCGAGGCCTACGCGCGGCGGGCGGGGGAGTACATCGAACACATCGGGGCTATCTCGACCGTCCACCCGGCCGACCGCGAGTTGGTGACCCGCTGGGCGTGTCAGGTGGGCGGCCCGGTCCTCGACGCCGGGTGCGGGCCCGGGCACTGGACAGCGCACCTGGCTGAAGCGGGAGTGGACGTCCGCGGCGTCGACGGCGTCAGCGAGTTCGTGGATCATGCCCGCGCCGCCCACCTCGGGTGTTGTTTTGAGCAGGCCGACCTGGAGGCGCTGCCGCTCGGGGATGCGAGCATGTCCGGAGTCCTCGCCTGGTACTCACTCATCCACCACGAACCGGAGGGGATCGGTGTACCGCTCGCGGAGTTCGCCCGGGTCCTGCGGCCCGGCGGGCACCTGCTGGTGGGGTTCTTCTACGGCGAGCTGGTCGAGCGCTTCGACCACGCGGTGGCCCCTGCATACCGCTGGTCGATCGGAGCGCTGGCCGAGCGGCTGCGGGTGGCACACTTCGAGGTGATCGAGACGTACACCAGGACAGGGCCCGGGCACCGGCCACACGGCGCGATCGTCGCCCGCCTGTCGACCGAGCACTGAAGGAGACCCGAGTTGAGCCTGTTCGAGACCCTGAAGACCCGCTGCCGCGACGAATGGGACGCCTACACCCGGCACGACTTCGTCGAGCAGCTCGGCGCCGGCACCCTGCCGCTGCCGGTCTTCCAGGACTACCTGGTCCAGGACTTCCACTTCCTCGTCCAGTTCACCCGCGCCAACGCCCTGGCGACGTACAAGAGCCGCACGCTTGCTGACCTCAAGGCCGCGCACGCCGCGACCGGCGCGATCCTCAACGAGACCGAGCTGCACCTGACGCTCACCGAGCGCTGGGGCATCCCGCGCGCCGAACTCGAGGCCGCCGCGGAGAAGCAGGCCACCGTCGCCTACACCCGCTACGTCCTGGACTCGGGGATGGCCGGGGACCTGCTCGACCTGAGCGTTGCGCTGGCCCCGTGCACGATCGGCTACGCCGAGATCGGCGCCAGGCTGCAGCCGCGGCTGGCCGAGCACGGCGGACAGGGTGGCGGGCACCCGTACCGCGAGTGGATCGGCGAGTACTCCGGCGAGGAGTTCACCGCCGCCTCCCGCGCCGCGATCGCCCAGCTCGATGCCCTGGCTGCGGGTGGGCTCTCGGACCGTCGGCTGGACGAGCTCACCGACGTGTTCCGCACGGCCACCCGCCTGGAGATCGACTTCTGGCAGCAGGCTCTCGACAGCGCCGAGTAGGCATCGCCGCCGCGTGGTCGCAGATCACGGTGGTACCTGGACCCGCCCCGGGGATGTGTGAATCGGCGAGACCACGCGGCGGCGAGGGGCCCTGGGCAGGGGCTCAGAACAACTGCCGCAGGTTCGCCTTGGCCAGGTCCACCAGCTCGTCACCGCGGCCGGACAGTACGGTGCGCAGCGAGTAGAGCGTGAATCCCTTGGCCTGGGCGGCGCTGATGGACGGCGGGATCGTGAGCTCCTGGCGTTCCACCTCCACCTCGAGCAGGGCGGGCCCGTCGTGGGCGAGGAACCGCTTGACGGTCCCGGCCAGATCCTTGGACTTGTCCGCCCGGAAGCCCGCGAGCCCGCAGGCCTCCGCGACCTTCGAGAAGTCGGGGTTGGACAGGTCGGTGCCGAAGTTCACGAAGCCGTCGGCCTTCATCTCCACCTCCACGAAGTTGTACGAGGCGTTGTTGAACACCACCACCTTGACCGGCAGGTCGTGCTCGACGAGCGTGAGCAGCTCGCCCATCAGCATGGAGAGCCCACCGTCGCCCGCGAGCGCGATCACCTGTCGGCCGGGTGAGGCGGCCTGGGCGCCGATCGCCTGCGGCAGGGCGTTGGCCATGGACCCGTGGGTGAACGACCCGACGATCCGTCGGCGCCCGTTCATCGTCAGATAGCGGGCCGCCCAGATCACAGGGCTGCCGACGTCCGGCAGGAACACCGCGTCGTCGTCTGCCGCCTCGTCGATCAACCGCGTCAGATACTGCGGGTGGATGGTCCGCTTGGACGGCGTGGCGAGATCGTCCAGCGTGCGCCGCGTCTTGGCGTAGTGCTTCGTGGCACCGTCGAGATGTTTGCGGCCCGTGTGCGTGCGCAGCCTGGGGAGCAGCGCCCGTATCGTCTCCCCGACACCGCCGACCAGCGGTACCTCGACAGGCGTGCGTCGACCGATCCGATCGCCCCGGATGTCGACCTGGATCACCGTGGCGTCCGGGTAGAACTGCTGATACGGCAGGTCGGAGCCCAGAACCAGCAGGGTCTCGGCGGCCATCATGGCGCGGTAGCCCGAGGAGAACCCGAGCAGACCGGTCATTCCCACGTCGTAGGGATTGTCGTGCTCCACCCATTCCTTGCCACGCATCGCGTGGACGATCGGCGCCTTGAGCATCTCCGCGATCTGCAGCAGTTCGTCATGGGCGCCCGCGCAGCCGGCGCCTGCGAGGATCGTCACGTCCTCGCAGCCGTCGAGGGCACGGACGGCGCGAGCGAGATCCTCCTCTGCCGGGACCACCGCACTGACTGTGGGGCGGATGGCGGCCGCCTCGGCGGTGATCTCCTCGAGCGCCACGTCGCCGGGCAGGACGAGTACGGCCACCCCGCGCTTCTCGATGGCCGCACGCATAGCGATCCTCAGCAGCCGCGGCGCCTGCTCGGCTGACGAGACGTGCTCCGCATAGACGCTGCACTCGCGGAACAGCTCCTGTGGATGGGTCTCCTGAAAATATCCCGTCCCGATCTCCTCTGACGGGATGTGCGCGGCCAGCGCGAGGACCGGGACCCCGGAACGCTGGGCGTCGAACAGGCCGTTGATCAGGTGCAGGTTGCCGGGCCCACAGGAACCGGCGCACACCGTGAGGTTCCCCGTCAGCGCGGCCTCTGCGGAGGCGGCGAACGCGGCCGCCTCCTCGTGCCGGGTGATCACCCAGTCCACGCCATCGGTCTGCCGGATCGCGTCCGTGACGCCGTTCAGCGAGTCGCCGGGAAGTCCGTAGACCCGCTGGACCCCCGAGGCGTGGAGCGTGTCGATGATGTGTCGAGCGACCGTGGTACGTGTGGGCATGTATGCCTCCGACTGGTGGTGAACTCGTCGCCGAAGGGCCGGGCCGGCCCTTCGGCCACCCCCGACCCTACGACCCTTCAGTGCGACCGGGTACCGATCGCGCTCCGGGTCAGGAGCCGGAATGTCGCTGGCGGTCACGGGTGAGGCGGGGGTGTCCGGGTGGGGTCAGCCGTGCGCCGGGGCGGGCGGGTCTCCCGGGGTGGGCGCGGTCGCGGTGGTGGCGTTGTCGTCGTCGACCCGGGGAACGTCTTCTCCGTCAATCTCGACGACCTCGCCCCTGCCGTCATCCCACACGGCCTCGCCGCGCGCGATCATGCCGGCCTCGGTGCTGAGGGTGACCTGGGGGAGGAAGAACGCGAAGAGAAGGGCGACGGCGAGGACCGGCACCACGAACCAGAGCGCGGGAGCCAACGCATCCGCATAGGAGTCCACGATCCCCTGGTTCAGCGGCTCGGGGAGGTTCGCCACGAAGGCCGGCGTGACGGCGCCCGGGTTCAACCCCGAGGCGATCGCCTGCTCCGGGTTGGCGGCCACCGTGTCGGTGAGGTTGTCGATCAGCCGACCCGTGAACAGCGAACCGAACCAGGCGGTGCCGATCGCCGCACCGATCTCGCGGAAGTAGTTGTTCGAGCTCGTGGCCACGCCCACCTCGCGCGGGTCGACCGCGTTCTGAACCGCCAGCACGATCACCTGCATGACCAGGCCCAGGCCGGCGCCGAAGAACAGCAGCATGCCCATGATCTGCCAGATCGGGGTCGAGCCTGTCATCTGGGTCATCACCGCGACCGTGGCCGTGGTCAGCGCCATGCCGACGATCGGGTAGATGCAAAAAGGCGTGCTCGGTCACGTGCCTTCTGGTCTCAGATCTGTCGCCTGCCCGCGGGCATCGGCGGCTACAGCGCCACCGCGTCGACCTCGGTCCCGGCGGCCAGCGAGGTCACGTCGGCGGGGATCTCCACCAGCACGTCAGCGCGCGCCATCGAGGCGACCAGGTGTGAGCCGGAACCGGAGACCGGCTCGACGACGGGGATGCCAGCACCGGAGTCAGGGCCGAGCGCCGCCCGCAGGAACTGGACCTTCCCTGCGGGGGAGGTGACGTCGCGCGAGAGCCGGGCCCGCACCGGTTGGACAGGCGACCGCCCCACCGCCTCGAGGATGACCGGTCGCAGCAGCACCACGAACGACACCAGCGCGCTCACAGGATTACCCGGCAGGCACACGACGGGCGTGTCCCGCCATGTCGAGATCCCCTGCGGTCCCCCGGGTTGCATGGCGATCGGCGCGAAACGCGAACCGTCGCGTCCGTCGAGCACCTGCCGCACCACCTCGGCATCACCCATCGACACCGCACCCACGGTCACCACCAGGTCCGCGCCGGAGACCGCGGAATCGAGGGCGGCGGAGAACTCGTCGCGGTCGTCGCTGCTGGTCAGCGTGGCCGTCACATCGCAGCCGCAGGCCTTGAGCGCGGCCGTCAGGGTCAACGAGTTGGACTCCCAGATCTGCCCCGGCCCCAGCGGCCGCCCGGGCGCGACCAGCTCGGAACCCGTGGCCACCACCCCGACCCGGGGCCGCGGCCGCACGTCCAGCGCCGACTCCCCGAGGGAGGCCGCCGCCGCCAGGTGACGCGCCCGGAGCTGCACGCCCGCCGGGATCACCACGTCGCCGGCGCGGACGTCGTCGCCCGGGCGTCGGATGAACTCGCCCGGCGACCGCGGCGCCACCACCAGCACCGCAGTGGGGTCGGTGTCGCTCACCCTCGTGTCCTCGACCGGCACCACACAATCCGCACCCTCGGGCACGGGCGCACCGGTCATCACTTTGCAGGCCTCGTCGTCGTCGACCCCCGGCCCCGGACCGTCACCGGCGTGCACGGACCCCACCACCCGCAGCCGCGCCGGCGAGTCGGGCCCCGCCCCCGCGACGTCCGCCGACCGCACCGCGTACCCGTCCATCTGCGAGTTCACGAACAGCGGCAGGTCCACCGACGCCCGCAGCTCCCGCGCCAGCACCGACTCCGCACACGCCGACAGCGGCAGGTGGGTACTCCGGGCTGCCCGCTCCAACATCGGCGTCAGGTGCGTGCGCAGGAGCTCGCGGTACTCGGCGGGGGACGGGTGGCCCGACGGGCGGGGCGAGCGGACGGGCGGGGAACTCATGTCCCCACGGTAACCGCGTTGTACTGTGCCTACGGCCCGCACGGGTGAGGCCGGACGCAGCGAGAGTGGGGAAGAAGTGGGTCTCTGGTCGGTACACGGCGACGGCAGGAACATCAGTCCCGGCGAGGTGGTCGCCCCCATGGAGCGGCTGAGCTGGCCGCGGACCATCGGGATCGGCGCCCAGCACGTGGTGTCGATGTTCGGCGCGACGTTCGTCTTCCCCATCATCATGGGGCTCAACCCGCAGCTGGCGATCCTCTTCTCCGGCGTGTGCACCCTGTTGTTCCTCGCCGTGGTCAAGGGACAGGTGCCCAGCTATCTCGGCACCTCGGTGGCGTTCGTCGGCGCGGTGGCCGCGATCCGGGCGCAGGGCGGCACGAGCGCCGAGGTAACCGGTGCGATGCTCGTGGCCGGCGCGGCGCTGCTGGTGGTGGGCCTGGTGGTGCACTTCGTGGGCGGCCGGGTGGTGACGGCCGTGCTGCCGCCGGTCGTCACCGGCGCCGTGGTGATGCTGCTCGGCTTCAACCTCGCTCCCGTCGTGGCGGAGACGTACTGGCCGCAGGACCAGTGGGTCGCATTGGCGGTGATGATCGTGCTGATCGGGATGACCGTCGGGCTCAAGGGCTTCGCGGGGCGCATCGCGATCTTCCTCGCGCTGATCTTCGGCTACGTCCTGTCCTGGGTGCTGGACGTGCTCACCGGGCCCATCACCTCGTTCAGTGCCACCGCCGGTGAGGTGACCGAACACCTCCGCGTGGACTGGTCGGGCGTGTGGGACGCGCCGTGGATCGGGCTGCCGCCGATGACCGACGAGGCCGCCGGCGTGGTGGGTATCCACGCCCCCGACTTCTCGCTGGCGTTCGTACTGCTGGTGGTGCCCGGCGTGATCGCGCTGATCGCCGAGAACGCGGGGCACGTCAAGGCGATCGGCGAGATCACGCGCACCGAGACCGACGGTCTGATGGGCCGTGCCCTCGCCGCGGACGGTGCGGGGACCGTGCTGGCCACCTCGTTCGGCGGGTCGGCGACGACGACGTACGCCGAGAACATCGGCGTGATGGCAGCGACCAAGGTGTACTCGACGGCCGCCTACGTGGTGGCCGCGCTGACCGCGATCGTGCTGGGGTGTTCCCCCAAGCTGGGTGCGGTGATCTCCGCGACCCCGGGCGGTGTGCTGGGCGGGATCACGGTGGTGCTCTACGGGATGATCGGCCTGCTCGGCGCGAAGATCTGGAAGGAGAACCGGGTCGACTTCGGCAATCCGTTGAACCTCGTGCCGGTCGCGGCGGGTGTGGTGATCGCGATCGGCGGCACGACCCTGCAGATCACCGACGACTTCCAGCTCGGCGGCATCGCCCTGGGTACGCTGGTGGTCGTCCTGGGGTACCACCTGGGACGGGCGATCGCCCCGCAGCTGCGCGGCCAGGCCGAGCGCGACGAGGTGCACGAACTCACGCTGCTGGGGCCCACCCCGGACGTCACCGCGCTGGAACGGCGGTCGGAGGACGAGTGAGCGGCGAGCGGCGTGGGCCCCTACACTCGGGACCACAGACACCGCAGAGGGGAGGTGGGCGACGTGACCGTCCCGGACACCCGCCGCACACCGGGAGCGGGCCCGCACCCGCGCCCCGCGACGCCGCTGCTCGTCGACTCCTTCGGCCGCGTCGCCCGCGACCTGCGGGTCTCGCTCACCGAGAAGTGCTCCCTGCGCTGCACGTACTGCATGCCCGAGGAGGGCCTGCCGCCGATCCCCGACGCCGCGCGGATGACCGCCGAGGAGGTGGTCCGGCTGGTGACGCTGGCGCACCGCGAGCTCGGGGTGCACGAGGTCCGCTTCACCGGCGGCGAGCCGCTCATGAGGTCCGACCTCGAGCGCATCATCGCCGGCACCCGTGCGGCCTGCCCGGACCTGCCCATCGCCATGACCTCCAACGGGGTCGGCCTCGAGCACCGCGTCGGTCGGCTCGTCGAGGCCGGGCTGAACCGCATCAACATCTCGCTGGACACGGTCGACCGCGCCGAGTTCGCCGAACTGACCCGCCGCGACCGGCTGCCCTCGGTCCTGCGCGGTGTGCGGGCCGCCGTCGAGGCCGGGCTGGATCCGGTCAAGGTCAACGCGGTGCCCCTGCGCGCGACCCTGCACGGCGCGCCCGACCTGCTGGAGTGGGCGCTGGCCGAGGGCGTGCAGCTGCGGTTCATCGAGGAGATGCCCCTCGACGCCGAGGCCACCTGGTCACGCGCGGAGATGGTCACCGCCGCCGACGTGCTGGACTCGCTGCGGACCCGGTTCGAGCTGGTCCCGGCGGGGCGCGAGGATCCGTCCGCGCCGGCCGAGCTGTGGCGGGTCGCCGGCCACACGGTCGGGCGCGCGCCCGCGACGGTCGGGGTGATCGCGACCGTGACCCGCAATTTCTGCGCGGCCTGTGACCGCACCCGCCTCACCGCCGAGGGCACGGTGCGGTCGTGCCTGTTCAGTGACGACGAGACCGACGTACTCGGCGTGCTGCGCTCGGGCGCCCCGGACGACGAGGTCGCCGAGGTCTGGCGGGGCGCGATGTGGGGCAAGCAGGCCGGGCACGGGATCGGCGGTACGGCCTTCCACAGGCCGCGGCGGTCGATGGGAGCCATCGGTGGTTGACGTGTCAGTGCCGGGCGATAGGGTTGATCATGTGAGCAGCACACCGGATGTGGGACGAGCGCCGCGGGTGATCACCGTGGGCTACTACGCTGCGGCGGAGGACGCCGCCGGTACCGCCAGTGAGCGACTGCACACCCACGCCACGACCGTCGGGGAGCTGGCGCGCGAGGTGTGCGAGCGGCACGGTGAGCCGCTGGCCAGCATCGTGACGGTGTCCTCCTTCCTGGTGGGCGACGAGACCACCCGGGATCCGAAGACCTCGATCGACGGCGTCTCCGCCGTCGATGTTCTGCCCCCGTTCGCCGGCGGCTGAGCGATGAACCGGAGCCGGGGGGTCAGTGCGCTGACGGTCGCCATGGCGTGCACGGTGGTCGGTGCCTGCGCGCCGAAGGATCCCGAGGACGAGACCATGACCCTCGGTGTCGCGGCCGCCCCGTCGTTGTCCGCGGCGTTCACGGAGATGATCGACCTCTTCGAGGACGAGCATCCCGGGGTCACCGTCAGCCTCGAGCTGGGCCGGTCGGACACGATCGCCGCCGGGCTGCCCGGGCGGGACGACATCAACGTCTTCGCCTCCGCGAGCGAGGACGCCATGCAGCAGGTGGTGGACGCCGGAGTGGCGGTCGATCCCCGCGTCTTCGCCCGCAACCACGTCGTGGTGGCCGTGCCGTCCGGGAACCCGCGGGGGATCACGGGGCTACGCGACCTCGAACGCCCGGACCTGCGGGTCGGGCTGTGCGCGATGGACGTGCCGTGCGGGAAGGCCGCGGAATCGCTGCTGTCCGCGGCGGGCGTCGAGCCGGCGGGGGTCGAACGCGACTCGGGCTCGCGCGCCCTCGCCGCGCGCCTGGCCGACAACGACATCGACGTGGGCATCGTCTACCGGACCGACGTCGCCGCCTCGCACGGTTGGGTCGCACAGGTCGAGGCCCACCAGCGGGACCGCGAGCTAACCCAGGCGGCGGGGACCACGCGGTACTCCGTGGCCAGGGTCGCGAGCGGCGAGCTGGGGGCCGACTCGGAGGGCAAGCGCGCGGCGACGGACGACTTCCTGGAGCTGGTCGTCTCCGATCGGGGCCGGCGCGCCCTCGAGAACTCCGGACTGGCCCCGCTGCCGCAGTGAGCGGGGAAAATGCCCACGTCGGGGAGGTATTTGATCAGGCCTAGACTCGGCGGTATGAGCAGTCCCGCGCCCCGCTCCCCGTCCCGGCGGACGGGATCGTGGCATCGGCGGGCGACCCGGCCGGTGCAACTGTGGATAATCGCGCTGGTGGTGCTGGGCGTGGTGCACCGGTGGGTGCCCGCGTCCACGTGGACGGTCATCCACGTCTTCACGCTGGGCCTGCTCACCAACTCGATCCTCGTCTGGGGCCAACACTTCACCGAGACGCTGCTGCACCAGCGGCCCGTGGAGGGGTCGAGGGCGGTCCAGGTGCGCAGGATCATGATCCTCAACGCGGGGATCGTGGCGTTGGTCGCGGGGATGATCGGGGCGTGGCCGATCGCGATCGTCGCCGGCGCGACGGTCGTCGGCGGAGCGGTCGCCTGGTACGTGGTGGATCTCGTACGGCAGATCCGCGCGGCCGCCCCGACCCGGTTCCGGCCGATCGTTCGGTATTACGCGGTCGCGGCGGCGTTCCTGCCGGCCGGGGCCGTCGCGGGCGCGGCCATGGGGGTCGGCGTCGGCGAGGAGTGGGGCGTGCGCCTGCGGGCGTTCCACCTCGCCGTCAACGTCCTGGGATTCGTCGGCATCACGGTCCTCACCACGCTGGTCACCTTCTGGGCCACGGTCCTGCGCACCCCGATGGCGCGGGGCCAGGACACCGCGGCGACCCGTTCCCTGGCCGTCATGGCGGCGGCCGTCGTCGCGGCGGCGGGGGCCTCGCTCGCCGGGGTGGAGCCGGTGATCGCCGTGGCATTGGGTGTGTACCTGCTGGCCGTGCTGTGGCACCTGGTGTACCTCGTCCGCGCCGCACGGAGTGCGCCGCCGCGGGAGTTCGCCTCGATGAGCATCGCCTGCGGGTTGGTGTGGCTGCCGATCGCGCTGGGGTGGGCCACGTGGCTCGTCGCCACCGGCCGGATGGCCGACCTGGGCGACGTGACCGCCCCGCTGCTCGCCGGCGCCGCCGCCCAGATCCTGTTCGGCGCCATGAGTTTCCTCATGCCCACCGTGATGCGCGGGGGGCCGGCGGCCGTGCGCGCGGGGATGGTCGAGATGAACCGCCTCGCGGCGTTCCGTCTGGTCCTGGTCAACGCCGGGCTGATCGTCTTCCTCGCGCCCGGCGGCACGAGCTGGACGCGGGTCGTCGGCTCGCTGCTGGCGTTCGGTGGCTTCGTCCTGTTCCTGCCGGTGATGATCCGGGCCGTCCGCGCGCAGTTGCGGGTGATCCGCGCGGCCGCAGCGGCGCGGGAGGCCGGGGAGAAGCCCGCCCGGGTCACGGCGGACACGGCCCGCGCGGAGATCGCCCCCGGCCGGCGCCGGAACCTCATCGGTGCGCTGGCGGCGCTGCTGGTGGCGGCCCTCGCGACGGGGACCGTCCTCGCCGTCGACCCGTCCTCCCCGCTGCGCCGCACCGACGGATCGGCCGCGGTCACCCCGAGCGGGAACACCACGACCGTCGAGGTGGTCGCGGTGGGGATGAGGTTCGAGCCGAGCACCGTGACCGTCCCCGTCGGTGACCGGTTGGTGATCGAGCTGAGGAACGACGACGAGACGACGGTTCACGACCTTTACCTGGCCAACGGGGTCGGGACCGGCAGAGTGGAGCCGGGTGAGACGGCGCGGGTGGACGTCGGCGTGGTGGGCCGCCCGGTCGAGGGATGGTGCACGATCGCCGGGCACAAGGCGATGGGCATGACCTTCGATGTGCAGGTCGAGGGGGGTGATCCGGCTGGTGGCGGGACCAGCGGTGGCGTCGGTGGTGCGGCGTCGCCGACCGACGCGATCGACGTCCTCTCCCCGCCATCGGACGATGTCGAGACCCGTGACCCCGTCCTCCCGCCCGCGCCGCCGGGCCGTGAGCACCGGATCACCCTCACGGTCAGGGAGACCACCGACGAGCTGGCGCCCGGGGTGGTGCGGCCGGTGTGGACCTACAACGGTGGGCTGCCCGCGCCGACGCTGCGCGGCCGGGTCGGGGACACGTTCGTCGTGACCTTCCGCAACGAGGGGACGATCGGCCACTCGATCGACTTCCACGCCGGTGACGTGCGCCCCGACGAGGTCATGCGCACGATCCCGCCCGGCGGGGAGCTGGAGTACCGGTTCACCGTGAAGCGGGCGGGGGCGTGGCTGTACCACTGCGCCACCGCGCCGATGAGCGGGCACGTGGCGGCGGGGATGTTCGGGGCGCTCATCGTGGACCCGCCGGAATTGCCGGAGGTCGACCGCGAGTACGTCCTGGTGCAGTCGGAGGCGTATCTGGGCGGCGACGACGAGCCGTTCGACATGGACAAGATCGCCGCCCGCCGGCCCGACCTGGTGATGTTCAACGGCCACGCCACGCAGTACCGGCGGGACCCGCTCACCGCGCGGGTGGGCGAAACCGTCCGGATCTGGGTGGTCGCGGCGGGTCCGAGCGATGGCACGAGTTTCCACGTCGTGGGTGGGCAGTTCGACACCGTGTACAAGGAGGGGGCGTATCGGCTGCGCGACGGTCGCGACGCGTTCGGCGGGAGCGGCGGCGGGGCGCAGGCGCTGGACGTGGCGCCGTCGCAGGGAGGGTTCGTCGAGATGACCCCCGCCGAGCCCGGCCGCTACGTCTTCGTGGACCACTCGTTCGCTGACGCGGAGAAGGGCGCGACGGGCTTTCTCGACGTGAGTGACTGATCGGTCCTGACCGGTCCTGACCGGGGGCACTTGATGCGTCACGGAATAGACGACGGCCCGCTCCGCTTGGTATGGATGACACATCAAATAGTATCGACCGACTGATCGACCCGACGATCCAGGAGAGCGCCATGCCCGTCTACGTCCAGAACCCCGACCCCCGCAGCCTCGTCGAGCGGCCCGCCGACGACCTCCTCGCGCCGGACACCCGCATGGGAGCCGTGGAGCTGCTGGTCCGTGACCTGGACGCGATGATCGGCTTCTACTCCGAGGGCGTGACCCTGGAGGTGCTCGAGCATTCGGGCGAGACCGCGGTGCTCGGCCGCGCGGGCCTCCCGCTCGTGCGGATGCGCCGGATGCCCGACCTGCCGCCGCGGAAGTCCGGCGAAGCGGGTCTGTTCCACACCGCCGTGCTGTTCGACGACGAGGCGTCGCTGGCCGCCGCCGTCGCCTCGGTCGCCCGGAACGCGCCCCGGTCGTTCACCGGTAGCTCGGACCACCTGTACAGCCAGGCGTTCTACTTCGACGACCCGGAGGGCAACGGCGTCGAGCTGTACGCGGACCGGCCCCGGGAGACCTGGGCCACCGAGTCGCACGGTCTGCTCAAGGTGGCCACCAATCCGCTGGATCCCACCGCGTTCCTGCGCACCCACCTGCCCGAGACGTCCGCGAGCCCGCCGGGCGCGACGCTCGGCCACGTCCACCTGCAGGTCGGCGACATCGGTGTGGCCCGCGACTTCTACGTGGACGCCCTCGGATTCGAGGTGATGAGCGATGTCGGCTCGGCCCTGTTCATCGCCGCCGGTGGGTACCACCACCACATCGCCGTCAACACGTGGGGCACCGCCGGGGCGGGCCCGCGCGCGGCCGCCCTCGGGCTGGGGCAGGTGAACATCGACCTGCCGACCGCCGACGACGTCGACGCACTCCAGCAGCGCCTGACCGACCACGGGTTCCGGGCCCGCCACGACGGCGCCGTTCTGCGGGTCGACGACCCGTGGGGCACGCTCATCCAGGTCGGGGCGGCTGGCGCGGTCGCGGAAAGCTGACACGGTAGGCGCTGCGTTCGCCCGCGCGGTGGATTCGGCATCCGCCCCTGCGCATGCCCGCCGAACCCGCAGCCGCCCCTGCGCCTGGCGTCTCGCTCCCGTGCTTGGCGTCTCGCTCGTGCGCGTGCGTCGTGGAACCCTCGCAGCCGCTCCCGGCGATGGCGTCTCGCTCCCGGGCCCGCCCGCCGAATCCGCAGCTGCCCCTCGGCATGGCGTCTGGCCCGCCCCGCGGTGCGCGCGAGACGCCATGCCGGCGGGCGGCTGTGCGGAGCCGATCCGTGCCGCGTGTGCCGCGGTGCGTGCCCGGCGGGCTGCGTCGTCGGCTACCGCTTCGTGCCGACGGTCCGGCTGACGTCCGCCACGTCCTCGCGGGACCAGCCGCGCCGGTAGTGGCGGTTGCCGAACTGGTCGGTCGGCCGCGAGCGGTAGACCACGTACGGCCGCCACAGGTACCCGACGGGCGCGGAGAACACGTGGACGAGCCGGGTGAACGGCCAGATCGCGAACAGCAGGAACGCCACGATCGCGTGCGCCTTGAAGCTGAACGGCGCGTCGGTCATGAGGGCGGGGTCCGGCTGGAACCAGAAGATGCCGCGGAACCACACGGCCAGGTCCTCACGGTAGTCGTAATGGCTGATGATGTTGCCGATGATCGTGTTGCTCATGCCGAGGAAGATCGTCAGCGCGAGGAAGACGTACATCACCTTGTCGTTGAGCGTCGTCGCCGAGAACACCGGCCCGACGGTGCGGCGGCGGTAGATGAGGATGATCAGCCCGACGACCGTGCAGAAGCCGGCGATCGCGCCGATCACCACCGCCAGCCAGTGGTAGGCCTCCTGCGAGATGCCCACCGCCTCGGTCCACGACTTGGGGATCACCAGGCCGATGATGTGCCCGCCGATCACGAACAGCAAGCCGAAGTGGAACAGCGGGCTTCCCCAGCGAAGCAGGCGGGACTCGTACAGCTGCGAGGACCGGGTGGTCCAGCCGAACTTGTCATACCGGTACCGCCACCAGTGGCCCACGACGAAGATCGCCAGGCACACATACGGCAGGACGACCCACAGGAACACGTCGATCCAGGTCACATCGGTCATGGGTGGGCCCCGCTCTCCAGGTAGGACGATGAGGTGAACGCCTCGAGGCCGACGTCCTCGTCGGGCGGGCCCTGGGCGATGAGCTTGCGAACCGCCTCGTGGCCCTCGCCGTCGATCGGCGGGAGGGTGGCGGTGACGGCCGAGACGACCCCGGCCCATTCCGACCGGCGATCGGTGAGCGAGATGCGCAGCAGCTCGAGGCCCGGCCGGTGGTTCACGAGCAGGCCGCGGCAGCGGTCGAGGTCGTGCTGGGCGCCGAACTCCAGGACGACGCCCAGATGGTCGGGCAGTTCGTGGGCCGACATCACGGCGCCGGCGAGCTTGTAAGCGGTGACGAAGGCGAGCAGGGCGGAACCGCGCTTGCGGGTGTCGCCGTGCTGGTAGTACGTCAGGTACAGGCAGCAGCGCCGGCGCATGTCGAAGGTCTCGACGTACTCGGTCTGGAGGTCGGTCAGCGGTTCGCTCTCGAGCCTGTCGAGCAGCGGGAGCAGGGACCGGGCCGGGCCGCCGAGCTCGGCGACCAGGGCCCGCACGGTGGGCACCTGCTCCACGAGTTCGGTGGTCGGGTAGTCCAGCAGCAGCGAGGCCGCCTGGTAGAGGGCGCGGTCGGTGGGCGCACCGCGGCCCACGACGGGCGTACGTCCCGGTCGAACGGCCTGGCGGACGCGGGCGAACAGGTCGCCGGTGAAGAAGTCTGCGGCCACCGGTCTACCTCTTTCCCGGGAACAGGCCGCCCGCGCGCCCGTTGCCGTCCCAGTTGAGCAGGTTGATCCGCCGGTCCTTGCCCTCCGGGGAGGCGGCGGTGTCGGCGGTCTGCCGGTCGCGCAGAGCGTGGAAGTTCTCCACGGCGATCGGCACGTTGTGGTCGCCCGAGCCCTCGCCGAACGGGCCGGAGCCGCCCATGCCGGGGCCGCCGTCGAAGTCGAGGCTGCACTCGGTGACGAGCTCCTCGAGGTCGTGGGCCTGTTCCTGGTGCGCGGTGGGGATGACGTACCGCTCCTCGTAGTGCGCCAGGGCGAGGAGGCGGTACATCTCGTACATCTCCTCCTCCGTCATGCCGACGGCCTCGCAGAGCTCGCCGCGCGGCTCGCGCCCGAGGTTGATGTCGCGCATGTAGGTGCGCATGGCGGCCAGCCGGTTGAGCACACCCTGCACCACGTCCACGTCGCCCGCGCTGAACAGCTCGGCGAGGTACTCCAGCGGGATGCGGAGCCGGTCGATCGCGGAGAACAGGATGTCGGGGTCCTCGCCGTCGCCACCGTCGGCGGAGATCCGGTCGATCACCGGGGACAGCGGCGGGATGTACCAGACCATGGGCATGGTCCGGTACTCCGGATGCAGCGGAAGAGCCACCTCGTAGTCGTGGATGAGCCGGCGGATCGGGGAGCGGCGGGCGGCGTCCAGCCAGTCCTCGGGGATGCCCTCGGCGCGCGCGGCGGCGATCACCTCGGGGTCGTCGGGATCGAGGAAACACGCGCGTTGGGCGGCGAGCAGGTCCTTCTCGTCCGGGGTGGACGCGGCCTCGGCCACCTTGTCGGCGTCATAGAGCACCAGGCCGATGTAGCGCAGCCGGCCGACGCAGGTCTCCGAGCAGACGGTCGGGATGCCCACCTCGATGCGGGGGAAGCAGAACGTACATTTTTCGGCCTTACCCGTGCGGTGGTTGAAGTACACCTTCTTGTACGGGCAGCCGGTGATGCACTGGCGCCACCCACGGCACTTGTCCTGGTCCACCAGCACCACGCCGTCCTCGACGCGCTTGTAGATCGCGCCGGAGGGGCACGAGGCCGCGCAGGACGGGTTGAGGCAGTGCTCGCAGATCCGCGGCAGGTAGAACATGAACGTCTGCTCGTACTCGGCCTTGACCTCGGTGCCGACCTTCTTGACGATCGGGTCGTTCGCCAGGTGCTCGGGGGAGCCGCCCAGGTTGTCGTCCCAGTTGGCCGACCACGAGATCTTCATGGGCTCGCCGCTGATGAGCGAGTACGGGCGCGCGACCGGGGTGTGCTGCTGCAGCGGTGCGGAGACCAGCGTGTCGTAGTCGTACGTCCACGGCTCGTAGTAGTCGTCGATCGACGGCATCGTGGGGCTGGAGAAGATCTGCATGAGCTTCTTGGCCCGCCCGCCGGCCTTGAGCCGCAGGCGCCCCCTCCGGTCCAGCTCCCAGCCGCCCTTCCAGCGCTCCTGGTCCTCGTAGGTGCGCGGGTACCCGAGGCCGGGCCGGGTCTCGACGTTGTTCCACCACACGTACTCGGTGCCGGCGCGGTTGGTCCACGCCTGCTTGCACGTCACCGAGCAGGTGTGGCACCCGATGCACTTGTCGAGGTTCATCACCATCGCCATCTGTGCCATGACCCGCATCAGTACTGCACCTCCTGGGAGCGACGGCGGATGACCGTCACCTCGTCGCGCTGGTTACCCGTGGGACCGATGTAGTTCCACGCGTAGCTGAAGTGGGCGTACCCGCCGATCAGGTGACTGGGTTTGACCATGATCCGGGTCGCCGAGTTGTGGATACCGCCGCGCTTGCCGTCGGTCTCGGACAGCGGGACGTCGATCGTGCGGTCCTGGGCGTGGTGCATGTACACGGTGCCCGCCGGCATGCGGTGCGAGACCACGGCGCGCGCCACGATCACGCCGTTGCGGTTGACCGCCTCGATCCAGTCGTTGTCTTTGACGCCGATGAGCGCGGCGTCGGCGTCGCTCATCCACACCATCGGTCCTCCACGGCCGAGGCTGAGCATGAGCAGGTTGTCCTGGTACTCGGAGTGGATAGACCACTTGTTGTGCGGGGTCAGGTACCGCACGGTGAGCTCGGCTCCGCCGTCGTGGCCGAGCCTGGGCTCGCCGTACAGCTCGTGCATGTTGAGCGGTGGCCGGTACACGGGCAGCTGCTCGCCCATCTCGGCCATCCAGTCGTGGTCCATGAAGAACTGCATCCGGCCGGTGAGCGTGTGCCACGGTTTGAGCCGCTCGGTGTTGATGACGAACGCGCTGTAGCGGCGCCCCCCGTGCTCGGACCCCGACCACTCGGGCGAGGTGATCACCGGCTGCGGCCGAGACTGGGTGTCGGAGAACGTGATGCGTTTGCCCTCCTCGCCGCGGGACAGGTCGGCGAGCTCACGGCCCGTGCGCTCCTCGAGCTGTTCGAAGCCCTGGGTGGCCAGGCGACCGTTGGTGGTGCCGGACAGGGACAGGATGGCCTCGCACATCCGGATGTCGGTGTCGAGCCGCGGGCGGCCCCGGCCGACGCCCGTGCGCGTCTCGCCGTTGTGTCGCAGCAGGGCAGCGATCTCCTCGGTGGGCTTGAGGTTGAGGCCCTTGACCGGCATGCCGGCGGACTCGGCGAGCGGGCCCAGGGAGCCGAACTTCTCGCCGATCAGCCGGTAGTCGCGCTCGACCGTGGCGATCTTGGGGAAGTTCTTGCCCGGCACCGGCTCGCACGAGCCGTCCTTCCAGTCGGCGACCGTGCCGCGGGGGTTGGCCATCGCGTCCGGGGTGTCGTGACCGAGCGGTACCGCCACCACGTCGGTCCGCGCGTCGAGGTGGCCGTGGCTGAGCTCGGAGACCTTCTCGGCGAGCATCTTGAACGTGTCGAAGTCGCTGCGGGTCTCCCACGGCGGGTTGATCGCGGCGTTGAACGAGTGCACGAACGGGTGCATGTCGGTCGAGGACAGGTCGTGCTTCTCATACCAGGTGGCCGCCGGCAGCACGAGGTCGGAGAACAGCGTGGTCGACGTCATCCGGAAGTCCAGCGTCATGAGCAGGTCGAGCTTGCCGTCCGGGGTCGCGTCGCCCTCCTCGCGCCACACCATGTCGCGGCCGCGGTGCCCCTCGGGCGCCTGATCGGCGCGCAGGGAGCTGTCGGTGCCCAGGAGGTGCTTGAGGAAGTACTCGTCGCCCTTGGCGGAGGACCCGATGAGGTTGGACCGCCACACGGTGAGGATCTTGGGCGCGTTGCCGGGGCCGTCGGGGTCCTCGGCCGCGAACCGCATGTCGCCGGCCTTGATGCGGTCCACCACGTACTCGCCGGCGGGGACGCCCGCCGCGGCGGCCTCGTCGCCCAGGTCGAGCGGGTTGCGGGAGAAGGTCGGGTACGAGGGCATCCAGCCCAACCGCGCGGACATGGCCACCAGGTCCGGGGTGCTCATGCCGTCGAAGCGGCCGTCGCCGGTCGGGGAGGTGAGCACGTCGGCCGCGTACGCGTCGTACTTCCACTGCCCGGTGTGCAGGTAGAAGAAGGCCGTGGAGATCATCTGGCGCGGCGGGCGCGACCAGTCCAGCGCGTTCGCGACCTGCTGGAACCCGGTGAGCGGGCGGACCTTCTCCTGGCCCACGTAGTGCGCCCAGCCGCCGCCGTTGACGCCCTGGCAGCCGGTCAGGATGGTCAGGGACAGAAAGGCCCGGTAGATGAGGTCGGAGTGGAACCAGTGGTTGGTGCCGGCGCCCATGAGGATCATCGAGCGGCCGCCCGAGTCCAGCGCATTCTGCGCGAACTCGCGGCCGAAGCGCTCGGCCTGGGCGGCGGGTACGCCGGTGTGCTCCTCCTGCCACGCCGGGGTGTACGGGGCGGGGTCGTCGTATCCGGTCGGCCAGTCACCGGGCAGGCCCTCCCGGGCCACGCCGAACTGCGCCATCATGAGATCGAACACGGTCGTGACGATGACCTCGTCGTCGTCGTCCAGTACTACGGTGCGGACCGGCACGCCGCGCGTGACGGTGTCGGCCTCGCCGCGCGGCGTGTCGAAGCGCGGCAGGACGATCTCGGCGGTGTCCCCGCCCGGGGAGTGCAGGCTCAGGACCGGGTCGATCTCGCCCAGGTCGAGATTCCAGCGGCCCTTGCCCTGCTCGCCGAAACGGTCGCCGAGCGTGCCGTTCGGCACCACCACGCGGTCGGTCACCGCGTCGAGCATCACGGTCTTGCTGGCGGCGTTCTCGCCCGGGTCCACGTCGAGGCGCACGGCGTCGGCGGTGAGGAACTTGTCCGGCACCACGGTGCCGTCGGCGCGGGTGCGCAGGGTGACGAGGAACGGCAGGTCGGTGTAGGTCTTGGCGTACGAGGTGAACTCGGGGGTGTCTCGACGGGCGTAGAACTCGGTGAGCACCACGTGGACCATCGACATCGCCAGCGCGCCGTCCGTCCCGGGGTGCGGGTGGATCCACTCGTCGGCGAACTTGGTGTTGTCCGCGTAGTCGGGGGAGACCACCACGACCTTCTGGCCCTTGTAGCGGGCCTCGGCCATGAAATGGGCGTCCGGCGTGCGGGTGACGGGGACGTTGGAGCCCCACATCACCAGGTAGGTGGAGTTGAACCAGTCCGCGGACTCCGGGACGTCGGTCTGGTCGCCGAACACCTGCGGAGAGGCCACGGGCAGGTCGGCGTACCAGTCGTAGAAGGAGAGCATGGAGCCGCCGAAGAGCTGCATGAAGCGGGCGCCGGCGCCGAACGAGGCCATGGACATGGCGGGGATCGGGGAGAACCCGGCGACGCGGTCGGGGCCCACGGTCTTGGCGGTGTACACGTGCGCGGCGGCCGCCATCTCCAGGGCGTCCTCCCAGCGGCAACGGACGAGCCCGCCCTTGCCGCGCGCGGCCTTGTAGTGGGCGCTGAGGACGGGGTCCTCGACGATCGACGCCCACGCGTCCACCGGGTCGGAGTGCACGGCCCGGGCGGTGCGCCACATCTGCATGAGCACGCCGCGCACGTACGGGTAGCGCACGCGGGTGGGGGAGTAGGTGTACCAGGAGAACGCCGCGCCGCGCGGGCAGCCGCGGGGCTCGTAGGCCGGCAGATCGTCACCGATGTCCGGGTAGTCCGTCTGCTGGGCCTCCCACGTGATGATCCCCTCCTTGACGTACACCTTCCACGAGCAGGAACCCGTGCAGTTGACACCGTGGGTGGAGCGGACCACCTTGTCGTGGCTCCAGCGGTCGCGGTAGAACACGTCGGCGTCGCGGCCGCCGGTGTGGGTGACCGTGCGGAGGTCCTCCGAGGCCTCGCCGCGGCGGAAGAACCGCCCGGTGCGGAGGATGGCGTCGGTGACGGGGCCGTCGAGCCGCCCGGAACCGGCGGGAGCGTTCCCGCCGTCCGAGGGTGACGACGACGAGCTGGGCGAGTCGACGCTGGTCATGCCGACGTCCTTTCAGTCGCGGGGGAGGCGCTACGGCCGGAGCGGAGGAACCACAGCCACGTGAGCACCGCGGTGGCCGCGGAGAGCACGAACAGCAGGAGCAGACCGATGCGGTAGTTGCCGTGGGCGGTCCAGAAGTAGCCGAGGAGCAGGGGTGGGACGAAGCCGCCCAGACCGCCGACCGCGCCGACGATGCCGGTCACCGACCCGACGGCCGACGGCTCGACGAGCTCGGCCACCAGGGCGAAGACGGCGCCCGAGGCGACGCCGAGGGACGCGCCCATGAACAGGAACACCACCGTGCCGAGCGGGTAGAGGGTGCCGCCCTCCGTGTTGATGAGGGGCATGCGCTCGGTCGCGGCGGCGGCCATCAGCCCGGTGACGATGTAGCTGACGATGAGCACCCACGCGCCGGGGAACCTGTCGGCCAGCGCGCCGCCGAGGGGCCGGCAGGCCACCGCGATCACGACGAACACCGCGGTGCGCAGGGCCGCGTCCTCCATGTCCAACTCGTAGAAGTTGTGCAGGTAGGTGGGCAGGTACACGGAGAACGCCACGAACCCGCCGAAGCCCATCGCGTACAGCCAGGCGAGTTTGAGGGTGACCGGGCGGGCGAGCGTCCGGGCGGCCTTGACCACCCAGTTGCCCTGGGCCGGGGCCCACGCCGGCGAGTTCTTCAGCAGTGCCCGGGCGATGACGGCGTACACGGCGAGCAGGACCGCGACCAGGATGAACGGCGCCTGGTCGCCGAAGGCGTCGCGGAGTCGCAGGGTGGTGAAGGCCGCGATCGCCGTCCCGCCCATGCCGGCACCGAAGATGCCGATGGCCGTGCCGCGCCGGTGCGGCGGGAACCAGGAGTTGACGGTGGGGACGCCGACGGCGAAGGAGGTGCCGCCGATCCCCAGGAAGAACCCGCCGATGAGGAGGGCGACGTAGCTGCTGTCGACGAACCCGACGAAGAGGGTGGGGATGATCGTCAGCGCGGCGATCAGCGGAAACATTGTACGACCGCCCAGACGGTCGGTGAGCGCCCCGACGGGGATGCGGCCGAGCGACCCGACCACCACGGGCAGGGCCACCACGAGCGACTGCTGGAACGAGCTGAGCCCGAGCTGGTCCTTGTAGGTCGCCCCGAGCGGGCCCATGAGCGCCCACGCCCAGAAGGTGAGGAGGAAGCCCGAGAAACACAGGGCGAGAGCGATGTTCGCCTGCTTCGGGTCGGGCGTGGCCGGGGACTGGGGCCGGCCGGCCGCGGGCTGTGGGCCCGCCGGCTGCGGAGACGCGGACCCTGTCTGTGGGGAGTTCGGGCCTGAGGGCACCGGAGGTCCTTTCGCGTTGATTCTCGTGCGGCGGGTCCGCTCGGTTGTGGGCGGGCCCGAACCTGAGTGTGTGTAACCGTAGGTCGCGCGGTTGGTGCTTCTCGCGCCTTGGGGCACTTTGTTATCGGCTAAATACACTCCGCGTTGAGTATTTAGAGTTTTTAAGGGAATTGGCGCGGAGAAAACGCCCTGAATAACCGCAGATAATGTCTCGGGATAAGGGGCGAAAAGGTAATTGGCCACCCCAATTGGTTGATATCTCCGCTAATTCGCGACAGTAAATCGACCGTGGGCCCGGACGGCGACGCACCGGACCCACGGCGGCGGGATCAGACCAGCCAGTCGTTGGGCGCGAACAGCTCGGCGTGGAGGCGATCCTCGGGCACGCCGCCGTCGAGGAATTGTCGGCGGACGGACTGGAGGAAGCCGGTGGAACCGCAGAGGAAGACATGTGCGCCCTCGGGGAGGGGGACCGGCGACAGATCCATGAAGCCGCGGTGGACCGTGCCCGGGCCCGAAACGACATCGGTGCCGGCGTCGGCGGCCTGCTCGTACCACGTGTGGACCTCGGCGTCCGCGAGCATCGCGGTCTCACCGGCGACCTCGTCGGCGAGCACGTGATCGGCCGGGCTCCGGTCGGCGTGCAGGACGAGCACCCTACGGGTGTCCTCGGTCGCCGCCAGGTGGGCGATCATGCCGAGCATGGGCGTGATGCCGATCCCCGCCGAGCAGAGCACGATCGGGGCGGCCTCGTGGCCCTCCCCGATCCCGGCGGCGTCTAGGACCAGATCGCCGAACGGGAGGGTGACCTGGATCGTGGTGCCGACGGTCGCGTTGGCGTGCAGCCATCCGGAGACCTCGCCGGCAGGGGAGGCATCGCCGTCCGCGTCGACCCGGCGGACGCCGATCCGCCACGTGCCGTCGCCCGGGGCGGTGGACAGGGAGTACTGGCGCAGCTGGCGGGCGCCGTCGGGCAGGACCACGCCGACCGAGGTGTACTGGCCGGGACGGAAGTCGGGCAGGGGCTCGCCGTCGGGCCCGCCGAGGGTGAACACGGCCACCGAGTCCGTGACGTCCTCGCGGGCGAGCACGGTGGCGGTGCGGAACACGTCACCCGGCTCGACCTGCGCCTCGGCATAGAGGGCCTTCTCGAAGTCCACCAGGACGGCGGCCATGATCCAGTAGACCTCGTCCCACGCCGCTGCGACCTCCGGCGTGATCGCCTCGCCCAGGACCTCGACGATCGCGCCGAAGAGGTAGTCGTGGACCACCTGGTACTGGTCGGGCGTGATGCCCAGGCTCGCGTGCTTGTGGCCGATCCGCGAGAGCATGTCCACCGGGCTCCGGCCGTCCACCAGCAGGGTGGCGAACGTGGCGATGGACGCGGCGAGCGCGCGCTGCTGCGCACCGAGCTTCTGGTTGCCGCGGTTGAACGTGTCGCGCAGCAGCTCCGGATTGTCGGCGAACATCGTCCGGTAGAAGACCGGCGTGATCTCGTCGATGTGGGCGCCGATCACGGGCAGGGTCTCGCGGACCACGGCGGCGTGCTCGTCGGACAGCTCGCGGGGATGCGCGAGGATCGACTCCAGGGTGGTGATCGAGGTGGTCACGGGTACTCCTTCTGCGAGAGCGCCGGGACAGCGACGGACGTGTCGGGGCGCGACGCGGCCGTCCGAGCCCCAGGTGGGTCGGACTGCGTGTGGGTGGAGGACGAGGGTCGGCGGGTGTCACCGACCGGGCGGTCAGGGTCCCGGGCCGGTCCGGGGGCGGGCGCCGAGGCTGAGCGACACCTGGCGGGTGGGCGTGCGGACGATCCCGTCGACCGTCAGCGGGTCGAGGGTGGCGAAGAACGCCTCGCGGGCGTCCACCAGCGCGCGTCGGAGTCCGCAGTTGCCCGCGAGCGGGCAGGGCGTCGGGCCCTCACACTGGACAACCTCGCCCGGGCCCTCCAGTCGGCGCAGCAGCCGCCCGACCGACTCGTGCCGGCCGAGTTCGGTGATGACCAGCCCGCCGCCGCGGCCGCGCCGCGACTCCGCCAGGCCCAACTCGACCAGGCGGGAGACGATCTTGGCCACGTGGCTCACAGAGGCCTCGACCGATTCGGCGATCACCGCAGCGGTCATCCGCTCCTCGCGTTCGTCGGCGACGGCGAGACGCATGAGGGCGCGGAGCGCGAGATCGGAAGACCGGGACAACTGCACAACGCCGAGCGTGCCATATTGCGACTTGTTGCAGTGCATTTGTCGCGGGTGATCTCAAATACGTATTGAGCTGGTCATTTGCTGCCCGTCCCACCTGCGGCAACGCCCGCGGGGAGCGCACTCACGCGGCAGCCGCTCCTCTCCCTGGCGTCTCGCTCCCGGGCTCGGCTTCCCGCCCCCGGGCCTGCATCGCGCAACCCGCGCAGCCGCTCCTCTCCCTGGCGTCTCGCTCCTATGCTTGCCCGCCAGATCTGCAGCCGCCCCTCGGCATGGCGTCTCGCCCACCCCGCGGTGCGTGCGAGACGCCATGCGGACGAGCGGCTGCGTGGGACGCCCCTCGTGACGACGGCCCGCCCGCCGGCCCGCCCGCCGGCCCGCCCGCCCGGCGGGGCGGAGGCATGGGGCTTCCGCGGAGCCCGCGACCGGAGGCCGGGACCACCGCGCGGCGGTAGACTTGCTCCACCGCCGATCGATTGAGGGTGCACTATGGGATTGCTACGGAACGCACTGCGGAGCGGAGTCGCGCTCAAGGCCGTCCAGGTGGTCAAACGCGAGGCCTCGAAGCCGGAGAATCAGCGCAAGGCCCGCGAGTTCGTCGGGAAGATGCGCAACCGGCGACGCTGACGACGAGGCTGACGACGACGCTGAGGGCGGCGCGGACCCGGCCCGCGCCCGCCCCGCGCCGCCCCGCGCCCGCGCCCGCCCGCCCGGTGTCAGATCCAGTCGACGAGCTCCACACGGCCGCCCGAGCCCGAGCCCGCCCCTGAGCTCGCAACCGTCCCCGCGTTCCCGCCCTCGGGTACCACGGCGAGTGCGGGGGCGCCCGCGAGATCGGCGAGATGGGCGGTGCGGACGCGGTCGGCGAGCCGCCAACCCCCGGTGCCGACGGGCCAGGCGGGCAGGATCCGCGCGCGGTTCGGATTCGCCACGTCGGCCAGCCCCGCCAGCCCCGCCAGTTCGGCGGTCACCGGCGTGCGCTGCCGGCCGGTGAGCGCGTCGACCAGGGCCCGACCCGTGGTGGCGGCCGCGCACACCGCCGCAAGTGGATTTCCGGGCAGCGCCAGCAGAACGCGCCCGTCGGGCAGCTCCGCGACGAGTTGGGAGCCGCCGGGCCGGACGCGGACCCCGTCGATCACGACGCGCGCCCCCAGCCGCTCGAGCGCCGGCCGCAGGTGATCGGCCACGCCCCGGCCGGTCGCGCCCACCAACACCAGCACGTCCGAACCGGAATCGGAACCACCGAGCAGATCGTCGACCGCCTCGGCCGTGTCCGGGCAGTGGCGCGGCGGGTCCACCGCCCCGAACCCCGCCCGCGCCAGGACCCCGGCGGGCCCGCTCAGCAGCGGCCCCACGGTGTCGCGGATCCGCCCCGACGGCAGGGGAGAAGGCGTGTCCGCGGGCAGGACCTCGTCCCCCGTGGTCACCACCGTCGCCCGCACCGGGCCGCGCACGGACACCCGCTCGACACCTGCTGACACGGCCGCGGAGGCCAGTGCCGCGTCGAGCACCGTGTCGGCCGCGGCCAGCGCGTGCCCGGCCGGCCAGTCCTCGCCGACCGGACGCAGGTCGTCGACCCCGTCGGCGCCGGCCGACGCGGTGATGACAGGGTCGCCCGGGACCGCGGCGTCGCCGGGCACCGCCGTGCCGGAAACCTCTGCGCCGCCCGGGCCGCGAACCTCGACCAGTTCGTGCCGCAGCACGCGGTCGGTGCCGTGCGGGGCGAGCGCGCCCGTCGCGATCCGCGCCGCCGTCCCCGCGGCCAGGGAGGCGGGGGAGCCGTCCCCGGCGCGGCGGGCGGCCCCGGTCAGCCGCCACGGCCCGGGCCCGGCCAGCGCGTAGCCGTCCATTGCCGAGACCGGCCCCCTCGGCATCGGGTCCGCCGCGATCAGCGGCGCCGCGAGAACCGCCCCCACCGCGTCGAGGGGCGGGCGCCCGACCGCCGGCAGTGGTGGCAGCCCCGCCCGCAGGACGGCCCCGACGTGAGTGAGGGCCACGGGTCCGCGTCCGGCCAGGTCGGCCCACGTGTCGACGTCCCGCGCGGGAGCGCCGACGGGGACGCGGACCACCTCCTCGTCGTCGTACAGGGTCCGGACGGCGCGCCCGCCCACGCCGCCGGCGGCCTCCAGGGCGGCCAGGCGCGCGGCGAGGGCGCGGCGGTCCCACGCGGCCAGGAGGAACTGGTCGTGCCCGGCGGCGTCCACTGCGAGCGCTGCGCGCGGGACGCTGACCTCGCCCGCGCCGGTGGTCGAGGCGGCGGGGCGGCGCAGCGCGGCGAGGAGGGCGCGGAGGGTGGCGGCGTCGAGATCGGGGAGGTCACAGGCGACGACGACGACGAGCTCCACCGTCCCCGGCAGTCCCGCCAGCCCCGCGGTGATCGCGGCGACCGGCCCGGAGTGGGGCGGGTCCTCACGGGTGTCACCACCGGGGCCCACGGTGATGACGGACCCGGCCACGGCCCGGGCGGCGCCGACGACACTCTCGATCATCGGCCGCCCCGCCACGGCGACCCGGGCCTTGTCCACGCCGCCGAGGCGGCTCGCGCGCCCGCCGGCCAGCACGATCGCTCCGACGGAGGTCACGCCCGGTCCGCCAGTCGGCCGCGGAGGAAGTCGTCGACCAGCCGCTCGACGTCGGCCGGGGTGAACGCGCGCAGGCCGATCATCCGCGCCAGCACCACCGGTCCGGCGAGCTGCGCCACCGCGAGGTCACGGTCGCCGGGGACGAGGGTGCCGTCGGCCTCCGCGGCGGAGAGCGCCGCGTGCAGCGGCGCCGTGTAGGAGTCCACGACCCCGCGTCGGAGCTGGCCGACCTCGTCGTCCTCCGAGGCGCCGCGGCCCATCGCCAGCCATCCCAGCATCGACTGCTGCAGGGGCGCGTCCTGGATGAGGCGGGTCATCGACGCGCACAGGTGCAGCAGCTGCTCGCGCAGCGGGAGGTCCGTCGGCGGCGGCTCCGGGGCGGGCAGCAATCGGCGGAACGCGGCCGCGATGAGCGAGTCCGTCGACGGGAAGTTGCGGTACAGCGTGGTCCGCGCGACCCCGGACAGCCGGGTGACCGCCTCGACCGTCACCGCCGCCGCGCCGCCTGAGACGAGGAGGTCCGCCGCGGCGTCGAGGAGCTTGTCCCGTGATCGGGCACGGCGGGGGTCGGTCGGGATGGGCATGACCTCCATTGTGGCCCGCCGCGCCGGGAGGGTCGTGCGTTACGGTGGCGGACGAACGATACCGCCGGTATCGTTTTCCGTACCGCTCCCCGGGAGGCTCCGTGCTGGAACTGTCCACCGGACGACGCCGCTGGCTGCTGTTCGTCAACGTCGTCGCGGTCTCGCTGGTCGTGGCCACCATGTCCGCGCTGTACACGTCGCTGCCCGAACTCGCCGTGGCCATCGGCGCCACCCAGGCCGAGCTCACGTGGATCGTCGACGCCTACACGCTCGCGCTGGCCGCGCTCGTGCTCACCGCCGGCGCGCTGGGCGACCGCTTCGGGCGCCGCGCCACCCTCATCGTGGGGCTGGCCCTGTTCACCCTGTCCTCCGCGCTGCCTCTGTGGCTCGACTCGCCGCTCTGGCTCATCATCCTGCGGGCGGTCGCCGGCGTGGGCGCTGCGTTCGTCATGCCGTCGACGCTCTCGCTGCTGACCGCGAGCTTCCCGCCCGAGCGCCGCGGGACCGCCGTCGGTACCTGGGCGGGCTTCGCCGGCATCGGTGGGATCGTCGGACTGATCGGCTCCGGGCTCATGCTGCAGGTGTGGTCCTGGAAGTCGATCTTCGCCGTCTACGCGGTCCTGGGCCTGGTGGTGCTGGTGGCCGCGTTCACGATCGGTGAGTCCGTCGCGTCCCGGCGTGGTCGGCCGGACGTCGCTGGCGCCGTGTTCTCCGCACTGGCCGTCGGAGGGGTGGTGTTCGGGCTCATCGAGGGAGCGCACACGAGCTTCTCGGAGGTCCCCGTCGTCGTCGCCCTCATCACCTCCGCCGTGAGCCTGGCCGCCTTCGTGCTGGTCGAACTCCGAGCCGACGACCCGATCCTCGACGTGCGCTACTTCCGGCGCCGCGGCTTCTCGGCCGGCTCGGTGGCCGTGGGGATGCAGTTCCTCACGATCTTCGGGTTCTTCCTGCTCATCGTGCAGTACCTGCAGCTGGTCAAGGGCTACGACGCGATCGGGGCGTCCCTGTCGCTGGCGCCCATGGTCGTGCCCGTCATGGTGTTCTCCCTGCTCTCGCCCAAGCTCATCGCGGGGGTCGGACTGCGGGCGGTGTCGGTGGTGGGTGTGGGCGCGATCGCCACCGGGATGATCTTCCTCTCGCGGCTGGGCGTCGACTCGAGCTACTGGGACATCCTGTGGCCGATGGTCACCGCCAGTGTCGGCCTGGGCCTGTCAACCGCGCCCGCGACGTCCGCGATCGTCTCGGACATCCCCGCCGACGAGCAGGGCGTGGCCGCGGCGGTCAACGACGCCATGCGCGAGGTGGGGGCCGCGATCGGCATCGCGATCTCCGGCAGCATCCTCGCCGGCCGGTACGCCGCCGACATCGGCGCAGTCCTGCCGGGCGTCCCCGAGCCCGCCCGCGAGGCGGTGGCCGGATCTTTCGCCGGCGCGGTGGAGTTCGGCGAGGTCGCCGGCCCCGTGGCGCAGCCGATCGTCGACGCCGCGGCCGAGATCTTCGCCTCGGGCATCGCCGACGCCCTGCTCGCGCTGGGGCTCGTCACCGCGGGAGCCGCGCTGGTCCTGCTGGTCGTCGCACCCGGCCGCGGGTACGTGCCGTACGGCGAGCGCGCCGAGGCCGCCGGCGACCCGCGACGCGCGACGGTTCCTGGTGACGATGCTCGACCACCGGCCGGCCGACACAGCGGGCCCGCGGGCGGCGCGCTCAGTCCCGGATGCGCTCGGAATGGGCGTACACCGTCGCCCGGTCGCCCCGGCTGAACCCGACGAGGGTCACCCCGGCCTCCTCCGCCAGGTCCACGGCGAGCGAGGACGGTGCGCTCACCGCCGACATCACCGGGATACCGGCCATCGACGCCTTCTGCACGAGCTCGAACGACGCCCGGCCCGACACCTGGAGGACTGTTCCCCGCAGCGGCAACCGGCCCTCGCGCAGCGCCCAGCCCACGACCTTGTCCACGGCGTTGTGCCTGCCCACGTCCTCGCGCAGGCACAGCAGCTCGCCGGTGGCGGAGAACAGCCCCGCCGCGTGGACCCCACCCGTCTTGCCGAACAGGCGCTGGTGGCGGAGGAGTCGCTCGGGCAGCGTCAGCAGCACCTCGGCGTCGACGAGAACCTCCACCGGCTCGGCCGGGAAGTGGGTCGAGCGCCGCACCTCGTCGATCGAGTCCACGCCGCACACCCCGCAGGCGCTGCTCATCGTGGTGGCCCGAGCGGACCGGGGTGTCGGGATGTCCGGCGAGAGGGTCACCGTGAGGGTGTTGTAGTCCTGTTCGGCCCGACCGCTGACGGTGGTGCAATAGCAGATCTCGGGAAGGTGATCGCGATGCCAGACCGCCCCCTCGGAGACCAGGTGCCCGGCGGCGAGGTCCATGTCGTCGCCCGGGGTGCGCATCGTGACGACGAACGGCTGGCCGCCAACCCGGATCTCGAGCGGCTCCTCGACGGCGAGGGTCGTCACCTCCCGCCGTGCGTCACCCCCGGCCAGAACCCGCTGCGCCCGGTGACGAGTCGTCCGTCGTCCCATATCCGCGCAGCCTAGCGCCGTCCGAGCGTGAGCGTCGGAGCAGCAGCGCCGTCAGCACCACCGTGACCAGCCAGACCAGCGGGTAGATGTTGGTGATCACCCCGAACACCACCGGGGGGATGTCGCCCCCGAGCATGAACAACCCGATCGCCACCCACCGGTCGTCGGGGAAGTCGGGGTTGGGGAAGCTCTGCACCCAGGCGGCGGTGGCGGCCCAGAGCAGCGGCGGCAGGAGCCAGAGGTACCAGCGACGGCCGGCGATCGCGTGGTGCACGGCGATGACCAGCAGGGGCACGAACCAGACCCAGTGGTGGCCCCACGAGAACGGCGACACCACGGACATCGTCATCCCGGACAGCGTCAACGCCAGGAGCTGGTGGCCGGCCCGGTGCAGCAGGGCCGCCATCGCCAGCCCGACCCCCGCGGCGATCGCCGCCAGGGCCAGCCAGGCGGCGGTGGGGGCGGCGTCGACGCCGAGTATCCGGGCGACGACCCCGCGTAGCGACTGGTTGGACACCACCGAGTCCTGGGCGATGCGGCCGGACTCGAAGACCGTGCCCGACCAGTAGCGGGCGGCGTCCGAGGGGATCGCGAGGAACCCGACCGCCACCGTCGCGAGGAACGTGGCCACGGAGACCAGGGCGAGGCGCCACCGCCCGGTGACGACCCAGTGCGCCCAGAAGAACGCGGGCGTCAGTTTGATCCCCGCCGCGAGTCCGCTGCCGATACCGGCGGCGTGGCGCCACCGGGCGAAACGGTGGTACGGCCCGATCCGGGACAGGAGATGGTCGGCGAGGACGAGGGTCAGCAGGATGATGTTGATCTGGCCCAGCCAGACGGTGGTGCGGACCGGCTCGAGCGACAGGCTGATCAGGGCCAGGCACAGGGACACCTGCCTGGTGACGGTGTCGGGGGCGTAGTCGAGCGCACGGAACGACATCCGGATGACCAGGTACAACAACCCCAGGGTGAGCACCGTCCAGCCGGCCATCATCAGTGCTTCGGAGAGCAGCGGCAGCGGCTGGAAGAGCAACGCCGAGAACGGCGGGTAGGTGAACGGCATCTCCGCGAAGAAGCGGGCGTTGGGTCCCCACAGCAGGCCCTCGTAGAGGGGCGTGCCGGACCGGGCGGCCTCGGCGCCCCACCGGTACACGTGAACGTCCAGGAAGCTCTGGGTGATGCCCCACCACGGCGTCCGTTCGTCGGGTGCACGCAGGACCATGACCACCGACCCCAGCGCCAGCAGGGCCAGTGGTCCGCGCAGCCAGTAGGTGGTGGGAAGCACTCGCACAGTGGCAGAGCCTAGCCGAGGCCTGGCTCGCGGCCCTCCCTCGCGCGCCGCCGCCGGGTGGTGCCCCGCCGCGCGGGCCGCGGCTAGATGTAGATGGCCGGGTCGATGTAGAACTGCGCGTCGCGCAGCTCCTCCTTGCTCGACTCGGACGGGCGGGCCTGACCGGGGATACCCACGATGATCGAGTTGGCGGGGGCGCTCTTGACGACGACGGCGTTGGCGCCCACCGACGAGTCGTCCCCGATCTCCACGGGACCCAGGATCTTGGCCCCGGTACCCACCGTCACGCGGTCCCCGAGCGTCGGATGCCGCTTGACCTGCTTGAGCGAGACGCCGCCGAGGGTCACGCCGTGGTAGATCATGCAGTCGTCGCCGATCTCGGCGGTCTCGCCGATGACGACGCCCATCCCGTGGTCGATGAAGAACCGCCGCCCGATGGTGGCGCCGGGGTGGATCTCGATCCCCGTGAGGAACCGGGCGAACTGGGACAGGACGCGCCCGGCGGTGCGACCGACGCCGCCGGCGTTCCACAGCCGGTGCGAGAGCCTGTGGAACCAGATGGCGTGGAGGCCGGAATAGACGACGGCGTTCTCGACGTCGCCCCGGGCGGCGGGGTCATGGGCGCGCGCCGCGGCGAGGTCCTCGCGCAGCGTGCGCCAGAACCCCACCGGGCGATCGGACGTCGGCGTCATCAGTCGCGGTAGTCCTCGAACAGCATGGTCGAGACGTAGCGCTCGCCGTAGTCGCACACGATGACGACGATGGTCTTACCGGCGTTCTCGGGACGCTTGGCGATCTCGAGGGCGGCCCACACGTTGGCTCCCGAGGAGATGCCGGCGAGGATGCCCTCCTCCTTGCCGAGTCGCTTGGCGATCTCCAATGAGTCCTCGAGGGTGACGTCGATGACCTCGTCGTAGATCTCCCGGTCGAGGATCTCGGGCACGAAGTTGGCGCCCAGGCCCTGGATCTTGTGCGGTCCGGCCTTGCCCTCGGTCAGCAGCGGCGAGTCCTTGGGCTCGACGGCGACGATGTGCAGGTCCGACTTCTGCGAGCGCAGGTAGTTGCCCGCGCCGGAGATGGTGCCGCCGGTGCCGATGCCGGCCACGAACACGTCGATGTCGCCGTCCGTGTCCTCCCAGATCTCGGGTCCGGTGGTGCGGCGGTGGACGTCCACGTTGGCGGGATTGGCGAACTGGCGGGCCAGGACGGCGTTCTCACGCGTCGCGGCGATCTCCTCGGCCTTGGCCACCGCGCCCTTCATCCCCTCGGAGCCCGGGGTGAGGATGAGCTCGGCACCGTAGGCGCGCATCACGGCGCGGCGCTCGACCGACATGGTGTCGGGCATGACGATGACGGCCTTGAAACCGCGGGCCGCCGCGACCATGGACAGCGCGATACCGGTGTTGCCGGACGTGCCCTCGACGATCGTGCCACCGGGCTTGAGGCCGCCCGACGCCACCGCGTCGTCGATGATGGCCGCGCCGATGCGGTCCTTGACGCTGGCTGCCGGGTTCGCGGACTCGAGCTTTGCCAGGACGGTGGCCTGCAGTCCCTCGGTCAGGGAGTTGAGGCGGACCAGCGGGGTCTTGCCGATGGTCTCGCTGATGTCGGAGTAGATCTGCGCCATGTGGGGGTTCCGTTCTGAAGAATGAACAGGTCTGTCTATTGCGTAGTCTACGTGATATCGCAACCCGGCACGAGGGGGTCCTCCGGATTCGCCGCCGCGATTGCCACGGGCGACCGGCGGGCCGATAATCGACTGCGCTCCATTTCTTCGTCGTCCGAAAGGCCGCATCCGGCATGCGCGAGATCTCCGTCCCGTCCACCCGAACCTTCACCGAGGCCGACCTCATCCCGGTGGTGGCGCGGGGACGGGCCACCACGAACCCGCGGGCCACCCCGTTCGAGTACCACACCGGCGAGAAGTGGCAGGGGCTCTCGAGCGCCGAGCTGCGCGAGCGGGTCGACGCGATCGCCGCCGGGCTCATCGCCTCCGGCGTCGAGCCCGGGGACCGGGTGGCGCTCATGGCCGGCACCCGCCTCGAATGGGTCCTCGTCGACCTCGCGGTCTGGACCGCCGGAGCCATCACCGTGCCGATCTACCCCTCGTCCTCCGCGGGCCAGCTCGAATGGATCCTCGAAGACTCCGCCGCCAAGGTCCTCGTGGCCGAGAACGACGACCACGTCGTCGTCGTCGGAGATACCGCGGTCCCGGACACCTGCACCCGGATCCTCTACCTCGACGACGGCGCCGTGGAGACCCTCGAGGCCGACGGCGAGGCCGTCGAGCCCGCCACCCTCGACGCCGCGCTGGACACCCTCCGGGTGGACGCCCCCGCGTCGATCATCTACACCTCCGGCACCACCGGGCGGCCCAAGGGCTGCGTGATCACCCACCGCAACCTCCTGGCGGAGTGCCACGCGCTGCTCGATCACCCCATCGGGTCCATGGCGCAGGCTGGCAAGAAGTCGCTGATGTTCCTGCCGCTGGCCCACGTGCTCGCCCGCGCCGTGACCTACACCGTCTACCTGGGTGACGCGACCGTCGGCTTCTGGGACGACACCGCCACCCTCCTCCCGCGCTTCGCCGATTTCCGGCCGCACATGATCCTCGGGGTCCCACGCGTCTTCGAGAAGGTCCGCGACGGGATCGCCACGAAGGCCGCCGCCAAGGGCGCGGTGCAGAGGGGCATCTTCGAACGCGCCGAGGCGATCGCCATCGAGGACAGCGTGCGGCGCGGCAATGACGGACTGGACGACGAGCGTCGACCCTCGCTCCTGCACACCGTCCAGTACAAGGCGCTCGACCTGCTCGTCTACAAGTCCATACGCGAGGCGCTCGGCGGCCGGTGCGAGTACGCCATCTCCGGCGGCGGCGCCCTGCCCGACCGCATCTCGCACTTTTTCCGCGGAGTCGGCGTGCCCGTCTACGAGGGCTACGGCCTGACCGAGAGCACCGCCGCCGCCACCGTCAACGGGCCCGGCTGCCAGCGCATCGGCACCGTCGGCCGCCCGGTGGCCGGAACCAGCGTGCGTATCAACGACGCCGGCGAGGTGGAGTTGGCCGGCGACATCATCTTCGACCGCTACTGGAACAACCCCGAGGCGACCGCCGAGGCCGTCGTGGACGGCTGGTTCAACACCGGCGACCTCGGTTCGCTCGACGCGGACGGATACCTGACGATCTCCGGCCGGTCCAAGGAGATCATCGTCACCGCCGGCGGTAAGAACGTCTCGCCGGGGCAGATCGAGGATGCGATCCGCGCGCACCGGCTGGTCGGCCACGCGGTGCTGATCGGCGAGGGCCGCAAGTTCGTCTCCGCGCTGATCACGGTCGACGAGAACGAGCTCGAGGCATGGGCCGCGGAGAACGGCCACGGAGGCAAGCCGGCCGAGGACCTGGTGACCGACCCCGCACTGCAGGCCGAGATCCAGTTCGCCGTGGACGATGCCAACCGGCAGGTCTCGCAGGCCGAAGGCGTCAAGAAGTTCACCGTCCTGCCCCGGGACTTCACCGAGGAGTCGGGGGAGCTGACCGCGACCCTGAAGGTCAAGCGGCACGTGGTGGCCGAGCGCTACGCCGAGCAGATCGAGGACATGTACGCCTGATCGTGCCGAAACGAGAGCGCCCGGAACCCGTCCGGGCCCGGGCGCTCCCACGATCGGTGGATCAGGCGTCGGTGTACAGCGACTCGATCTCGCTGCCGAACCGGTCGTGCACGACGTTGCGCTTGAGCTTGAGGGTGGGGGTGAGTTCGCCGGACTCGACGGAGAACTCGGCCGCGAGGATCTTGAACTTGCGGATGGATTCCGCGCGGGAGACCGACTTGTTGGCCCGGTCCACCGCGTCCTGGACCGCGCCGACCAGCTCGCCGTCCTGCAGCAGGTCCGAGACCTCGCCGGTCTTGCCGTGCCTGTCCCGCCACGCGGGGAACGTCTCCGGGTCGATCGTGACGAGCGCCGCGATGTAGCTGCGGTTGTCGCCCACCACGACGGCCTGGCTGATCAGCGGGTCAGAGGTGAGCAGGTCCTCGAGCTGCGAGGGCGAGACGTTCTTCCCGCCGGCGGTGACGATCAGGTCCTTCTTGCGACCCGTGATGGAGAGGTAGCCGTCGGAGTCGAGCTCGCCGATGTCGCCGGTGTGGTACCACTCGCCGGTCCACGCGGCGGCGGTCGCCTCCGGGTTTCGCCAGTAGCCCTTGAACAGCGTCTTGGCCTTGGCCAGGACCTCGCCGTCCTCGGCGATGCGGATGGTGACGCCCGGGATCGGCGTGCCGACGGTGCCGATCTTGGCCCGGTTGGTCGGGTTGACGGTGAGCACGCCCGAGGATTCGGTCAGGCCATAGCCCTCGAGCAGGTCGAACCCGGCGCCGCGGAAGAAGTGGCCCAGGCGGGCGCCCAGCGGCCCACCGCCCGAGATGATGCGGTCGCATTCGCCGCCCAGAGCGTCGTGCAGCTTCGAGTAGACGAGCTTCGAGTAGAGCTTCTGCTTGACCTTCAGCGCGGCCGACGGCCGACCGCCGTTCTCGAGGGCCTTGGAGTAGTCGATGGCCGTCTGGACGGCGGCCTTGAAGATCTTGGCCTTGGCGCCGCCGGCGTTCTCGGCCTTTGCCGCGGCGGAGTTGTAGACCTTCTCCAGCACGCGCGGCACCGACACCAGGAAGGTGGGGTGGATCTCGCCGAGGCGCTCGATGACCTTGGTGGTGTCCGGCTCGTGCGCCACGGCCACGCGCTTGTAGAAGCAGGCCACCTCCAGGATGCGGGCGAGGACGTGGGCCAGGGGCAGGAAGATGAGGGTCCGACTGTTGGGCACGAACGCGTCCTGGAGTTGCTCCTCGACCGACACGACGACGCCGCCGAACCCGCCGTGCACGATCTCGCAGCCCTTGGGGTTGCCTGTCGTGCCGGAGGTGTAGATGATCGCGCAGGGGTCCTCGTGGCCGGCGACGAGCGAGGCCTTCTCGAGGTCGGCGTCCGAGACGTCGGCGCCGGCCTCGGTGAGCTGGGCGACGAGGTCGTTCTCGATCACGAGGATGTCACCGGACCAGTCGGTGCCGGCGGTGAGCACCTCGCGCAACTCGAGGTCCTCGACGACCGCGACGGTCGCGTCCGAGTTGGTGAGGATCCAGTCGCACTGCGCGGACGAGGACGTCTCGTAGATCGGCACGGTGACCGCGCCGGCGACCCAGGCCGCCCAGGCGATGAGCGACCACTCGTAGCGGGTGTGGCTCATGATCGCCAGTCGGTCGCCGGGCTTCACGCCCCGGGCGATGAGGCCCTTGGCCACGCCCTTGACCTCCTCCAGGTACTGGGCGCAGGTGACCTCCTTCCAGTCGCCGCCGACCAGGCGCAGCACGGCGACGTCGTTCGGCGCCTCCTGTGCGTTCTTGAACACGAGTCTCGACAGGTTCTCGACAGGGAAGGGTTTGGCGGCTGGCGGGGTGGCGAACTCGGTCGTCATCTCGGTCCTTAAATCATGTGTGGCCTGAATCACTGACGATTGTAGAGGGGTCGCCGCCCCCTGTGGCAAGCACCTGTTATTTGGGTTCGTTTATGAGGGTGACGTCATGTTCTGTGACGGTCGTTACACTGGCGTCATGTCGGCGGGGAGGTCAACAGTGGCCAGCGCGATCGTCGCGCAGTCCTGGGAGCGGAGCAGGCGACGGGGGATCGACCCGGATCGGGCGGATCCGCCGGTCGACCTGCAGGGCCCCGACCTGTCCGCGCACCTGGCCGCGCACCGGATGGCGGCGGTGCTGCCCGTCGTCGAGAAGGTGCTGGTATCCGGGGTCATGACCAGCGGCCACCTCGTGGCGGTCGCCGACGCCGACGGCCGGCTCCTGTGGCTGTACGGGGACCGCGGCGTGCGGACGCGGGCGGAGCGGATGGCGTTCGTGCCGGGAGCGCTGTGGAGCGACGACGCGGTGGGGGCGAACGCGCCGGGCCTCGCGCTGCGGCACGACGTCCCCGTGCGGGTGCGTGGTGCGGAGCACTTCCTCGCGCCCGCCCACTCGTGGAGCTGCTCGGCCGCGCCGGTCCACGACCCGGTGACGGGGCGGGTGATCGGCGGTATCGACGTGACCGGTCACGACACCGCGGCCTCGGACGAGGTGCTCGCCCTGGTCGGTGCCACCGCGCTGCTCGCCGAGGCCGAGCTGCGGTCGACCCCGGCCGGCGTGCTCCTGCCCGGGCCGGCGGTGGCGGCGGCGACCGCGCCGCGCCTACTCGAGGTCCTCGGCACCGCCCGTCCGGTGCTCGCCGACCACGGCCCGCTCACCGGTCGTCACGCCGAGATCCTCGTCCTGCTCGCCGCCCACCCCGGTGGGCTGTCCGGCGGAGCGCTGGCCGGGCTCCTCGGCGAGGGGAGGCTCGACGCCGTCAGCGTCCGCGCCGAGATGTCGAGACTGCGCCGCGCCCTGGGGCCGGACGTCATCGGCTCCCGGCCGTACCGCCTGGCACCGGGGGTCGTGGAGACCGATGCCGACCGGGTGGTCGCCATGCTCGACGTCGACGTGGACGCCGCGGTGGCGGCCTACCCCGGTCCGCTCTTGCCGACCTCCTTCGCGCCGGGTGTCGCCGACCTGCGGGAAGAGCTGCACGCCCGGGTCCGCGCCGCCGCGTTGGGCGCGGGATCGGTGCGGGCCCTGCGCGCCTGGACCGCCGGCCCCGGGCGCGAGGACCCCGACGCCTGGCGGACCCTGGGGTCGCTGCCCGACCTCTCCCCGGCGGCGCGGTCCTCGGCCCGCTCCGTGCACCGGGTGTTGGACGACCGGCTGGGGGCCTGAGCGCCTCGTCGTCGTCGCCCCCGGTCCCTCCCTCGCCGCCCCTGCCTCGCCGCGCGGCGTGCAACGTCCGTGCAACCCTCCCGTCGATAGTGTTCTGCATCACAGTCGCCGACCGCAGGGGTCGGCGCGCGCAGACGAGAGGTGCCAGACATGACCGTCTACTCCCAGCCCGGTTCCGCCGACGCGGTGATGTCCTACGAGAGCCGCTACGACCACTACATCGGTGGCGAGTGGGTCGCGCCGGTCAAGGGCGAGTACTTCGAGAACGTCACCCCCCATCACCGGCCAGGTGTTCTGCGAGGTGGGCCGCGGGACGGCCGAGGACATCGAGGCCGCGCTGGACGCGGCCTGGGCCGCTGCGCCGGCGTGGGGTGCGAGCTCCGCCACGGAGCGGTCGCTGGTGCTGCTCCGGATCGCCGATCGCATGGAGGAGAACCTCGAGAAGATCGCGCTCGCCGAGTCGTGGGACAACGGCAAGGCGATCCGCGAGTGTCTGGCGGCCGACATCCCGCTGGCGATCGACCACTTCCGCTACTTCGCCGGCGCGATCCGCGCCCAGGAGGGCGGCATCTCCGAGATCAACGGGGATACCGTCGCCTACCACTTCCAGGAGCCGCTCGGCGTGGTCGGCCAGATCATCCCGTGGAACTTTCCGATCCTCATGGCGGTCTGGAAGCTGGCCCCGGCCCTGGCCGCCGGTAACTGCGTGGTGCTCAAGCCGGCGGAGCAGACCCCGGCATCGATCCTGTTCCTGATGTCGATCATCGGCGACCTGCTGCCGCCGGGCGTGATCAACGTGGTCAACGGCTTCGGCACCGAGGCGGGCAAGCCGCTCGCGTCCAACCCGCGCATCCGCAAGGTGGCCTTCACCGGCGAGACCACCACGGGCCGGCTGATCATGCAGTACGCGTCCGAGAACCTCATCCCGGTGACCCTCGAACTCGGCGGCAAGAGCCCCAACATCTTCTTCGAGGACGTCATGGACGCCGATGACGACTTCCTTCAGTCCGCGCTCGAGGGCTTCGCCATGTTCGGCCTCAACCAGGGCGAGATATGCACCTGCCCCTCGCGTGCGCTGGTGCAGAAGTCGATCATCGATGACTTCACCGACCTCGCGATCGACCGGGTCAGGCAGATCAAGACCGGAAATCCGCTCGACACCGAGACGATGATGGGCGCCCAGGCCTCGACCGACCAGCTCGAGAAGATCCTGTCCTACATCGACATCGGCAAGCAGGAGGGCGCGGACGTGCTCACCGGCGGCGGACGCGCCGAGCTCGACGGCGATCTCGCCGGCGGCTTCTACGTGGAGCCGACGGTCTTCCGCGGCCACAACAAGATGCGCCTGTTCCAGGAGGAGATCTTCGGCCCGGTGCTCTCCCTGAGCTCGTTCACCGATTTCGACGACGCCATGATGATCGCCAACGACACCCTCTACGGTCTCGGCGCCGGTGTGTGGTCGCGCAACGGCACCACCGCCTACCGGGCCGGCCGCACCATCCAGGCCGGCCGGGTGTGGACCAACACCTATCACCAGTACCCGGCCCACGCGGCGTTCGGCGGGTACAAGCAGTCCGGCATCGGGCGCGAGAACCACCGGATGATGCTCGACCACTACCAGCAGACCAAGTGCCTGCTCGTGAGCTACTCGGGTAAGCCGCAGGGCTTCTTCTGATGGACGACGTGTGCGGATTGCCCTCGGGCGGGAGCGTGCGCATCGCGGCACGGGCCCTCCCGCCCGAGGGGGCGCCGGCCGCGCTGCCGGCGCGCGTCGTGGTCACCGAGCCGGCCGCGCAGCTGATCCGCGAGCTGGTCGAGCGCCACGGGCCGGTGATGTTCCACCAGTCCGGCGGGTGCTGCGACGGTTCGGCGCCCATGTGCTACCCGGACGGGGAGTTCCGCGTGGGTCAGCGGGATGTCCTCGTGGGGGAGGTGGACCTGGCGCCGGGCGCCCGGGACGTACCGGCGGGAGACGAAGACGAGGCGCGCCTGAGCTCGTCGTCGTCGTCGACCCGGGTGCGCGTCTGGATCTCGGGCCCACAGTTCGACACCTGGAAGCACACACAACTGGTGCTGGACGCGGTCCCGGGCAGGGGCTCGGGGTTCAGTCTCGAGAACCCGACCGGGAAGCGGTTCCTGTCGCGGGCCCGCACGTTCGACGAGCGCGAACTCGCCGCCCTCGAGGAGTTCCCGCCGGCGACGGGGGCGGACCCGGGGGCGTAGGGGCGGGCCGGCGTCCACGGCCGGGACCGGCCGATCCGGCCTGCCAGGAGCGGCCACGGCGGTAGAGTCCGACCATGGACACGGACCGCACGGCCTCCGCTGACCCCCTCGACGCCACCGTCGAGTTCCTCACCGCCGAGCTGCGTGCTGACCTGCTGCGACGCTGGAACGAGCCGCAGCGGCGGTACCACAACGAGACGCACCTGCGGGCCGACCTGCGGGCGATCGACGCGCTCGAGGCCGACGGGGAGTCGTTCGACGGCACCGAGGTCCGCCTGGCCGCCTGGCTACACGCCGCGGTGTTCGACCCCGCCGGCTCGGAGAACACCGAGAAGTCCGCGGCGCTGGCCGAGCGCGTTCTCGAACCCTCCGCTCCGGCCGCCGAGGTCGCGCGGCTGGTCCGCCTCATGGGCGGGCACCGCGTCGAGCCGGGGGACCTCAACGGCGCGGTCCTCTCCGACGCCGACCTCGCCGTGCTCGGCGCCGACCCCGACACGTATGACACCTACGCCCGCGACGTCCGCCACGAGTACGCCCACGTGCCGGGCGAGCGGTTCGTGGCCGGGCGGATCGGCGCGTTGGAGGGGTTGCTCGACCGTCGCTCGGTGTTCCTCACGCGGGCGGGCCGCGATCTGTGGGAGAAGAAGGCCCACGCCAACCTCAACCGCGAGCTGGGGCTCCTGCGCGCGGGCGTGTCCGAGAGCTGAGCGGCGCCGCGACCCCGGCCGGCCGCTGGTGCGGTCGGTGTCAGTCGCGCACGGTCGGTCAGTCGCGCGGACCGATGCCGGGTGGCGTGACCGCGGCCGTGTACTCCGCGACGCCGGAGGCGACCATGAACTCGGTGATGGCGCGGGCATCGTCCTCGCCCGGCAGTCCCCAGCCGTCCCGGTACCCGTAGACGTCGGCCAGCGTGTGCGCGTCCCGGGTCCCGCGGGCGAGCTCGACGTCGGTCGGCCCGATGAGGCCGGGATGCGGGACCCCGACCGCGCCGGCGACCTTGACGAGCTCGCGGCGCAGTGACCGGATGTAGTTCGAACACCGCACCGCCATCGTCGTGGGATCGACACCGCGGACCAGCCAGGGATTCTGGGTGGCGACCCCCGTAGGGCATCCGCCGGTGTGACATTTCTGCGCCTGGATGCACCCCACCGACAGCATCGGCTCGCGGGCCACGTTGATCATGTCGACTCCCAGCGCCAGCGCGACCACCGCGTTCTCCGGGATACCCAACTTGCCGGACCCGATGAACATGACGTCGTCGGCCAGCCCGGCCTCGGCGAAGACCGAGTAGACGCGCGGGAAGCCCAGGCGGAAGGGCAGGGACACGGCATCGGTGAACACGAGCGGGCCCGCTCCGGTACCGCCCTCTCCGCCGTCGATCGTGATGAAGTCGACGCCACGGTCGCGCGGGACCATCGCGGTGGCGAGATCCTCCCAGAAGCCCATGTCGCCGACCGCCGATTTGATGCCGACGGGTAGTCCGGTGCGGTCCGCGATCTCCTCCACCAGGTCCAGCATCGAGTCGACGTCGTGGAACGCGGTGTGGCGGGAGGGGCTCGCGCAGTCCTCGCCCAGCGGGATCCCGCGGATCGCGGCGACCTCCTCGGTGATCTTGGCTGCCGGCAGGAGCCCGCCGAGCCCCGGTTTGGCGCCCTGGCTGAGCTTGATCTCGATGGCCCGGATCGGGTGCTTCTCGGCGAGGGCCACCAGCTTGTCGATGTCGAAGCGGCCGTCGTCGTCCCGGACCCCGAAATACGCGGTTCCGATCTGGAAGACCAGGTCAGCGCCGTTCTGGTGGTACGGGCTCAGCCCGCCCTCACCGGTGTTGTGCAGGGCCCCCGAGAGGGCGGCGCCGCGGTTGAGCGACTCCACCGCCGGGGCGGAGAGCGCACCGTAGCTCATCGCCGAGATGCTGACCAGCGACTCCGGTCGGTACGCACGGGCGCGACCCCGGGCTGCGCCGAGCACCTTGGCGGGAGGGAGCGGGAGTTGCTGCCCGGCGTGCGGCCCGGCTGACAGCGTGACGTCGCTGAAGGTGCGCTGTTTGACGATCGGGTAGCCCTCGAGGAACTCGATGTCGTTGTCCGTGCCGAAGCCGAACGTGGTCGCCCGGGCCTCGGCGGACTCGTACACCCAGTCGCGCTGGTCGCGGGTGAACGGGCGTTCTTCGTCGTTTCCCGCGACGATGTACTGCCGAAGCTCGGGGCCGATGGCGGTCAGCGCCATCCGGGCGTGGCCGAGGACGGGGAAGGTCCGCAGGACCGGGTAGCGGGTCTGGCGCAGATCGGTGGCCGCGACCGCGGCGAGAGCGGCCAGTGGCGCTCCGAGGAGCCATTTGCGCATGTCGACCTCCAAGGGGGCGGGGTGGTGGGCCGGGGGCTGCCCCCATCATGCCGACCGGGCGCCGCCGGCGTCAGGGCAGGATGCGCGAGATGACGTCGGCGGCGACGTCTTCGAGCAGCGGGCCCGCGTTGGCGATCGACCGCTCGAGGTCCGGCTCGCGTTCGGTCAAGGCGGCGGCGGCGGCGAACCCGGCCTCGGCGACCCGGTCGGCCTCGAGATCCAGGCGGCCGCAGACCGCGACCACCGGCACCGCGTGTGACCGGCAGAGGGCGGCCACGCCCATCGGGGTCTTGCCGTGCATGGTCTGGTCGTCCAGTCGCCCCTCGCCGGTCACCACGAGGTCGGCGGCGGAGAGCATGTCCTCCAGGCCGGTGAGCGTGCCCAGCACCTCGAAGCCGGGATCCAGGGAGGCGCCGAGCAGCTCGCGGGCGGCGAAGCCCACACCGCCGGCAGCGCCGGAGCCCGGGGCGTCGGGGTCCACGTCGAGCCCCTGGGCGCGCAGGACCTCGACGAGCCGGGCGAGGCCGGCCTCGAGCTCGTCCAGCTGTTCGTCGGTGGCGCCCTTCTGCGGGCCGTAGACGCGGGCCGCGCCCAGCGGGCCGAGCAGCGGGTTGTCGACGTCGCAGGCCACGAGGATCCTGGCGGCCCGGACGGCCGGGTCGAGACCGTCGAGGTCCACGCGGTCCAGGTGGATCAACGCGCCGCCGCCGTCGGGTAGCTCGGCACCGGAGGCGTCGAGGAACCGCGCGCCCAGGGCGGAGAGCATCCCGGTGCCGCCGTCGGTGGAGGCGCTGCCGCCGATGCCCAGGTGGATGTTGCCGCGGCCGGATCGGAGCGCGGCCAGCATGACCTCGCCGACCCCGCGGCTCGACGCCTCCAGGGGACGCGGCTCCCCGCCGGGCAGGCGGAGCAGGCCGCAGGCGTCGGCCATCTCGACGAACGCGGTGTCCGGATCGATGGCGGCGAAGGACGTCTCCACCGTCTCGCCCGTGGGCCCGGACACGGTGACGGGCACGGGGCGCGCGCCGCCGGCGACCATCACCTCCAGGCTGCCGCCCCCGCCGTCGGCGACCGGGCGCTCGACCACGTCGATCTCGGGGTGCGCCCGCCGAGCGCCCTCCGCCGCGTGACGGCACGCCTCGATAGCGGTGAGTGAGCCCTTGAAGGCCCCGCAGGCCACGACGATCGTCACGCCTGCATCATCCCCTATGAGTGTCCGGCGACACACGACGGCCCGGGGTCGCGACGGGGGAGGGTCGCGATCCCGGGCCAGGAAGGCGCATCCGCTGCGCCGCGTGTCTCAGCCGGGGGTTATCAGCCCAGCGAGCCGGCGGCGAGGCCGACGTCGGCGGTGACGCCGGCCTCGCCGGTCTCGTCGGCGGCGTCATCCTCGGCGCCGGAGCTCAGGCCGGCGAGCGAGCCGCTCAGCGAGCCGGTCCCGGACTCGTCGTCGGTGGCCGCGGTGTCGTCCGTGGACTCATCGCCCGAGCCGAGCGAACCGGGGGTGGTCTCATCGGTGGCGGTGTCATCGGCCTCGCCGGCGGAGCCGGAGTCCGCGGCAGGGCCGCCGCCGTCGATGGCGTCGCTGCCGGTGTTCGGGGAGACCCCGAGGCTGCCGAACTCGATCGAGCCCGGGTTGGGCGTCTCGGCGTCGAGGTTGAGGTTGAAGCTCAGGCTGCCCAGATCGACACCGATGTCCGTGCCGAGGGCGCCCTCGAGGCTGCCGTCCTCGCCGGTGGCCTCGGCCAGGCTGGCGGTGGGATCCGTGGGGGTGCCGGCGTCCTCCGCGGCGGCGAGGCCCGGGAACGCGATGGCGGCACCGATGCCGAACGCGCCGACGGCGGCGATCTTCGCGGTGGTGCGGTTGGTGGTCTTGCGGTGGGTGTTCGTCATAGAGGAACTCTCCGATCTGCATCGACCCCGATGAATCTCATCGCGGACACCCCGGTCGGAGCGGGGTGCGTCGGCGACCCTACAAGCGCACGGGAGTTCCGCAAGAGGTCGACAACCTGAGCGTCCCTTGAGGTAACAACTCGGTCACCGGGACACTTTTTGCTTCCCACGCGGCATCTGCGCGATCGGTGTGTCGCGCGTCATGCCTGCCTGGGCCGGGCGCATGGACGCTTCCGCAGCCGCCGGTCCGCCGCCGCGGGGCCCGCCCGTCGTGGTGGAGACGCACGGCGCGCTCATCTTCCTCTGGGGTGACGAGGCTCACAAAGGTCAGGCGGCTCGCGTCGGGGGCTGGGATCTCGCCGTCGTCCTTCTCGCGGCCTACCGGGAGGCCTCCGGCTACGACGCGGCGCCGTCGCGCCGAACAGGCGACTCTCTGCTGCGCGCGAGGGTGCGGCGCTCGGACGTGGTGCGCGCTGACGTGGTGCGGGAGCAGACGGGCCGGAAGAGCGACAGGTATTCGGAGGAGGCGGTCGGGGCGGTCTACGCCGAGATGCTCGTCCGCCGGTGGGCGGAACGCGAACCGGGACCGCTGCCCCGGGCCTGCGAGCAGAGTCGTTGCCAGATCACAATTCTGGGGAAGCGGGCCCCACGCACCGAAACGAGGGGCGTATGGTCGTGCGCGTGACCCACCCCTTCGCACGGGCCGGGCGGGAGCTCGTCCCCGGCCGCTGGTTCGGCCCCGCCGCCGTCATGGCGCTGGGCTGTGCGATCGCGTGGACACTCGTCGGCTTCGGCCACGGTGCGCTGCTGGCGGCCGTGGTCCTCGTCGGGACGCTGTTCGTGGCGCTGTGGAACTCGCCGCTGCGCGCCACGGGGCACGAGTCGTTGCAGGCCGTGCGCGCCCTGGCCTCCGCCGGGCACGCGGTCGTGGTGCTGTGGCGGCCGGGCTGCCCTTACTCGGCGGCGCTGCGCCGCCGGGCCAGCCGCGAGGGCCTCAAGGTCCACTGGGTCAACATCTGGCGCGACGAGGACGCGCACGAGCTGTGTTGCACGATCAACGGCGGCTCCGAGGAGACGCCCACCGCCGTGGTGCTCGATCCGACCCTGACGGCGCCCGTGGTGATCCCCGCATCCGTGCCGGGGATCCGTGAGGCGACCGCCGCGCCGATCACCCCCACTCAGGCGATCACCCCGATCACGAAGATCTGCGCCGTCGCCGCGCCCGCCACCACCCCCGCGATCGGGGCGCCCCGCAGGACCGGCTCCCGCGGCCACTGACCGGCCACGCCCGCCGGCCGGGCCGGGCGCACCTCGTCGTCGTCACCGCGCGTAGCGCAGCGCCCCCCGCACGTCCCCGCACTCGGCCCCCAACGCCATGTCCGCGATGCGGCCGTCCGCGCGGAGCCCCGCCAGGCGCGGGGCCACCCGGTCGCGCAGGCCCCACGGGTCGATCGTGTTGACGTGGATCCCGGTCGCGCCCTCGAACCCGGCCGGCGTCGAGATGCGCCACTTGAGCACGATCCGCCACGGCATCGCCGCGCCGTCCCCCGCCGAGCCCGGCGGCAGGGTGTGCCACTCCTCGTTGGACGGCACCAGCGGACCCGTCGCGGCGTGGCAGGCGTGCAGTAGATCGGAGACCCCGCGCAGCTCGGCCGCCGAGTGCTCCCACGGCCGGCCGGCCGCCGACCTGGAGTAGACCACCAGGGCCGGGTGGCGGTGACCGACCCCGACCACCGCGACGGCGTGCTCGTTGGCCGCCAGCACCAGCCCCTCGGCCGCCGCGTGATCGATGCCGGCCGTGTTGTAGAGATTTGGTTCGCGGGCGAGCGCCGCCATCTCCCGGGAGGTCTTGGCGGGCACCTCGTCGATCGCCACGAGCTGCTTGTGCAGGTGCGCGAACGACGCGCCGGCCGGCGCGAGCCAGTTCTGGAACACCGACACGTACGCGGCATGCGGATTGTCGCGGTACAGCCCCCGCATGGCACGGACCGTGAAGGCGACGTACTGCTCATGCTCCTCCGGCGTCAGCTCCCCCGACGACGCGTGGCGGTCGCTGGAGGTGGCGCCGTCGACGAGGTGGCGGCGCGCGACCACCACGTCGTGGCAGCCGCCGAAGAAGCTCTCCGAGTGCTCTGCGAGGGCGGCGGTGTCCATGGCGTCGGCGACCGCCGGGTCGCCCTGTGCGGCGGCGATGCGGGTGCGCACCAGGGCCCGGACGTGCTCGGCGCCGGCCGGGGACGCGAGATAGGCGGCCTGGTGGGCGGCGGCGCGATCGGGGATCCGGTAGCCGTGCACCGACCTCCAGTAGTCGAGGGAGACGATCTCGAAGAGGTTGCCGATCAGGCGGAACTCGGGCGTGGTGGCGTCGAGCCGGTCGGCCGGGACCTCGTCGAGGACGGCCCAGGCGTCCCCCTCGCGGACGAGGCGCGCCTTCTCCGGGGTGGTCTCGCGCAGGCGCGTCGTGCAGAACGCGCAGTGCGCCTCCGGCTCGGTCGGGTCCACCGCGACGACGCTGCCGGGCGCGTGCTCGATCGGTCGGTGCGCCCGGCCGGGGACCGTCCACACCTGGGTGTCGGTGAAGGGGTTCACCTGCTTGACGGTGCCGTCGGCCATGCGCCGCAGCAGCGCGGTCGGGCCGCCGTGTGGGGAGGTGGTGGTCACCCGCGTGAGCCTAGAGGGATCTGATTTAGCGGTGGAACTGTGACCTGGATAACAGTATCGTGAGGGTGGGCTATAGCTCATCAGCGGCTTCCGTGCGATGCGGAGCCACGGGGGAATCGAGAGCGTCCATGAGTTCACATCACCCACTGCCACTGCCACTGCGACTGGCAGCCGTGGGCGGCGCCGCCGCCCTGACGATCGCCGGGGCGGCCGCCGTCTCGCACGCCCAGACCGGCTCCGCCGAGTTCGCCGCCGAGCTCGCCCTCGACGTCGAACTCGCACTCGGCTCGGACGGCGCTGTGGACGCAGGGTCGCTGAGCCCGGGTTCGCTCGACCCGGGCTCGCTGGGCCCGGACTCGCTCGGCGCCGGGTCCCTGCCGCCGATCGGCTCGGTCGGGGGATCCCTCGAGCCGGGCTCACTGGACCCGGGCTCGCTGGGCCCGAGTTCTCAGGATCCGGGCTCGTCGCCCGGGCCCTCCGGTCCCGGCTCGCTGGATCCGGACTCGGCGGAAGGCTCGGCCGAGGGGTCGCTCGAGCCGGGCTCACTGGATCCGGGGTCGCTGGATCCGGAGTCCTCGGAGCCCGGCTCGGCGGCCCCGGGGTCTATGGAGGCAGGGTCGTTGGTGAGCCTGCTTGTCATGGTGTCCATGGGTTCGCAGATGGGGTTGGGAGCGGGCTCCGGGGAGGGTTCCCTGTCGTCGGGTTCGCTTCCTTCCGGCTCTCTGGAGCCAGGATCCGCCGCGGGGTCGCTCGCGCCCCTGGGGTCGCTGACGGCATCTCTCGCGCCGCTCGGCTCGGCGACGGGATCACTGCCACTCGGATCCCTGCCGGGGGGTTCGGCGGTCGGCTCGCTCCCGCTCCTGGTTCCTGTCGCCGCGATCGGTGGGTCGGTCGCGGCCGGGCCGATGATCGTCCAGGCCGCGGCCAATCTGGGGATCGCCCTCCCGCCGCTCCCCGGAACCCCGGCGCCGGTCGCCGCCGGCGCGATCGTGGGAGAGGCTCCCCCCGCGCCCGGGCCGTCGGTGCCCAATGGGCGCGGCGGTGAACCCGGCGTGGGCGCCGACGTGGCGGGGGTCCCGGTCGGGGTGAACGCGGTCGTGGTCACCACCGGCTCCCTGGGTGATTACCAGGTGTTCCTTCCGGACGGGGTGTCGCTGCCACCCCTGCCGTTCATTCGGTGAGGAGCCTGAGAGGAGTCCCGGCCTCAGCCGCTCACGCGGGGGGCGGGGACTGCGGTGTCGTTTGCGGTCGACGGGCACTGTGCTGAGAGAAATCTCACAAGGTGGAATCGCCTTCCCACGTCAAGGTCGCAGGCTTGACTTTTCCGAGTTGTGTGATGTGCCCCCCTTCCCCATATTATTTCCGGGCCGGAGGACCTCGGTCCTCTGAGTACGGGTGCTCCAGCCACCACGGAGTCCGCCCGTCGACAAGCGAAGGCGAACACATGATGACGACTCCCGGCCCCAGAAGCCTGTACCGCCCTGAATACGAACACGACTCGTGTGGTGTCGCGTTCGTGGTGGACATGTACGGACGCCAGTCCCGGGACATCGTCGAGAAGGCGATCGCCGCGCTGGTGAACCTCGAGCACCGCGGCGCCGTGGGTGCCGAGGCCAACACCGGCGACGGCACGGGCTTGTTGATCCAGGTACCGGACTTGTTCCTCCGCGAGGTGATGCGTGAGGAGCAGAACGTAGAACTACCTGAGGCCGGTGCATATGCAACCGGCCTTTGTTTTCTCCCCCAATCCCGGATGCTGGCGATGGACGCCATGCGGATGGTCGAGCGGATCGCCGCCGAGCAGGGGGTGACCGTGATCGGCTGGCGCGAGGTCCCTGTTGACGACTCGACGGTCGGCGCGATCTCACGTGACGCGCAGCCCACCATCAACCAGATCTTCGTCAAGGCCGCGGGCGCGGGCGGGGAGCTCCTGACCGGCCTGGCGCTCGAGCGTAAGTGCTTCGTGGTGCGCAAGCGTTGCGAGCACGAGCTCGGTTCGAAGGGCGCCGGCAAGGGCGACCTGGGTTCCGAGACGGTGTACTTCCCGTCGCTGAGCCCGCGCACCTTCGTCTACAAGGGCATGCTCACCGAGAAGCAGCTCCCCGACTTCTATCTGGACCTGCAGGACGAGCGCGTCGAGTCCGCGTTGGGCATCGTCCACTCGCGCTTCTCCACCAACACGTTCCCCGCATGGCCGCTGGCCCACCCGTTCCGCTACGTCGCGCACAACGGTGAGATCAACACCGCGCGTGGCAACGAGAACTGGATGCGGGCCCGCGAGGCGCTCATGACCAGCGACCGCATCGAGGACCTGCCCGCGGCGCTGCCGATCTGCACCCCGGGAGGGTCGGACACCGCGCGCTTCGACGAGGCGCTGGAGTTGCTGACCCTGGCCGGCCGGCCCCTACCGCACGCCGTGCTCATGATGGTCCCCGAGGCGTGGGAACGCCACGAGACCATGGACCCGGCCAAGCGGGCCTTCTACGAGTACCACGCCTCACTCATGGAGGCCTGGGACGGCCCGGCGTCCATCACGTTCACCGACGGCACCGTGATCGGCGCCGTACTGGACCGCAACGGCCTGCGCCCCTCCCGCATCTGGGTGACCGACGACGGCCTCGTCGTGATGGCGTCCGAGGTGGGTGTGCTCGACATCCCGCAGGACAAGGTCGTCACCAAGACCCGCCTGCAGCCCGGTCGCATGTTCCTCGTCGACACCGCCGAGGGGCGGATCATCGACGACGAGGAGATCAAGTCGCAGCTGGCCGCCGAGCACCCGTACAAGCAGTGGCTCGACGAGGGCCTGGTCAGGCTCGAAGACCTGCCCCGGGTCGAGCAGCCCTACATGGCTCACGAGCGTGTGGTGTTGCGTCAGCGCGTCTTCGGATATACCGAGGAGGAACTGCGCATCCTCGTCTCCCCGATGGCCGGGAGCGGTGCCGAGGCGATCGGGTCGATGGGCACGGACACCCCGCTACCGGTGCTGTCCCAGCGTGCGCGGATGCTGTTCGACTACTTCGCCCAGCGCTTCGCGCAGGTGACCAACCCGCCGCTCGACGCCATCCGCGAGGAACTCGTCACCAGCTACGGTGTGACCCTCGGTCCCGAGGGTGACCTCATCAACCCGGGTCCCGGTTCATGCCGTCAGGTCAAGGTCGCCAACCCGATCCTCGGCAACTCCGACCTCGCCACGCTGCTGGAGGCCGGGGATTCCCGCCCGAACCTGCGGTCGGTGGTCGTCCGCGGGCTCTACAACGTCGCCCACGGCGGCCGCGGCCTGCGGATCGCGCTGGAGCGCATCCGCCGAGAGGTATCCGAGGCCATCCAGGCCGGCGCGACCCTCATCGTGCTCTCCGATCGCGAGTCCGACGAGCGCAACGCGCCCATCCCCTCGCTGCTCCTCACCTCGGCGGTGCACCACCACCTGGTGCGCGAGAAGACCCGCACCCGCGTCAGCCTGGTGGTCGAGTCCGGTGACGCCCGCGAGGTCCACCACATGGCCGTGCTGTTCGGGTACGGCGCCAACGCGATCAACCCGTACATGGCGTTCGAGTCGATCGACGAGCTGGTCAAGAACGGCGACCTCATCGGGGTCGACACCGCCGCGGCCTGCGACAACTACCGGAAGGCCGCCGCCAAGGGCGTTCTCAAGGTGATGTCCAAGATGGGTATCTCCACCCTCGCCTCGTACACCGGCGCGCAGTTGTTCGACGTCACCGGCCTGTCTCAGGAGCTGTGCGACGAGTACTTCACCGGCTCCGTCAGCCCCATCGACGGCATCGGCCTGGACGAGATCGCCGAGGACGTGGCCCTCCGGCATCGCTTCGCGTTCCTGCCGCGGCCAGAGGAGGCCGCGCACCGCAAGCTCGAGATCGGCGGCGAGTACCAGTGGCGCCGCGAGGGCGAGTACCACCTGTTCAACCCGGACACGGTGTTCAAGCTCCAGCACTCCACGCGCACGGGCCGCTACGAGATCTTCAAGGAGTACACCCGCCTGGTCGACGACCAGTCGGAGCGGCTGGCGACGCTGCGCGGGTTGTTCGAGATCAAGAGCAACCGCCCGCCCGTGCCGATCGAGGAAGTCGAGCCGGTCTCCGAGATCGTCAAGCGGTTCTCCACTGGCGCGATGAGCTACGGCTCCATCTCGGCCGAGGCGCACGAGACGCTGGCGATCGCGATGAACCGCCTGCAGGCGCGCTCCAACTCCGGCGAGGGCGGGGAGGCTGTCGACCGCTTCGACCCCGACCCGAACGGGGACTGGCGTCGCTCCGCCATCAAGCAGGTGGCCTCCGGCCGGTTCGGCGTGACCAGCCACTACCTGGCCAACTGCACCGACATCCAGATCAAGATGGCGCAGGGCGCCAAGCCGGGTGAGGGCGGGCAGCTCCCGCCGGGCAAGGTCTACCCGTGGGTGGCCGAGGTCCGCGGCTCGACGCCGGGCGTCGGACTCATCTCGCCCCCGCCCCACCACGACATCTATTCGATCGAGGACCTGGCTCAGCTCATCTACGACCTGAAGAACGCCAACCCGGAGGCGCGGATCCACGTCAAGCTCGTGGCCGAGCAGGGCGTGGGGACGGTCGCGACGGGCGTGTCCAAGACGCACGCCGACGTCGTCCTCATCTCGGGCCACGACGGCGGCACCGGAGCGTCGCCGCTGACCTCGCTCAAGCACGCGGGCGGCCCGTGGGAGCTCGGCCTGGCCGAGACCCAGCAGACGCTCCTCGTCAACGGTCTGCGCGACCGGATCGTCGTCCAGGTCGACGGCCAGCTCAAGACGGGGCGTGACGTCATCGTCGCCGCGTTGCTCGGCGGCGAGGAGTTCGGCTTCGCCACCGCGCCGCTCGTCGTGGCCGGCTGCGTCATGATGCGCGTGTGTCACCTCGACACCTGCCCCGTCGGCGTGGCCACCCAGAATCCCGTGCTGCGCGAGCGGTTCAACGGTAAGGCCGAGTACGTCGTGAACTTCATGGAGTTCATCGCCGAAGAGGTGCGCGAGTACCTGGCCGAGCTGGGCTTCCGCTCGCTCGACGAGGCGATCGGGCACACCGAGTGCCTCGACAAGTCGCGGGCCTTCGCCCACAACAAGCGGGCGGCCAAGCTCGACCTGGAGCCGATCTTCGCCCAGGCCGAGTCGCCCTTCATGCACCAGGACCTGCGTCGCACCAAGTCGCAGGACCACAAGCTCGACGGCGTCGTGGACCGCACGCTGATCGAGGACGCGCGCGCCGTGATCGCCGACGCGGCGACGGGACCGTTCACGGGCAGCTACCCGATCTGCAACGTCAACCGCTCGGTCGGCACGATGCTCAGTCACGAGATCTCCAAGGCCCACGGTGCCGCCGGCCTGCCGGACGGGTCGATCGACCTGAGCTTCACCGGGTCCGCCGGTAACTCGCTCGGGGCGTTCCTCGCCCGGGGCGTGACGGTGCGCGTGTTCGGCGACGCCAATGACTACGTGGGTAAGGGACTGTCCGGTGGACGCATCGTGGTGCGTCCGGCCGAGGACGCGGCCCCCGACTTCGTGGCCGAGGACAACATCATCGCCGGCAACGTGATCTGCTACGGCGCGACCGCAGGTGAGGTGTTCCTGCGCGGGATGGTGGGGGAGCGCTTCTGCGTGCGCAACTCCGGCGTCACCGCGGTGGTGGAGGGCGTGGGCGACCACGCCTGCGAGTACATGACCGGTGGACGGGTGGTCGTGCTGGGCCCGACCGGCCGCAACGTCGCGGCCGGGATGTCCGGTGGCGTCGCCTACTTCTACGATCCCCGCGGTGTCCTCGCGGAGAACCTCAACGCCGAGCTCGTCGACACCGAGGAACTCACCAGCGAGGACGTGGAGTTCCTCCACGGGATCGTGGAGCGCCACGTGGAGGAGACCGATTCGGCCCGGGGCCGGGAGATCCTCGGTGGCTGGGCCCAGAACGTGAATCACTTCGCCAAGGTCATGCCGCGCGACTACAAGCGCGTGCTGCTGGCCATCGAGCAGGCGGAGAAGGACGGACGCAACGTGGACGAGGCGATCATGGAGGCCGCAAATGGCTGACCCGAAGGGCTTTCTCAAGCACACCGAGCGGGAGCTGCCCCGGCGCCGCCCCGTCGACCTACGGATCATGGACTGGAAAGAGGTCTACGAGTCCACGGTCCTGCCCGAGGATTCGATCCGCACCCAGGCGTCCCGCTGCATGGGCTGCGGTATCCCGTTCTGCCACCAGGGCTGCCCGCTGGGCAACATCATCCCCGAGTGGAACGACCTGGTGCACCGGGGCAAGTGGGACGACGCGGTGGACCGACTCCACGCGACCAACAACTTCCCGGAGTTCACCGGTCGGCTCTGCCCGGCCCCCTGCGAGGGGTCCTGTGTCCTCGGCATCAACCAGCCGCCGGTGACGATCAAGCAGGTCGAGGTGGAGATCGCCGAGGCCGCGTGGGCCGACGGCGGCATGGAGCCGGTCATCCCGTCGTTCCGCACCGGGCAGACCGTCGCGGTCGTGGGATCGGGCCCCGCGGGCCTCGCGGCGGCCCAGCAGCTCACCCGCGCCGGGCACTCCGTCACCGTCTTCGAGCGCGACGACCGCATCGGCGGGCTCATGCGTTACGGCATCCCGGAGTTCAAGATGGAGAAGGCGGTCATCGATCGTCGCCTGGCGCAGATGGAGGCGGAGGGGACGGTCTTCCGTCCCGGCGTCAACGTCGGCAAGGACATCACCGCGTCGCAGCTGCGCGCCCAGTTCGACGCTGTCGTCCTGTGCGGTGGCGCGACCATGCGGCGCGACCTGCCGGTGCCCGGTCGTGAGCTCGACGGCATCCACCAGGCCATGGAGTACCTGCCGCTGGCCAACAAGGCCGCGGTCGGCGACCCGGTCGTGGACGCCGACGGCCTGCCCGCCATCCACGCGCGCGACAAGCACGTCATCATCATCGGCGGCGGCGACACGGGTGCGGACTGCCTCGGCACCGCGACCCGTCAGGGCGCGAAATCGGTCAAGTCGTTCGAGATCATGCCCCGGCCGCCGGCCACCCGCGCGGCGTCGACTCCGTGGCCGATGTACCCGCTGATGTTCCGCACGGCCTCGGCCCACGAGGAGAACGGCGAGCGCGTCTACGGCGTGTCCACCGCGGAGTTCGTCGGCGAGGGCGGACACGTCACCGCGCTGAAGGGCTCCGAGGTGCGGATGGTCGACGGCCGCTTCGAGCCCGTGCCCGGTACGGACTTCGAGTACCCGGCTGACCTGGTCCTGCTCGCGATGGGCTTCACCGGCGCGCAGAAGTCCGGGCTGTGCTCGGACCTCGGGGTGGAGTTCACCGACCGCGGCAACGTCGGTCGTGACGACGCCTTCGCCACCAACGTCGAGGGCGTGTTCGTCGCCGGCGACATGGGGCGCGGCCAGTCGCTCATCGTGTGGGCCATCGCGGAGGGACGTGCGGCCGCCGCCTCGGTGGACCGGTTCCTCATGGGGGAGACGGCCCTGCCGGCGCCGGTCCGGCCGACGGATGTGGCCCAGCGCTGAAGGTCAACCGTGGCGCCTGACCTTAATGGAACCTAAGATCAGGTCTACTATGTCTCCAGGCCGTCCGGCCTCCGTCATGGAAGGCACCAATGGTCAGCCGTCGCCCCGCCAGTGTCATCGCCGCGCTCAGCGCGACGGTCGCGCTGGTCGGCGTGCCGGCGGCGTCGGCGCAGCCGCCGGGCCCGGCGGTCCGGGGGGTCGTCACGGAACTGCCGGTCCTCAGCGAGTTGCCGCCGCTGCCCACCGAGGGCGGGCAGCCCGTCGTGGACGAGCCGGAGGGCACCGGGGTCTTCGGCATGTCCGGGGTGCAGACGGTCGCGCTCGTGTTGGCGGCGTCGGTGCTCGTGGCGGGCGGGACGGGACTGGCGTTGGTCACCCGCCGCGGCCGTGGCGAACCGCTCGACGAGCAGCCACCGAGGACGGATCCGGTGGCGTGACGCCGCGCCCGATAGGCTCGGCGGTATGAGTCGCCACATCGCAGGACGGGGACGGGTCGCCCGGGCGACCCCTCCTCCGGCCGGTCCGCCCGTCGACGACGTCGACTGTGACCTGAGCAGCAAGCTGACGCTCGGCCAGTTCCTCAAACTGGCCTCGCTGCTGGACTCCGGGGCCGAGGCCAAGGACGCGGTCGCCTCCGGTGCGGTGAGCGTCAACGGGGAGGTCGACACCCGGCGCGGCCGCGGCCTGGTTCACGGTGACGTGGTGGAGATCGGTGGCCGGGCGGCGCGCGTCGTCGCCCGCGAGGGACGGGACGCGACCTGATGGCTGAGGACTCACGGGGGCCCGTGCAGGCCCCAGTGGTGCTGCACGACGACGACCCCGGTGCCACCCGGTACGCCACGTGGCTGGCCGAGGAGTTCGACACCCGGGCGACCCATCACGACGCGGCCGATCCGGCCGAGCTGGTGGTCGCCGGGACGGTCGTCCTCGTCACGGGGATGCGCCCCGGTGGTGGGCTGGGCGGTTCGGCGTTCATCCGCGACAACTGGGAGGCCCTCGTCGAGGCCGGACGCCGCGTCGCCGTCGTCATGGTCGGGCCCACCCCGGTCACCGACGACGCCCGGATCGAGCTGATGTCGAGCGAGTTCTCGTCCGATCAGCTGCGCGACCTCAAGCTCTTCCAGCTCCGCGGCGTGGTCACGCCGGACCAGCTCGGCTTCCGGCAGCGGCTCGGGATCAAGACCGCGCTGGCCGCCCTGCGGCGCAAGACCGACCGCACCCCGGAGGAGGAGTCCATGCTCGAACTGGGCGGTCTGGACCTCACCGATCGGGTCTCGCTCGGGCCGTTGCTGCGCTGGATCCGCCGCGAGGCCTGACCGGCGATCACCGCGGCACACGCCCGGCGCGCACACGGTCGGTGTCACCGCCGATATCATGACCCGCGAACGCACCCGCCGAGGGCGGGGCGATGACCTCGGAGGAACCCCATGCGCGCCACCACCCTCGCCGCCACCGTTTCGGCGCTCGCCGCGGCAGCCCTGCTGACGGGAGCGGGCGCCGCCACGGCGCAGGAGCCCGAGGATTCAGAGGGCTCTGGAACGATCCGCAGCGCGCTTCTGTCGCCCGCCGTGAGTGAAGCGATCGGGAGCATCGGTTACGGCTCGCTGGGCACGGGGTCCCTCATGGACCTGCTCTCCGGACTCATCAACACCGGGTCGGTCGCCCTGTCGGTGGACGTGCCCAACGCGACGGGCTCGTACGCACCGGGGTCGCTCGGGAGCTACGGACCGGAGGCGTCGCTGGGCGAGATCTTCCTGATCCCCATCGGGAGCCTCGCGGGCGCCTCCTGAATCCGCCGTCAGCGCACCACGATCCCGTCGGAGTCGGCGTAGAGCATCTCGCCGGGGACGAAGTCGACCCCGCCGAAGCTGACGGTCACGTCCCGCTCGCCCTCGCCGGTCTTGGTGGATTTGCGCGGGTTCGTGCCCAGGGCCTTGCAGCCGAACTCCATCCCGGCGATGACCGCCGAGTCGCGGATGGCGCCGTTCACCACGACGCCGGCCCAGCCGCTCGAGCGGCCGAGCTCGGCGATGATGTCGCCCACCAGCGCGGTGTGCAGACTCGCGCCGCCGTCGATCACGAGGACGCGCCCCTCGCCGGGCTCGCCCAGGATGCTCTTGAGCAGTGCGTTGTCCTGGAAGCAGCGCACGGTCGAGATTCGTCCGGAGAACTCCGTGCGTCCGCCGAGGTCGCGGAACTGGAGGTCGCAGCTGCGGACGTCCTCGCCGATCTCGTCGACGAGGTCCGCGGTGGGGATGAATCCGGCGGGGGTGTCGGTCATGGGGGTCCTCCTGGGCGGTGGTCTGTCGGGTTAACGCTATCCGGCCGCGCCGCCGCGTGGGAGCACGCGGTAGGGGACAATGGCCACATCGAGGGTGCCCGTCAACGTCCGAGAAACCGGAAGGAGCCTTCCGTGGCTCAGTACGAACTCCTGATCCACGCCCGCCGCGCGGTGGTCGACGGCCGCATCCAGCAGGCGGCGGTGACGGTGGACGGGGGCGTCATCACGTCGGTGCGGACGGGCTCGGAAGCACGGGACATCGGCCTGGCCGGTGACCACACGATCGACCTGGGGGATGACGTCGTCCTCATGCCTGGTCTCGTCGACCCGCACGTGAGTACCGAGGACGTCGCGGTCGGCACGCGCTCCGCAGCGCAGGGCGGGATCACCACGGTCGTGGACTACGGCACCGACGGCGACCCGGTCGCCATCCGCCCGGAGGACGTGGATCGCTGGCGCGACGAGGTCACCGGAGAGTCGACCGTCGACGTCGGGCTGTGGGGCGCGGCGGTGCCGGACAACCTGGGCCGGCTCGGCGACCTGCTGGACCGCGGGGTGTTCGGGGTGTCCGCCGTGGCCGCCGGGAAGGGCGTGGAGGGCACGCCGACGCTGGACCACGCGCAACTGGTCGCGGCCGCGGAGGAGGTCGCCGCACACGGCGGGCTCTTCGCGGTGGACGCCAGCGTGGACGATCTGTCCGGGCTGCTGGGGGTCTGCCGCCGGACCGGCGGTCGCTTGCACGTGCGCGCGGTCGCCGACCACGAGGAGCTGCCCCTGCTGCGCGACGCCCGGGCGGAGGGCCTGGCCGTGACGGCCTCGACGAGTCCCCACATGCTGGCGCTGGTCTCGGAGGTCACCCACGGCGGATCGGAGGTCGCGCGGCTCGATCCGCCTATCCGCGACGCCGCCAACCGCGAGCTGCTGTGGGGCGCGCTGCGGGACGGCACCATCGACGCCGTGGCCTCGGCCCGCCTGGGGTTGTCGGTGGTGTGGACCGAGGCGCGGCGCCGCGGGTTCGATCTGGCGGACGTCGCGCGCTGGATGGCCGGGAGCACGGCCGCGGTGGTGGGGCTGAGCGATCGCGGGGAGATCCGGGAGGGATTGCGGGCGGACTTCGCCGCGGTCGCCGACGACGAGGCGTTCGTCGTGCTGCCCGGGGCCCGCGAGCTGGGTTCCGCGGACTCGGTGTACGCGCAGCGTGCGTTGGCGGGCGTGGTGCGGTGGACGATGCGCGGGGGCGCGGTCATCGACCCCCGAGCCCTGGCGTTCGGCACGGTCCTGACCCGTCCGACGGCGTGAACCCCGCCGTCGATCGCCTCGCGTTCCTCCCCTTCCCCGAGGGTGTCACCTCCGCGCTGCTCATCACCGAGTACGTCATCAAGATCCTCGCGCTGGGGATGGTGCCGGAGAACCGGCAGCCGTCCTCGTCGCAGGCTTGGCTGCTGGCGATCCTGTTCATCCCGGTCGTCGGCGTGCCGCTGTTCCTGCTCCTGGGCAACCCGTACATCACCGGCCGGCGTCACGTCATCCAGGCCGAGGCCAACCGGCTGTACGCCGACGCGCTGAGGCAGCGGCCCACCGTCCCCGATGGCGTGGGCGTCGCGCCGGGCGTGCGCACCATCCTGGAGATGAACCGGACCCTCACCGCGATCCCCGCGATGTCCGGGGATTTCGTGGCCCTGCACTCGGACTACAGCCGGTCGCTCGCGGCGATGACTGAGGCGGTGCGCGCGGCCCGCGACCACGTGCACATCGAGTTCTACGCGCAGTCGTGGGACGGCGAGACCGACGAGTTCTTCACGGCCGCGGTCGAGGCGGCGGAGCGGGGCGTCGCGGTGCGGGTCCTGGTGGACCACCTGGGGTCCCTGCGCTACCGGGGGTTCACCAGGCTGCGGAAGAAGCTGCGCAAGACGCCCGTGGAGTTCCATCTCATGCTCCCGGTCAACCCGTTCCGGGGCCGCTTCCGCCGCCCGGACCTGCGCAATCACCGCAAGATGCTCATCGTGGACGGCGAGCACGGCTTCATCGGCTCGCAGAACCTCATCGAGCGCCACTACGGGAGCAGCCGCAACGCCCGGCTCGGTCGCGAGTGGGTCGACCTCATGATGGAGGTCCGCGGGGAGATCGTGCAGGCGATGGACGGCGTGTTCGCGGTGGACTGGTTCACCGAGTCGGGGGAGGTCATCGGGACGCTCGAGCAGTTGGCGCTCGGCGCCCCGCTGGCCCCGGGCCGTAAGGGCGGCGACCCGACGGCGGGGGACCCGGTCAGCGCGTTCCAGCTGGTGCCGTCGGGACCGGGGTACCGCACGCAGCCGGGACTGCGGATGTTCACCCAGCTCATCTCGCACGCGCAGGAGCGGATCCGGATCGTCAGCCCGTACTTCGTGCCGGACGAGGCGCTGCTGCACGTGCTCACGTCCGCGTCGTTCCGCGGGGTGTCGGTGGAGGTGTTCGTGCCGGAGCACGCCGACCAGTTCCTCGTGCACCACGCGCAGCGGTCGTACTTCCGGGCGTTGTTGGAGGCCGGGGTGGTGATCCATCGCTTCCGTTCGCCGGCCGTGCTGCACACCAAGACGGTGCTCATCGACGACTACGCGGGCGTCGTGGGCTCGAGCAACATGGACCAGCGGTCGTTCAACCTCAACTTCGAGGTGAGCATGCTGGTGCTCGGCGGGGAGGCGGTGTCGGAGCTCAACGACGTCGTGGACGACTACCTCCAGGAGTGCACGACCCTGGGGTTGGAGGCCTGGATGAGTCGGCCGTGGGCGGGTCGGTACGTGGACAACGTCGCCCGACTGACCTCGGCTCTGCAGTAGCACGATCCCGCAGTAGTACGCTCACCCGTGCGCGGGTCGACGGGCCCGCCGTGTGACGAGAGGCCTAGTCGTGATGTCCCAGCCCAGTGGTCCCGGAGCCCGGACCTGGCGCCTCGGCGCCGCCGTCACCGCCGCCGTGGTGGCGGCCGTCTCCGTGCCCGCCGTGGCACTGGCCCAGGACGATCCCACCCCGGGGGCGGGGTCGACGCTGCCCGAGACGGGCGTGTCGAGCGTGGACCAGCTGATCGGCCAGCTGCCGGACGAGATCGTCATCGGCGGCGGGGGCCTGGGCTCGGAGGCCCTGCGGGACACGGGCAGCGCCCCGGTGGTCGACGGCGCGCAGTCGGTCGGCGAGGTCGTGGGTTCGGTGGCGCCGCTCGAGGCCGTGGGCGTGGCGGGCGGGTCGGCGGCGGCGTCGGTCGCGTCGTCGGGCAGCCTGCCGGGATCGGTGTACGTCAACCCCACCGGGTCGGTCGGCTCGGGCACGATCGGGTTGGGGTCGATCGCGATCCCCGAGTACATCTTCCCCGTTCTGAGCCTGCAGTTCGCGGGCGGATACTTCGCCGCGCTGGACGAGCGTCAGGACGCGGGCGAGCTCTACCCGCACGAGTTGGACTTCTGGCACGGCCTGGTCGAGGGGTCCGCCGAGGGTGGTGCGCTGCTCACGGACGCGGCGGCCGCGGCGGGCACCGAGCTGCCCGGCGGGCTGGCGGGGAGCATCGAGGCGGTGCAGATCGCCGCGCTGCAGGACCCGTACGAGGACAACGAGCGCCGCCGCGCCGAGGCGCAGGCGGCCGCGGAGGCGGAGGCCGCCGGGCAGACGCAGGAGGACGAGGACGCGTCCGGTGCCGCGGACGGTGCGCCCGGGGCCACGACCGGGGGCGACGACGACGACGAGCTCCCCGCCACCCCGGCCGGCGCGAACGGGCCCGCGGCTGAGGCGGGGGTCGGAACCGGTGCCGGGGGCCGCACCCTGGACGCCGCCGCCGCTCCGGCGCCCGCTCACGCCGCGGCGGCGGACACCACCTCCGGCCCGGCCGGGCAGTCGGCTACCGCCGCGTTGGCGGTGACCGGCGTGCGGACGGCCACGGTGGCGGGTCTGGCGGCCGGGACCGTTCTGCTGGGCGTGCTGCTGCTGGCCGCGTCCCGCCGGCGGGCGTAGGGCGCACCTCGTCGTCGTCGCCCCCCCCGGTGGGCCTCCCCGCGCGGCGGCGGTCGACATCGCGGCGCCGGTGCGCGGCGGTGGGCATCTGGGCGCCGGCGCGCGCGGCGGTATCCGGCGGCGCGGCGGGACTCAGGCGGCGGTCATCTGCGCGCACCGCTCCCACAGGGCGGCCGCGACGTCCGGGTCCCGCGAGGCGCGCGTGGACCGCACTGTCGTCGGGTACCCGGTGAGCTCACCGGGGCCGTCGGGGCCGATGTACGCGCCGCGCCGCACGGACTCGACCGTCGCCGCGTACAGCTGCGGCAGCGCGCCCCGCTCGGCCGGCTGCACCAGGTACGGGATCTTCTCCACGCCCTTCATGACCAGGTCCTGCACGCGGCTGCCGCTGCGGTACTGCAGGTTGGTCGCCGAGTACCCCGGGTGCGCGACCACCGCCTTGAGCGACGACCCCGCCAGCTCGAGCCGGCGTTGCTGCTCGTACGCCAGCATGACGCAGGCCAGCTTGGAGGCGGCGTACGCCGTCATCGGCGAGTAGCGGCGGCGGGTCCAGTCCAGGTCGTCCGGGTCGACGGAACCGAAGCGGTGCATGATCGACCCCAGCCACACGACCCGGTCGGTGAGCGCCGGCGCGAGCAGCTCGGTGAGCGCGAAGTGGCCCAGCACGTTGACGCCGAACTGCATCTCGTGCCCCTGTGCGGTGCGCGACCGCGGGATGTTCATCAGGCCGGCGTTGTTGATGAGCGCGTCCGGCGCCCGGCCACCCAGGACCTCGCCCGCCGCCCGCACCGAGTCGAGGTCGGCCAGGTCGAGCTCGACGACCTCGGCGCGCTCCGGGTGCGCGAGCCCGGCGCGGACGGCCTCGGCGCGTGTCGTGTCGCGGCAGGCCATGACGACCCGGGCGCCCACCTCGGTCAGCGCCCGGGTCGCCTGCAGGCCCAGGCCGGAGTTCGCCCCGGTGATGACGAACGTCCGGCCGGTCTGGTCGGGGATGTCAGCAGTGGTCCATCGGCTCATGCGGGCCAGCGTACGGCCGCCGACCGCCCCGCTCACGGCGCGCGGCGGCGATTCAGTCCCACGTCGCGGTGTCGGGGTCGACGCCGTGGGCGCGGGCACCCGCCTCGACCGCCGCGACGAGCCAGTCCGTCAGGCCGGGCTCGAGGGCCTCGTACGTCGCCGCGAACCGCTCGTCCTGCCGGTACATGCGCGCCAGCAGCACCTGCATCGACCGGGAGCAGTCGTAGAACTGCGAGATCGACGCCCGGTGTCGCTCGACCAACGCGGCCGCCTCCGCCGAGCCGGGATCCACCCCGGCGTTCGCGGCGGCCAGGTCGGCGTTCAGCGACTCCGTCTCGGCCTTGACCCGCTTCCACTCCTCCTTGCTCATCTTCGCCGTGCGCTGCTGCGACTGCTCCCACTGCGGGGTGTCGCCCCAGCGCTCGGCGGCTTCGTCCTGCCAGTTCGGATCCCAGTCGGTGCCGAAGATCTCGGCCCGGTCCTCCGGGGTCAGGGGTGCGTTCACGTCGATCGCCTCCTTCAGGCGGTCCACTGCGGAGACCATCTCCTGCAGGTGAGAGATGCGCTCGACCAGCAGCCGACGCTGGCGGTTCAGGTGGGCGCGCTCGTTGACCTCGGGGTCGTCGAGCAGTGCGCCGATCTCCGCGAGCGGGAAACCCAGCTCCCGATAGACCAGCACGCGGTGGAGCCGCGCGATGTCGTTGTCGTCATACACGCGGTAGTCCGACCACGTCCGCCCGCTCGCCCGCGCCAGCCCGATCCGGTCCCAGTGGTGCAGGGTCCGCACGCTCACGCCGACCAACGCGGCGGCCGCGCCCACTGTGAGCCCGGCCGACCCGCGAGTCCCGTCCGGAGCGGGCGTGCCGTCACCTTCGTGCGTCGTCATCGATCCAGCATCTCTCACACCGACGAGCGTGGGGCCTGACGCCGCGTCAGGGTCAAGCATCGGGTGCGTGGATTGACAAATCATGCCGGGGTGTACAGCGGCGCGTACTCGCCGGTAACCTTGGCGGGCATGAGCCGACCTGCGCCCCGCGTGTACGACCGCCTCCGCGACCTCGTCGCGATCCCCGAATTCCGCGCCGACCCGTCGAGTCGCCCGTCGTCGACCATCAACGAGGTCTTCACCGGCGAGCCGCTCGCGGAGATCCCCGCCGGCACCGCCGACGACGTGGTCGCCGCGGTGGAGCGGGCCCGCGCCGCCCAGGTGGCGTGGGCCGACCGCGACGTAGCCGACCGCGTCGCCGTGATCACCCGGTTCGCCAAGGAGGTCATGCGCAACCGGGCCGAGCTCATGGACATCGTCCAGGCCGAGACCGGCAAGAGCCGTTCGTCGGCGCAGGAAGAGGTCCTCGACTGCCTCATCACCGCCCGCCACTACGCTCGCACCGCTCCCGGCCTGCTCGCGCCCAAGCGGGTCCAGGGCATGCTGCCCGGGTTGACCAAAGCCGTGGTCCGCCGCCAGCCCAAGGGCGTCGTGGGCGTGATCGCGCCGTGGAACTACCCGCTCAACCTCGCCGCCACCGACGCACTCGCCGCGCTGATCGCCGGCAACGCCGTCGTGATCAAGCCGGCGTCGATCACCCCGTTCTGCGCGCTCGCGGCGGCCGACATGTTCTACCGCGCCGGCCTGCCACGCGAGCTGTTCCAGGTGGTCCCCGGTGCGGGCGGGACCGTCGGCGGCGCGATCGTCGACAACGTGGACTACCTCATGTTCACCGGTTCCACCGCGACCGGCCGCACGCTCGGGCGCCAGTGCGGCGAGCGTCTGATCGGATTCTCCGCCGAACTCGGTGGCAAGAACGCCATGATCGTCACCGCGGGCGCCGACCTCGACCGCGTCGCCGAGGTCGCCACGCGCGCCTTCTTCTCCAACTCCGGCCAGCTGTGCATCTCGGTTGAGCGCCTCTACGTGGAGAAGTCCGTGGCGGCGCAGCTGACGGAGAAGCTCACCGCCCGCGTCAAGGCCATGAGCGTCGGCCCGGGGTACGACTTCGAGGCCGAGATGGGCAGCCTCATCTCGCAGGACCAGCTGGACACCGTGAGCGCGCACGTCGACGACGCCGTGTCCAAGGGGGCCCGCGTCCTGGCCGGCGGGCGGGCCCGGCCCGACCTGGGCCCCCTGTTCTACGAGCCCACCCTGCTGGCCGACGTGCCCGAGGACGCGACCTGCTTCGGCGACGAGACCTTCGGCCCGGTGGTGTCGATCTACCCGGTCGACTCCGTCGAGGAGGCGATCGCCGAGGCCAACAAGACCGAATACGGGCTCAACTCCTCGGTGTTCGCCGCCACGGACGCGGAGGGCGAGGCGATCGCGGCGCGCCTGCGGACGGGCACCGTCAACGTCGGCGAGGGGTACGTCGCGGGCTGGGGTTCGGTCGCCGGGCCGATGGGCGGCATGGGCGCCTCCGGGGTCGGCCGCCGGCACGGTGACGAGGGCCTGCTCAAGTACACCGAGGCCCAGACGATCGCCACGCAGCGAGTGATGCACATGGGCGGGCCGTCGTTCCTGCCGCGTAAGCGGTGGCAGCAGGTGCTCGCGCCCGCGACCAACGCGATGCGGTTCCTGCCGGGGCGGTAGCCCGACTACGGGCCGGAGCTGCGTAGGTCGCTCACCCGACCACAGCCGCTCGCCAACATGGCGTCTCGCCCGCCCCGAAGTGTGGGCGAGACGCCATGGCGAGGAGCGGCTGTGTGTCTCACGTACATCCGGAGGAGCGAGACGCCAGGGAGGCGTGCGGCTGGCCAGGATTTCGCGGGAGCGAGACGCCCGGCCCAGGAGCGGGACGCCATCTGCGGGAGCGAGACGCCAGGCTCGGGAGCGAGACGCCAAGGAGGCGTGCGGCTGCCCGGGGGCGGGCCGAGGTCCGGAGCGCGCGCCGGCCCGTTGCCCCGGGTCAGTCAGTCAGTCAGCCGGTCAGTCAGCTGCCGCTGCCGCGACCCCGGCGCAGCAGCACGAACGCCCCGCCGATGAGCAGGACGGCCAGGCCGCCGACCGCCCAGATCACGGGATTGACCCCGGAGCTCTCGCCGGAGGTCTCGTCGGCGACATCGGCCTCGGTCGCATCGGCGTCCGCGGACTCGCCACCGGCGTCGGCAGCCGTGGCCCCGCCGGCAGCGGAACCCTCAGCCCCGGCACCGCCCTCGCCGCCGGCTGCACCGCCCTCACCACCGGCCTCGCCAGCACCGGCGCCACCCTCGGCACCGGCCACGGTGAACACCGAGGACCCGCTCACGACGTGCCCGTCGGCCGAGGTGACGCGATAGCCGACGGTGTAGGCGCCGGGCGCGAGGTCGTCGACGCGGGCGGTGACGGTCTCGCCATCGACCATCGGCTCGCCGGTCACGCGGTTCGTCCGGTCATCCCCGGCGGTCACGGCGACGGAGGCGAAGTTCTGGTTGACCTCCTCGTTGAAGGTCAACACGATCTGCTCGGGCGCCGCGTCGAGCTGCGAGCCGTCCTCCGGGTCTACGGAGATCAGCACGGAGTGCGCGGCCGCGACGGGCGCGAGCAGCACGGCGGGGGCGGTGACGCCGCCGAGCAGCGCGGCCGCCACCGCGACGGAGGCCAGACGCCCACCAAGCGCCGGACGCCCACCAAGCGCCGGACGCCCACCCAGCGCCCGACCACCACGCTGCACCGGACGACAGCGGAGCTGGGTCACGCCTTGACCCCCAGGCGGGCCAGGACGTCCTTGTTCACGCGGTCGAGCTCGCCGGAGATCGAGGAGTGGATCTCGCGCCGCTGGGCGGTGGGCGTGGTCTCGGCGGTCTCGACGGCCGTACGCAGGTCGGTCAGGCGTTTGCGGGTGGAGGCGACGAAGTCCTTGACCTCCCGCTCGCCACCGCGGCTGGTCTCGAGCTGGTCGAGGGTGCGCTCGAGGCGGACGATCCGCGCACCCAGGGCGGCACCGGGGCCGGTGGCGTTGATGCCGGCGGCCTTGAGATCGACGCCGCCGGCCCCGGCGGTATTGTCGGAGCTCTGCACGTTGGACACGACCTTGTAGAGCAGTGGCAGCAGCACCGGGGTGGCGACCTGGGCTATGTTCAGCCAGCGCTGGACGTCGTCCTTGTTGAGCTTGGTGCCCTTGAGCTTGTCGAGCTCCATCTCGGCCAGCTGGTACTCGTGCTTGCGGCCGGCGGCGTCGATCTTCTCGGCGAGCTTCCGGTCCTTGGCCAGGATCTTGGCCTCGCGCTTGATGGTCTTGCGCTCCTCCTTGGCGTGGACCTTCTCGGCCTTCCGGTCCCGCTTGGCGGCCTTGCGGCCGAGCTTGTTCTGCTTCTCGGCGCGCTTCTCCTCCCGCTTTGCCCTGCGGTCGGCGTTCTTGCCCTCGAGCTTGGCGCGCTTCTTGGCCTCCGCCAGCTCCACGCGGTGAGCCTCCCTGGCCTGCTTGCGGGCCTCCTTGGCCGCGAGCTTGGCTTCGGTCATGGCGGTGGACTTGAGCGCCGCGGCATGGGCCCGGAGTCCGGCACGCTTGTCGCGGTAGGTCGTCAGCTTGCCCATGGGCGTCGATCCTTCTCTCGTCGCGAACATCAGGCCACCAGCCTAGGCGAATTGCCGGGCACTGAGGACCGGACCGTCGTGCACTGGGCGGCTGGGCCATGATGGACGGCGATGGAGGACGCCGAGCGCACCACGGGCCGGGTCCCCGACGCGGCGGTGGTGGGACCGGCGTCGGGGGCCAGATGTCTGCACCGAGTGGCCCGGGAGCGCGACGCCCGGCCGGGGTGGTGGCGGACCGCGCCGATCGACGAGGGCGTCAGGCTGCGCGCCATGGCTGCGGCGGATCGCCGCGCGGGACTGAGGGAGCGCGCGCTCGCGGGCGCTCGCCCCGACGCCGCGGTGGTGGACGTGGTGGGGGACCACTGGACGGATCTGCCGGGGGACGTACCGGGTGACGACGACGAGGAGGAGACCCTCCGGGCGTTGGCCGATGGGGCGACTCTGGTGTGGGGCGCCGCCCTCCCCGCCGATGAGGGCAGTGGTCGGGCGGGCCTGAGGTGCACGTTGGCGGCCGTGCCAGGGGGCGGGTACGCGCCGGTGTTGGTGGTCAACCACAAGGTGGTCGATCCGAGGCGGGGCAAGGGGTCGGCGACGGCGACGGTGACGCGGCTCCTCGACTGGGCGCCGGAGCCCGATCCTTCCCTGCGGGTACGGCGCCATCCGGCGGACCTCGACCGGCTCGTCCACGCCTGGCGTCTGCTCGAGACCGCGGGGCACGCGGCGTCGAGTCCGGTGGGTGCGGTGCTCGGGCTGGGCTCGGCGAGGGCGGTCGTGCACGACCTCGAGCCCGTGCTCGACCCGGCCGACCGCACCCACGCCACGCGACTGGCGGTGGTGCGCGGTGAGCTGGACACCGCCCCCAGCCGGATCGGCGAATGCCGCACCTGCCCGTGGTGGGAGGGGTGGGACGACCGGGACGGGCCCGTCGAGGGGTGTCGCGACCGGCTGGTCCTGTCCGATGACGTCAGCCTCGTCGTCGGCGGCGGACAGGTGGGGGCTCTGAGGGCACGGGGGATCCGCACCGTGGCGGAACTCGCGGAGGCCGGGCCGGACCGGCCGACCGACTGGAACGGCGAGCCGTACTCCGACGCGGTCCTGCGCGCGCGGGCGCACCGCGACGGCGAGGTCGTGGTGCCCAAGGTGGCGCGGCCGAAGATCTCCCGGGCGGACGTGGAGGTCGACGTCGACCTCGAGAGCCACCTCGACGACGGCGCCTACCTGTGGGGCACGCTGCTCACCCTGAGGGACGGGCGGCCGCTCGAGGACGAGGGCTATCGGCCGTTCGTGACGTGGTCGCGACTTCCGGGCGCCGACGAGGGGCGGGCGTTCGCGGAATTCTGGCGCTGGCTCACCGGGATACGGGACCGGGCGGCAGGGCAGGGGCGCTCGTTCCGCGCGTACTGCTACTCACGGGCCGCCGAGAACGGCTGGCTCCTCTCCTCGGCGAGCAGGTTCGGCCCGGAAGGCACCCTCGCCGTCGTCAAGGGGGTCCCCGGCGTCGCCGAGGTGCGGCGATTCATCTCCTCTCCGCTGTGGGTGGACGTTCACGAGGCCGTCGCCACCCAGTTCGTGTCCACGTCCGGCCTGGGCCTGAAGGTGGTCGCGCCGGTCGCCGGGTTCACCTGGCGCGATCCGGAAGCGGGCGGTGAGGCCTCGCTCGGGTGGTACCGGGACGCGCAGGCGGCCCGGGGTGTCGAGCGTGAGGCGGGAAGGCAACGGATCCTGGAGTACAACGAGGACGATGTCCGGGCCACTCGCGCTGTGCGCGAGTGGATCTCCCGCTCGAGCCGGGATGGCTACTAGCTCTGAACGTTCGTCCACTTCGGATTTTGGACCCCTCATGCGCGGGTATTTCGCGGTGGCCGCGCAGTGTGTTCTCGGCGGAATGATTAGAATTGTTAAATCTCGCCGAGTGCCGGCGCATCCCGCCCGAAAGGAATACTGACCCATGACGAGTCACATCCGCGCCGCTGCAGCCCTCGCCGTCTCTGCTCTCGCCCTGACCGGCGGAGTGGGTCTGGCACACGCTCAGTCCTCCGCCCTCGGCTCGGCCGAGGAGGGGACGGGGGAGGTCGGCCCCGGATCGATCGACACCTCGGGCTCCGCATTGCTCGGCGAGCCGACCTTCGGCAGCCTCGCCCCGGTCGTGTCGCAGGGCGTGGGCTCGGTCAACGCGGCAGCGGGTTCCGACGCCGTGAGTCCCGCGCCGGGTACCGGCTCCGTGGACACCGCCGGTTCCCTCCTCGGCGAGCCCACCTCAGGCTCCCTGGTGCCGGCCGTGGCGTCGGTCGGTGACGCACTGGGCTCCGATGGGGGTCCGGCAATCGTCATCGGCTCCGATGGCGGTACGGATTCGCTTGGTGGATCCGGTTCGCTCGGGCCGGTGCTGCTGGTCGGCGGCTCCGCCGCTGTCATCGGGGCGGGAATCTACTTCGCGCCGCAGATCGAGCAGGCTCTGACGGACGCGGGAATCGTGCTGCCGCCGCTGCCCCAGTTCTGATCCTCCGGGGCCTCCTCCGCCCCGTACTGTTTCCGCTCTCGAGGCCCGCTCCCGACGCCGGGGGTGGGCCTCGAGGCATCGGCGGTGGTGTAATCACGGGAAGAAGCGTGACCGGATCCGCCCGGACGAGGCCAGAATCGCAGGCCGAGAATAGTTCTCGGGCCAGATTATAACTAAGAATTAACTAAGTTTTCTCCGTTGACGTCCTGAGTGCACCGACCTGCGGGCAGGGCGGTCGAAGCGGTTTCTCCATAACACTGTTTTGACGCCGTCAAACCCCGCCCGGGGTGGTTCGGCCACGAGCCTCCGCGCCTGGGGACCTTTTCCACACGAGGAGACGAAGAAATGACGTTCACGACCCGCAAGGTGGCCGCCGTCGCTGCCGCCACCGCTCTGGCCATCTCGGGCGCCACCGGCGTCGCCAACGCGCAGAGCGAGGGCAGCCTGGACGCCGGCAGCCTGACCGGCGGCTCAGGCGAGCTGAGCTCCGGCAGCGAGGGCTCCGGCGACTCGGCCGGCAACGGTTCGGTCCCGGAGGACCTGGGCTCGCTTATCCTGGACGGCAATGCCACCGGCAACGGCTCCCTCGATACCGAGGGTTCCCTGATCGGCGAGCCGACCACCGGCTCGCTCTCGGGCTCCTTGTCCGAGGCGATCGCCTCCTCCGGCGTCAACTCGCTCAGCCCGGCACCCGGCACGGGCTCCATCACCACCACTGATTCGCTTCTGGGGGAGCCCACCACCGGTTCGCTGGCCCCAATCTACGCTCCTATCGCGGGCTCGCTCGGCATCGGCGAGGGAGCCACCACCGTTCTCGGTTCGATGGAGGGGTCCCTCGGTGCCGGCTCGCTCCCCGGCGGCACCGGCTCGCTCGTTCCCGCCACCCTGGGGCTGGGTTCCGTCGCCGCCATCGGTGCGGGCATCTACTTCGCGCCGGAGATCCACGCCGCGCTCACCGCCGCCGGCATCGCCCTCCCGCCGCTGCCGCCGCTGCCGTGGGCCCCGGCCCAGGGTGCCGCTCCGGCCCCGGCTCCGGCCCCGGCTCCGGGCCCCGCCATCGACAACGGTCGCGGCTGACACCGGCTCGAACAGCACCGAGGCCCGCCCCGATCAGGGGGGCGGGCCTCAGTCGTCTGCGACGCTGCAGCGCGGCGCAATCCAGCGCGGCGCTCGAGGGGGAGCGCCGCGCTGCCGTGCGCGGCGCGCTGACTAGCGTGGCGCCATGCGCAGGGCGCCGTCCATGCGGATCGACTCGCCGTTGAGGTAGTCGTGCTCGACGATCGCGTTGGCCAGCTGCGCGTAGTCCGACGGGCGGCCGAGGCGCGACGGGAACGGGATCGCGGCCTCGAGCGACTTCTGGAACTCCTCGGTCAGGCCCTTGAGCATCGGGGTCTCGATGGTGCCCGGGGCGATGGTGTTGACCCGGATGCCGAACTGCGCGAGGTCGCGGGCGGCGCAGATGCCCATCGAGTAGACGCCACCCTTGGAGGCGGCGTAGGCGATCTGCCCGACCTGGCCCTCGTACGCGGCGACGGATGCGGTGTTGATGATGACGCCGCGCTGGCCGTCCTCGTCGACGGTGTCCTGGGTGGACATGGCCTCGGCGGCCAGCCGCAGCACGTTGAAGGTGCCCACGAGGTTCACGGAGATGCAGGTCTCGAACAGGTCGAGCGCGTGGACGCCCTTCTTGGAGACGATGCGGGCGGCCGGCGCGATGCCGGCGCAGTTGACCACGACGCGCAGCGGCGCGGCCTCGGTGGCGCGGGCGATGGCGGCCTTGACGTCGTCCTCGCTGGTCACGTCGGCGGCGATGAGGGTGATGCCCTCGTCGATACCCTGCTCGACGGCCTTGTCGATGGACTGCTGGAGGTCGAGGCCGAACACGACGGCGCCCTTCTCGGCGAAGGAACGCGCGGTGGCGTTACCCAGGCCGGAGGCGGCACCGGTGACGATGACGGAAGCACCCTTGATGTCCACGGGTGTTGTCCTTTCACTTGGGACTGCAACGAATGTCGGTTCCAGTGTCCCAGACCACGCCTCAGCGGACCGCGAAGCCCCGGCTCTGCCCCCGAACCGGGAACAGGCGGCCGTCGAACCCGCGGCCCGACGCGGTGTACACGACCCGGTACTCCCCGGCCGGGGTGCGCGGCGGGATGTCCCACGTGATGACTGCGTTGGTCACGGTGAGCAGCCCCTCGAACACGATCATCGTGGACCAGTCGCCGTCGTCGTGGACCCGAACCCAGCGCCGGCCGTCGCGGCGTTCGATCGTCAGGTAGGTGCCGCCGCGGCGCAGATCCGAGTTGGGGTGGGTGCCGCAGAACCTCACCAGGACGCGCTGCCCGACCCGGTACTCCGGCAGTGGCTGGTCCAGGACGTCGCCGAAGTTCCGCAGGGGGGCCGGGGTGTCGACGAGCGGGTTACCGAGCGGGGAGACGGGGATCTGTCCGGTGAGGTCCCGCTCGGAGGTTCCGGGATCCAGCGGCGTCCCCGCCCGAATCGAGCGGGCCAGGTCGGCGGCGATCTGCTGGATCGCGGGCAGGGTCCACGGCCCGAAGATCGTCGCGCCGCCCTCGTAGTTCTGGGCCGAGTACTCCTCGGGCGTGGTCACGTAGTGGCCGTACGCGTTGGAGTATCCCTGGACGGTCACGTGGTCCTCCGCCACGCCCAGTTCGGCCGCGAGCGTGCGCCGCAGCCGCAGACCCGCCACCACGGTGGGCTCGAAGCCCAGGGTGAACAGGTAGTGCGTGCCGAGGCGGACCAGGTGGAACGGGTACACGCGCTGCACGGCGTTCGGCACGAGCCCCACCGGGAGGAGGACGTCCTTGGGCGCGTGGGCCTCGCGCAGCCACCCGGGGATCACCACGTCGGTGAGGGCTTTGACCGCGGGGTTGCCGCCGCGGTCGCCCTCGGCGAACGGCAGCTCGTCCCCGCCGCCGCCGTCCTCCTGGCTCCCCGAGGCGAACGATGCTCCCAGTGCCGCGACGGCGGTGCGGTGGGTGCGCCCGTCGCCGGTGAACTGAGGGCCCACCTCGACGGCGGACATGTCGACCCACACGTGTCGCACGTCGATCCCGCCGCCGAGGGGGCGTACGTCCCTGCCCACCTGGTCGCGGGCGGCCGCGAACTGTCGTTCGCCGTTGATGCGGGTGTTGAGCCACTCGTCCGGCGTCGGCCCGCGGCCGGGTTCGAGGTCCAGGTTGGGGCTGACGTCTCCGGGGTTGGTCTGCGCGAAGGCGGTGACCAGGTGCGGCGTCACGCCGGCGAGGTAGTCCTGGCCCGCGACCTCCCGCTCCCAGTGCCAGGCGGCGTACCCCTTGTTGTCCGACGAGGCGATGCGGTTGTGCGAGGTCATGGACGTGGCGTGTGTGGCGAACCAGTTGAGGACGCCCACCAGCCGGCCGCCGCGGGTGATCTGCAGCGACTGCGACCGCGGGTCGATCCCCTCGGGGAAGTGGGCGCGCTCCTCAGGGGTGTCGCGCTCGAACGAGCCGCGGGAACGCTGGACGCCGGCGTCGCGGAGGGTGCCGGTGGTCACGCCGACCTCCGAGGGTGCGAGGTCGTGATGCGCCATCCGGACGGCGTCGACGATGCCGGCGACGTTGGCCTCGAACGTGACCGGGCGGAAGCCGAGCATCGACAGGTCGACCATCGGGTGGCCGGAGGTGCCGCCCGGGGCGACGTGGGTGTGCGTGGCGGTGATGACCACGTTGCCCTCGTGGTAGGTGCCGCCGAACTCCGCCGCCAGGCGTCGGAGGACCTCCTGGTGGATGGACTGGAAGATCAGGCCGATCTCGGCGGTGACGTGGAGGAACCGGGGCGACGACGGCGAGTCGGCGAACACGAAGGCGCGGGCCCTCTGCCGCAGGTGCAGCCCGACGGAGAGCTGCTCGGTGTCCGCGTACCCGTTCATGCCCGCGCCCAGCGGCTCTCCGGTCATGTCCCCGATGCCGCGGCCGACGTACAGGGCCGTGGACTGCGCTGAGGCGACGGCGGGCAGGACCGACTGCAGGGCCGCGATCCCGCCGAGGGCGGCGGCTCCGCCCAGGACGGTGCGGCGACTCATGCCGGTCGGAGTGCCGGTCTGGGAGTGGTCGACCTGTCGCTCGCCGTTGGACACCGAAGGGACCTCACTTCTCGCGCGGGTGCGCCGCTGCGGCGGACGCCGGGGCGGTTGCGTGAGTCACAGTAGCGTCTCGGACGACCGTCCGGGTGCGCACCACGGGCCGGGTGCGCACCACCGGCCGGGTCGGTTCCACGTTCCGGGGCCCGGCCGGTTCCACGGTCGCGGACCCCGGCGGCGGACAGGACGCGGCCCGGGCGGGGTGATCCCCACCCGGGCCGCTGTCAGCTCAGGAGAGCCGTGACGGGTCCGATTCCGTCAGCCCTTGGCGGCGGCGTAGCGCTCGGCCACGTCCTTCCAGTTGACGACGTTCCAGAAGGCCTTGACGTAGTCGGCCTTGACGTTCTTGTACTGGAGGTAGAAGGCGTGCTCCCACATGTCCAGCATGAGCAGCGGGGTGATGTTCACCGAGATGTTGCCCTGCTGGTCGGTGAGCTGCTGGATGACCATGCGCTGACCGATGTGGTCCCAGCCGAGGACGGACCAGCCGGAGCCCTGCAGGGTGGTCGCGACGGCGTTGAAGTGCGCCTGGAACTTGTCGAACGAGCCGAACTCGGCGTCGATCGCGGCGGCGAGCTCACCCTCGGGGCGGTCGCCACCCTCCGGAGAGAGGTTCTTCCAGAAGATGGAGTGGTTCGTGTGGCCACCGAGGTGAAAGGCCAGGTTCTTGCTCAGCAGCGGGGCCTTGCCGGAGATGCTGCCGTCCTCGCGGGCCGCGGCGAGCTGCTCGAGGGCGTCGTTGGCGCCCTTCACGTAGGTGGCGTGGTGCTTGGAGTGGTGCAGCTCCATGATCTCGCCGGAGATGTGCGGCTCGAGAGCGCCGTAGTCGTAGTCGAGATCGGGAAGAACGTACTCGGCCATAGTGGAGTGTCCTTTCAGTTGGGTGACGGGCAGCGCGCGGGGTCGACCCGTGGCGCCTGTCACGGCGTCCGTCTCCACCATAGTGATCTGCGGGCGAGCGCGTCGTCCGGCGCCGCGGTGGGCTCGCGGGCGGCCGCGGTGTCCTGCCATGATCAGAACCGTGGATCACTCCGATACGGCGGCCGTGCGCACCATCTCGGTCTCGGCCGTCATCCTGAGTCGGCCCGACGGCGCCGTGGTGACGGTGCGCAAGGTCGGCACGGACCGCTTCATGCTGCCGGGAGGCAAGTGGGAGACGGGGGAGTCGCCGCTCGAGTGCGCGGTGCGGGAGATCGACGAGGAGCTGGGGGTGCCCCTCACGCCTGACGCGTTGGAGTCGCTCGGCCGGTTCGACACGGCCACCGCCAACGAGCCCGGGTTCCTGCTGGTCTCTGAGGTGTTCTCCGCCCGGATGGACGGCGATCCCGAGCCGCGGGCCGAGATCGCCGAGGCACGGTGGGTGACGGTGGGCGAACTGAGGGAGATCGCGGCCCTGCCCGAGGACGACTGCGCGCCGTGGGCGCCGCTGCTGGTGCGGGTCGCGCGCGAGCGCCTCGGAGGCCCGTCGGCGAGCTGACCTCGCCGCGTGCCGGGGCCCCGACCGCGCGCTGGCCGGTCAGAGGACGAGCAGGGCGATGAGCACGACCAGAAGGATGACGGCGAGCGCGACGGGCACCGCGATATTGCGGCGGCGGACGTGATCGCTACAGCCGGTCCCGTCGAACGGCTGCGGCTGATCGGCGTCGAAGATGGCGCGAAGTCGTTGGACTGCAGGCTGTGTGGCGGTCACGTCCAGATCCCCCTCGGTCGTACTGGCGACCACTGTAACGCGGACTATGGGATCGGTCACATCACGGCCGGATCTCGATCCCGCGACGCGGTTACCCTGGCTACATGGGCTGGCTACAGGACGCGATCAGACAATCCGCGATGCGACGGGCGACCGAGGTCGTCGACGCCGACTCGGCGCTGCTGGGCCGGGCGGAACCGGTGGTCGTGGCGCCGAAGAACATCGTCACGGGCAATCCGATGGTGCCGCCGTTCCCGGAGGGGCACGAGTCGATCGTGCTGGGTATGGGCTGCTTCTGGGGTGCGGAGAAGGTGCTCTGGCAGCTCGACGGCGTCTGGACCACGGCGGCCGTCTACGCCGGTGGGTGGACGCCCAACCCGACCTACGAGGAGACGTGTACGGGATTGACCGGCCACACCGAGGCGGTTCTCGTGGTCTTCGATCCCGAGGTGCTGCCCGTGGAGAAGCTGCTCGCGGAGTTCTTCGAATGGCATGACCCCACTCAGGGGATGCGTCAGGGCAACGACATGGGCACCCAGTACCGCTCGGCGATCTACACGACCACGCCGGAGCAGCTGGAGGCGGCGCGCCGCATCGCCGAGGGCTACCAGAAGGAGCTCGACGCCGCGGGCTACGGGCCGCTGACCACGGAGATCGGAATGCTCGACGAGGTCCGCTCCGGAAAGTACACCTACGCTGAGGACTACCACCAGCAGTACCTGGTCAAGAATCCCGGTGGCTACGACTGCCACGTGCGCAGCGGGGTCGCCTGCCCCATCTGATCGCGGCCGTCGCGGCTCCGGCCTCCGCGGACGCCGCGACCCACGACCTCCGCAGGCGTCGCGGCCTTCGCAGCCGTAGCCCCGAACGCAGCCGCCCCTCGCGATGGCGTCTCGCCCGCTCTTCGGTGCGCGCGAGACGCCATCGCCGGGAGCGGCTGTGCGGGGCCGCGGGAGCGAGACGCCAGGCAGAAGAGCGAGACGCCATCGCCGGGAGCGGCTGTGCGCGGGCCGCGGGAGCGAGACGCCAGGCAGGGGAGCGAGACGCCATCGCCGGGAGCGGCTGTGCGCGGACCCGGACATGCGAAAGGGCCCCCAGGATCTCTCCCGCGGGGCCCTCTCGTGCAGTCTGGGAACGTCAGATCACTCTGACGTCAGATCACATCGGGGTGATGTTCTCCGCCTGCAGGCCCTTGGCGCCCTGCGCGACGTCGAAGGAGACCTGCTGGTTCTCCTCGAGCGAGCGGTAGCCCGAGCCGTTGATGGCGGAGAAGTGGGCGAAGACGTCGGCCGAGCCGTCGTCGGGGGCGATGAAGCCGAAGCCCTTGTCAGCGTTGAACCACTTCACGGTACCGGTAGCCATAATGATGCCTTTCGAGAGTCGGTGCTCCGCTTGTCGGAGTACCGGGTGCTGCAGCAGAGAGCGTGCTGTGTGTTTCCCTGCGGTGCCGCACTGCCCTCTCGCAAGGGCGGTGGATCTACAGAAATACAACGAACGATTTCAACTACTGAGACAGACCATACACACGGCTGCGCGGTCCGTCACCCCCTCTGTGATGACGGATACATGAACGGCGCGTGGCGCAGGTCCGGTCCGGTCAGCAGGAGGCGGCGAGGACGAGGTCCGCGAGGACCGTTGCGTGATTGTGCTCGGTGTCCCGTGACGCATACGTGAGCACCAGCTTCCCGTCGGCCGCCCGGGCCGCGAGGCGCTCCACAGCCCCGGCCGCGGAAGGGCGGGCCAACTCGGCGCGGTACCGCTCGGCGAAGTCGGCGAAGTCCAGATCGCCGCCGTGGAACTCGCGCCGCAGCTCGGTCGACGGCGCCACGTCGGTACACCACTCGTCGTGGCGGAACGCGTCCTTGCGCACGCCCCGCGGCCACAGCCGGTCCACGAGCACCACGTACGCGTCCCCGGGATCGGCGCGGCCTGAGACGAGATCGTGGACGCGCACACAGCTCACGGACATGACCCCAGCATGTGCCACACCGCGCGCCCGCGCCATCCGCGGACGCGAGACCGGGCCACCTGCACCGCGCGCCCGCGCCACCCGGGCTGTGCCAGCATGGTCGCCATGACCACACCGCGGCGGCAGGGGCAGTGGCGCTGGGTCGCGCACCCGCCGTGGCGGTCGCCAGTACCGACCCCGCGACCGCCCCTGCCGCGCTACCGCACCGGACCCGCGTGGGGCCCGCGGACACCCGCCTATCCGGCCACCCCGAGGTGGGGCCTGCCCCCGGTCGCGATCCCGCACCGACTCGAGCCGCCCGCCGCGCCCCGGCCGGCCCGCCTCGCCTCGGCCGCCCCCGGCATCATGCGCGCCGCCGGCGCCTGGTTCGCCGCGACCGCCGTCGCCCACGGCCTGCGCTACGCCGCACTCGCCTGGTACGCCGACCGGCTCGCGCCGTGGTGGATCGAGGCCGTCACCACCGCGCTCGTCTGGGTGACCGGGATCGTCGCCATCGCCGTGGGCGTCGCCGCTGCCATCACCGCGACCGCCTGGCTCGTGGAGACCCGACGACGGGCCTACGCGCCGGTCCCGGATCCGCGGTCACGGGCGGGCCTGTGGGCTGGGGCTCTCCTCGTCGTCGTCAACTTCTTCCGCCTACCCGTCTACCTGGAGGAACTGCGCCGGGCGTCGGACCGAGCCCCCTCCCGATCCGACCTGAGGCGCTGGTGGGCGGCGTGGGGCGTCAACGCCCTGGCCGTCGCCCTGGCGCTGTGGCGCGGCAGCGGCGAGGGCTCCCAGGCCGCCGCCGACACCGTCCTGCTCACCGCCCTGGCCGCCCTCGCCGCCGTGTGGACCGCCCGCGAGACCCGGTCCGTCATGCGGAGTTTCACCGACCCTTCCCCGCGGTTCACCCGCAGGTTCCTCCCGGCGGGGATCGTGGAGGCGTCCGCGACCCGGAAGGAGTGAGACGTGACGGTCCCCGCGACCACCCACCTGCCCTCACCCGTCTCCACCCGAAGCGGCGTCGTCGCCCACCGCGGCGCCTCGGCCGAATATCCCGAACTCACCCGCGTCGCCTACCAGCAGGCCCTCGACCAGGGCGCCGAGGCGCTCGAGGTGGACATCCGCCTCACCGCCGACGGCGTCCCGGTGCTGCTCCACGACCCGCGCACCACCCGCGTCGGTGACAGGGACCTGTGGGTCCACTCCGCCACCCTCGACCAGGTCGCGGCCCTCGACGTGGGCTCCTGGCACCCGGTCCACCGCAGGCCGGAGCCGGTCATGACCCTGCGCAGTTTCCTCGTGATGGCCGAGGCGTATCCCCGCGTCCGCCTGTTCCTCGAGACCAAGCACCCCGTGCCCACCGGCGGGCGCGTCGAGACCGCGCTGCGCGACGAACTCCAGTACTTCGGGCTGGACCGGGCCGCGTCCTTCGCCGAGTCACGCGCAGTGATGATGAGCTTCTCCGTCTCCGCCGTCCGCCGGTTCCGGCAGCTGGCGCCGGACGTGCCGACCGTGCAGCTGCGCGAACGGCGCAACGTCTTCAAGTCCTGGCCCGCCGAGGGGTTCGGCGCCCAACTGATGGGGCCGAGCATCAGCGCGCTGCGCGCCCGGCCGTGGCTGGTCGAGTACTGGCGGTCACGGGGCATGGGGACGTACTGCTGGACCGTCGACGACCCCGCCGATCTCCTCCTGTGTCGCGACCTCGGCGTGGACTGGGTGGGCACCAACGTGCCGGCGCGGGCGCTGACCGTCCTCGACGGCGCGACGCCGCCGACCGAGGGGCCCGCGGACGGGGCCGGCGCCGGCGTGCCGAGTGAGGCGACGCGGGGCCTGCCGGGTGATCCGGGGGCATAGGGGCCGGCACCGACCGGCCGACTCGCCGGTCCGGCGGGCACCTGACGAAGTCGCACCGTATCGTGGGGGCCGTGGGTAGACGGAACAGGCACAACGAGCCCAAGGCCGGCGGCAACCGCCAGGCCAAGATCGCCGCACGCGCGGCCGAGCGGGAGGACCTGAGCGTCGAGCCGCGGCCGTTCGCCGGGTTCGCCGGCGAATGCGACATGGTGGCGATGCGCGAGTTCGTGCCGTCGGCCACCGCGAAACTCACGACGGTCGGAGGCGGGCGCGACGTGACGCTGGCGACGGTCCTGCCCGGCGCGATCGCAGCCCTGGTCCGCGACTCCGAGCTCGGCGGCGAGGCGATGGTCGGGCTGCAGGTGCAGGTCCACGGCCCCGACCCGGCCGCCGATCTGGCGTACGCGCTCGACTGGGCGGGCCGCGCCGGCGGCGGGGAGACGCTCACCTCATCGCACCCGACCGGGTCGACGCCGTCGCTGGCGGACGTCATGGTCCGGGACGCCCCGCTGGAGATCGTCGTCCACCACGACTTCTCGTGGTGGGTGGCCGAGGGAGTGCAGGTCGCCCCCGAGATCGAGCAGGCGGTCCGCAACGCCAATGAGGTCATGATGCCCTCGGCGCGCGTGGAGGCGGACGGTATCGAGGCCGCGTGGTGGGTCGACGCCGGCGAGAAGGCGCACATCCGCTGGGTCCGGCCCGAGGAGGAGGACGCGCTGTTCGAGGCGCTGGCCCGGGTCCACGCGGCGGGTGGGCTGCACCTGGGCGAGGGGTCCCGTTTCGCCGGGTCCTTCCGCACGCACGGGCTGCTGGTGCCGGTGTTCGACCTGGACCGCGAGATGCATCACCAGGAGTGGGCGCCGGGTCTGCAGGAGCTCGACGCGCGGTTGCGCGAGGCGCTCACGAACGACGCCCCGCTCACCTCCGAGGAGCGGTCGTCCCGCGACGGGCTGCGCGCCCGGCAGGTGACCCTCCGCTAGAAGGTCCGCGCGGCACGGACCCCCGACGGGGCGCCGTGCGTTCTAGGATCCCTTCGGGCGACGTCGAGGGTCGCCCACGACGCGATGTGTCGACCCGGGACGATCCGAGGGAGTGGGGCGCGTGGCCGACCGACCGACCAGGGGGGACGACGACGAGTCGCCCCGTCTCCCCGAGGTGACGGTCCCGCCGTGGCTGCGGACCGGGCCCGGCCCGGACTCGTCGCTCCCGGGCGTGCCCGCGGTCGACCGGGTCGCGGGTGTGGCCGGTGGTGCGGGTGCGTCGCCGGCGGACTGCCGCGCTGACGAGCCCGCGCGTGAATCCCCGCCGACCCGGATCACACTCGGTGCGGGTGCGGGTGCGGGTGCGGGTGCGGGTGCGGGATCGGGCCCCGGCCGGACGGCGGGCGCCGACGTCGACGACCTGTCGACCCTCCCGCTGGGCACCGCCGCGGCCGAGGTGCGTAGGCCGATCGACGAGCCGCCGCAGTCGCCTGCGGTGCTCGACCGCCGCCCGGTGCGGATCGTCCTGCTGGCCGCCGCCGGTGTGGCGGTGCTGGGCGGTTCCGCGGTGCTCGGATTCATCGTCGCCCGCGGGGCCGTCAGTCCCTCCGAGGAGGCGGTCACCGGGTGCGCGGAGGTCTCGGAGCCCGGCCGCGTGGTCGGCGCCGGCCCCGGATCGCTCGACACGCCCGCCGGCGCGGTCCTGGCGTTCGATCACGCCTACTACGCGGAGCGGTCGGCGGAGAAGGCATTCGAGGCGGTCGCGCCGTCCAGTCGGATGACCGAGGAGCGGCTGCGCGTCGAGGGCGTCGAGCGGGTCGCCGAGGGCACCACCCACTGCGTCGAGGCGCGGGAGCTGACGCCCACGCTGCTCGAGGTCGACCTCACCGAGTACCCGCCGGAGGCCGATCCGGTCCTGATCCGTCAGCGGGTGCGACTCGCGGAGAACCCCGACGGCACGTGGGGGATCGTCTCCATCACCCCTGCCGGCTGAGCGCGCGCCGATCAGGGCCCGGCGTCGATGTACTCCGGGCCGGGGGTCCGCCCGGCGGCGACCGCGTCGAAGAACCCGGTGGTGGTGGGCCCCCACGTCAGATACGAGCCCACCGATCCCGACGCCATCCCGTCGTGGGGGGCGGTCACGGTCAGCGGGTCGTCGCTGAGGCGCCACATGACACGCGCGAGGGTCCAGATGTGGTCGCCGGTGTCGACGGTGACGGCCTCGGCCCCGGAGTTCAGCAGCGGTACCGCGGTGAACGGGTTGAGCAGGTTCCCGGGGGACAGGGTCTTGCGCATGAGCGCGCCGAGGAACTGCCGCTGGTTACGCACCCGCTGGAGGTCCTGCTCGGCGAACCCGTAGCGGGTGCGGACGAATCCCAGGGCCTGCGGTCCGGCGAGCGTCTGGCATCCGGCGGCCAGATCGAGGCCGGCGAGCGGGTCGACGATGGGCTCCTCGATGCAGATGTCCACTCCGCCCACGGCGTCGACGATCCCGGCGAAGCCGCCGAATCCGATCTCCGCGTAGTGGTCGATCCGCACGCCCGTCTGCTGCTCGAGCGTCTGGGTGAGCAGCGGCGGTCCACCGAACGTGTAGGCCGCGTTGAGCTTGTTCTCGCCGTAACCGGGGATGGTCACGAGCAGGTCGCGGGGCAGCGAGATGAGCATCGTGCGGTCGCCGCCGCGCGGGGTGTAGACGAGCATCATCGTGTCGGTCCGCTTGCCGCCGGCGTCGGACTCGGACCCGGTCGACAGCTGCGCCTGCTGCTCGGGGGTGAGCCCCTCGCGGGAGTCGGTGCCCACGAGCAGGGTCACGGTGCCGGGCGTGTTGCCGCCCCGCCCCGGGTAGTCGGTGAGCGCGTCAATCCGTTGCAGCTTCGAGTCCGCCCACAGGGCCGTGACCACACCCAACGTGAGCACGAGGACCAGCACGAGGCCGACAATGCGCAGCGGCCCGATCCGCCGCCACAGGGGAGCCCGGCCCGGGCGCCGGCGGGGTCGGGCGGCCGAGGCCGCCCGCGCGGAACGACGATCAGGCCGCCCGCCGCGACGGTCGGTCGCCTGTCGATAGGGGTCGCGCCCGCCGGCGCGCGCCCGAGAAGACCGTCGCGGATCGCGCGGATCGCGCGGATCGCGGGGATCGCGTGGGTCGCGTGGGTCGCGGGGATCGCGTGGGTCGCGGGGATCGCGCGGGTCCTCCCGCAGGTAGCGGGCCCGTTCCTCGGGCGTCAGCGGTTGGGGCTCCTGCCGCGGCTGGTAGCCGGTGCGACCGAGCGGATGCTCACGGCCGGCGTCGGCGGCCCTCGCGCCCGGGTCCCGCCGCGCCGCGGCATCGCGGGACGCCGCCGGATCACGCCGGGCGGACTGGTCACGACGGGCCGCCGTATCGCGCCGGGCGCCGGGATCGCGACCGGCCGAACCCGGGCGGGCCGCCGGATCGCGCGGCGCACCGGGGTCGGCGTAGCCGCGTCGCTCGCGGGCGCGTCGCCGGAGCTCGGCGGCCTCCTCGGGGGTGAGGTGCCGGCGCCTGGGGTCGTCGGTCATGGGATCGGACTCTACTTGCCCGCCGGCGAGGTCGGCTGGTCCCGTCGCGCCGGCGGGACCAGTGTCACAACCACGACACGTGCGGCGCCAGCAGCGCGTAGCCGAGGAACGCGATCACGTCCAGCAGCGTGTGCGCCAGCACCAACGGCCACAGCCGGCGGGTCCGCATCCACCACAGCGCGAACACCACGCCCATCGCGAGATTGCCCAGCCCGCCGCCGAAACCCTGGTAGAGGTGGTACGACCCGCGCAGCAGGGCGCTGGCGGCCAGCGCCAGCCACGGCGGCACGCCGAGCTGCCGCAGCCGCACGAGCAGGTAGCCCACGACGAGGATCTCCTCGGCTGCGCCGTTGCCCGCCGCGGACAGCACCAGCACGACCGGCCGCCACCACGTCTCGCCCAATCCGGACGCCGCGACCTGCAGATTGTACCCGGCGGCGACGGCCCCCAGGTACAGCGCCAGGCCGGGCACGCCGATCACCGCGGTCAGGGCGAGCGCCCACGCCACCTGCCGCCCGGGCCTGTCGCGCACGAGACCGAGCGCCCGCGCGCGGATCCCGGAGTGCGCGAGCAGCACCAGCGGCAGCAGGGCCCACGCGAGCAACCGCAGCACGCCGAGCGCCTGGTAGGCCAGGTCGAGCCACGGATGTTCCGAGCGGGAGACGTTGAGTGCGGCGGTCTGGTCGGCGAGGTCGGCCGGCGCGAGCAGTGCGGAGACCAGGTCGAGGACGGCGTAGGCGCCGGACAGGCCGAAGGTGACGGCCAGGACGATGACGAGCTCGGCCACCAGCAGCCGGCGGACGCGCGGGTCGGTGACCGGGTCGAACCGGGAGGCGTACCGGGCGACCGCGGCGCGGGGGGAGAGTGCGCGACGGACCCGTCCGGCGTCGGACGCGGAGTGCGAGGACCCGCTCACTCGGCGAGCCGGACGCTGTCGACGATCCCGTCCATCCACTTGACGCCGGGGGCGGACTGTTGCGCGGTCGTCACGTACGCCACCCACCACCGCCGCCCCTCCGAGCCGAACACGGCGGTGTAGACGAGCCCGCCGGAGTCGAGGTCGGCGAACTCGTCGGGCACCACCACGTAGGAGACGGCGGCGCCCGTGCCGGCCTCGTTGTCCACGCGTGTGACCCGCCGCTCGTCGCGGATGCCGGACACGCCCAGGATGTAGAGCTGGATGGTCTCGGCGAGCGCGGTCGCCGCCCCCTGGTCGTCGGCGATCGCGGCGGCGGCGATACCGGGTTCGAGGGCGCCCGCGAGGATGCGGGTCTCCAGCGCGTGCCCCGTCCCGACGGGCACGATCTGCAGCGATCCGAGCTCCGCGTCGCTCACCACGCGCCATCCCACGGGCACGGCGAGCTCCAGCCCCGAGTCCACGTCGAGGTGGTGCTCCCCGTGCAGCGTCGAGTCCCTCGGCAGCACCGAGGCGGGATTGGTGGCCACCGCGACGATCAGCAGAAACGCCAGGAGTCCGAGCGCGACATGCACGGTCCGCGGGCCGCGTTTCTCCTCCGGGGTGAGGTGGGAGGCGTCCGGCGCGTCATCCGGGGCGGGGGAGTAGTCGGCCGCGTATTCGGGCACGGGGGCGTCGTCGGTACCCATCGGTCGTCAGCGTAGCAACGGGCGGGGTGTACACCTGAGTGCATGACGGTGTCGCTCGAACTGCTGAGTCGGGGTCCCTCGCGGCCCGACCTCCTGGAGGACCTCGTGGCCGACGAGGCCACCCTGGCGGGCACGCTCGCCCGCTGGTCGGCCCCCGCCCCGGTCGTGGTCGCGCCCGCCGCCGACCTCGGCCTCCCGCCGTTGGAGGAGGTGTCCGCGGTGCTCGCCGCAGACACCCCCGCGATCGTCGACGTCGCGCGCGGCCTGACCGGTCCCGGTCCCGCCGCCGACCACCTCGCGGACCTGCTCGCCGTGGCCGCGCACTCCGGGGTCGGCTTCGGCTCGGGCCTCGTGCCCCGGTGCGCCGACGCGGACCAGGTGTGGGCGCTGCTCGCGGGCGCCGTGGCCGCGATGACCGGGGCGGACGTGCGCGCCGCGATCGCCGCGCCGGACCCGGCCCGCATCCTGGGCCTGTCGCGATCGGCCCGGGAGGCCATCCGTGATGTCGTGACGTGCACCCTCGTGCCCGACGGGCGGGTCGACGCCGTGTCCGCGGACCTCGCGTCCGCCGATCCCGACCGTCGCTGACTAGTCTCGTCGTCGTGGTCACCGTCGCCTACCTCGGCCCGCCCGGCACCTTCACCGACGCCGCCCTGCACCGGCTCCGCGCGGACGCGCGGACCTCCGACTTGCTCGCCGACGCCGAGGCCGTCCCGGCCCCCACCCCCGACGAGGCGCTGGCCATGGTCCGTTCGGGCGCCGCCGACTACGCGTGCGTCCCGTTCGAGAACTCCGTCGACGGCACCGTCAACCCCACCGGCGACGCGCTCGCCGTGGGGGAGCGGCTCCAGATCTTCGCCGAGACCGAACTCGACGTGGCGTTCTCCATCCTCGTGCGGCCCGGTACCGCCGCCGCCGACGTGCGCGTGCTGCGGACCCACCCTGTCGCCGCCGCCCAGGTCCGTCGGTGGGTGGGCGTCCACCTGCCGCAGGCGCACATCGAGACCACGTCCTCCACCGCCGCCGGCGCCGAGGAGGTCGCCGCGGGCACCGCCGACGCCACCGCGGCGCCCGCCCGCGCCGGCGAGATCAACGGGCTGGTCCCTCTGGCCGAGCGCGTCGCCGACGTCGGCGGCGCCCGCACCCGCTTCGTCCTGGCCGGCCGGCCGGCCCCGCCGCCGCCGCGCACGGGCAGCGACCGCACCAGCGTCGTGTTCGGCCTGCCGCACCAGCCCAACGCGCTCGTCCAGGCGCTGACCGAGCTGTCGATCCGCGACATCGACCTCACCCGCATCGGTTCCCGACCCACCCGCGTCGAGCGGTTCACCTACCTGTTCCACGTGGACCTCGTCGGTCACATCGACGACCCCGCGGTGTCCGAGGCGCTCGTCGCGCTGCGCCACCGCACCTCCGACCTGCGCTTCCTCGGGTCGTGGCCCGTCGCCGACGGCGGCGAGGCCGGCGCGCCGCCGCCCGACCGCGCCGAGGCGCTGCGCTGGATCGACGGACTGCGTCGAGGGGAGGGCGCGGGGTGAGCGCCCGACTCCACCTCGTCCGCCACGGGCAGACCCCTTCCAACGTCGCCGGCGCCCTCGACACCGCGTTGCCCGGCGCCCCACTGACCGACCTCGGCCGCGAGCAGGCGCGGCTGGTGGGTGAGGAGCTCGCCGGGTCGGGCATCCGCCCCTCGGTCATCCTGAGCTCGGAGGCCGCCCGCGCCCGCGAGACCGCCGGCCTCATCGCCGGGGAGATGGGCCTGCCCACCCAGGCCGTGCCCGGTGTCCATGAGGTGCAGGCCGGCGAGTACGAGATGCAGACCGGGCCCGACGCGCTGCTGGCCTACAACCGGGTGGTCCGCGACTGGCTCGAGAACGGCGAGCTGGACTCCCGGCTCCCCGGCGGCGAGAGCGCGCTCGACGTGCGGCGGCGCGCCATGCCGCTCATCGCCGAGCTACGCGAGTCCTACCTCGACAACGCCGTCGACGTGGTGCTCGTCGTCCACGGCACGCTCATGCGGATGATCGCCGTGTTCGCCGGGGCCGTGCCCTCGCAGTGGGCGCTCGACAACCGGATCCCCAACTGCGGCGTCATCGAGCTGGCCCCGGACGGCGGCGGCTGGGCGTGCGAGCGGTGGGGCGACCACCTGGGGCGGCCCGGGTACTGACGGCTGCGGAGTGGCTCCCGCGGCCGCGCGTCGGCTGCTCCGCTCAGCCCCAGCCGAGGGCGTGCAGGGTCTCCTCGCCGATCCCGAAGTGGTGGGCGATCTCGTGGATCACCGTCACCGCCACCTCGTGGACCAACTCCTCCTCGGTCGAGCAGAAGTCACACAGCGCGCCCCGGTAGATCGTGATGGTGTCGGGCAGGAACCCGGAGTAGGTGGTGTCCCGCTCGGTCAGTGCGACGCCCTCGTAGAGACCCAACAGGCCGGGCTCGTCCGGATTCCGGTCGGCGATGAGCACCACCACGTTGTCCATGGCCTCGAACAGCGCGTCCGGTACCGAGTCCAGCGCGTCGTCGACCAGCTCCTCGAACCGCGCCTCGTCGACCCGGATGGTCACGGCGCCCCGCCGCCGGGCACCGGGACGGCGACCGTGCCCTGGCCGGTGTCGGTCGTGGCGCCGGTGTCGCCACCGGGCTGCTGGCCGGGCGGCGGGATCTCTGTGGTGGTGGGCGCGACCGGGGTGTTCCCGTCGATGAGCACACCCTGCCGCGCGGAGCCGCGCAGCACCGCGAACGGCCCGGGCTCGGCGGCCCTCATCAGTCCGCAGTTGACGGTGCGACTGCCCGTGCGCCACGAGATCTCGGAGATGGGATTGACCAGCGTCGAGATGAGCGTCGTGCGGCGCAGCGTCTCGGGGTCGCCGAGATAGGCGATGCCGGCCTCTCGGCAGGCGTCGGCGGTGAGCTCGGACTGCTGCCGCGGATCCGGCGGGACCGGCCCCTCGGGGAAGGTCCCCGTCACGTCGACGTCGGCGACGATCTCGATCGAGTGGTCGTCCGAGCACGGCACCGGTGCGCCGGGCAGGCCCTCGGCGGTGAATCCCAGGCACGTCCCCGGCTCCCAGCGGCGGTGCTGGTCCGCCTCGGCGAACGTGCCCGTGGACAGGGCGGACCGGCCGTCGAGCTCGGCGGCCGCGATCCCGCACAGGACACTGCGGTCGCCCTTGGCCCAGCCCTCCTCGGACGGCGGCACCACCAGTCCGGTGAAGCGGCCCTGCGGATCGACCTCGCGGCCGCCCGCGTACCGGGAGATCAGCGGCAGGCACCGGTCCGTGCCCACCGGGGCCAGGTCGTCGCTGTCCGGGAGCGGGGTCCCCTCGCCGAACCCGGGGACCTCGGACAGGTCGATCCGCCCCGCCACCTCGAACCGGTGGGGCTCGGCGCAGTCGACCGTGTCGAAGGAGGCCACGCGGTCCGCGGCGTCGATGGACCAGGTCAGGCAGGTGCCCGGGGCGGCGTTGGCGTACGCCGGACCCGACAGGGTCCGCGGGTCGACCTGCGGGACGACCGCCGCGATCCGCCCGGCGCTCGACGAGTTCGGGTCGTTGATCGCCGAGGCCATGAGCGCGCCGGTGACCGCCCCGCCGGACAGGATCGCGAGGAGGGAGGCCATGACCGCGCCCCGCGTGCGGAGCAGGGTCCGACCACGGCGTGACGATCGGGTGGTAGTGGTCATCGCCTTCCATGATGCCGCAACCGCGCCGTCCCGATAGGATTCGGAGCATGAGCGGACAGAACCACGACGAGCGACCCGGCGCGGACGGTGACGTGCGCTCGCCACGGGAGGGTGTGGACCCGGAGGTCCTCGAGTTCGCCCAGATGCTGTTCCAGCTGGCCCGGGACGGCGAGACGGAACGGCTCGCGGCGTATGTCGACGCCGGCGTGAGCCCTGACCTGACCAACGAGCGGGGCGACGCCCTGCTCATGCTCGCCGCCTACAACGGCCACCCGGACACCGTCCGCGCACTGCTCGAGCGGGGTGCCGAGGTCGACCGCGCCAACGACCGGGGTCAGACCCCGCTGGCCGGCGCGGTCTTCAAGGGGTACGGCGAGGTCGTCCGCGTGCTCTACGAAGCCGGGGCCGACCCGTACGGCGGCACGCCCACGGCCGTCGACACCGCGCGCATGTTCGAGAAGGACGCCTTCCTGGAACTGTTCGGCGTCTGAGGGGGCCGCGGCGCCCGGCCGCGACTGGCCGCTGGGAGGATTCGCGCGGGCCGCTAGGCTGAGATGCGTGATCGATCTCAAGCTGCTCCGCGAGAACCCCGACCTCGTCCGCGACTCCCAGCGCACCCGTGGCGAGGATCCGTCGCTGGTCGACCAGCTGCTGGCCGCCGACGAGGCCCGCCGCTCCTCCATCGCGGCCGCGGACTCCGCCCGCGCCGAGCAGAAGGCCCACGGCAAGAAGGTCGGTAAGGCCTCGCCCGAGGAGCGCCCGGCGCTGCTCGAGGCCGCGGGCGCCCTCAAGCAGGCGGTCAAGGACGCCGAGGAGGCCGAGAAGGCCGCGGCGGCCGAGGTCGACCGGCTCCAGCGTCTGCTGTCGAACGTCGTCGAGGAGGGCACGCCCGCCGGCGGCGAGGACGACTTCGTGGAGATCGAGCGGATCGGCGAGATCCCCACCTTCGACTTCGAGCCCAAGGACCACCTCGAGCTGGGCGAGAGCCTCGGGCTGCTCGACATGGAGCGGGGCGCGAAGGTCTCCGGCGCCCGCTTCTACTTCCTCACCGGCTACGGCGCCCTGCTCCAGCTGGGCATGCTGCAGCTCGCCGCGCAGAAGGCCACCGCCAACGGCTTCACCATGATGATCCCGCCCGTGCTCGTGCGGCCCGAGATCATGCAGGGCACCGGGTTCCTCGGCCAGCACGCCGACGAGGTCTACCGGCTCGAGGACGACGACCTCTACCTGGTCGGCACCTCCGAGGTCGCGTTGGCCGGCTACCACCAGGGCGAGATCCTCGACCTCTCCGCCGGTCCCAAGCGCTACTGCGGCTGGTCCTCGTGCTTCCGCCGCGAGGCCGGCAGCCACGGCAAGGACACCCGCGGCATCATCCGCGTCCACCAGTTCGACAAGGTCGAGATGTTCTCCTGGTGCAAGCCCGAGGAGGCGCACGAGGAGCACAAGCGCCTGCTGGGCTTCGAGAAGGAGATGCTCGAGGCCATGGGCCTGCCGTTCCGCGTCATCGACATCGCCGGCGGCGACCTCGGCTCCTCGGCCGCGCGTAAGTACGACTGCGAGGCGTGGGTGCCCACGCAGGGGACCTACCGGGAGCTCACGTCGACGTCCAACTGCACGACGTTCCAGGCCCGCCGGCTCGGGGTGCGCTACCGCGACGACGAGGGCCGGACGCAGACCGCCGCCACCCTCAACGGCACGCTGGCCACCACGCGGTGGCTCGTGGCGATCCTCGAGAACCACCAGCAGGCCGACGGGTCGGTCGTCGTGCCCGAGGCGCTGCGGCCGTTTGTCGGAAAGGACGTGCTCGAGCCGATCCGCTGAGGGATCGCCGACCTCGTCGTCGTCGTCGTTGTCCGGACCGTCACGGGCGGAACAGCATCATCACACCGCTCGCGCTGGCGCACGTGCGGCCGTCGGTGTCAGTGACCCGCACCCGGACCACGCACGTCGACCGGCCGGCGTGCTCGACCTCCGCGCGGATCGTGGCCGGGGTCTTCTCCAGGCGCAGCGCCCGGATGTAGCGGACGGTGAGGTCCAGCGTGCTGTACCCGGTGCCAGGCTCGACGACGGTCGCGGTGGCGTAGCCGAGCGCCGAGTCCACCCAGCCGGAGACGATCCCGCCGTGGACCGTGCCGCCGTTGTTCAGCGCCCACTCCGCGGGCTCGGCCGTCATGGTCACCGCGCCCTCCTCGGCGGCGGTCAGCCGGACCCCGAGCGAGTAGGCGCCGGGGGAGAGGTGGCGCTCCCCGGCGATGATCGCCCGCAGAGCGTCGAGACCGGCGTGCGGCGAGCGATCCGCGGCGTCCGGGAGCGGGGGCCAGGAGTAGTGACGGCTGCGCGTCACGGGATCGACCGAATCGAAGGGGGCGTCGTGGTCCACCCCGCCGAACCTACCGGCGGTCGCGGACACCCTCCGCCGCGGGCCGCTACCCTGGGGCCCGTGGAGCTGCTCTATACAGGGATCATCGGGGTCGCCCGGACGATGTTCAAGGTCCAGGGACTGGACATCACCGTGCGCGGGGAACACCACTTCCCGGCGGTCGGCGGGGCGGTCGTGGTGATCAACCACACCGGGTACTTCGACTTCGTCTACGCCGGCCTGCCCGCCCGTGTGCACAAGCGGTTCATCCGCTACATGGCCAAGCACGAGGTGTTCGAGCACCCCGTGGCCGGGCCGATCATGCGCGAGCTCAAGCACATCCCCGTGGACCGCACTGCCGGCAAGGCGTCGTTCGACGAGGCCGTCGAGCGCCTCAGGGCCGGTGAGCTGGTGGGCGTCTTCCCCGAGGCGACCATCAGCCGCAGCTTCGAGATCAAGGGCTTCAAGTCCGGTGCGGTGCGGATGGCGCTCGCGGCGGACGTCCCGATCATCACCGTCACGGTGTGGGGGTCCCAGCGCGTGTGGACCAAGGGGCTGCCCAAGAAGCTCCTGCGTCCCAAGATGCCGATCATGATGCAGGTCGGCGCGCCGATGCAGGCGTACGAACCGATCGACGAGTGCACCCGGGAGGTCCGCTCGCGGATGCAGGCCGATCTCGAGCGGCTCCAGGACGAGTACGCGGAGCGCTACGGGCCGTACCCGGCCGGCGCCAACTGGGTGCCGGCCCGCCTCGGAGGGTCGGCACCCACGCTCGAGCAGGCGACGGCCCTGGACGAGGCCGAGCACGCGGAGCGTCTGCGTCGTCGCGCCGAGAACGCGGCCGCCGAGGGCACGTCGGTGGCCGATGTCGACACCCCGAAGGGGCCGGCGGGCCCGGACGCTCCGTGAGCCGGGCGAGGCCGATCCTCGTCGCCACGGACGTCGACGGGACACTGATCGGCTCGGACGACCTCGTGCCCGCCGCCAACCTGGCGGTCGTGGAGGATCTCGTCGCCGATGGTGCGACCTTCGTCCTGGCCACTGGTCGACCTCCGCGCTGGCTTGCGCAGGTGGTCGACCAGTTGCCCGTCGCGCCCCTGGCGGTGTGCGCGAACGGCGCCGTTATCATGGACTCCGGCAGCGGCGAGTTCCTCGAGACCAGCCTGCTCGACCCCGACACGCTCGCGGCGATCGACGAGGTCTTGCGGGAGCGGCTGCCGGGCAGCGGGATCGCCGCCGAGCGGCTCGGGGCCGACGCCGCCGATGCCGACTTCGTGGCCAGCCCGGACTACGAGCACGCCTGGATCCACCCCGAGCATCTCGAGGTGGGGCACGCCGAGGTCCTCTCCGAGCCCGTGCTGAAGTTGCTCGCGCGTGTGCCGGGCATGCCCAGCGCCGACATGCTGGCCGCCCTGCGCGGCGAAGTCGATCACCTGGCCGACGTCACGTACTCCACGACCAACGGGCTGATCGAGTTCGCCGCCCGCGGGGTGACCAAGGCGAGCGGGTTGGCGCGGATCGCGGCGTCCACGGCGGCCGCGACCGCCACCCCGTCGGCGGAGGTGCCCGTGACGGTCGCGTTCGGCGACATGCCCAACGACCTGGAGATGCTGCGCTGGGCCGATCACGGCGTGGCGATGGGCAACGCCATCCCCGCGGTCCACGCCGCCGCCGACGAGGTCACGCTGACCAACGACCAGGCCGGCTTCGCGCACGTCCTGCGGCGCTGGTGGGTCTGACCTGCCGGGGAGCCTGTGCTCCGAAATAGGTCGCGGACCGGTCCCCACCACTTCCCCGGTGTACCCCTCGCCCCGGTGGGGGAGGGGCACACCTGGTGGGAGCCGGTCCGCAGGTCTGAGATGGCCGTCGCGCCGAAAGCCCCGAGGCGCCGTGCCGGAGACCGCGCGGGTCACCCGCCGCGTGCGCGGCGGGTGACCCGGACGTCGGTCAGGGGTTGGGCTCGACGCTGAGCTGCTTGGTCTCCGGGTCGTAGACGAGCGTGCCGCCGACGAACCGCTGGGCGATCGTGCCGTCCTCGCGCTCGGCCTCCGCGGAGACCGGCAGCCCGAGCGGGCCGTGCTCGAAGCCCTGTGCCGCCCACGCGTCGCCGATCACGCCCCACACCGGGTGCGTGCCGGTCTCGGGGGACGAGTACAGCGCGCCGTTCTCGTGCTTGACCAGCGAGACGTTGCCGAATCGCTGCACGCCGGACAGCGCCTTGCCGAGCTGGGCGCCGAGCTGTTTGCCGAGTCCGCGGAAATCGCCGCCGGCCAGGTTCTCCACCGATCCGAGGTCCACGCCGACGGCGTCGCCCACCGAGCCGGCGTCGACCGGCAGGTCCGCGAGGGTCTTGCCGCCGAGCAGGGCGCGGGTCAGGGCCGCGGGGTCGAGCCGGCCGCCGGTGAGCACGGTCCGCAGCGCGGAGACGACGGCGTCCTGGATGCCCGACTGGGTGATCGCGGGCAGGCCGGCACTTCCGGTGCCACCACCACCGCCGGTGCCACCACCACCGCCGGCGCCGCCACCGCCGCCGGCGCCGCCACCGCCGCCGCCGGTGCCCGGGTTGGACGGGGCCGGGGACGAGCCCCCGCCGCCGCTCTTGGCGTAGGAGGCGGCGATGTCGCGGATCTGGCCCATCTTGGCGTAGCCGGCCTCGCCCGGGCAGGTGGTGAGGCCGACGTCGCGGTGGGCGAAGATGTTGGGCAGTCGCACGGCGGTGCCGTACGAGTACTTGGTGTACGAGGTGCCCTCGGAGTAGTGGGTGTCCGAGCCCTTGGGGTCGACGCCCGCGACCGACAGACGCCAGCCGATGATCTCGCCGACCTTGCGGATCGTGGCGTCGGGCGGGGAGACGGTCGAGTAGTCGCCCATCATCGAGATGCCCCAGGTGTTGCCGTTGAAGCCGCCGGCGTGGGCGCCCTGGACGTTGCGGTCGAGTCCGCCGCGGCGGCCCTCGAAGGCCTGCCCGTACTTGTCGACCAGCACGTTGTAGCCCACGTCGCACCAGCCGAGCGTGCGGGCGTGGTACGTGTAGATGCCGCGCATGACGCCGGCCGAGCCCTCGCGGGTGTAGTTGTTGCTGCCGGCCGTGTGGTGGACGACCGCCGCGGCGAGCGTGGGGTCGTAGGAGGTGCCGCCGCAGCGGATCGACTCGTCGGCGCCCCAGCCGGCGCGGGTGATGATGGACGGCTGCCTGGCCGCGATGTCACCGTGCGCGCCCGTGCCGCCGGAGGCGGTGACGTCGGCGAACGCCTCGGGGTCGGGCGTCGGGGTGTCGTCGGGGGAGAGCAGGACGGCCTGCACCGAGTCGGGGTCGAGGTCGGTGGTCTCGGCGACGGGCTTGATGTCGGCGTAGCGGGTCGGCGCGGGCGGGGTGCCGTCCGACGCGGGCCGGGCCGGCGCGGAGGTCGGGCCCGCGGGGGTGGCCGGGGTCGGCGCCGACGACGGCGTGGGGGCCGGGTCGGCGGTGCGGGCGGCGGCCACGTCCTCATCGGTTGGGGCCTCGGCCTCGTCGGCGGACCGGGTGTCGGCCTTCGCGGGCTCGTCGGGGGTCGCCTCGGGCGCGTCGGCCAGGGAGGTGTCCTCGATATCGATGCCGGACAGCGAGATCTGGACCGCCGTGGTGTCGAGCCCCAGGTAGACGGGCTCGGTGCCGCCGGTGCCGGTCACGCTCTCGCCCTTGCCGTCGGTGGACTCGGCCTCGTACCAGGGGCCCCACGTGCCGTCGGGGTTCTTGGCGCGGACCTGCGCGACGGCGGCCGGGTTGTGGCCCTTCCACGTGACGCCGACCATCGAGAACGGCGTGTCGGACGTGACCTCGCGGACGGGGGAGCCGCCGGAGGCGACGTCGCTGTCCACGCCCGCGGCGGGCGGTGCCTCGGCCAGCGGGACCGCGGTCTCGCCGGTCGGCAGGCCGCCACCGGCGGTGGCGGTGATGTCGTCGCCGGACTGGACGACCTGGTCCGCCCCGTACACGGCGAGGGGCGTGACGACGGACGCCGCGACCGCCACCGCCAGGGCGAGGGTCCGGCGTCGACCGCTGACGTACAGGGGGCGGCGTCGTGTTCTCAAGGGCTTCTCCAGATCAGGGTCTGTGACACGCGGCTGCGCGGGCCGCGTGGCACTGCTGCCCTCGGGGCCCCGCCGGAGCGAGACCACAGGGACGTGTGTGACGAACGGGGTCAATGTTAGCCAAGAAACGACTGAAACCAAGTGGTAAAACTGTGAATATCGGGACTACAGGGATGTAGTTTCGAACCGACGTACGACGACGAGAACGCCCGACCAGCACCGTGGGCCACTGCAGTCGCGCCGGGAAGTCGTCCTCCTCGTCGTCGTCGGCGTGCCCTGAACCCACCCCCGACCCGCCGGATACCCTTGGACGCGGACCCGCGCCGACCGGCGCGTGGCCAGGCGGGCGGACGCCGCGCGCGATCCAGCGACGGACCACCGCCACGGACTACGGGAAGGCTCGAGACTTATGGCAGGCGAACGGCAGTGGGGCACCTATGACCTCATCGTGGTGGGGTCGGGTTTCTACGGTCTGACGGTTGCCGAGCGGGCGGCGAGCGAGCTCGGCAAGCGCGTGCTGGTGCTCGAGCGGCGTCACCACATCGGCGGCAACGCCTACTCCGAGCCCGAGCCCGAGACCGGCATCGAGATCCACAAGTACGGCGCGCACCTGTTCCACACCTCCAACGAGCGCGTGTGGGAGTACGTCAACCGCTTCACGTCCTTCACCGGCTACCAGCACCGCGTGTTCGCCATGCACAAGGGCACCGCGTACCAGTTCCCCATGGGCCTGGGCCTGATCTGCCAGTTCTTCGGCCGCTACTACTCGCCCGACGAGGCCCGCGCGCTCATCGCCGAGCAGGCCTCCGAGTTCTCCTCCGAGGAGGCGGCCAACTTCGAAGAGAAGGCCATCTCCCTCATCGGCCGCCCGCTGTACGAGGCGTTCATCAAGGACTACACGGCCAAGCAGTGGCAGACCGACCCCAAGAACCTGCCCGCCGGCAACATCACCCGCCTGCCCGTGCGGTACACGTTCGACAACCGCTACTTCAACGACACGTACGAGGGCCTGCCCGTCGACGGCTACACCGCGTGGCTGGAGAACATGGCGGCGCACGAGAACATCGACGTGGCGCTGGACACCGACTGGTTCGACGTCCGCGACGACGTCCGTGCCGCCAGCCCCGACGCCCCGGTCGTCTACACCGGCCCGCTGGACCGCTACTTCGACTACGCCGACGGGGAGCTGGGCTGGCGCACCCTGGACTTCGAGACCGAGGTCCTGCCGACCGGCGACTTCCAGGGCACCCCGGTGATGAACTACAACGACGCGGAGTACGACTACACCCGCATCCACGAGTTCCGGCACTTCCACCCCGAGCGCAAGAACTACCCCACGGACAAGACAGTGATCATGCGTGAGTACAGCCGCTTCGCCGAGCGCGAGGACGAGCCGTACTACCCGATCAACGAGTCCACGGACCGCGAGAAGCTCGCCGCCTACCGCGACCGCGCCAAGGCCGAGACCGCCGCCAACAAGGTGCTGTTCGGTGGCCGACTGGGCACGTACCAGTACCTGGACATGCACATGGCCATCGCGTCCGCGCTGACAATGTTCGACAACACGCTGGCGCCGCACCTGCGCGACGGCGCGCCGCTCGCCGACGGCTGATCCCCCCGCCCCACGCGCCACGCGCAACCGCGCGCCCGCGCGAAATCCGCTACTCCCCGGCGGGATCCGCTACTCCTACCGGGGTAGCGGATCCGTCGTCGGGGTAGCGGATTCGGGCGCGGTGCCCGCGGGTGCGGTGCCTGAGGGTGCGGTGTCGGCGGGCGCGTCGGCGACGAGCTCGTGGACGGCGGCGTCCCGCTGCGCCGCGTGCACGATCGTCGGCTTGGCCTCGCCGAGGTGCTCCAGCACGGGCGTGACCGACGTCCAGAAGCGGCTCAGCGAGCTCAGGCCCTCGTTCTCGGCCCGTGCCTGTGCGCGTTCGGCCCGCGTGTCGTCAGCGCGCGTGGGGTGCAGCGCGGCGCGCTTGCCCTCGATCCGGTCGTCCTTGCGCTGCGAGATGACGTACCCCAGCGCGAACGCCACGCTCCGCGGCATCCGCCCGGACAGCAGCACGTGCGCCTCCGGGTAGTCGTCGAGCACCTGCTCCACCGCCCCGGACAGCTCCTCCACGAGCCGCGCGAACGCCCGCCGGTCCACCTGCCGGCCGCTCGCGCCCGGGTACCAGCGCCCGGCGGGCAGCGTCCACGGGCGGAGGATGGCGTCGGTGGCCGCGCTGGTGTCCGTGACCGCGCCGACGCCGTTCGCGGTGGTGGGCCCGGTTCCCTCGGCGCCGCTCGCGCCCTCGGTGGGACCCACGACGACGACGAGGTCCGCCGCCTCCCGAAGCGGATGACCCGCGTCCACCTCGGAGACCGGTCCGCCCCCTTCCAGCTGGAGCGAGAGCCAGACCCGCCGCACGGAGGTCCGGTCCGCCGGCGCCTCGACCGCCGACCCGGCGGGCAGGGTCACCATCGCCAGTTCCGCGCCGGCTTGGCTGCGGCGGGACCGCCACCGGCGCTCGGTCCACTCGTCGTCGCCGTCGTCGAAATACACGGTGCGCACGCCGGTGTCCCCGCCCGGGAGGCGCCGCTTCCGGGCCGCCACGGGTAGCTCGGCCAGGTGGGTGCGCTCGCGCAGGAGGATGTCGTAGCCGACCGCCAGCGCCGCCGGGAACGCGAGGTTGGGCGCCAGGAGGAACCCGGTCGCGTCGTCGTCGTCGTTCATCGCCCGCTCGAGCTCGTCGGAGATGTGGTCGACCTCGCGGCGCAGATCCACCACGGCGTTCGCGGTGCCGAACCAGCCCGTCGCCGACCGGAAACCGAGACTGCGGGCGTTGGCGACGTCCACGGCGGCACGCATCCGATCCGCGCTCTCGGCCGGCAGCAGGCGCAGGTAGTACAGGGTGCCGTTTTGTGCCATGAGCCACGCGCGCAGAGCCATCGCCACCACCAGCACGAGCAGGGTGCCGAAGAACCAGCCCAGCCGGGACGGTGAGGTGCAGGTGTCGGACCACAGGTCGGACACCGTGGAGATCGTGCACGACGCGTCGCGGGCGATGAGGTCCTCGGCGACAAGCCCGCCGAACGCGGTGGTCAACGCGACCGTGATGGCGATGAGCGTCTCGAGGAGGAACACGCGCATGAGCGTATCTGTCGCCTCGGACACCTGCCGCGAAGTGGCGGCGCGACCTCCCGGGCGGGCCTAGGCTTCTGGCATGACCCGCACGATCGCCCGGCCCCTGCCCCGCACGGTGTCCGCTCCCGCCGTCGACCCCGCCCCGGGCCGGGCGGCGGTCCTGTGCGGCGTCGCGGCCGCGCTGTTGCTGGCGCTGTTCCTCCTGCCGTTCGCGCCGGCCCGCGCCCAGGCACCCGCGCCCGCCCAGGCACCCGCGCCCGCCGAGGTGGCCGTGGGCGTCACCGACCGGGCCGGCGTCCTGTCGTCCGGCGACCAGGACCTCTTGCGCACCGAGACCGCGCGGATCGCATTCCCGCCGCAGGTCACGCGTGTCGAATACCTGGTCTTCGACGACGACGGCGACAACCTCAACGACACCGTCGAGCGCTTCGCCCAGTCCGAGCGGCCCGACCTCGTCGCCGAGGACCGCGAAAAGTGGGCGCCGGGCACGCTCATCGTGGCCAACGACACCGAGGCGCGTGACGTGGGCATCTACTGCGGCGACGACGTCTGCGGCGCCCTCGACATCTTCGAGGGCCCGCACCTCGACGGCGCGCTGGAGGCGATGAAGGACCCGATGCGGCGGGAGAACCACGCGATGGGTCTGCTCGCGGGCGCGCAGGCCGCGAACGACCCGACAGTGACGGGCCCGGAGCCCGAGGAGGCGCCGGCCTGGCTTCCGTGGGCGCTGGGCGGTGCGGGCGTCGTGGGCGCGGGCGCGATCGGTGCGGGCGTGGCGGCGAGCCGGAAGAAGAAGGCGACGACGGCGAGGGAGCGTTACGACCGGGTCTCCCGCGAATACGGGCGGGTCGCGCAGGAGCTCACCGGGTTGGACGTCCGCGCCAACTCGCTCACCTCCCCACTGGCCGACGACGAGCTGCGGTCCCACTGGGCGGACGTCCGGGACCGGTTCCTCTCGCTGGACACCGTGATGGGGCGGATCGGCGACCTGCGGCCCGACTCGACCGACGCCGAGTTCCGGGCCAAGGCCACCGACATCGAGCTCGCGCACACGACGGTCGACCAGATGGAGACGGCGGAGAAGAACATCGACCAGCTGTTCCGCATGGAGCAGGGTGACGCCGACGTGCGCCGCCGCCAGCTCGGCGAACTGCACGAGGACATGACCGCCGCCGCGCTGGGGACAAAGGACGAGCGGTTGGCCGCGGAGGCCCGGGCGCTGGACGCCCGGGCGGACGAGCTGGCCCGCGACACGCAGGCACCCGACTTTATGGACCGGTACGCGCGGCTGGTGGTGGACTACCGCCTCGTCGTGGAGGCGATCCGCGAGCGGGAGATGTCGGATGTGAAGACGGCCAAGGATGCGGGGGACCGCCACGCGCCCCGGCTGTACGACCGCGACTGGCGCGCCGGCTACGGCTACAACGGCTTCGTCCCGTACTACGTCGTGTCGAGCTGGCACGCCCACGACGTGCAGGCGGCGCAGTCGGCGAGCTCGACCAACACGAGCTACTCCAACGCATCGTTCTCGGGCGGCGGCGGGTCGAGCGGGTACTGACCCGCCGCCCCGCCGCCCCGCCGCCCCGCCGGGTCAGCCCTCGACGATCTCCACCGACTCGATGGTGTGCGTGGTCTGGGGCCGACCCTGCGGGCTGCCGTCGGACTCGATCGCGGTGACGGCCTCCATTCCCTCGGTGACGGTGCCGAAGAGGCTGTAGTCCGGCGGCAGCGAGACGCCGGAGTCACCGGTGACGATGAAGAACTGGGAACCGTTGGTGTCGGGGCCGGCGTTGGCCATGGCCACCGACCCGATCTCGTACTCGCCCTCGGCGGGCAGTTCGTCGGCGAACTCGTAGCCCGGGCCGCCGCTGCCGGTGCCCTGCGGGTCGCCGCCCTGGATCATGAAGCCGGGGATCACGCGGTGGAAGGTGATGCCGTCGTAGTAGTTGTGGCGGGCGAGGAAGACGAAGTTGTTGACCGTCTCCGGTGCCTTCTCCTCGAGCAGGTCCACGGTGACGGGCCCGGCGTCGGTGGTGATGACGGCCGAGTAGTCGACCCCGGGGGTCAGGCACATCGGCGGGGCCGAGTCGAACGAGGTCGTGCGCTCGTCCGTTCCCTCGGCGGGCGGGCACTCGACCTCGCCGCCGGACTCGCGACCCTCGGACTGCGCCGCGCTGGTGGTGCCGCCGGTCGCCTGCTCGTCGGAGGCCGCGTCGTCGGAGGCGCAGCCGGCGAGCGCGAGGGGCGTGGCGAGGGCGAGCACCCCGAGGGCGGTGCGGACGGTCGGGCGGCGGCGGGGTGAAGCGGTGAGGTGCATGGGACGAGACTAGGTCAATGGCCTTGTTCGCGATCGGTCGGCGGTGGCGGGTGCAGTGGCGTCGACGACCGGCCATAGGGCCCGCGAGAACTCTGTGGCAGGCAATGTTCACCACCCTGACACATGTCGAGATAATCTATACGAATGGATCACGCTGCCCTCCGTGAAGAAGTCTTGCCCCTCCCCACGGTCAAATCGGGGTATCGCCGAGTACTCATGTTGGGGACCACCGGCGCGGGCAAGACGACCGTTGTCAGGCAACTGCTCGGGACGAACCCACGCACCGAACGGTTTCCGTCCACGTCGACCGCAAAGACAACGGTCGCCGACACGGAGATCGTCCCGTGCGACGAACCCTTCTTCCGAGCGGCTGTCACCTTCATGCCCCGCGACGAAGTCGAGGACCATCTGCTCGACAATGTCGTGGCTGCAGCGCAAGCCGTATACGAGGGTGCGGCTAACGACGTCGTCTACATGAAGCTCCTCGATCACGAGGGGCAACGGTTTCGCCTGAGCTACCTACTCGGCCGTCCGATCGTGGAGGACGACGACGACATCATCGATGACGCAATCGATGATGACGTCATCGAGGACGAGGCGAACCGCGAAACCGGGGACGAGAGCACGGAGATGTCCATCGCGGCGGGCACCGGGCTCGTGGAGGTCGACGTTTCTCAGTCACGAGAAGTGGTGGATCTCGCCGTGGCCAGGGTTCAGACAATGGTCCAGTCGATCCTCCCAAGGATCGGAATGTCAGAGGCCTCCGAGGAAGGCGAAGACGCCTTTTACGAGGCGCTTCAGGACGCGGTCGCGGACTCGGCGATCACCGGCGAGGTGATCTCGATGCTGGTCCGCGAGGTGACCAGCCGCTTCTCCGCACTGTCGTTTGGGTACCTGACGTGGGACGACGAGGGCTGGCCGCTCATGTGGACCCAGACCTCTGCCGACCGGGTCCAGTTCCTGGCGGAACTGTCTACGTTCTACGGTAACTCCGCGACCGGATTCGGGCGTCTTCTCACCCCGGTGGTCAACGGGATCCGCGTGAGCGGCCCGTTCGTCCCGACTTGGTCCGACCGACCACTCCGCCTGGTGATCATCGACAGTGAGGGGCTCGGACACACCCCTTCGTCCATCTCGTCGCTGTCATCTTCGCTCGTGAAGAAGGTGGGACAGAGCGACTCGGTTCTTGTGGTTGACAACGCGCAACAGCCGATGCAGGCCGGGCCGCTGGCGGCGTTGACCCAAATAGTCGAATCCGGGAGTGTGGCGAAGCTCCATCTCCTGTTCACCCACCTCGACGCGGTAAAGGGGGCCAACCTCACCGGCTACGCTGCTCGGACCGGGCACGTCCGGGAATCGGTGGAGAACGCGCTCTCGAGTATCGAGTCCGCGGCCGGGGCCGCTGCCGCGCGAGCTCTGCGTCGGCGCTTGGACACTTCCGTTTACTATGCGGGGCGGCTCGATCGGGTCCTTACCGCCAAGGACATCTTTGGACGCAAGGGGGCCACGGAGTTCTTGCGCTTGCGTGAGGAGCTGGAGGGGGACGAGCCGGTACGCGATCATGGGGACGCCGAGATCGTCATCGCCCGCAAGGGGGTGGTCATCGCCGTCGAGAAAGCCACGGCCCGATTTCAGGAGGAATGGCTCGTCCGGTTGGGCGTGGAGAGGCCGGCGCCCGGAGCTGACCTCCGAGCCGAACACTGGGCGAGGATAAAGGCGCTCAACCGGCGGATAGTCGGGCGGACCGACTTCGAATACCGCGACCTCAAGCCGGCCGGCGACTTACGGCGGGCACTGCAGAGTGTCCTTTACGCGATGCTGCAGAACCCCGTGCGCTGGCAGGGACAGTCCGTGTCCGAGGACGAGCGGAGTGAGGTCGTCGACACGATCGCGCTGGCATTGACAGACAAAGTCGTCGGGCTTGCCGATAAGCAGATCATCCTCGACCGAATGGACGCCTGGGACGCGGCGTGGGCCGAGTCCGGGAAGGGGTCGGTGGCCCGTCGCGCCCACATTCTGGCCGAGGACGTCATCAAATGTGGTGCCCCGGTTCCTACGGCCGACATGTCCATCGCAGCGACCCAGCTGGTCGACGCTGTTGAGCGCATTCTGGAAGAGGTCCGTGCGAACCACCATCTGACGCTGGAGTAGGTGATCACCCGCGTCGACCGCGTCAATCACCTGGGCGCGCGGGTGGGGCCCCGGCGCGTGGTGGGCGGGGTGTGTCGGCCCCGACGGGTACGATCGACCCGGCTTTCGTCCCGCAGCCGCGCCTCCCCGGCGGCGGCGCAGCGGGCGCGGAGGTGCGACAGGGCACAGCAATGTGAACGAGGGCGGCCCCGGCCGTCGGGACGGGGACACGCACACATGGAACATCACGGCCACCACGAGTTGGTCGACGAGGTCGAGCGATCGGTCGCCGCGCTCGCCGATCCACGTGGCCGGGAATGCCTCCAGCGGATCATCCTGCCGCGGGCCGGCGAGCCGCTCGACGTGCGCTCGCTCTACCTCGACGAGGCCCCCACCAACTCCCGCCGCGCCCACTCGTCCACCCGGACGTCGCTCGGCATCGGCGCGGACTCCGAGGTCTCCTTCGCCACCTACTTCAACGCGTTCGCCGCGGCCTACTGGCGCCGGTGGACGGTCCTGGACGAGGTCGTCCTGCGGCTGACCGTCCGCGGCGCGGGCCGCGTCGACCTGTACCGCTCGAAGATCGACGGCTCCCGCATCGCGATCACCGGGGACGTCGTCGGCGAGCCGGGTCGCGCCGGGCAGGTCACCACGGTCGAGTTCGTGTGCGACCTCGGTCCGTTCGAGGACGGCGGCTGGATCTGGTTCGACCTCACCTCCGACACGGACGTCGAGCTGCTCTCGGGCGGCTGGTACTCCGCCGTCGACGCCCCGGCCACGCGCCCCGACGCCGGCCCGGACGGTCGACCCGACCCGGCCGTGCAGGTACCCAACGACCGCCGCGTGACCGTCGGCATCCCCACGTTCAACCGCCCCGGTGACGCGGTGGCCGCGCTGCGCGCGCTGACGTCCGACCCCGAGGTCGACGCGGTGATCGACGCGGTCCTCATGCCGGACCAGGGCGACAGGAAGGTCCGCGACGAGCCCGGGTTCGCGGAGGCGGCGGAGTTCCTGGGCGACCGGCTGCACATCTTCGACCAGCCGAACCTCGGCGGGTCGGGCGGCTACAGCCGCATCATGTACGAGGCCCGCAGGCTGACGGACTCGCCGTACATCCTGTACATGGACGACGACATCGAGATCGAACCCGACTCGATCCTGCGGGCGCTGGCTTTCGGGCGTTTCGCCACCGTCCCGATGCTGGTCGGCGGGCAGATGCTCAACCTGCAGGAGCGCAGCCATTTGCACACGATGGGCGAGGTGGTGGGCGCCCACGACTTCATGTGGACCGCCGCCCCGCACGCGGACTACGACTACGACTTCTCCACGTACCAGCTCACGGACCGCGACAACCCCAAGCCGCTGCACCGCCGCATCGACGTGGACTACAACGGCTGGTGGATGTGCCTCATCCCGCGCGTCGTGGCAGAGAAGATCGGCCAACCGCTGCCGCTCTTCATCAAGTGGGACGACGCGGAGTACGGGCTGCGCGCGCGACGCGCCGGCCACCCCACGGTCACCATGCCCGGTGTGGCGATCTGGCACATGGCGTGGTCGGACAAGGACGACGCGATCGACTGGCAGGCCTACTTCCACCTGCGCAACCGCCTCGTGGTGGCGTCGCTCTACCACGACGGCGACCACAAGGGGATCATGCAGTCCAGCCTCAAGGCGCTGGTCAAGCACCTGGTCTGCCTCGAGTACTCGACGGTGGCCATCCAGATCGAGGCGATCCGCGACTTCCTCCGCGGCCCCGAGGCCCTGTACGAGTTGTTGCCCACCGCCCTGCCCAAGGTGCGGGCGATGCGCGCGGAGTTCCCGGACGCCGTGGTCATCCCGTCGGCCGTCGACCTGCCCGCGCCGTCGGGCGGCCCGGCCGGGATCCACTCCGAGCCCCGCGGCCCGGTCCGCAAGGCCGTCGCGCTGGCCAGGGGTCTCGCGCACACCCTGAGCAAGGACGACAAGCGGCACCACGAGGTGCCGCAGGCGAACTTCCCGCCGATCGAGGCGCGCTGGTACTCGCTCAGCCGGGTCGACGGCGCCACGGTCACCACCGCCGACGGCCGCGGGGTGGTCTACCGCAAGCGCGACCGCGAGCTGGCCGCCGCGCTGTTCAAGGAGTCGGCGGCCCTGCACCGCGAGCTGTTCCGACGGTTCCCCGAGATGCGGCGCCGCTACCGTGACGCCCACAGCGAACTCGTGACCAAGGAGGCCTGGAGCCGTGTCTTCGATGCCTGATCCCGCGGGTTCGGTCGAGATCCCCGTACCCACCGGCGAGGTCCGGCTCCTGGCGGCGGTGCAGAAGCGCCTGCTCGCCGTGCCCGGGTCGCGTCAGGCGGCCGTGACGCTGTCGCACGTCGGCGAGCACGCCCTCGGGTGGATGGCGATCGCGGCGGCCGGCATGGTCGTCGACCCCGATCGCCGTGGCCGCTGGGCCATGGTCGGTGTCGGCAGCTTCGGCGCCCACGCCACGTCCGTCGTCGTCAAGCGCGTCGTGCGTCGGCGCCGACCGGACCACCCCTCCGTCGCCGTGGGGGTGGGCACCCCCTCCAAGCTGAGCTTCCCCTCGTCCCACGCCACCTCCACCACCGCGTTCGCCCTGCTCGCGGGGTCGGTGTCCGGCGTCCCGGTCGCGCCGGCGCTCGTGCCGCTGATGCTGGCGTCCAGGTTGGTGCTCGGAGTCCATTACCCTTCGGATGTGGTCGCCGGTGCCGCCGTCGGTGCGGGCTGCGCTGCCCTCACCCGCGCGGTCTGGCCCTCGGACGCGGTCCAGCAGGTCCTGCCCGGGGCACTGCGCGACGGCGCGGCGGGTCCGCGCGCCACCCAGATTCCCGAGGAGAAGCGATGACCGATCAGACCGGAGTGCCGGCCGCCCGGGGCGGGACGGAACACCATCTCCTGGGCGCCGAACCGCACACGGCCAACGAGATCGACGACATCGAGGAGGCCGCCGAGGAGTCCGGGGGCGCGCCCCCGAAGAACCTGCTCGACGGCATGATCAAGGCCCTCCGGCCGCGTCAGTGGGTCAAGAACGTCCTCGTCATCGCGGCGCCCGCCGCGGCGGGGTCGCAGACACTCACCGACGGCAGCGTCCTGTTCTCCGTCTTCATCGCGTTCGTGGCGTTCTGCATGGCCGCCTCGAGCGTGTACCTCATCAACGACGCGATGGACGTCGAGGCGGACCGCGCGCACCCGACCAAGCGCTTCCGGCCCATCGCGGCGGGCGTGTTGCCGGTCGGGCTCGCCTACGCGATGGCGGTGGTGCTCATCGTCGCCGCGCTCGTCATCTCGGTGTTGTTCGCGCACCCGGCCCTGGCGATCGTCGTGGCCGTGTACATCGTGCTGCAGCTCATGTACTGCTTCGGGCTCAAGCACCAGCCGGTGCTCGACATCGCGTTCGTCTCCTCCGGCTTCCTGTTGCGCGCGGTCGCCGGCGGTGCGGCCGCCGAGGTCGAGATCTCGCAGTGGTTCCTGCTCGTCATGGCGTTCGGTTCGCTGTTCATGGCGGCGGGCAAGCGGTACGCGGAACTGAGCCTGCACCTGAAGACGGGCGCGAAGATCCGCAAGGCGCTGGAGAGCTACACGCCCACCTACCTGCGGTTCGTGTGGACGCTGTCGGCCACCGTGCTCGTGCTCTGCTACGCGCTGTGGGCGTACGACCGGGGCTCGGACCCCACCCAGCCGAGCGGTGCGGCGATCTGGCTGCAGATCTCGATCGTGCCGTTCACCATCGCCGTCCTGCGCTATGCGGTCGACGTCGACGCCGCGCAGGCGGGCGAGCCCGAGGACATCGCGCTGGGCGACCGGGTCCTGCAGGTCCTCGCCGCGCTGTGGGTCCTGACCGTGGTGATCGGGGTCTACATCGTCCCGTCGCTGGCCTGATCTCGGCGGGCACACGATGTCGGAGGTGACGGCGGAGCGCCGTGACGGTCGTCGCGACCAGCGCGGGGCCGGATCCGGCGAGCCGCGGGCCGAGCACCGCGACGTGGTCGGACGCGGGCGGGGCGACGCGGTCTTCTGGACCGGGCTCGCCGTGGTGGTGGCGATCTTCTTCGCCGGCGCATGGCAGCGGCGGTGGATCGCCGACGACGGTCTCATCGTGCTGCGGACGGTCCGCAACCTCGTGGCCGGCAACGGCCCGGTGTTCAACGCGGGGGAGCGGGTCGAGTCCAACACCTCCACGTTGTGGACCTATCTCATCTACGGCACCCATGAGGTCGTCGGCTACCGCCTCGAGCTGGTCTCGCTGGGCCTGGCGCTCACGCTGAGCATGCTGGCGGTGGCGTGCGCGATGCTGGGCGCCCGCGTCATGTACCGCGGGACCCGACGCGCCCCGGCGGGCGGGCCGATGCTGCTCCTGCCGTTCGGCGTCCTCGTCTATGTCATGCTGCCGCCGGCCCGCGACTTCGCCAGTTCCGGACTCGAGACCGGGCTGGTGATCTGCTGGATCGGCGTCATGTGGCTGGGCCTGCAGCTCTGGGCCCGGTCCCCGCATCGCGAGGGCCGCTTCGGCCTGCCCGCGCCGGGGACGGCGGCGATCGCGTTCATCGCCGGCCTCGGGCCCCTCGTGCGGCCCGAGATGGCGCTGGCGGCGGCGGTGTTCCTCGCGATGATGGCGGCGTCCCGCCAGTCGTGGCGGCACCTGGGTTGGCTCGTGGTCATCGCGGGCACGGTGCCGGTCGTCTACCAGCTCTGGCGGATGTCCTACTACGCGCTGCCGTACCCGCTCACGGCCGTGGCCAAGGACGCCGGCGGGGCGAAGTGGGACAAGGGCGCCGAGTACCTGTGGGATCTGCTCGCGCCGTACGTGCTGCTGCTGCCGCTCGTCGCCGTCCTCGTCGCGGGCCTCGTGGCCCTGTGGGCCCGCACGGCCCCACGTCGCGCGGCCGGTGCGTCGTCCGGACATCCGCTACTCCGACTCGGGATCCGCTCCCTTCACAGGGGTAGCGAATCCGGTCCGGCGGTATCGGATTCCGGGTCAGGAGAGGGTGACGACGACGAGGGCGGCCGGCTGCTCCGCCTGCGGGGGCGGGTCCGCTCCACCCCGGTCGTCACGGTCGCGTTCCTCGTCGTGGCCCTGGTGATGCTGCTGTACGTCACCCGCGTCGGCGGTGACTTCATGCACGGCCGCGTGCTGCTGCCGTCCCTGTTCCTGATCCTCCTGCCCGTCTCGGTGGTGCCCCTGCCCGTAGGGCCCGCCCGCGGGTCCGCGGACGCCTCCGTGCGGCGGGTGGCGGTACCCGTGACCGCGGCCGCGTGGCTCGTCGTCATCGGATGGGCGGTCACCGTCCAGGTCGTCGAGGACCCCTTCCGCGAGGAGCCGGAGTCCATCACGTCGGCCGGCATCGTCGACGAGCGGCAGTTCTACATCCAGCGCACGGGGCACAGACACCCGCTCCTCGCCGACGACTACCTCGACTTCCCGCGCATGCGCGCGCTCGTGCGCGACGTCTCCCGCAACGAGACGGGGGCGGTGTTCCTGCCGGTGCCGGGTTTTCAGGACCGCTGGGACGTCGTCGCCTACGACCACCCGATGCCCGGGTTGGCGCCGTTCGAACTGCCCGAGGACCCCGTCAAGACCGTCGTGTTCCTCAACCTGGGCATGACCAGCATGAACCTGCCCCTCGACGTGGGCGTGTACGACACGGTCGGCCTGGCCTCGCCGCTCGCCGCGCACACGGATCGGATGGAGGACGGGCGGATCGGGCACGACAAGTTCTTGCCGTACGACTGGGTGCTCGCGCAGAGGCAGGTGATCGAGAACCCGGTCAACTTCCCGCGGTGGATCGACGTCAACTGGGTCAACCAGGCCGAGGTGGCGCTCCAGTGTCCGGCGACGCAGGCGCTGATCGAGTCGTACTCCGCCCCGTTGACCCCCGAGCGGCGATGGTCCAACCTGGTGAACGCATTCTCATTCGCCGAGTACCGGATCAACAGAATCCCTGCTTACGAGGTGCAGAGGTGCGGCTTACCGATGCCTGAGGAGGTGGAGAAGTATCAGGGCACTCGGTAGGGTGGCGCTCGCTGTTGTCTCGAAACGGTAACAGTCAGGGGTCGAATCGGTCCCCGACCTGTAACACCTGTCCCAAAATGCGCGACAGTATCGATGACCTCGATGTCGCAGTTCCGGTCCTTCCCTGGTGGGGCCGGTCCGATGAACGTCACCGATGCCCTGCGGGCACCAGGAACGAACAAAGGAACCAACGAATGTCCCACTCCACCCTCCGGCGCCGGTTCGCCGCCGGGCTCACCGCTCTGGCGACGGCCGCAGGGCTCCTCGTCGGCGCCCCGGCACTGGCCGGCGCCCAGGCGACCGAGCAGGGTTCCTCTGCCAGTCTCGGGTCCGCCGGCTCGGCTGCCCCGCCGCCGGCCGCCCCCGCGTTCCGGCCCGCCGGCGGCAACGAGAACCCGGTCGGTTTCCGCCATTGGCTGCGGCCGGGCTGCGAGTGGGATCCCGTCGCGTCCTGGGTCCAGCTCTGCCACGTGTGGTCCCCGGCGATGAACCGGCACATCAAGGTGCAGGTCCAGCCCGCGCGCTTCGGCGGCAACGCCGGTCTCTATCTGCTCGACGGACTGCGGGCGCGTGACGACTGGAACGCGTGGACCCACGACGCCCAGGCGCAGCGCATCTTCCTGCAGGACAACATCACCCTGGTCATGCCCGTCGGCGGCCAGGTGTCCTTCTACTCCGACTGGCAGCGGCCCATCAACCTGGGCGGCAACCTGCTGGAGTACAAGTACGAGACGTTCCTGACCCGCGAGCTGCCGAACTACCTGGCGGACCACTTCGGCGTGCGGCGCGACAACAACGCGATCGCCGGTCTGTCGATGGGCGGCTCCGCCGCCGCGACGCTCGCGGCCAACCACCCGAACCAGTTCAAGCAGGTGTCGGTCTTCTCCGGCTACATGAACCCGACCGCCCCGGGCATGTACACCATGATCCCGCTGGCGATGTTCGACCAGTGCAAGTGCGACCCGTTCGCCATGTGGGGCCTGCCCGGCGCGCCGGCGTGGGGTCGCAACGACCCGCTGCTCAACGCCGACAAGCTGCGAGGCATCCCGATGTACGTCACCGCCGGCTCCGCGATCCCGGGCCAGTACGATCAGCCCTCGAGCCTGCAGGCCGTGTTCAACACGTTCAACGGCATCATCCTCGAGGGCCTGTCCCGCGGCTCGACCCTTGCGTTCCAGAACACGATGAACGCGGCCCCGAACAAGGCCGTCTTCGAGTACCGCACCACGGGCATCCACGGGTGGGGCTACTGGAACGACGACCTCATCGCGGCGCGCTCGGCGCAGATCCTGAACGTGATGGACGCCCACGCGTGGTGATCACACCGAGTTAGCCGACGAATCGGACTCCCATCAGCGAGTCCTCACCCGTCACACCGGGGCCCCGCGCGTAGATTCTGTGCGGGGCCCCGGTCGCATCTGACCACCGGGTTCGGCCGCGGGAGGGGAACCCGCGGGCGCGCCGCGGACCCGGGCCCCCTATACGGGTGACGCGGGCCGGGTGCGACGCGCGCCCACCAGACGATCCGGCGAGACGACGCGGCAAGAAAGAGAACAACACATGGCGACCCCCAGCGCACACGCGAGCCCCCGTTCCCGGTGGGCGTCCCTCCTCGCGGCTCCCCTCGTGGTGTCGGTGGTGGGGTCGGGCCTCGTCCTGCCGCCCGTCGCCGCGGCGCAGGAGACCCCGACCCGTCCGACCCCGGCGCAGAGCAGCCCCGCGCAGACCGCTCAGCCGCGGTCGACGACCGCCGCGCCCGACCCGGCGGGCGCGCCCGACGCGCCGAGCCTGCGCGTGCCCGCGGCGCCACCCTCCGGCGTGCGACTGGACAAGGTCGAGTGGAAGTCGGCCAACCGTGTGGCCCTGTGGGTGCAGTCGCCGGCCATGGAGCAGGCGGTGCAGGTGCAGCTCCTGCTCCCCGCCCAGTGGAACGCCGACCCCGGCCGCACCTACCCGTCCCTGCTGCTGCTCGACGGGCTCCGGGCCCGCGATGACGCGAGCGGCTGGACTCTCGAGACCAAGGTCTCCCAGTTCTTCGACGCCAAGAACGCGATCGTCATCCTGCCGGTGGGCGGCCAGTCGAGCTTCTACACCGACTGGGTCTCCGACGCCAAGGGTTCGGCCTACCAGTGGGAGACGTTCCTCATGCAGGAGCTGCCCCCGCTGCTGGCGCGGGACTGGCGGGTCGGCGACAAGCACGGCGTGGCCGGGCTGTCCATGGGCGGCACGGCTGCCATGATGCTCGCGCAGCGCTACCCCGAGCACTTCCAGTTCGCGGCCAGTTACTCGGGCTTCCTCGACACCACCAGCTTCGGCATGCCCGAGGCCATCAAGGTGGCCATGCAGGACGCCGGCGGCTACCCGGCCGAGAACATGTGGGGTCCGCTCGGCTCGGACCGGTGGCAGGAGCAGGACCCCAAACTCCACACCGAGAAGATGCGCGGGCAGAGCGTCTACGTCTCCGCGGGCAGCGGTAACACCGGCCCATGGGACCAGCCGTCCGGCCTACCGGACATCCCGACCAACTTCCCCGGGTACGGGCTCGAGCTCCTCTCGCGGATGACCACCCAGACCTTCGTCAACAAGGCGCGCGCCGAGGGGGTCGAGGTCACCGCGAACTTCCGCCCGTCCGGTACCCACACGTGGCCGTACTGGCAGTTCGAGATGACCCAGGCGTGGCCGCAGTTCGCCACCGCGGTGGGCATCGAGAACGTCGAGAAGCCGTGCGCGGCGGCGGGCGAGATCGCCCGCGTGGCCGAGCGGCAGCCCGGACTCGGGCCGTGCCTCACCGGCGAGTACGACGTCCGGGGCGGCAAGGCCACCGACTTCCGCTTCGGCCGCGTGTTCTGGTCGCAGGCCACGGGGGCGCACTCCGTCCTCGGGGCGATCGGCGCCGCCTACCAGGCCGAGGGCGGACCCGACGGCGTGCTCGGGCTGCCGACGTCCGGGGAGACGACCACCCCGGACGGGCGCGGCCGGTTCTCCACCTTCCAGAACGGCGTCATCTACTGGTCGCCCTCCACCGGCGCGCACGCGGTCCGCGGCGGCATCCGGGCGATGTGGCAGGAGCGCGGCGCGGAGCGCGGCGACCTCGGGTACCCGACCACCGACGAGATCACCAACCCCAACAAGCCGGGCGTCGTCCAGGGCTTCCAGGGCGGGACGGTCTACTGGTCGGAGGAGACGGGTCCGAAGGTCGTCGAGGGGGACATCCTCAAGGCCTACCGCGAGGCCGGGGCGGAGAACTCCGAGCTCGGCTACCCCGTGACCGACGAGATCGCCCTCGACACCCGACGCGGCGCGTTCAGCCGGTTCCAGGGCGGCGCGATCTACTGGTCGCCGCGCACCGGCGCCCACGTCGTCCCCCGCGGCCCGGTGTTCGACGCCTGGGGCACGGTCGACTACGAGCGCGGTCGGCTCGGCTACCCGACCGGCCCGCTGCGCAACACCTCCGGCGGCCAGGTGATGGAGTTCGAGGGCGGTCGGATCACCGTGTCCGGTGGCCGGGCGGAGATCTCGTGAGGTCCCGTGCGCTCTCGCTCGGCGCCGCGCTGCTCGTCGCCGGAGGGATGCTCACCGCGTGCGGGGGAGGGGACTCGACGGTCTCCGGCGTGCCGGACTCCGAGACGCTCGCCCCGCCGCCGGGCGGCGGCTCCGCCGGCGCCTCCCGTGTCCCGGCGACGGAGGACTCCGGCCGGTACACGGAGGCGCCGGCCCCCGTCCCCCCGGATGCGCCGGGGTACACCGCGCCGGCCATCGGTGCGCGCGAGCGCGGCTACCTCTCCGCACTGGAGAAGGAGGGCATCGAGACCGCCGACCTGTCGGATTCGCTCGTCGCCGCCGGCAACACCATCTGCCGCATCCGCACCACCGGCGGAGCCGCGGACGAGACCACGACGATCGCCGACGCGGTGGCCGGTCAGATCTCGGCGGGCGGCTACTCCGACCGTGAGGTCGACGAACTGTCCCGGGTCGTCGTGGACGCCTCGGCCGGGCAACTCTGCCCGTAGCGGCCCGCCCAGTGCACTGCCGCCCGCGCGGCTCGAACAGCACGACGGCGGTCGTCGGCGGGCGGCGGCCGCTCCGGGTGAGCCCGGACACCTCGCCCGGCACCTGAGGAACCCGCGCGGACCGCGGGGCGTTGAACCGGTCGTCGGCCACACGCCACAGTCGTGTGGGAGGTCGGGAAGGAGTTCGTATCGTGGCTCGCGGAACGCGTCGTGGGGGAGGCCGCCGTCTCGGCTGCTCGCTGGGGGCGCTCGTCGTGATCGTCCTGCTCGTGCTCGGCATCGGGTGGTGGCTCGGCAACCGGGGGTTGCCGACCGGCCCCGACGGCCCGCTGCCCGGCCCGGACGAGACCGAGCAGACCCAGCCCGCCGACTGCCCGGACGTCGAGATGATCGCCGTGCCGGGGACATGGGAGAGCAGCCCCACCGACGATCCGCACAATCCGGGTTTCCTGCCCAACGCGCTTCTGCGGACGATCACGGACCCGCTGAGCCGGCAGTACCCGGACGAGCGCCTCGAGGTGTTCACCGTCCCCTACGTGGCGCAGTTCCGGAACCCGCAGCAGCCGAACCAGGTCACCTACGACCAGAGCCGGGCGGAGGGCACCGAGCGTGCCCGCGCCGAGCTCGCGGCCACACACGAGCACTGCCCCCTCACCTCGTTCGTCCTCCTGGGTTTCTCCCAGGGCGCGGTGATCGCCGGCGACCTGACGAGCGAGATCGGTAACGGCAACGGTCCCGTTCCCGCCGACCGGATGCTCGGTTCCGTCCTCATCGCGGACGGCCGCCGCCTGCCGGGGCAGGGCCAGTCGCCGGGGCTGTCCCCCGGCAACGGCCAGGGGATGGAGATCGCCCTGCAGCCGGCCACCGGCCTGACCCAGCTCATCGCGGGTGCCACCATGACCGGGCCACGCCCGGGCGGGTTCGGCGAACTGGACGACCGCACGGCCCAGATCTGCGACTCGCGCGACCTGATCTGCAACGCCCCGCTCAACGTCGTCGACGGTGCCGCCCGGTTCCAGGAGTTCGTCGCCAACAACGCGATCCACGCCATGTACGCCACGAACCCGGACGTCATCGCCGGGACCACCGTCCCCGAGTGGACGATCGGCCACGTCAGCGAGCTCGTCGACGCCGCTCCGGAGATCGCCCACGAGTGACCGTCACGCCCTGCTCCCGGCGCCCGCGGGGCGACACGCCTGGCGAAGCGACGATTCGGAGTTCGGATGTGCCCTGAGGCACGCTGTAGGATCGACAAAGCTTGTCGTCAGTGCACCCGGCATATCCGTGGTCGACGACGTCGACCAACGTAGGACGGATCGGAACGGAGCAACGTGGAGTTCGAGCAGTATCACGACGCCGGAGGGGCGATCGTCATCCCTGATCGCACCACCCTTGTCGACTTCGTCGAAGCCAACGTCTCCGCCGCGCGCCAGGACCCCGCCCATGACGGGCTGGTCTACCGCTACATCGACTACTCGACCTCCCGTGACGGTGAGGTGCACGAGCTGTCGTGGACGCGGTTCGGCGAGCGGCTCTACGCCATCGCGGCCCGCCTGCAGCAGGTCGCGAAGCCGGGGGACCGCGTGGCCATCCTCGCCCCGCAGGGCCTGGACTACATCGTGTCGTTCTTCGCCGCGATCCAGGCCGGACTCATCGCCGTGCCACTGTTCGACCCGGATGAGCCGGGCCACCACGACCGCCTCCACGCGGTCCTGGGCGACTGCGCACCGGCGGTCATCCTCACCTCGACCGAATCCGCTGCCGGGGTCCGGAAGCTCTTCCGAGAGCTGCCCGCCCGCGAGCGTCCGCGCACCGTCGCCGTCGACGCCATCCCCGACGAGCTCGGCTCCGGCTGGTCCCGACCGGACCTCGGCGCCGACGACATCGCCTACCTGCAGTACACCTCGGGCTCGACCCGGGTGCCCGCCGGAGTCGAGATCACGCACCGCAACGTGGTCACCAACGTCATGCAACTCTTCGACAGCCTGGGTCTGACCCGCGCCTCGCGCGGCGTCACCTGGCTGCCGCTGTTCCACGACATGGGCCTGCTGACGGTCATCCTGCCCGCGATGGGCGGGGCCACCATCACGGTGATGAGCCCCCGCGCGTTCGTGCAGCGGCCCGGCCGGTGGGTCTCCCAGCTCGGCGCCGCGAGCGGCGGCGACGGGGTGTTCGCCGCCGCCCCCAACTTCGCGTTCGAGCACGCCGCCCGCCGCGGCCTGCCCAGGGAGGGCGAGACCCTCGACCTGTCCGGCGTGACGAGCATCATCAACGGTTCGGAGCCCGTCACCCCGGCGTCGATGCGGGCATTCAACGAGGCGTTCGCCCCCTACGGGCTCGCGCCCACCGTGATCAAGCCGTCCTACGGCATGGCCGAGGCGACCCTGTTCGTGTCCTCGCCGCGCCGAGATGACGAGGCGATCGTCATCCATGTGGACCGGACGGATCTCAACCGGGGCGTCATGACCGTCCTCGAGCCGTCGCAGGTGGAGGGCAACGAGGACGCCATCCCCCAGGTCGCGTGCGGGTACGTCGCCCCCAGCCAGTGGGCCACGATCGTCGAGGCGAACATCGACGAGGCCACGGGAGAGCACGACGGCACCGGCCGCGAACTCCCCGAGGGCCGGGTCGGCGAGATCTGGCTGCACGGCACGAACATCGGTCGCGCCTACTGGGGGCGCCCCGAGGAGTCCGAGGCCACCTTCGGCAACCGGCTCGTCGAGCGGCTGCAGGATGGCTCCAAGACCGTCCGCGAGTTCGGGACGGTACCCGAGGACGCGCGCTGGCTGCGCACCGGCGACTACGGCGCCTACGTGGACGGTCAGCTGTACATCACCGGCCGCGTCAAGGATCTGGTGATCGTCGCGGGCCGCAACCACTACCCCCAGGACCTGGAGAACACCGCGCAGAGCGCGTCCGACGCCCTGCGGCCCGGCTTCGTCGCCGCGTTCTCCGTGCCGGCCAACCAGTTGCCGATCGAGGCGCGTAACGGTGCGGAGATCGCCGCCGATGACTCCTCGGAGACGCTGGTCGTGGTGGGTGAGCGCGCGCCCGGCGCGGGCAAGGCCGACCCCGGTCCCATCGCGGACGCGGTCCGGTCGGCGATCTCCGCGCGACACGGCGTCACCGCCCAGGACGTTCTCCTGGTTCCCGCCGGGTCCATCCCCCGCACGTCCAGCGGCAAGATCGCCCGCCGTGCCTGCAAGGCGGCGTACGTGGACGGCACCCTGCGCGGGGGCCACCAGCAGACCGCATTCCCGGACCTGCCGGCGCAGTAGCGTCCGCCGGGCCGGTTCACGGCGCACGGCGGCCCCGGCGCACGGGAACACCGGACGACACCTTCAGGAAAGGCGAGCCACGACGATGGCACAGAGCGAGATGACGGTAGTGGAGCTCCGCGAATGGATGCGGGGCTGGGTCTGCCGGGCCACCGGGCTCGACATCTCCAAGGTGACCGACGACCGCTCGCTGGAGGAGTACGGCCTGTCGTCCCGCGACGCGGTGTCCCTGTCCGCCGACCTCGAGGACCTCATCGGCCGGCCGCTGGACGCGACCGTCGCCTACCAGCACCCCACCATCGCCTCGCTCGCCGAGTACGTGGTCAACGGTCCGGTGGAGGCCGACGAGCCCACGGACCTGCACACGTTCCGCGAGCGCGGCGCGGGCATGGAGTTCGACGTGGCCGTCATCGGCCTCGCGACCCGCTTCCCCGGCGGCGCCGACAGCCCCGAGGCGACCTGGGACCTGCTGGCCTCCGGCCGTGACGCGACCAGCCCCCGACCGGACTCGCGCTGGTCGGAGTGGGCGGGCGACGCGTACGTCCAGCAGGTCCTGGCCGAGGCGCCGAACCGCGGCGGCTGGCTCGACGACACCGAGGTCAAGGACTTCGACGCCGAGTTCTTCGGCATGAGCCCCCGCGAGGCCGAGATGGTCGACCCGCAGCAGCGGCTCGCGCTCGAGCTCACCTGGGAAGCCCTCGAGAACGCCCACATCCCGGCTAGTGACCTCAAGGGCCGCGAGGTCGGCGTGTTCATGGGCTCGTCGTCCAGCGACTACCAGGTCCTGCTCACGTCGGACTCCGCCGCCGCGTCCCCGTACGCGGTCACCGGCGCCTCCAACTCGATCATCTCCAACCGGATCTCGTACACGTTCGACTTCCGCGGCCCGTCCATGACGCTGGACACCGCCTGCTCGACGTCGCTGGTCGCGATCCACGAGGCCGTCAACTCCTTGCGCCTGCACGAGTCGGACCTCGTCGTGGCCGGTGGCGTCAACATGATGCTCGCGCCCGCCGCCACCATGGGCTTCGCCAAGACCGGCGCCGCGCTCAGCCCCGACGGGCGCATCAAGGCGTTCTCCTCCGACGCCAACGGCATCTGCCGCGCCGAGGGCGGGGGCGTGTTCATCCTGAAGCGCCTGTCCGAGGCCGAACGGGACGGCGACGAGATCCTCGCCGTCATCAAGGGCTCCGCCGTGAACTCGGACGGTCGCTCCAACGGCATGACCGCCCCCAACCCCGACGCCCAGGTCTCCGTCCTGCGCCAGGCCTACGCCGACGCCGGCGTGGACCCGCGCGAGGTCGACTACATCGAGGCCCACGGCACCGGCACGATCCTCGGCGACCCCATCGAGGCCACCGCCCTGGGCCAGGTGCTCGGCCGCGGCCGCGACGCCGACCGGCCCACGCTCCTGGGCTCGGCCAAGACCAACTTCGGGCACATGGAGTCCGCCGCCGGCGCCGCCGGCCTGGCCAAGATCATCCTGGGCATGCAGCACGACGCCGTGCCGCCCACGATCAACTACGCGGGCCCCAACCCGTACCTCGACTTCGACGCCGCCCGGCTCAGCGTGGTCACCGAGACCACCCCGTGGCCGCGCTACAGCGGCCGCGCGGTCGCCGGCATCTCCGGCTTCGGCTTCGGTGGCACCAACGCGCACGTCGTGGTGGCCGAGTACCGGCCGCAGCCGGCCCACGTCGTCGTCGACGCCCCGTCCGACACCTCCACCGACGCCCCGGCCGACACCGACCCGGCCACGGCGACCACCGACGCCGCGACCACCACCGCGACGGCCACGGACGACGACGTCGCCCGCTGCGTGGCCGACGCCGTCGCGCGCAACGCCGACGAGCTCGCCACCACCGGCACCGCTGTTCCCGGCCCTCCGGCCACCGTGCTGGTCGTGTCCGCGTCCCTGCCGTCGCGCCGCAAGGCCACGGCCGCCCAGGTCGCGGACTGGCTCGAGGCGCAGGACGACTCGATCGACCTCGGCGCCGTCGCCCGCACCCTGTCCACCCGCAACCACGGCCGCTCCCGCGGCGCGGTCGTCGGCCACACCCGCGCCGAGCTCGTCGCCGGACTGCGCGCGCTCGCCGCGGGCGACCCGGGCCCCGGCGTGTTCAGCGCTGACGCCCCCGCCGGCACGGGCGACGTGTGGGTGTTCTCCGGCTTCGGTTCCCAGCACCGCAAGATGGCCAAGGAACTGTACCTGTCCAACCCGCTGTTCGCCTCGTGCCTGGACGCGGTGGACGAGCTCATCGACTTCGAGGCCGGCTACCGGATCGCCGAGTTGATCCTCGACGACTCCCAGACCTACGAGCTCGAGAACTCCCAGGTCGGTATCTTCGCCATCCAGGTCGCGCTCGTCGACACGCTGCGCGCGCTCGGCGCCAAGCCCGAGGCCGTCATCGGCCACTCGATGGGCGAGGTCGCCGCCGCCTACGCGACCGGCGGCCTGAACCTCGAGGACGCAGTGCGCGTGATCTGTGTGCGCTCGCGCCTCATGGGCGACGCCGAGGGGCAGGTCTCGGAGGAGGAGGCCGGCGCGATGGCGCTGGTCGAGTACTCGGCCGAGGAGATCGCGCAGATCATCGCCGACAACCCGCAGTTCGCCTCCATCGAGCCCGCCGTCTACGCCGCGCCCACCCACACCACGGTCGGCGGCCGCGCCAAGCCCGTCGCCGACTTCGTCGCGTGGGTCGAGGAGCAGGGCAAGTTCGCCCGTCAGCTGCAGGTCCGCGGCGCCGGACACACCTCGGACGTCGACATGCTGCTGGGCGAGCTGGCCGCGGAGATCGCCGGCCTCGAGCCGCGCGAACTCACCTCCGGGCTGTTCTCGTCCGTCGACCGCGAGACCTTCTACCGCGCCGGCCACGAGCCGGTCCACGCGGAGGAGTACTGGGTCAAGGGCATGCGCCACTCGGTGTGGTTCACCCACGCCGTGCGCAAGGCCGTCGACGCCGGGTACGTGACCTTCCTCGAGCTGGCCCCCAACCCGGTGGCCGCGATGTCGGTGGCCGCGACGTGCTTCGACGCCGGTCTCATGGAGCCGAACCTCCTGCACGCGCTCAAGCGCAAGGAGTCCGAGGCGGACACGCTGCTGCACGCGATCGCGCAGCTGTACGTCCACGGGCACACGATCGACATGCCGAGCGTCGTGGAGATGATCCACGGCCACGTCACCGGTCCCGGCCGGTACGCGCCGGTGCCGGGCACCGCGTGGAAGCGCCGCACCCTGTGGCCCAAGGTCACCGCGGGTGGCGGGTCCGGCGACGGCCGCATGCCGGGGTCGTACGTCGCGCTGCCCGACGGCCGCCACGCGTGGCAGGTCCGCGCCGAGGTCGTGCCCAGCGTGGACGCGCTGATGTCCGCGGCGGCCGCGGCGGTGGTCGAGGGCGCGACCCTCATCGCCGTCGACCGGCCCGGCGTCCTCCCCGCCTCGGGATCGGTCACCACGACCCTCACCCCGCACCCGGGCGGGGCGTCGGTGCAGGTCCACGTCCGGTCGGACGAGGAGTCCGCGCCGTTCGTGCTGGTCGCCTCCGGCGCGGTCAGCGGCGGCGCGCCGATCGATCCGTCGACGGCGCCGGAGATGCCGCATTTCGAGTCGGCCGAGTCCGACGCTCCGGTGGTCGGCGAGGACGAGGACGACGACGACGAGGCCGACGCCCGCTGGAACCCCGGGTCCGGCGAGTCGATCAGCGACAGGCTCGCCCGGATCGTCGGCTCCTCGATGGGGTACAGCCCCGACGACCTGCCGAGGGAGCTGGCACTGCTCGATCTCGGCCTGGATTCGCTCATGGCCGTGCGCATCAAGAACCGCGTCGAGCACGAGTTCTCCATCCCGCCGCTCGAGTTGCAGGCCATGCGGGACGCGTCGCTGAACGACGTCGCGGAGATGGTCCTGTTCGCGGTGGAGAACCCGGAGGAGGTCGGCGAGCTGGCGGCCCAGCAGGCCCGCGGCGAGGGCGCCGTGGACGTGGCGTCCCTGCGCGACGGAGACGCCGCCGACGTCTCGGGTGCGGCTGACTCCGACGGTGCGGCCCCGGCCGGCGACGCCGCGTCGGTCGCCCCGCGCGACGACACCGAGCGCATGGCGTTCGGCGCGTGGGCGGTGGTCACCGGCGCGGCGGCGCCCGGCGTGACCGGGGCGCTGCCCCCGATCGACGAGGCCACCCGCGAGGCGCTGGCCCGGCGACTGTCCGAGCGATCCGGCGGCGACATCACCGCCGACCAGCTGGCCGGCGCGTCGACGATCGCCGAGGTGGCCGATCTACTGCGCCCGTTCACCGAGGTCGCCGTCGAGGGCAACATCCGCGTGCTCGCCGAGGGGCAGGAGGGGCGCACGCCGCTGTTCCTGTTCCACGCGGCCGGCGGATCGTCGTTCGTCTACGAGCCGCTCGTCGAGCGCCTCGACGAGGGCACCCCGGTGTACGGCGTCGAGCGCGTCGAGGGCCCCCTGGAGGCGCGGGCCGCGACCTACCTCGACCGGATCCGCGAGCTCGCCGCGGGCCGCCCGGTGGCGCTGGGTGGCTGGTCCTTCGGCGGCGCGCTGGCCGTCGAGGTGGCCCGCCAGCTGCGGGCCGCGGGCGACGAGGTGTCGCTGGTGGTCCTGCTGGACACCGTGCAGCCGTCCGAGCCGATCCCGGACACGCTCGACGAGGCCGAGGCGCGCTGGAAGCGCTACTCGGAGTTCGCCAAGCGGACGTACGGGCTCGACGTGGAGGTGCCGCGCGACTTCCTCGCCGAGCACGGCGAGGACGGCGTGCTGGACATGTTGATGGGGGTGCTGGGCGCCGAGGCCAACGCGATGGGCGGCGGCGTGATCGAGCACCAGCGGGCCAGTTTCGTGGACAACCGCATCCTGCAGAGCGCGGACATGGGCTCGTGGGCCGGCGTGGGCGCCGAGGTGCCGTTCGTGCTGTACCGGGCCGAGCGGATGCACGACGGGGCGATCGAACTGGAGCCGCGCTACGAGCGCATCGACCCGGACGGCGGCTGGGCCGCCGTGGTGACCGATCTGGAGGTGGTCCACCTCGAGGGGGACCACCTCGCGATGGTCGACGAGCCGGTGGTCGGTACGGTCGGTAAGCATCTGGCGCGTCGACTCACGGAGCTCGACGCGGGCGTACGGAAGGGAACGAACGCGTGACGGCGAAGACGACCGCGGAGAAGCTCGCTGAACTGCGGGTCAAGACCGAGCAGGCCATGGACCCGGGCAGCGAACGGGCCAAGGCCCGCCGCGACGCCGCGGGGCAGACCCCTCCCCGCCAGCGGATCGCCGAGCTCCTCGACGCGGGCAGCTTCGTGGAGATGGGCCAACTGGTCAAGGCGCCGGGCAACCCCGACAACCCGTTCGGCGACGGCGTGGTGACCGGCCGCGGCACGATCGACGGTCGCCCGGTAGCGGTGTACGCGCACGACAACACGGTGTTCGGCGGGTCCGTCGGCGAGGGCTTCGGCAAGAAGGTCTGCGCCATCATGGATTTCGCGATCAAGGTCGGCTGCCCGATCATCGGGATCAACGACTCGGGCGGCGCCCGGGTCCAGGACGCCGTCACCTCGCTCGCGTACTACTCGGAGATCTCGCGGCGTCAGTACCCCGCGTCGGGGTACGTTCCGCAGATCTCGATCATGCTCGGCAAGTGCGCGGGCGGTGCCGTGTACGCGCCCGTGACGACCGACTTCGTGATCGCCGTCCAGGATCAGGCGTACATGTTCGTCACCGGCCCCGACGTCATCCGTCAGGTGACCGGCGAGGACGTCACGATGGACGAGCTCGGGTCCGCACTCGAGCAGGCGAAGCGGGGCAACGTCAACCACGTGGCCGTCAGCGAGCACGACGCATTCATGTACGTGCGCAACCTGCTCAGCTACCTGCCGTCGTCGGCCAGCGAGAAGGCCCCGCGGATCAACCCGGGACTCGAACCGGAGACCACGGAGTCGGACCGGCAGCTCGACACGATCATCCCGGACTCGGACAACGCCGCGTACGACATGCACGACGTCCTGATCCGGATGTTCGACGACGGCGAGTTCGTCGAGACATCGGGGCAGTTCGCCTCCAACATCATCACGGGCTTCGCGCGCGTCGACGGCGAACCGGTCGGCGTGGTGGCCAACCAGCCACTTCACCTGTCCGGCGCCCTCGACATCGACGCCTCCGAGAAGGCCACCCGCCACATGATGCTGTGTGACGCCTACTCGATCCCGATCGTCTACGTGGTGGACACCCCCGGCTACCTGCCCGGCGTGGAGCAGGAGAAGCTGGGCATCATCCATCGTGGCGCCAAGATGGGCTTCGCTGTGGCGGCGTCCTCGGTTCCCAAGGTGACCTTCGTGGTGCGCAAGGCCTACGGCGGTGCGTACGCGGTGATGGGCTCCAAGAATCTCGGCGGCGACCTCAACTTCGCGTGGCCGACCGCCCGCATCGCGGTGATGGGTGCCGAGGGCGCGGTGGATCTGCTGCAGCGGCGGCAGATCGAGGAGGCCGGCCCGGAGGAGGGCCCGAAGCTCCGTCAGCAGCTCATCGACATGTACAACGAGTTCATCGCGACGCCGTACACGGCCGCCGAGAGAGGCTACATCGACGCGGTGATCGAGCCGTCGCAGACCCGCCTGGTGTTGCGCGGTGCACTGGCGCAGTTGAGGGACAAGACGCGGGTCGAGCTTCCGCGCAAGCACGCCATCTTCCCGCTGTGATCCGATAGCAACAGCGCGCCGACGGCACGAGCGCACCGACGGGCGGCCCACCGACGAGGGGGCCGCCCGTCCCGCATTTCTCCGCCCCGCAGCCGCCCCGCAGCCGCTCCTCGACCTGGCGTCTCGCCGTCACCGCGGTGCGCGCGAGACGCCATGTCGGCGGGCGGCTGTCCTGGCGACGAGGGCTCAGGCCGGGGCCGCGCCAACGACCGAGGGCCCGCCGGTGGCTGCTGCCTCCGGCGGGCCCTCATCGGACCGGCGGGCCCTCGTCAGGCCGGCGCGGTCCCGCGCGCTGAGCGGGTCACTCGGGGTCGGTCACGAAGATCGGCCCCTCGGGCTGCCACCAGCCCCAGCGGGTCTCGGTGCCGGTGGTCACCTCGGCTGGCGCCGGCGGCTCCTCCTGGTACGTGCCCAGCGGGGTGTAGGCCTCGATCGAACCCCAGTCCCGGTTCCAGTCGTGCCGCAGGTACGAGGGGATCGTCCGCGCCCGCTGCGCGGTCTCCACCCATCCCAGCGGCCCGCCGGCCTCGTACGACATCCAGGTGCTCGTGGCGCTGACGGCCAACGGACGGTCCGGGAGGATCCGGTACTCGGGCAACTCGGCCACGCCCGCGTGGTGAGCGAACGGACGCTGGCACGGGAACTGCAGGCTCACCGCCCAGTCCAGCAGGACCGGCGAGTCAGATCCCACCATCTCCTGGACCGTCACGAGCTCGGGAGCGCGCGGGGGCGTGATCGCTGCCCACTGATCGGGGGTGAGGTCGTTGTCGTCGACCCGGACACGCATCACGTCGGCGTCCGCGGGGGCGTCCTGCATGTCCACCCGCAGGTTCCGCCACGTGGGGGCGGGGCCGATGTCGAACGGGACGACCGGCTCGCCCACCGTCTCGACGCCGGCCTCCGCCGAGCGGCCGAACTCCACGACCACGCTCTGGCCGTACCTGTAGATGCCGTCCGCGTCGAAGCGGCCGATGCGACCCGCCGCCGAGATGACCAGCAGCGGATGCGACTCCCGGTTCTCCGGCAGGCGGTACCAGCCCGTCTCCAGGCTGGCCTCCCGCTGCGGGCCCACGAGGAACGAGCCGAGCACCGGCGTGGTGGCGGGATCGAGCCCGAAGGGCAGTGCGACGGTCGAGGAGTTGACACCCTCGGCGCCCCGGCCGCCTCCGGTGCCCGCGCTCTCACCGGTGTTGACCGACGGGCCGCCGCCGGGCTCGGAGGTGGTGTTCGCGGCGCCGGGATCGGCGACCACCGCGTCGGCGGACAGGTCGGGGGCGACACCGTCGGGCGTGAACCCGGTGTTGCCACCCGCCTCGATGGCCGCGGCGCGGTCCTGCGGGTCGACGGTCCCGTCGGGCAAGGGGGTGGCGTCGAGCGGGGTGAGCATGCCGGCGTTGGCGTCGGGCTCGACGAGGACGCGGTCGGCGAGCATGCAGGGGTTCCCGGCGAGCGCGGAGAGGTTGCCCTCGGCGATCGTGTACGCCGGGAACTGCTTGTGGACGCCCTTGGCGAACGAGGCGATCGAGAAGATCACCAGCAGGCCGGCGACCACGGCGATCGGTGCGGCGGCGAAGGTCCGCACGCGGCGTCGGCCCTCGGTGGTCCGGGGCGCCTTGTCGCCGGTGTAGTCACGACGCAGGTGCTGCCACCCGGCGTAGGCGAACGTCAGGACCGCCAGGACGAGCAGGACGGTGGCGGCGTCGATGCCGCGGATGCTCGGCGCCTTGTCCCACCAGGGGATGCCGTAGCTCGAGACGTACCACCAGCCGTTGGGGCCGGCGAACGCCAGCGCCACCACGAGGAGGATCACGCCGAGGAACAGTGTGCGGTTGCGGGCGGTGCGGACGGCGGACGCGGAGATCGCCAGGGCTCCGAGGGCGGCGATCGCGCCGCCGATGCCCGCGTAGACACCGAAGTGGTGGGTCCACTTGGTGGGCGAGAACATCATGAAGAAGGCCGTGCCCACGACCACGCCGACCAGGCGCCAGACCGGGCCCGAGGCGGCGCCCGGGACCTTGCCGCGGCGCAGGAGGGTGCCGACGACGACGGCGAGACACAGCAGCACCAGCAGGACCGGCAGTCGACGGGCGAGCGAGCCGTCCACCGTCGGGATCATGAGGTAGTAGTAGCGGACGAACTCCTCGAACCAGCTCAGGCTGGGACCGATCTCGCCGCGGACCCGGATCGCCTCGAGCACGGCGGCGAGGGTCTGCACGCCGAACACGCAGATCAGCACCATCGTGCCGGAGGCGAGGACGGGCGCGACGAGCGCGAGGTACGAGCCGATCACGCGGCCGCGGATGACGACGGTGCGCACGACGGCCCGCAGGCCCATGAGCAGTGCCGCGACGGCCATGAGCCCGGTGGGACCGGTGGCCAGGGAGAACGACGCGATGATGACGGCGATCGCGAACGGCAGCATCCGCCGGGTGGCGATGGCCCGTTCCACGGAGACCCAGGTCAGGAGGGCGCCCAGCGCGATGATGGGTTCGGGCCGCAGGCCGTTGTTGAAGGCCATCCAGAAGGCGAGGAAGACGGCGGCGGCGCTCCACACGACGACCGGGGTGGTGCGGGCGGCGCGTCCGAGGCGGGGCAGGACCTCGCGGCTGATGACGAGCCAGCACAGTATCGCCGCCAGGAGGGCCGGCAGCCGCATCCAAGGACTTGCGGTGGACACGTGCGAGAACAGCGTCAGCAGGTCGTAATAGGGCGAGCCGAACGGCGACTCGGGGACCCCGTACCAGCGGTAGTAGTTGGCCATGTAGCCGGCGGGATCGGCGGCTCGGGCCATGGACAGGATGTAGCCGTCGTCGGAGGTGTTGCCGCCGACGAAGTGCCACACGCCGAGCGTGCCGATCACGGCGATGTCGGGCGGGCGGATCCGGAACCAGCCGCGCGGCAGGAAGCGGCGTGCGCGGCGGCCGTCGGTCTGGTCCAGCGCGTGCAGCGCCCACAGAGCGACGGCGGTCGACAGCAGTCCGACGACGATCGCCGCCCACTTCCACCCGGTGGGGTCGGTGGTGAAGCGCGAGTCGACCTGCACGGCCACGTCGAGGCCCTCGGGCACCGCGGTGTCGGCGGGTAGGTCGGTGTAGACGCCCACGACCATCGGGCGCAGGTCGTCGGCGTCGACACGGCGCGCGGCACCGTCGATGCCGTCGAACGACGCCTCGACGTAGGTGGGCGCGGCGACCACGCTGAGCTGTGTGCAGTCACCGGCCTCGACCCGGTCTCGGGGCGCGGAGACGATGACGCGGTTGCGGGAGATCACGTCGACCGTGTCGGCGGAGGCGCGGACGAACAGGGCGCGGTCGCCGGCCTCCCCGCCACCCGCCGGGGCGGTGGACAGCAGGATCCCCCCGTCGGCGGGCAGCTCGCCGACCAGGTCGCACGGCGCGGTGGCGGTGAACCGCTGCGGGGAGTGCGCCATGAGGGGCGCGGTGACCGAGCCGACGGAACCGTTCTGCGGCCACTGCACGGTCGAGGTGGTCTGGGAGACCGGCAGGAACGGCAGCGCCAGGAAGCACAGCGTCCCCAGGAGGCCGCTGACGATGGCGATGAGCCGGAGCCTCGCGACCCGCGGGTCGGCGGCGATCGCGCCGGAGGCCGGACTGGAAGCCGGGGGATGAGCCGGGGACGGTTCCGGGGAGGAGTCTGACACGACAGCCGATTCTAGGCGACGATCAGTTCATCGGACCCGGCGTGGTCCAGCCCCAACGCACCTCGCTTCCGCGGAGGAGTTCGGCGGGAGTGGCGTCCGGGTCGAGGGGTTCGAACCGCTGCAGCGAGCCCCAGTCGCGGGCCCAGTCGTGGTCGAGGTAGGTGGGGACGGTGATGGCCTCGACGGTCTGCCTGGTCCACAGGAGCGGGCCGCCGCCGCCGGCGCTCTGCCACCAGTTGGCGGCGGACGACGACTCGCGGTCGGCGAGGATCCGGTAGCGGGGGATCTCGGCGACGCCCCCGTTGTGGACGAACGGCCGCTGGCACGGGAAGGCCAGCGCGACGACCCAGTCGATGAGCACGGGGTCGGTGTGGCCGACGACCTCGTCAAGGGTGCGCAGCCGCGGGTTCCGCGGCGGGGTGACGGCCAGCCACTGGTCGGGGTCGAGGTTGCCGTCCGCGGCCACCACGCGCACGACCTGGGCGTCCTCGGGGATCGAGTCGAGCGGGATGCGCAGGTTCCGCCAGGCGGGCGCGGGGCCGACGTCGATGGGGGTGGTGGAGCCCATGACCTCGAAGTCGGTGGGCCCGGTCGCGCCCACACGGCCGGGGCGCCCGTACTCGATGCGCAGGGCGCCGTTGCCGATGCGACCGGCGGCCGCCATGACGAGGAGCGGGCGGTTGGCACTGCGGGCGGGCAGCTCGTACCACGCCGAGGTGAGCTCGGCCGCGACCTGCGGGCCGCGCCGGTAGGAGCCCAGGACCGGGGTGGTGTCCGGGTCGAGACCGAACGGCAGCGCGACGGTGGAGCCGTTGACCGTGACGGCACCGCGGCCGCCGGTCGTGCCGGCGTCCACACCGTCGCCGGGGTCGCGTTCGCCGGACTCGGAGGTCGCGAGCGCGCCGGAGGCCTCCGCGCTGTCGACGGTGATGGAGTCGGGCAGGCCGTTGGGGGCGAAGCCGTTGACGACGCCCGCGCCGAGGGAGATCTCGGGCCCGGCGCCGACCGCGCTGAGCAGGCCGTCGTTGGAGTCCTCCTCGACGAGCACCGAGTCGGCCAGCGCGCACGGCTCACCGGACAGCGCGCGGATGTTGCCGCGGCCGACGCTGTAGGCGGGGCTCTGGACGAACACGGCGGTGACCGCGGAGACCAGCTCGAAGATCACCACGGAGAACGCGACCACCGTCAGCGGGGTGCCGCCGATCCCGCGGCTCCGGCCGTCGGCGCGGCGGCGGGCGGCGGGGGTGTCGGCGTGCGTCCGCAGGAACGGCGCCGCGCGCCGGACGCGGCGCCACAGGGCGGCGCCGGGCTCGGAGGGGACGAGGCCCGAGTGGATGAGTCCGGCGATGAGCAGGCACACCAGGGCGCCGATGAACGCGACGTACTGGACCTGGACCCCGCCCACGGCGGGGAAGGAGTCGGAGAAGGGGATGCCGTAGTCGGAGACGTACCACCAGGTGTTGTTGGTGGCGGTGGACAGGCCGACGACAAAGCACAGCGCCGCCCACACCAGCCAGCGACTCCGATTGAGCGAGACCGTCGAGGAGCGCAGGGCGATGACGGCGAGGACGGCGAGCGCACCCGCCAGACCGGCGAAGACCCCGAAGTGGTGGGTCCATTTGGTGGGGGTGAACACCAGGAACAGCAGCGATCCCGCGAGGACGCCGATGAGTCGGCGCGAGGGCCCGGCGGCCGCGCCGGGGATCTTCCCCCGCCTCAGCATGACGGCGGTGACCAGGACCAGGCACATGAGCATGAGCAGGACGGGGAAGCGGCGGGCGACACCGCCGTCGGCGGAGACCCCGAACAGCGCCTCCCACCGCTCCTTCTCCCCGTACCAGGGCAGGCTCGGACCGAGCTCGGTGCGGATGCGGGTGGCCTCGAGGACCGCGGCCAGCGTCTGGTCGGCGAACACGGTGTAGAGCAGCGCGAGACCCACGGCCAGGACGGGGCCGAGGATCGGGGCCCACCCGACCACCCGCGCGCGCCGCCGGGCCATGCTGAGGAACTCGCGGGCGCCCGCCGCGAGCGCCGCGACGCACATGAGCCCGGTGGGGCCGGCACCGAGGGAGAACGCGGCCACGCCGATCGCCGCGACGCCGGGCACGAGCCGGCGGGTGGCGATGGACCGCTCGACCAGCGACCACGTGAGCAGGGCGCCGAGCGCGATCACCGGCTCGGGCCGTAGCCCGTTGTTGAACGCCATCCAGAAGGCCAGGAACAGGGCGGCGCCGGTCCAGCGCGGTCCGCGCCAGGTGCGGGCGAGGCGGCCCAGCCGGGGCACGACCTCGCGGCTGATGATGAGCCACGACAGGATGCCGCACAGCAGGGTGGGCAGCCGCATCCACGGGCTGGCGGTGGAGATCTCGGCGAACACGCGCAGGATCTCGTAGTACCAGCCGACCGGGGACTCGGGGGAGCCGAGCCAGCGGAAGTAGTTGGCCATGTACCCGCTGGGCCCGGCCGAGCGGGCCATGGTGAGCAGGTAGCCGTCGTCGGAGGTGTTGGCGCCCACGAGGTGCCAGAAGCCCAGGACGCCGATGACGACCCCGTCGACCCCGGACAGTCGCGACCAGGACCGCGGGACGAAGCGGCGGTGCGAGCGGCCGTCGATGCCGTCGAGGCGGTGCAGGAACACCACGGAGGCGAGGGTGGCGAGCACCCCGATCACCATGAGCACCAGTTTGAGCGCGGTGGGGCTGGAGGAGTACCGGGAGTCGACGGTGACCTCGACCGTGGACTCGCCGAGGCCGTCGGGCGCGGTCACGGGCGTGAGGTCGGTGAAGACCCCGGTGACCTGCGGGCGCATGGTCCCCGGGACGGCGGCGCGGACCGCGTCGTCGGCGTCGTCGGGGTCGCGCTCGAGGCCGGTGAACTCGGCGACGAGGATGCCCGTCTCGGCGCGCACGTTCAGCGTCTCGCACGCGGGGTCACGCAGGGTGGACAGCGGCACCGACAGCAGCGTGATGTTGCGTACCGCCACCTCGATGACCGGGTCGCCGGCCGCGTCCTCGGCGCGCTGGACCACCAGCCCGTCGGAGATCCGCCCGGGGGCGCCCTCCGGCAGGGTGGAGAACACGATCGTGTTCTCGGGGACCTGCGCCAGCGGCGCGCACGGTGCGGTGATGGTGAGGTCGAGCGGTCGCCCGGAGACGAGCGGGGCGGTGACCGAGGCGTAGTCGGGCCCGGCCGTCCACTGCACCCGCGTGGTGTCCTGGTGCACGGGGAGGAACCCGGCGAGGATCGCCAGGACCGCCCCGAGGAAGCCGGTGATGACCGCCCACCGGCGGTCGCGGTCCATGCCGGGGTACGGGTGCAGACCGAGGGGACGCTCGACGTCGGTGTCGTGCACCTCGTCGTCGTCGCCCCGTCCCACGGTTCCCGTTCGCTCCGCTGTCATCGCCTGATCACCGCACAGCCTCCTCACCGCACCGTGATCACGGCGAACGGACCCACGTCGTGGACCTCGAAGTGGTCCCCCTCGACGGCCTCGCCGGGGATGGTGACGCCGAAGCGGCGGACGTTGGGGTCGTTGGGGTAGGTGTCCTCGGCCAGGCGCAGGGTGAAGCCGTCGCCCGACCGGCGCGTGACGATCGCGTCGGGGCCGCGCCACGGCGTGGAGCGCATCATCGCGAACAGCTCGTCGCCGCTGGTGGCGTCCTGCCACGCGACCATGGACGCGTTGCGGTCGGCGTACCGCCCCAGCGGGTTGGCGTAGTGCGAGGTGACGGCCTGGTAGGCGAAGTACGGGTGGTAGGCCAGGAACGCGTCGGCGGTGCTGGCGACGACGAGGTCGGTCCGGTCACGGCCGGGGAACGACTCCAGGATGACGCGGTCGACCTCGGCGTAGTGGGACTCGGGGCCGGGCGGGTAGCGGTCGGCCCGCTCGCCGTGGCCGTCCGTGTCGGTGTAGGCCAGCCGGATCTCGTCGTGCAGGTGGTCGGGGATGCCCTGCGCGTGTGCGAGCACGGCGAGGGCGGCCAGCACACCCACCACGGCGCCGGCGCGCCGACGACGGTCGGCGGCCTCCGCGGCGGGCCGGGGCTCACCGGCCTGACGGCCGGCCGCGCGGACGGCGAGCCCGGCGACGTCGACGACGGCGAACACCCCGGCCACCACCAGGAGGAGGATGAGCACCGGCTCGAGCCGGAATCCCAGCATGGTGGTGCCCAGGACGGTGACGGCCATCGAGGCCAGGCTCCACAGGTAGACGGCCACGACGCCCAGGCCGAGCGCCTGCGCGCGGCGCGAGGTCCACGCCCGCGCGATGATCCACACCAGGCCGGCCAGGCACACCCAGCCGGTGAGGCCGCCGGCGGTCATCGGCAGCGGCAGCCGCGCTCCGGCCTCGGGCAGGTAGTGCATGGCGGTGCCGGAGTCGGCGGGCTCGCCGCGGAGCGCGGCCAGCAGGTAGGGCGCCCACACGAGCAGGGCGATGAGGATCGACCCGGACCCGATCACGGCGAGCCGGGCCGCGGGCAGCCAGAGCGGGATCACGCGTCGACCGCGCCGCGCGGCGAGCACCGCGGAGACGGTCGCGACGAGCGCCATGAGGACGACCGTGCCCGCCGCCAGGCCGGTGTACAGCGTGTAGGTGCACGCCGACGCCCCGAGGAACAGGGTCGTGGCCACGGTGGCGCCGCGGCCGGCGTGGCGGGCCGTCGGGCTGACCGCGTGCCACGCGAGGATGAGGACCGGCGGCAGGAACAGGGCCACCACGGCGCCGTACGGCTCGGGGCTGCCGTAGGCGAGCACGATCGAGGTCGAGACCAGGCCCACCGCGGCGCCGAGGTCGGTGCGCAGGATCCGCGTCCACAGCACGGTGACCAGCGCGGCCGCGACCGCCAGCGACAGGATCGCCCACGGCTTGAACGACGCCCAGCCCTCGAGGCCGACCAGGTTCGCGAACCGCCCGCCCAGCCAGAACCACCCCGACGGGTAGAACGACGGCAGGTCGATGTACGCCATGTCGGGCAGCCCGAGCGAGGTGGCCGAGCGGCCGAGGAACTGGGTGCGGAACTCCTGGTCCACGCTCACGCCGTGCAGGTACAGCCGCGACGCCGCGAGCGGGATGCCCAGCGTGGCCGCCACGAGCAGGGCCGACCCGGTGGGGGCGGCGAGCTTGCCCAGCCGCACCAGCGCGGGCCGACCCCCCGGCCGCTCCCCGGCGCGCGCGGCGAGGATCCCCGTCGCCACCAGCGCGACAGCGGCGGTCTGACCGACCACGGTCAGGGCCCGCAGGACGTTGGAGTTGCCGTAGGCCGGGAAGGAGACGAGCGAGAAGCCGACCAGGACCACGGCGGTGACGGCTGCGGCGAGCAGCGTCGCCGCCCCGGCCAGACCGGGCCCGCGTAGCGCCGGCGGCATGCTCAGAAGGGGAGCTTGCGGAAGATGGGGCGCGGCACGTGCGTGAGCACGGCCATGACCCCGCCGAACGCGGCCGGAGCGAAGACCGCGCCCTTACCGGCACCGGCGTTCTTCACCGCGATGCGGGCGACCTCCTCCTTGTTGATGGTCAGCGGCGCCTCCTTGACGTGCGCTGACATCCGGGTGCGCACCTGGCCGGGGCGGATCACCAGGACGTCCACCCCGTGCTCGTCGAGCGCGTACCCGAGACCGGTGTAGAAGGAGTCCAGCCCCGCCTTGGTGGATCCGTAGACGAAGTTGGAGCGGCGGGCCCGCAGGCCGGCGGCCGAGCTCATGGCGATGATCCGGCCGAAGCCCTGCGCCTTCATCCGCTCGGCGAGCAGCACGCCCACCGAGACGGCACCGGTGTAGTTGATCTGCGCGATCTGGACCGCCTTGCGCTGGTCGGACCAGAGTTCCTCGTTGTCCCCGAGGAGGCCGAACGCGACGATCGCCACGTCGACGTCCCCACCGGCGAAGATCGTCTCGAACGTGGCCGGGTGCGTGTCGGTGGCCGCGGCGTCGAAGTCCACGACCTCCACGGCGGTCGCGCCGGCGGCCGTCATCTCCGCCCGCGCGTCCTCCACGCCGGGGTCGCCGGGCAGGCACGCCAGGATCACGCGCATCGGGCCCTGCTGCAGGTACTCGGCACAGATGGCCAGGCCGATCTCGGAGGTTCCACCGAGCAGGAGCAGGGTCTGGGGGACGCCGACGGCATTGATCATGGGCAGGAGTCTACCGACGGGGCCCGACACCCCTGGGGGCGCTCACCCGCTCAGAGCAGTTCGAGCCGCCGGCCCATGTCGGAGGCGAACACCCCGTGGGGGTCGATGCCGCGGCGGGTGGCGATCCACGAGTCGATCTCCGGGTACATGGCGTGGAACCGCTCGGCCGGGACGCGCGAGTCCTTGGCCGTGTAGAGCCGTCCGCCCATCGACATGACCTTGGCGTCGAGGTGGTTGACGAAGCTGTTGAGCCGGTCGTTGATGGGGAAGTCCACGCACACGTTCCAGCCCTCCATGGGGAAGGACAGCGGCGCCTGGTTCCCGGGGCCGAACAGCTTGAACACGTTGAGGAACGAGTAGTGCCCCGAGCGCTGGATGTCCCCGATGATCTCCTTGAAGCCCTCGACCGCGCCCGGCGGGACGATGAACTGGTACTGCAGGAAACCCGCAGGTCCCATGGCCCGGTTCCACTCTCCGAACAGGTCGAGCATGTGGTAGAACTGCGGCAACGTCTTGATCTTGTTCCGGCGCGTCCCGCCCATGCGGTAGTACGCCTCGCCCACCAGGCTGAAGGACCACTTGTTGGCCAGCCCGTTGGGGAAGATGTCCGGGAACGTCAGCAGCGGCTTGGCGTCCATCGCCAGCGGGTTCTTCGCCAGCTTGGGCGCGTACTCCTCGAGCTGGGCCAGCGTGGCCAGCGACCCGCGCGAGACCGCGGCCCGGCCGAGCTTGGGGGGCGCGCTGATCGCGTCGAACCACGCGGACGAGTAGGTGTACTTCGACTCCGACCCGTCGGTGTGCAGGGCGATCGTCTCGTCGAGGCTCGAGGTCTGGTCGTCGTCGGCGAGGAAGAACGCCGTCTCCGTGCGCGTCATCGCGATCCACACCTTGAGCACGATGCCGGTGAGGCCGTTGCCGCCGACGGTGGCCCAGAACAGCGTTCCGTCGGGGTCGTCGGCGGTTCCGCTCGGCTCGAGCGTGAGCACGCGGCCGTCCGCGACGAGCAGTTCCATGCGCGTGACGTGATTGCCGAACGAGCCGGCGGAGTGGTGGTTCTTGCCGTGGATGTCGTGGCCGATCGCACCGCCGACGGTCACCTGCCGTGTGCCCGGCAGGACCGGCACCCACAGCCCGAACGGCAGGGCCGCCCGCATGAGCTGGTCGAGGTTGACGCCCGCGTCGACCACTGCCAGCGCCTTCTCGGCATTGAGCTCGTGGATGCGGTTGAACCGGCTCATGTCCACGACGAGTCCGCCGGAGTTCTGGGCGCTGTCGCCGTACGAGCGGCCGAGGCCGCGGGCGACCACGCCGCGCCGCAGGTGGGCTGGGGAGGAGGCGTTGGAGTCGTTGACCGCCGCGACGGCCGCGGAGATCTCGTCGACCGAGCGTGGGGTCAGCACGTGGCTCATCGCCGGGGCGGTGCGGCCCCAGCCGGTCAGGCGCCGGAGTTCGGTGTCCAGCGCGGTCGGGGCCGGTGGGGTGTTCTGCGCGGTGCTCACGCGGTCGAGGTTACCGCCCGGTGGGGCGCGGCCGCCGCGTCGCCGCGCCGGGGTGTGACGCGACCGACCGCGGGATCACGGTGGGATGACGGGGCGACGAGAGAGACGAGAGAGATGCCGACGACGACGAGGGGCGCTCGCTCGCCGGGGGCCCGCCCTCCTGGGCCGCGCCGGTCAGTCGGGCCGGCAGCCGGAGTCGAAGGGGACGCCGCGCGCCCGGTCGTCGACCCAGTCCAGCGCCGGGCCCACCGCGGTGTACGCCGCCAGGATGTGCTCGCCGGGCACGGGCGTGTACTCGACGTCGGCACCGGCCGCGCACCACTCGTCCGCCAGCCGGCGGGCCGTCCATTCGGGGACGAACGGGTCGCCCGGCCCCTGCGAGGAGCCCGGGCCGGGGCCAATCGGTGCGGCGGCGTCACCGTGCCAGACCTGGACCGGCCCGGTCGGCACCTCGCGCGGGTCCGCGCCGTGGGCGGGGTCGGGGGTGCCCAGACGGTTGCGGGCGAGGACGGCCGCGACCGTGGGGTCGGTGCGGGGATCGACGTCGGTCAGCGCGGACAGCGGCGCCGGGATGAGCCCCCCGGCGGTGTTGGCGGCGGCGCAGGCGTCGCGGAGGTGGTGCGCGATGACGTCGCCGGTGTCGTTGAGGAGGGGGTACAGCTCCGGGTACTCGCGCGCCAGGCCCAGGACGGCGGCGCGGTACAGGCCGGAGGCGATGGTGCCGTCCATCGTGTCGAACAGGTCGGAGTAGTCGGAGGGCACGCCGCCGACCGACGAACCGACGAGCAAGCCGGTCAGCTCGGGGGCGTACACGGGCTGAAGCTGGGCGGCCCAGCCCGTGGCGATGCCGCCCCCGGAGTAGCCGACCTGCACGACCCGCGAGTCGGCGAACAGCGGGTCGGCCTCACCGGGTGGGACGAAGGCGCGGGCGGCGCGGATCCCGTCGAGCACCGCGCGGCCGTTGGCGCGCCCCGCCGCATAGGCCGCCCTGGGCCCCTGGAAGTCGGTGACGACCAGGCCGTAGCCGCGGTCGGCGAGGATCTGCAGGAACGGCGGTAGCTCGAGGTTGAGCGTGTGCGGCAGCGTGTGGGACGGCATGCACGTCAGGCCCAGCGAGTCGATCGTGACGTTGAACGACACGAGCGGCCGCGGATCGGGCCCGGGCCACGGGGTGGCCGGCTCGATGAGCGTCGACACGATCTGCTGCGGGCGGTCGTGGGAGTCGGTGCTCTGGACCAGCACCTGCCAGCCGCGGCCGAAGTTGCGGACGTTGTGCGGCGGGATCGTCACCTCTCGCGTGGCGAGGATCGTCCCCGGGGCGGTCGCGGGGTCGACGGTCGGCGGCGACGAGTACCAGGGGTCCGGGGACGGACTGGGCAGGTAGCGCTCGGGCGTGCGCTCGTGCTCGGGCGCGGGCCGGAGCGCGGCGAACGGGTCGGGGACCGTGACCGCGGACGACGCCGCACCGGTGGGCTGAGCGGCTCCGGCGGGCGCCGCGGTGAGCGCGCACGTCAGCGCAAGGAGTGCCGCCGCGACCGCGCGGCCGGGACGGAGGGGACGCCGCGACCTCATGCGCTCACGGTATACGGCGCGGTCGGCGGCGGACGCGTCGCGCGCGCCGGGGGTGACCGGCGCGCGCGAACCGCGTGTTCGGGGGTGGGCTCGTCC
>NZ_BCSW01000005.1 GCF_001571065.1 Dietzia cinnamea NBRC 102147
CTAGCCTGTGTGCCATGACCGCCGCTCACGATCCCCTCGCCCCGCCCGCCGTGGACCGCTTCGGCACGCCGGGCACGCCGACCGCGACCCGCGTGATGCTGCTCGGCTCGGGGGAGTTGGGCAAGGAGGTGACGATCGCGCTGCAGCGGCTGGGTGTGGAGGTCGTCGCGGTCGACCGCTACGACGGCGCACCCGCCCATCAGGTCGCTCACCGGGCCCACACCATCGACATGACCGACGCCGACGAGGTGCGCCGTGTCGTGGAACTCGAGCGGCCCGAGGTGATTCTGCCGGAGATCGAGGCCATCGCCACCGCCGCGCTCGCGCAGATCGAGCAGGACGGGCTGGCCCGGGTCGTGCCCACCGCGCGCGCGGTGCGGCTGACCATGGACCGGGAGGGCATCCGCCGCCTCGCGGCCGAGGAGCTGGGCCTGCCCACGAGCCGCTACGCGTTCGCCTCCTCCCTCGAAGAGCTTCAGGACGCGTGCGAGGCCATCGGGTTCCCGTGCCTGGTCAAGCCCACCATGTCGTCGTCGGGTAAAGGCCAGTCCACCCTGCACGGTCCCGAGGACATCGAGGGTGCGTGGCAGTACGCGCAGTCGGGTGCCCGCGTCGCGGGGGCGCGCGTGATCGTGGAGTCGTTCGTGGACTTCGAGTACGAGATCACCCTGCTCACCGTCCGCAGTGTGGACCCGGAGACGGGCCGGATCCGCACCGACTTCTGCGAGCCGATCGGCCACCGCCAGGAGCGCGGCGACTACGTGGAGTCGTGGCAGCCGCAGGCCATGACCCAGGACGCGTACGATTCCGCACGTTCGGTGGCCGCGCGGATCACCGGCGCGCTCGGCGGCGTCGGGGTGTTCGGCGTGGAGTTGTTCGTCAACGGCGTCGACGTCTACTTCTCCGAGGTCAGCCCCCGCCCCCATGACACCGGCCTGGTGACGCTGCGCAGTCAGGTCCTCAGCGAGTTCGAGATGCACGCGCGCGCCGTGCTCGGCCTGCCGGTGGTCACGACGATGGCCAGCCCGGGCGCGTCGGCGGTCATCTACGGCGGCCCGGGGATCGGCGAGGGCCGTGTGGACGCGGTCGGTTTCGAGGGCGTGGCGCGGGCGCTGGCCGTGCCGGAGGTCGACGTGCGGTTGTTCGGCAAGCCGTCGGCCAGTGAGTTCCGCCGGATGGGTGTGGCGGTGGCGACCGCGGAGGACGTGGACGGCGCCCGCCAGCGGGCGCGCGAGGCCGCGTCGCGCGTGACGGTGGTGAGGTAGGTGCCGTCGGTCACCGCGAGTAGGTGGGAAGGCTCCGCTCGATGACGACGACGAGGTCCGCCGCCGACGACGCACGCGATCTGCCGCCCGAGCCGACGGCTCCGTGGATTCTCGTGCTGGCCGGGGGTGTGGTCCTGCTGTGGCTGGGAGTGCTGGCCTGGCAGGTGGCCGTCCTGCCCGAGCGGGTGCCGACGCACTTCGGCGCCGACGGGCGGGCCGACGGCTGGTCCAGTCGGACCGGGGCGCTCGCGTTCTCCGCGCTGATCCCGCTGCTCGTGGTGCTGCCGATGCCGCTGCTGTCCCGGCTGGCGTTGTGGGCCCCGGGCCAGATCAACGCGCCCAACAAGGAGTGGTGGACGGCCACCGGTCCGAGGCTGCGGCGGTTCGAGCGGTTGATGCGCGAGGACCTGTGGCTGATTACGACGGTCACGCTGCTCCTGCTGGTGGCCGGGCAGGTGGGCATCGTGCTCGCCGCAAGGTCGGGGGGGCGACGCGATGCCGACATGGATCCTCCCGGTCGCGCTGGTGGTCTTCCTCGTGGCGATCGGGGCGGTGATGGCCCGGATGTTCATCGGCGGCCGGTACGCCGCGCAGCCCGATCTCGAGTGAGTGACGCCCCCTGTGGATGGTCGTCGACCCCGTCCACAGGCACCTGGCGGCGAGGGCTTCGTGTCGGTGCCGACCCCTAGCGTGACCTGACGAGCGGCGCGGAGTGCCGGGCCGGAGGGGAGCGGGGTCGATGGCAGGGCAGGACGGGGGAACAGGCGCGGTGGCCGTGGGGGATGCGGCGGCCGCGGCGGTGGTGGCGGGCACGACGGCCGCGGCGGCGCAGGGGCCGCTGGGGACGGCCGTGCTGGCGTTCGATCAGGTGGCGGTGACGGCGGAGGCCACGCGAGTCCGCGAGGCCGGGCGGGAGTTGGCAGAGGGAGCGGTGTCGCTGAGCGCGGCGCTCGAGGAGGCGTCCGCGGTGGCGTCCGCAGCACAGGCGGGTGGCGTCGGACTACTCAGCGGCGGCGCGCTCGCCGAGTGTGCGGCGCTGCTCGCCCGCCGGTCCCGCGACCTCGCGGAGGAGACGGAGCGGTCGGCGGACGGGATGGCGCGGGCGGCGGGCCTGCTGACGGCGGCCGACGAGGAGGTGGCCGGTCGTGTCGCCGGCGCAGGGGGCTGACGGACTGGTCGCGGCGATCGACCTGGCGGCCGCGCGGGCGGCGGAGGTGGGCCGACGGATCGCGGATTCCGCCGAGGACCTGGACTCGGTCGCCCGCAGGCTCGGAGGGCGCGCGACAGACGGGGAGTGGTCGGGCCGGGCGGGGGAACGGGCCCGCGGCGAGGCCGCCGATGCCGCCGTCGAGGCGCTGATGCTCTCCGGGAACTGCCTCTTCGTGGCCGATGTGCTCAGGGTCGAGGGGAGTCGGCTCGCCCGCGCGGTGACCGGGTGGGCCGCCGCAGAGGCGGCCGAGCCCGGAACCGGGGACGCGGTCGCGGTGCAGGACGCCGACCGCGTCCTCGCCATGAGGCTGCGGGAGGCGGCGGACGGGCTCGCCGGCCGGGTCGACCCCGCGACGAGGCCGTGCCTGGACCTGTCGGGCTCGACCGACGACGACCCCCGCGAGGTCGCCCGGCTGTGGCACTCGCTCGGGCCCGCCGACCGCGCCCGGCTGGCGCGCGACCACCCCGAGCTCGGCTCGGTGGCCGGGCTGTCGTCGGCGACGCGCGACGCCATCAACCGGACGCGGCTACGGCGGCTGCTCGACGCGACCGGGTCCGGGGCGGGGGCCGGGTCCGGCGCAGGCGGGCGGCTGTCCGACGAGGCGGCGCGGGATCTGGAGGCGTTGGCCGCGTACCTCGAGCAAGACCCCCGGAGGCATCTCCTCGACCTGCATCCCGACGGCCGGGCGGTGGTCGCCGGCGCCGACCCCGATTCCGCCGAGCGGGTGGTGACGCTGGTGCCCGGCACCGGTTCCTCGCTGGCCGACCTCGGGCGCACCGGCGAGCGCGCCGGCGCGGTGTGCGAGGCGGCGGACGCGGCGGAGGCGGCCGGCGAGGCCGGCGCAGGGCACGGGAAGGGCGCGGCCGGGGAGTGCGTGGCGGTGTCGTGGCAGGGCTACGACGCGCCGGACGGCATCGTCTCCGCCGGCTCCTCCGCGGGCCCGGCGTGGGCGCACGCGGGCGACCTCCGGACCTACGCGGCCGGGCTGGACGCGGTCGAGGGCCTGGACGGCGACGACGCCCCGCACGCGGCCATCGGTTACAGCTACGGCTCGGTGGTCCTGGGCGCGGCCGCGGCGGACCCCGAGGGGCTCGCTGCCGACCTGATGATCCACGTCGGCAGCCCCGGCGCGGGTGTCGAGTCGCTCGGCCGGCAGTGGGTGGACGAGGCGGGCGTCAGCCGCCCGGCGGTCGACGACGACGTGGTGGCCGTGGCCTCACGCTGGGATCCCGTCCCGTGGTGGTCGATCACGGGCGTGCTCGGCGAGCGGCCGGGGACCGACGAGTTCGGCGGCCGCTCCGTGGACGTCACCGAGCCCGGCGCGGGACCGGAATCGGTGCGCACCGCGCACTCGCGCTACCTCGACCCGGGGACGGTGTCGCTGACGGAGATCGGCCGGCTCGTCAGCGGGATCGAGTAGCCCGCGAGGAGCGGGCGATGTCGAGCATCTCCGCCCGGCCCGGCAACTTGGTGCGCTCGCGGCCGGCCGCCTCGCCGAGCTCACGCTCGTGGGCGTCGATCGCGAGCCAGGCGTCGCCGTCGACGATGTCCACGCCGCGGTCGGCGAGCAGGTCGCGGACGGCGGACGGATCGGGGTCAGCGGGCTCGGGCAGCGTGCCGGACTCGAGCTCGGTGGTGAGATGACCGACCGTCTCCACCGCGCACGACCGGTTGGTGCCGATGACACCGGAGGGCCCGCGCTTGACCCACCCCGCCGTGAACAGCCCCGGCAGGTGGTCCCCGCCCGGCGCGTCGAGCACCCGGCCGCCGTCATTGGGGATGGTCGCCCGGGAGTCGTCGAACGGCACGCCCTCCAGGGCGGCGGAGCGGTACCCCACCGCGCGGTACACGGCCTCGACCGGCAGATCCTCGAAGCGGCCCGTGCCGCGCACCCGGCCGACGGCCGACCCCGTGGCCGCGGCCGCGCCGGACGTCCCGGCGCCGGCGCCGGCGGGCGCGGGATCGGGTTCGGTGATCTCCAGACGCAGCCCCGAGACCCGGCCGTCGTCGCCCACGATCTCGACGGGGGACCGGTGGAAGCGGAACCGCACCACCTTCCCGCCGGCCGCGAGCGCGGCGGTCTCGGCCTCATCCGCCGTCTCGAGCCCGGCCTCACGCTGCGCCCCGACCCATTTCTCGAGTTGCGCGCACACCTGCCCCACCCGGCGATCGCCGTCGCGGAGGGCGCGCGCCTCGTCGTCGTACTCCAGGTCGTCGGGATCCACCACCACGGTGACTCCCTCCACCTTGGCCATCTCTCGCAGCTCCAGGGGCGTGAACTTGGCGTGCGCCGGGCCACGGCGCCCGATCACCGACACCACGCGCGTCACATTGGTGCCGAAGCCGTCCCGCACGTGGGCGGGGATGTCCGTCGGCTCGAGCTGCTCCGGACTTCGCACCAACATGCGCGCCACGTCCAGGGCCACGTTCCCCACGCCGACCACGGCCGCCCGTTCGGCGGTGAGCGCCCACTCCGGGTGCGAATCGGGGTGACCGTCATACCAGGTCACGAACTCGGCGGCCCCGTACGATCCCTCCAGGTCCTCGCCCGGGACGCCCAGCCGACGGTCGGTCAGCGCGCCGGTGGAGAACACGACCGCGTGGTAGAAGCGCCGCACGTCCTCCACCGTCAGGTCGCGGCCGAACTCCACGTTGCCCAGGAACCGGATGCGCGGATCCGCGGCGATCCCCTCGAGCGTCCGCGCGATGCCCTTGATGCGGGGGTGATCCGGGGCCACGCCGTGACGCAGCAACCCGTACGGCACGGGCAGGCGGTCGAGCAGGTCCACCACGATCCCGCGCCCCGACGGATCGCTCGAGTCGCTCCAGTCCAGCAGGGCCTCGCACGCGTACACGCCCGCCGGGCCGGACCCGACGACGGCCACACGGTAGGGGTGATCTGTGAGCGGCGTCATATCCGGATCGTCGCACAGAACGGCCACCCGGGTACCTCGACCCCGCCGATCGGGCGTCGGGGGAGCATAATCGACACCCATGAGCGACTACGCCGGGGACCTACCGCCCCGCCAGGCCTGGGAACTGCTCGCCTCCGATCCCGACGCCGTGCTGGTGGACGTCCGCACCAGCGCCGAATGGCAGTGGGTCGGCGGCGCCGATCTGTCGGAGCTCGGCAAGCGCACGCTGGGCATCGAGTGGATGACCTCGGCGGGCCAGCCCAACGCCCGGTTCGTGGAACAGCTGGGCGAGGCCGGCGTCGAGCCCGACGCGCCCGTGCTGTTCCTCTGCCGCAGCGGACACCGGTCGGCGGCCGCGGCCCGGGTCGCCACCGCTGTCGGATACGGCGCCGCCTACAACGTGGCCGGCGGCTTCGAGGGCGACCCGGACGCCGAGGGGCATCGCGGCACGGTCAACGGCTGGAAGGTCGCGGGCCTGGCCTGGCGCCAGTCCTGACACGGCCCGCCCCGACACACGGGCGGTCCGCACACACGGACCGCCCACACACGGACCGCCCACACACGCACCGCCCACACACGGACCGCCCACACACGCACGCACACCCGAGTACACAGAAAGCAGCGGATGAAGAACAACGAGCTCCCCGACGGTCTCCACCCCGACACCCTGGGGGTCCGCGCCGGCCAGATGCGCACGGCCTTCGAGGAGACCACCGAGCCGATGTTCCTCAACTCCGGCTACGTGTACTCCTCCGCCGAGGCGGCCGAGGCGTCGTTCAACGGTGAGAAGCAGCGCTTCGTCTACTCCCGCTACGGCAATCCCACCGTGGCGATGTTCCAGGAGCGGCTGCGCCAGATCGAGGGCGCCGAGGCGTGCTTCGCCACCAGCTCCGGCATGTCCGCGGTGTTCGTGGCGCTGGCCGCGCTGTGCGGCAACGGATCCCGGCTCGTGGCCTCCCGCGCGCTGTTCGGCTCCTGCTACGTGATCTGCGCGGAGATCCTGCCGCGGTGGGGCGTGGAGACGGTGTTCGTCGACGGCGCCGACCTCGACCAGTGGCGTGAGGCGCTGTCCGAGCCCACCGACGCGGTCTTCTTCGAGACCCCCTCCAACCCCATGCAGGAGCTGGTCGACGTCCGCGCGGTGTGCGACCTGGCCCACGCGGCCGGCGCGCAGGTCGTGGTGGACAACGTCTTCGCCACCGTCCTGCACCAGAAGCCGCTCGAGCTGGGTGCGGACGTGGTGGTGTACTCCACGACCAAGCACATCGACGGCCAGGGCCGCGTCCTCGGCGGCGCCGTCCTGGGGACCGAGGAGTACATCACCGGTCCGGTGCAGAACCTCATGCGCCACGCCGGGTTCGGCATGAGCGCGTTCAACGCGTGGGTCCTGCTCAAGGGCCTGGAGACCATGAGCCTGCGCGTCGAGCGGATGAGTGCCAACGCGCTGGAGGTGGCGCGGTTCCTCGAGTCCCACCGGGCGGTTGACTGGGTGACGTACCCGATGCTCGAGTCACACCCCCAGTACGAGCTGGCGCGCGCGCAGATGTCCGGCGGCGGGTCGGTGGTGACGTTCGGGTTGAAGTACGACGACGACGAGGGCGGCCGCGGCAAGAAGGAGTGTTTCGCCCTGCTCAACTCGCTCGAGGTCATCGACATCTCCAACAACCTCGGCGATGCCAAGACGCTGGTGACCCATCCCGCGACGACGACGCATGCGTCCATGGAGCCCGAGGCCCGCGCCGCGGTGGGCATCGGCGACAACGTGGTCCGCCTGTCCGTGGGGCTGGAACACGCGGGCGACCTCATCGAGGACCTGCGTCGCGGTCTGGGGTGACGGTCTAGATTGATCGTATGTCTGATCGGGGTGAACATTCCCGGGTCCGGGTGGCGGTGCTGCCGGCCGCCCATCCCGCGGTTCGCCGTATCACCGGCCTGGATGGCGCTGAGCACGTAGAGCTGGTGCCCGTCCGGCCCGGGGTGGTGAACGGGCAGACCCCGCCCGAGGCGGTGACTCCCGCGGAGTTCGATCCCGGCCACGAGGCCTCGGGCGAGATTCATCGCGACGGCGACCCGCTGCGCACTGTCGACCTGGCGCACGTGCACTTCGGTTACGACTACCTCGAGCCCGAGAGCGTGGACGGGGTGGTGGAGCACCTGGCGCGGGCCGGGGTGCCGATGGTGCTCACCGTCCACGACATCGTCTACCCGTCCCACGAGGACGAACTCCCGCACCGGGATCACACCGGCACACTGGTCGAGGCCGCCGCTGCCGTGGTCACGCTGACCGAGGTGGCGGCGCACGAACTGTGGGTGCGGTGGGGCGTCGAACCGGTGGTCGTGCCGCACCCGAGGCTGCTGGACGAGGACGAGATCTCCGCCGCCGTGCGCGCGGGCAAGCACCTGCGCGGGCCGGACGACCCGCTCGTGGTGGGGGTCCTGCTCGAGCGGATGGGCGAGAACATCGAGGGCCCCGAGCTGTTGGACCAGCTCGCGCCGGTCGCACAGGGCCGCCGCGGCGCCCACCTGCGGATCGTGGTGGAGGCGCAGGCGTGGCGCGACGCGTGCGGCGAGGACCGCGAGGCCGGCGGGCACCACCTCGTCGCGGAGCTAGCGGCCGAGGGCGGCTGGGAGTCGGTGCGGTTGGTGCGTTACGAGTCGCTGGATCTGGGGCCCGTACTGCCGGAGTTCGCCGCGCTCGACGTGTGCGTTCTGCCGTACCGGTTCGCCACCCACTCGACGTGGCTGGAACTGTGCCGCGACCTCGGGGTCGCGCCGGTGTTCCCGTCGGTGGGGTTCCTGCGCGACCAGTGGTTCGACCGGTGCGACCCGGGCGAACACTCGGGAGAGGTGTACGACCCGCGTGATCCCTCCGCGGTGGCGGTGGCCGTGCGCGCGGCGTCGGAGGATCCGCGGGCCGTGCCGCCGCGGGTGGCGGGCGCCGATCCGGAGACCGTCGTGGCCACCCATGCGCGGCTCTACCGTGAGGCCGCCGGCGGCTGAGCAGGCGACCGCGGGGAGCGACTGACGAGCGATCGGGCGGTCGGTTCAGGCGGTGGCGTCGCTGCGGGCGATGTCGACGGGCCACGCCAGCGTGAGGACCGAGTCCGGCGCCGGGGAGTCGGCGTCCATGCTCAGTTCGAGGCACACGGTCACCGCCGCGCCGGGTGTGGTGCGGGTGGCGCCGGGCAGGATCAGCGGGACGTCGGAGGTGGGGGCGTCGACGGGCACCGGCTGCTCACCGTCCCCGGCGAGGACGTTGTCCGAGTCGAGGCGGAAGGCCGGCGCCGCGCAGGCCCCGCCGCGGGAGGCGACCGCCCGGATCCGCACGTCGACGGCGGCGGCCGGGTCGCCCTCCACGAGGACGCCCTCCCCGATCGCCACGTGGGCGTCGTCGCGCGAGTCGACGCTCGTGCGGAGGGTGAGCGGTTGGTAGGCCGAGCGGTCCCGCAGGCCGGCAGTGTCGACGCGGACGGGGAAGTGGCCACCGTAGGAGGAGATGGGCGCGGTCCAGGTGGTGCCGAAGTCGGTGGACGCCTGCACGGACCAGGCGGAGCTGCGGAGCTCGGACTCGCGGGCCTGCTCTTCGCGGTCCTGGAGAATCATCGTGGCGCCGAGGGCACAGGCGGAGGAGGCAGCGAGGGCCACCAGGGCGGTGGCCGCGTGCCTGATCCGCATGACTCCTCCGATATTGCGCTCCCCCGGAGGTCGGTGCAGGGGAGGGGGCCCTGGTCACGCGATGCGCGGTGACTTCCGGTTTATGAAGGATATTGCTGACGCGGCCGTGTTCGTTACAGCTACCTACGGCGTGTGGCCGATCTCATCAGATGTTCCGGCGGCCATGTCGCGGCCGGGGCGCTGACGCGTCGGCTACCCGTGCACCTTCCGCGCCGAGGCGACCTCGGAGCGTCGAGGTGGGGACAGGGCGCTACGAGTGTCGCAGGCCACTGGCATACTCGGCGCAGTGGCCCGCGCGACGGAGTGCCGCCGCAACGAACGCCGCAACGAACGCCGCAACGAACGCCGCAACGAACGCCACCGCGAACGCCGCTGTGAACGCCCCAGTGAACAACGTCGACGTACACCTGGCCACACGCCTAGACGTAGGAGAAGCCGATGCCCGACACCCCCTCCCTCAAGCTCGGATACAAGGCCTCGGCCGAGCAATTCGGGCCGCGCGATCTCGTGGAGTTCGCGGTGATGGCGGAGCAGGCGGGCATGGACTCGGCCACGGTCTCCGACCACTTCCAGCCCTGGCGCCACGACGGCGGCCACGCCCCGTTCTCCCTGGCCTGGCTCACGGCCGTAGGGGAGCGAACCAGCACCATCCAGCTGGGCACCTCCGTGCTCACCCCGACGTTCCGCTACAACCCCGCGGTACTGGCCCAGGCGTTCGCCACCATGGCGTGCCTCTATCCGGGGCGCGTCTTCCTCGGCGTGGGCACCGGTGAGGCGCTCAACGAGATCGCCACGGGCCACCGGGGCGAGTGGCCGGAGTTCAAGGAGCGCTTCGCGCGACTGCGGGAGTCCGTCCGCCTCATGCGTGAGCTCTGGACGGGTGAGACCACCAGCTTCTCCGGCGACTTCTACTCCACCAAGGACGCGTTCCTCTATGACGTTCCCGAGGGCGGCGTGCCGGTCTACATCGCCGCGGGTGGCCCGGTCGTGGCCAAGTACGCCGGTCGCGTCGGCGACGGCTTCATCTGCACCTCCGGCAAGGGTATGGAGCTCTACACGGACAAGCTCCTGCCCGCGGTCGAGGAGGGCGCGCGGATCAACGAGCGTGACTCCTCGACGATCGACCGGATGATCGAGATCAAGATCAGCTACGACCCCGACCCGGAGAAAGCCCTGGAGAACTGCCGCTTCTGGGCGCCGCTGAGCCTGACGCCGGAGCAGAAGCACTCGGTGGACTCGCCGCGAGAGATGGAGCGCCTGGCCGACGAGCTGCCGATCGAGCAGGTCGCCAAGCGCTGGATCGTCGCCTCGGACCCGGACGACGCCGTGGAGCAGGTCAAGCAGTACGTCGACGCGGGCCTCAACCACCTGGTCTTCCACGCACCCGGTCACGACCAGAAGCGCTTCCTCGACCTGTTCGAGGCCGACCTCGAACCACGTCTGCGAGCACTGGCATGAGCGACGAGAACACCCTCCCCGGCCCGGACACGGCCGATCTCTCCGGCCTCGAGGGCATCCTCGGCGGCAAGGACAAGGTCCGCGTCCTGCGCTACCCGCACGAGACCGAGCCGGACGAGGAGGGGAAGACCACCGAATGGCACTGCGACATCGTCGTCGTCGACAACGTCCCCGCCGTCGGCTTCTCCACCTACGCCACCATCGGCGCGCGGGAGCTGCCCACCAACGTCACCACGCCCGAAGGGCGTCAGATCCGCAGTGAGTTCGTCACGGTCGGCCGCACGGGGCACCGCGCGATGGCCGACGTCCTGGACGCCTGCGCGCTGGCAGTGGCGACCGGCTCGATCCACGTGGCGCCCGGCGCGGTGATCCCCAACGCGGTCGGCCTGGTCGATCCCGGGCGTCGCTGCGAGCACCTCGTCCTCACGCCGCCGTTCCTGTGGCCGGAACTGCAGGTCGTCGACGAGACCGGCGGCCCCGACGGCGCCGGCCCCCTGCTCACGCGCCTGCAGGCCGTGCCCATCACCACCGCGGAGATGTCCGCGATCGGTCGCGACGGTGCCGACGCCCTGTTCGAGAAGCTCGATACCGCCGACGCCGACGTCACCAACCCGGACCGTCCGAGCGTGGTGTGAGCGTGCGCGCGGCCCGGACGCCCGGCGTCGCCGCGCGGCTGCTCGAGACCGCGGCCGGCCTCATGATCGTCGAGGCCACGGCCGTGGGAGTGTCACGTCTGCAGCAGGTCGACGAGAGCGAACTCCACGCGGTCGACGCATGGTTCGACGTGAAACACGGTGACGGACGGGGAGGGGACGACGACGAGGACCCCGACAGCGGGCCCGGCGGCGCTGGTGGGCATCTGAACCGACTCGCGCGTCAGGTGATGGCCTACCTGGCCGGCGAGCTACGCGGCTTCGACGTCCCGCTCGACTGGGCCGCCGCCGGCGTCCACGACGAGTTCTCGCGCGAGGTCTACCGCGAGATCCAGCGCATCCCGTACGGCGAGACATCCACTTACGGGCAGATCAGCGTGGACGCCGGACGGCCACGCAATGCCCGGCGGGTGGGCCGGCTGTGCAGCATCGTGCCGGTGCCGTTAGTCATCCCCGTCCACCGCGTGATCCGCGCCGACGGCGGAATGGGCAACTGCCCGGAGTACCGACTGCGGCTGCTCGAGCACGAGCGGCGCAACGACGCCGCCGCGCGCGGTCGGCCACAGGCCCCGATCTCTTTCGTGTAGCGATTCGGTGGGCGGTGTCGTACGCCGTGGTTAGGGTGGCGGAAACGCCGGGGGTCCGACGGGTCCCCGTCCCAGACCGCCTGCCGTCGACCACGAACCACGGGGGATCCCATGACAGTCGGCTCCGTCAGCACCGCTCCTCGCACGGGGAGCGTCGTCGAGAGATTTCTTCGGGTGCGCGGGCTCACGGACCTGCTCGCGTCCCGGCTCAGTCCCGAGGATCAGATCCCCCAGTCCATGACCGCCGCCAGCCCCGCGGCGTGGCACCGCGCGCACACCACGTGGTTCTTCGAGGAGTTCGTCCTGGGCCGGGTGCCCGGGTACGTGGCGCCGGAGCCGGTGTTCCGCTTCCTGTTCAACTCGTATTACGAGGCGGTCGGGCCCCGGCAGCCGCGCCCCGAGCGCGGGCTCATCACGCGGCCATCGGTCGCCGAGATCTCCGACTTCCGGGCGCGGGTCGACGAGGCCGTGGTCGCGGCCCTCGAGGCGGACGACATCGACGAGCGCGGCCTCGAGCTGCTCGAGCTGGGCTGTCATCACGAGCAGCAGCACCAGGAACTGCTGCTCATGGACATCAAGCACCTCTTCTCCCACAACCCGACCGATCCCGTGTACGTCGACAGGCCCGCCGACCCGGCCGCCGCGACGCCGGGGGAGACGGAATGGCTCGCCGTCGTCGAGGGGGTCGCGCAGATCGGCGCGCCCGATCCCGCGTGCGGCAATACACCCGGCGCCAACGCACCCGGCGCCAACGCACCCGGCGCCAACACTCCCGGCGCCCACATACCGCCCGCGGGGTTCTCCTACGACAACGAACGGCCCCGCCACCGCGTGTGGATCCCGGGCGGCGAGGTCGCTACTCGCCAGGTCACCGTCGGCGAGTGGAAGCGGTTCATGGCCGACGGCGGTTACTTACGTCCCGAGTTGTGGCTGTCGGACGGGTGGGCGACCGTGCAGGCCGAGGGCTGGGACGCGCCCGGGTACTGGCGGCGCGAGGACAACACGGGCGATGCGCGCGCCGACGCCGGCAGCGCCGTCGACGGCGAGTGGACCACCTTCACGCTCAGCGGGCGGCGCCCGGTCGTCGACGCCGAACCGGTCATCCACGTCTCCTTCTACGAGGCCGACGCCTACGCGCGCTGGGCCGGGGCGCGGCTGCCCACCGAGTTCGAGTGGGAGGTCGCCACCACCGGCTGGGAGATCCGCGACGAACTCGACCCCGACCGGTGCCACCCGCGGACCGTCGCCGACCGCACGATCGGCGGCGTGTGGGAGTGGACCTCGAGCGCTTACCTGCCGTACCCCGGCTTCGTCACCGAGGAGGGCGCGGCCGGCGAGTACAACGGCAAGTTCATGTCCGACCAGCACGTCCTGCGCGGCGGCAGCGCCCTCACGCCCGCCGGCCACACGCGGCACACGTACCGCAACTTCTTCCCGGCCGCGTCGCGGTGGGCGGCCGCCGGCCTGAGGCTCGCGCGGTGACCGGCGCGCGCCGGGATTCCGTACACGTGGCCGCCGAGCGTGGGGACGCCGGTGGCGAGGCCGCCGCGCGTGGGGACGCCGTGGGCGGGGCCGCCGCGCGTGGGGACGTTATAGCGCCGACCGACGTCGCGGGGGCCCCGGGTTCGACGGCGACGACGACGAGCCCCGCCGATCCCGATACCGCCGCCCTCGAATCGGACCTGCGCGAGGGGTTCTTCTCGGACCCGCCGACGGTGCCGCCGCGGTGGTTCTATGACGAGAAGGGCAGCCTGCTGTTCGACCGGATCACCCGGCTGGCCGAGTACTACCCCACCCGCGCGGAGGCCGAGATCCTGCGGTCGCGGGCCGTGGACATCGTCGGCGACGCGACCACCATGGTTGAGCTCGGGGCCGGCACCTGTGAGAAGACGCGGGTACTGCTCGACGTGTTCAGTCGCCGCACCACTGCCCCTCCCGCCGGCGCTGCCGCTCCCGCCGGCGCTGTCGCTCCCGCCGGCGCTGCCGCTCCCGCCGGCGCTGCCGCTCCCGCCGGCGCTGCCCCTCCCGCCGGCGCTGCCCCTCCCGCCGGCGCGGCGGCCGAGGCGTCGCCGCTCTTCGTGCCCGTCGACATCTCCACCGAGATGCTCTTCGACTCCGCCCGCGCCCTCGCCGCCGAGTATCCGGGCCTGCGGGTCGAGCCCGTCGTCGCCGACCTCACCGCCCTCGACGGGCCCCTGCCCGGCGAACCTGGCGGCCGGCTCGTGCTGTTCCTCGGCGGGACGGTCGGAAACTTCAGCGAAGCCCAGCGTGCGGACTTCCTCGACATGCTGCGCGGCGTCATGGACCCCGGCGACCGCCTGGGACTGGGCTTCGACCTGGTCAAGGACCCCGCGCGCCTGGTCGCGGCCTACAACGACGCCGACGGTGTCACCGCGGAGTTCAACCTCAACATGCTCGACGTCATCTCCCGCACTGTCGAGGCCCGGGGCCTGGACCGCAGGGATTTTCGGCACGAGGCGGTGTGGAACGCCGAGGAGAGCAGGATCGAGATGTGGCTGCGGGCCATCCGCGACGTGCGCATCGACTTCCCGACGCTGGGGCGCTCCCGGACCCTCGACGTCGGGGCGGGCATCCGCACCGAGATCGCGCGGAAGTTCGAGCCGTACGCCCTCATGGACGAACTCGCGGGGCACGGCTTCCTCCGCGGGCCCGTGTGGACCGACGACGCCGGTGACTTCGGGCTGGCCCTTGTCGTCGTCGACTGACAGGCACCTCAGCATGGCCACGCCGGACGGACCCGACCTCGCCGCGCGCGCCCGCGACCTGCTCGACGACGCGCGCGTCGCCGAGGCGGCCATCGACACGGCCGCGGCGACGCTGTTCCGTCTCGGCGGGGACGTCGCCCGCGCCGGCACGCGGCGCGAGGCCGCCCGCAGCGGCGCCCGCGTCGCCGCCGAGCGGGACAGGGTCAGCGGTCTGCTCGGCGAACTCGCCGTGCTCTCCGCCGCCGCGGATCGGCTCGGTGCCGAACTGGTGGGCTCGGCGAGCGGGGACGCGGTGGCCGGCGGGGCTCCGCGCGGCGGGGCTCCTCGCGGCGAGGTTTCCGGCGGCGGGGCTCCTCGCGGCGAGGTTCTCGACGGCGGGGCTCCGCGCGGCGGGGCTCCTCGCGGCGAGGTTCTCGACGGCGGGGCTCCGCGAGGCCCGGCGCGGGACGGCGAGGCCCGGCGCGGCGAGGTGAGGGCGGTCCTCGAGTCGGCCCGGCGTGTCCTCGAGGCGGCCGGCGAGCGCGGCCGGGAGTGCGTGTGGATCGGCGAACTCGCGCGCGACCGCGTGCACGACTTCGCAGAGTTCGACCTGCTCTACACGCGCGCGTCACGACACCTCGACCACAGTGACCCCGACGCGGCCTCAGCGGACCTCGCCAGGCTCGTCACGCTCGAACGCGCGCTCGTGAGCGCCGAGGTCGCCGCCATGCTCGACGAGCTCAGGTTCCGGCTGCTGACCGAGCGCGACTGAGGAGACCCGCGGGCGGTCGGCCGCCGGAAGCAACCCCACGGTGTCGTACGCCTGTTCTATACTTCAGGGCATGGAGCAGGGGATATCGGGCACCGAGGGCGACGGCGGTCGCAGTGTCGAGCCGCCCACGCTGGCCGATGTCCTCGGGTTCCTCGAGGCGTCCGTGGAGTCACTGTCCGCGGTCGAGTGGTCCGCCGTCGAGGCCGACGCGCTCGCGGACGCGGTGGGCCGCGTCGAAGTCCTGGCGCGCCGGCTCGAGGCCAGCGGCTGCCGCGCGACCGCCGAGCTGGCGGCGTTGCACGGGCAGAAGGGCCGGACCCCCGGAGGCGTGGCCGCCATGCTCGCCGAGAGGCTGGGCCTGGCCAAGGGCACTGTGCACGGCCGGATCGACGCCGGCGGGCGCCAGGCCACCCCGGCCGGGCGGGCGGCAGCGAGCGGAGAGATCTCCGGTGAGCACGAGCGGATCATCGCCAAGGCCGTCGCGGCACTACCCGGGACGATGGGCGGCACGGCCAAGACCGCGTTCGCCGAGGAACTCACACGGTTCGCCCGGTCGGCGGCGCCCGCCGACCTGCGCGCTGAGGCCGCGCGACGGATCGCGGAGCTGTGTCCCGCCCGCGGCCGGGACCGCGAGGAGCACCAGGAGCGTCAGCGCTCCGCGAGGCTCGGAGCCGTGCGCTCCGACGGGACGAGCACGCTGACCATGACGCTCACCCCTCGCGGTCGCGCGCTGGTGGAGCGGGCGCTATGCGACTTCGGTGGCCCGGGCGGGGCCGTGCCGTGCGAACCCGGATCGGACGACCGCACCCCGGAGCAGCGTGCCCACGACGCACTGGTCCACCAGTGGGCACTCGGCTCGACCGTCGACCCGGCACGGCCCAAGGGGATCGCGACCATCGTGGTGCGGCTGACCCCCGAGCAGCTCGAGGACCCCCACGCGCTCGTCCGCACCGACTCGGGCACCCAGCTCAGTGTCAGGCAGGCCGTCTCGATGGCCGGAGCCATGCCATGGTTCGTCTCGCTACTCCGCGACGGACGCGAAGAGCTGCTCAGGGTCGACGTGGACGCCCACCCCGAACGGCGCATCGCCACGGCGATCCAGCGGCTGGTCCTCTACGCCGCCCACGGAGGGTGCACCTTCCCCGGATGCACAGCCCCGGCCCGACGAAGTCAGTTCCACCACGTCCGGGAATGGTCCAGGGGCGGACCGACGACCGTCGCGAACGGCGCACTCGGCTGTCCCGTCCATCACGGATTCGTCGGTGACGGGCCGGCGGGCTGGACGACCATCGTGAACCCCGCTTCGCCCGGGCTGTGCACGTGGCTGCCACCCGGCGTCGACAGGCTCACCGATGCCTGACGATCGGCCCCCGACCGGGGTGACGGACGCGCCCGACAGGGGTGTACCTGATGTGCCGCGCCACCCGCGCTGTCACAATGCCCCCGTGCCCGATTCCCTTCCGCCCGATTCCGTCACGCCCGAGTCGCCCGAGTCGTCCGAGTCGTACGGGGCCGAGCCGCCCGAACCCGACATCGCCGCGCTGACCATCCCGGCCCAGAGCGGGAACGAGCCGCTCTCCTCGTCAGCCGTCTACGTGGCGGCCCCCGAGGGAGACACCGGGAAGTCGACCGTCGCGCTGGGCCTGCTGAGGATCCTCGCCGGTACCGTCCAGCGGGTCGGCGTGTTCCGTCCCGTCACCGTCGCCCCGCGGCCGGTCCCCGGTGTGACCACCGGCGCGGCTACCGGCACGGCGACCGCCGACGAGTCGGCCCGGGACCGCATCCTCGAGATGCTGCTGCAGCACACGACCGTGGACCTCGACTACGAGGACTGCATCGGCGTGACGAACCTGCGCGTCCACGAGGACCGCGACGCCGCCCTCGCCGAGATCGTCGACCGCTACCAGGTGGTCGCCCGCCAATGCGACGTCGTGGTGATCCTCGGGACCGACTACACCGGGGTCCCCAGTCCCACGGAGTACGACTTCAACGCCACGATCGCCGTGAACCTGGGCGCCCCCGTGCTACTGGTGCTCCGCGGTACCGACCGCTCTCCGGCAGAGATCGGCACCAACGCCCGGCTCACGCTCGACGAACTGCGCGCCGAGCACGCCCACCCCGTCGGTGTCGTCGCCAACCGCTGCGACCCCGACGCCCTCGAGGCGATCCAGGCCGAACTCGACACGCTCGACGTGCCGGCCTGGACCCTGCCCACCCAGGCGCTGCTCACCGCACCCACGATGGGCGAGCTCAAGGAGGCGGTCGACGGCACTCTGTACTCTGGCGACCCGGCGCTGCTCGACCGCGAGGCGATGGCCGTGATGGTCGGCGGCATGACCGGCGACCGGATCCTCGAGCGGCTCGTCGACGGCATGGTGGTCATCGTGCCCGCCGACCGCACCGACGCGGTGCTGGCGATCCTCACCGCGCACGCGGCCGAAGGCTTCCCGTCGCTGGCCGGGATGATCTGGAACGGCGGGGTGACGCCGAACCCGGCGCTGGACAAGCTCGTCCGTGGGATGCGGTCCACCCTGCCGATCGTCTGCACCCAGCACGGGACCTACGACACCGCGCGGCTCGCCGCCGAGACCCGCGGTCGTGTCTACTCCGGCTCCGGACGCAAGGTCGAGACCGCGCTGAGCCTCATGGAGAAGCACGTCGACACCGAGGAACTGCTCGCCCGGCTGCGCGTCGACACGCCCGACGTGATGACGCCGCAGATGTTCGAGCACCAACTTCTCGAACGCGCCCGCGCGAACAAGCGGCACATCGTCCTGCCCGAGGGCGACGACGACCGCATCCTCCACGCCGCCGGCCGTCTGCTGCGACGTGACGTCGCCGACCTGACGATCCTCGGGGATCCCGAGGCGATCCGACGCCGCGCCGATGAACTGGGCATCGACCTCAGCGGGGCGCAGCTGCTCGACCCGCGGGAGAGCGAACACGCCGACAGGTTCGCCGAGGAGTACGCCGAGCTGCGCAAGCACAAGGGGATGACCTTGGACGTGGCCCGCGACCGCATCCTCGACATCTCCTACTTCGCCACGATGATGGTGCACACGGGCCTCGCCGACGGCATGGTCTCCGGCGCAGCTCACACCACCGCGCACACCATCCGTCCGGCACTGGAGATCATCCGCACGCGGCCGGACGTTAAGACGGTCTCGAGCGTGTTCCTCATGTGCCTGGCCGACCACGTGCTCGCGTTCGGCGACTGCGCGGTGGTACCAGATCCCACCGCGGAGCAGCTCGCCGACATCGCCGTGTCGTCCGCCGAGACCGCCGCGCGCTTCGGTATCGAACCGCGGGTGGCGCTGCTGTCGTACTCCACCGGTGACTCCGGCACGGGCGCGGACGTCGACAAGGTGCGCGAGGCCACCGCACTCGTGCGGTCGCGCATCGCCGACGCCGCCGCGTCCGCCGCTGGTCCCGCCTCGCGCGCCGCCGACCCGGTGGCCGGCCTCGTCGTGGACGGCCCCCTGCAGTTCGACGCGGCCGTCGACCCCACGGTCGCCGGGAAGAAGATGCCCGATTCCGAGGTCGCCGGACGTGCCACCGTGCTGGTGTTCCCCGACCTCAACACCGGCAACAACACGTACAAGGCCGTCCAGCGGACCGCGGGCGCTGTCGCGATCGGGCCGGTCCTGCAGGGCCTGCGCAAGCCGATCAACGACTTGTCGCGCGGCGCGCTGGTCGAGGACATCGTCAACACCGTCGCCATCACGGCCGTCCAGGCGCAGGGCGCCGGCGACTCCCAGGGAAGCGATTCATGACCCGCGTACTCGTCATCAACTCCGGCTCGTCCTCCCTCAAGCTGCAGATCCTCGACACCGCCGAAGAGGCCGAGCTGGCCTGGGCTCTGGTCGAGCGGATCGGGGAGCCCGTCGGCACCATGACCGTGCGCCGCGGCGAGCTCACGGGATCGCCCGCCGCGGAGCGGACCGCGGAGGCCGGATTCCCCGACCACACCGCCGCGCTGGCCCGCGTACTGGAGCTGGCCGAGGAACTGCGGGTGCACCCCACCGATTTGGGCGTCGAGGCGATCGGCCACCGGGTCGTCCACGGTGGGCCGGCCTTCCACGAGCCGGTCGAGGTCACCGCCGAGGTGGAGGCCGACATCGAGAAGCTCGAACTACTCGCCCCGCTGCACAATCCGGCCAACCTGCGCGGCATCCGGGTCGCCCGCGAGCTGCTGCCCGGGCTGCCGCACGTCGCGGTGTTCGATACGGGCTTCTTCCACACGCTGCCCGCCGCGGCCCACACGTACGCGATCGACAGGGAGACCGCGCGTGAATGGGACCTGCGTCGGTACGGCTTCCACGGCACCAGTCATGAGTTCGTCTCCCACCGTGTCGCCGACGTCCTCGGCCGGCCCTACGACGAGATCAACCAGATCGTCCTGCATCTGGGGAACGGGGCGTCGGCGTCGGCGATCGCGGGCGGCAGGCCGATGGACACCTCCATGGGATTGACCCCGCTCGAGGGTCTCGTCATGGGCACGCGCCCCGGGGACCTCGACCCCGGGCTGATCATCCACCTCATCCGCGACCGCGGGATGTCACCGGAGGACGTCTCCACCCTGCTCAACCGCCGGTCCGGGCTGGAGGGACTGTCGGGCGCGCGTGACTTCCGCGAGCTGCTGACCCGGGTCGACGACGACGACGAGAACGCCCGGCTCGCCTACGAGGTGGTGATCCATCGCCTGCGCCGCTACATCGGCGGCTACTGGGCGGTCCTCGGCCGGGTCGACGCGATCACGTTCACCGCCGGGGTGGGGGAGAACGTCGCCCGCCTGCGGGCCGACGCGCTGTCCACGATGAGCGACTGGGGGGTCGACATCGATCGCGACGCCAACGAGAACGGCACGGGCGAGCGGGTCATCTCGACGCCGGACAGCCGGGTCGCGGTGCTCGTGGTGCCGACGGACGAGGAGTTGGCGATCGCGCGGGCGTGCGACACCGTGCTGGGCCTGGGACGGTAGTGCCCTGACCGCCCCCGCGGCGCTAGAACAACGTGCGCGGGCGGATGCTGTTGGCCTGGTCGACCAGGCGGAACCGCTGGGCCCGCGTCTCGGTGGACCGGGCGAGCGTCCGCAGGACGGTCTCGGCACCGGAGCGCAGGCCGAACTCGGTGAACGGCACGCCCCGCATCAGCGGGGACGGCGAGGGCTCGTTGCCGGGCAGCTGGATCCACGCGAGTGCGGTGGTGAGGACGGTGAGCCGGATCTGGAAGGCCCGGTGCTCGCCGGCGGACAGGTTGGTCACCCGGCGTGCGGCTTCCCGCAGGTGGGACTCCTCGGTCTCCTCCAGTGGGCGTCCCTGGCACAGGAGGAGGATCGCGGTGAGGTTGGCCAGCGAGGAGTAGCGCGAGTTGGGTGGGACGCGGTCGAGTTCCTCGATGGCGGCCGCGACCTCGCCGCGCCGCTGGAGCTGGCGGGCCAGTCCGAACGCCGAGCTGATGACCGAGCGGTCGACCGACCACACGGTGCGGTAGAAGTGCTCGCTCGAGCGGGCCCAGCGGGCGCGGTCCCGTTCGGGGCAGACGTCGAGGATGAGCTCGGCGGTGGCGGCGAGGGCCAGCTTGGGTCCGTTCTCGCCGGGCATGGCGGAGAGCACCTGCTGGAACTTCGGGTAGGCGCCGACCGGGTCGCCCTTGAGCAGCGCGACGATGCCGTCGTACCAGACGAGCCGCCACTCGGCGCGCCGCCGGTGGGCGTTCTCCTCCAGGAGCGCCTCGGCGGCGGCGAGGTCCCCGCTCTCGAGGTAGGCGCGTGCGAGCGACATGATGACGCCGATGCTCTCGTGCGCCTCGGAGCCGGTGTCCGAGTAGAGCTCCCTGAGCGTGTCGATCCGTTGTTCGACCGAGGTGTACGAGGTCGCGGCGAGGATGCGGCTGGCCGGGTCGGACGACTCCATGAGGGGTACCGGGAGCGCGTCGACGAGCTCGGCGCCGGTGAGCGTGGTGTCGCGGGCGCGGCCGTCGACGAGGAAGTCCGTCGGCTCGACGGTGAACAGGGTGCCGAAGGTCGACCGCTGGGGGGAGAACACGGACGAGAACGCGGGGTGCGGCACCCCGGTCCGCAGTGCCAGCACCTCCCGCAGGACGCCCATGAGCTGGTTGGCCATGCCGGTGGCGCTGCGGAACCGCATGTCGGGGTCCTCGTGCGTGGAGCGCAGCAGGAACCGGTACAGGGAGTCGTACCGGCTGAAGACCGGCTCCTCCATGGGCGAGGGGATCCCGTCGGCGTAGCGACCGTCGACGACGGGCAGGCGGACGATGAGCGAGGCCAGTGTCCGGCCGACGGTGTACAGGTCCGAGACGATGGTCGGTCCGGTCTCGGGGATCTCTGGGGCCTGGAAGCCGGGGGTGCCGTAGATGTGCCCGTAGTCGCCGACGCCCGACACGGCGCCCATGTCGATCAGCTTGACGTGGTCCTCGGTGAGCATGATGTTCTCGGGCTTGAGGTCGTTGTAGACCAGCCCCACGGAGTGCAGGTAGGACAGCGCCTGGAGGACCTCGAGGACGTAGGCGATGGCCTTCTCCACCGGCAGGACCCGCCCGGGGGCGGCGCGCCGGACGTCGCGGAGGCTGGGGCCGCCGACGTATTCCATGACGATGTACCCACCGTGGGTGGGCGAGGTGGCCCAGTCGTCGTGGATGAAGTTGTAGATACGCACGATCGACGGGTGCGACAGCTCGGCGAGGATCTCCCGCTCCGCGACCGCGACCTCCTGCGCTTCGGCCTGGTCGGCGTGGAGCAGACCCTTGAGCACGACCCAGCGGTCGGAGACGTTGTGGTCCACGGCGAGGTAGATCCAGCCCATCCCGCCATGGGCGAGCGCACCGCGGACCTCGTACTGGTCGGCGACGATGTCGCCGGGTCGCAGTTCGGGCCTGGGCAGCTTGCCGTTCGAGGCCTCGCACTCGGCTTCGATGTCCTCCGGTGCGAGCATCGCGGACATGGGGTCGACGGGGATGATGTACGGCAGATCGACGAGGCCCTCGGCGGCCTGGCTCGGCCGGTCCTCGGGCTTGTCGGGGTGGCGCAGGCGGAACGGTGCCGAGGTGGCGCGGTCACCGGTGACCGCGTCGGTCCGGACGGACGGACGCGCGCCGGGGACGGACTCGGTGCGCGACTCCGGATCGTGACGCGGCCGGCCGGCGGCGCGGGGGGTGGTGCCGGCGTCGGGGTCGGTGTCGGACAGGAGCCCGGTCATGGACACCGCGCCGGTGACGTCGACGACGCCGGTCTCGGCCATCCCGCCGGTCGACGCGGAGCCACCCGTCTCCGCCATCGCGCCCGTGGCCGCCATCGCGCCGGTGGCCTCGGTCGCGCCGGTCGCCGCCGCGGCGCCCGTCTCGGCCATCGCGCCCGTCTCCGTCGTCGCGCCCGTGGCCGCCGCGGCCTGGGTGACGGCGACGGCCTCGGTCCGCACGGTGGCCTGGGTGCCGACGGTGGGTTCTCCGTCCTCCGGCGGGTCGTCCCACTTCCGGTAACTCATCGCGGCTCCTCGATGTACCGCGGCTCAGGCATGCCGGGGTTCGGTCCCAGCCCGGACAGCCACGTGGAGTACATGCGGTTCCACGTGCCGTCCGCGCGGATCCGCTCGAGCGTCGAGTTCACCTGCCGGACCAGCCCGTCGGTGTTGTTCTCCGGGGTGGACTTGGCGATGCCCACGCCGTACGGCTCGGCGTCGAGCTGCGGACCGACGATCTGCAGGTACGGGTCCTGCGCGGTGATGCCCACCAGGATGGCGTCGTCGGTGGTGATGGCGTCGACCTGATTCTGCTGGATGGCGACCAGGCAGTCCGCCCACGTGTTGACCGACAGCACGGTGATCCGCTCCAACTCCGCCCACAGTCGCGACGCCGAGGTGGTCCCCGCCGCCACGCACACGCGCTTTCCCTCGAGGTGCTCGATCTCCGTGATACCCGAACCCCGCACGGTGAGCACTCGTTGGTAGGCCTGGTAGTACGGCACCGAGAACGTCACCCGCTCGCGCCGGGCGCACGTGATGGACATCGACCGGATCACCACGTCCACCTGGTCGTTCTCGAGCGCCTCTAGCCGGTTCGCCGATGTCAACGACCGGAACTCCACCTGCCGCGGGTCACCGAAGATGTCGGCGGCGATCTCCCGGGCGAGGTCCACGTCGAAGCCGGTGAGCTGGCCGCTGGCGGGGTCGCGGAAGGAGAACAGGTTGGAGCCCTGGTCCAGGCCGACGATCAGCCGGCCGCGCTGCAGGATCCGCGGCACACGTTCCTCGGGCGGGGCGTCGTCTGGCCGCAGGCTGGGCAGGGGGTCGCAGTTCTCCTCGTCTTCGCGCGGCAGGTTGTCGGGGATGTCGGTGCTGACCACCGCGCCGGCGGGCAGCGGCATGACGGCCTCCACCTCCGGGATCCCCGCGCCGACGATGTCCGCGGACTCGGCCGCCGCGCCCTGGTCCGGCCCGCCGACGCCGGGGCGGACCTCGTCGTCGCCGACCCCACACGCGGCGCCGAACGCCAGGGCCGCCACCAGCACGCCACCCAGCGCGGCCCGCGCCGCCCCGCCGACCCGCGCCGCGCCGCCAGCCCGTCCCGGCCCGCCGACCCGTGCCGCCCCGCCGACCCGCGCACTCACAGGTACTCCCTGATCCGGGGCGCGATCCCCACGACGACGCCGAACGCGGCGAGCGTGGACAGCGCGATGATGAGGTCCGGGCCACTCGAGGAGGTGCGGCGGGCGTTGTCGATGCGGGTGCGCAGCGTGTCGCGGGCCTCCTCGATGGCGGCCTGCATGGACTCGTCGAACTCGTCGAACGCCGCCCCCGAGTCGCCGGCGTCCTGTCCGGACGAGATCTCGATGGCGCCCTGGTAGTCGCCCTGCTGGTACAGCGAGTCCGCGCGGTTCTGGGCGGCTATCCACTCGTCGAGCGCCTCGATCGCGTCCGTCACCGCGCCGTGCGAGTCGAGGCTGATGTCGCTGCCGCTGTCCTCCTCGTCGTCGAGATACACGGTCAAGGTGTCGCGGACGCCACCGAGGACGGCCGCGCGCTCGGCCGCCGACCCCTCGGGGTCGGTGCGCCGCACGAGGTTGAGCGTCTCCTGCGCGCGCACCTTCTGGGCGTTGATGCGCTGGCGGGTCAGTTCGTTCATCGGCGCCGCGCCCTCGGACAGGCCCTTGGCGTTGTCGTTGGCGGCGAGGAACCCGGCGATCATGGTGAGCAGGAACGTCGCCACCATGAGCAGGGACGCCACGCCGAGCGCGGGGTTGATGCGCCGTCCGGTGAGCCGCCACAGCCACTGCTGCAGCAGCACCAGCACCGCGATCGCCAGTCCGAGGAGGAAGAACGAGCCCCACGGCGGCGACGACCACTCGCGGTCCGACTGGCCCACGGACGTGGACTGCCGGTCGTACAGGTCGGCGGCCGCGGGCAGGATGGTGTCCTGCATCAGCGCGGACGCGGAGGCGAGGTACGCCGAGCCGACCGGGTTGGCGACGCGGTTGTTGGTGCGCGCGGTCTCGACGAGGCCGGTGTAGGTGGCCAGCTGCGCGTTGATGTGGGCGAGCTGGTCGATGGACTCGGTGTCGTTGCGGTCGAGGCCCTGGGCGGCGGCGATGATCGACGACGACGAGTCCGCGATCGCCTGGAGGTAGCGTTCGCGCAGTTCCGCGGGTTCTATCCCGCCGGTGATGAAGGCGGTGTTCGCGGCGGAGTCCGCGATCGTCAGGGAGCTGTAGAGCGTCTGCGAGGCGTTGGCGACGGGCTCGACCTCGGCGAGCAGGGTCTCGTGGTAGCTCTGCCGCTGGGTGATGGTGGAGGACGCCACGATGCCGCCCGCGAGCACCACCACGATCGCGACCAGCGCGAAGACCGACATCCGGCCGGGGGTGGTGAGCACGTCGCTCCAGAAGCGGGCGGCGCGGCGGCGCACGGGGTGGCGGGGCTGGACGGCGGTGCCGGACTCGCCGCTGCCGCCGCCGGCCCCGGGCCGAGCACCGGATGCGGAGCGGCCGCCGGTTCCGGAGCGGCCGCCGGTTCCGGGCCCGGAGCCCGGCGTGGGTGTGGAACCGCTGCCGGTCCCGTCGGAGGATCCGGGAGTGCCGCGTCGTGCGAGGGTTCGGGCGCGCATCGCGTCGCTCACCTCCCCGGTCCTCGCCCGCCGAGCCGACGTCGCGACGGGAGTGTGTCCCAGGTTAGTGAAGTGACGGCGCGGAGTCGGGCAGACTGGTCGAGGAGGACTCGAGGACCCGCCCGATACGGGGGTGGGCCCGTCCGGGGAGGTGGAGGTCCGGTGACGGCGAGCGAGGGTGACGGCAACGGCTGGGTGGTGTCCGCGGGCGGTGATCGCCGGTGGGGCCGGTTCGGCGCCGCCGGGCTGCTGCTGCGCGCCGCCGATCCCACCGATCCGGACACCCCGCTGGTGTTGCTGCAGCACCGCGCGGTGTGGACCGCCTCCGGCGACACGTGGGCGTTGCCCGGCGGCGCGCGCGACTCGTACGAGGACGCGCCCCGCGCCGCGCTGCGCGAGACCGAGGAGGAGGCGGAGATCCGGCCCGCCGACGTCGTGGTGCGCGCGGAGGTTGTGACCTCCCGCATGCCCGGCACGGTCTGGCACCGGCCCGGCCTGGACATGCGCCACGCCGCGGAGATGCTGCGTCGGCTGCGCCCGGACCAGAGGCATGACGAGGAGCCCGACGAGTCCGGCGCCGACGCGGCCGCCGGGGCCGCCGGGGCCGACGTAGCCGCCGGGGCCGACCGCCGCCCCCGCGCGCTGCCACCGCTGGTCCAAGAGTCCCCCGACTCGGTCGAGTGGACGTACACGACCGTGATCGCCGACGCGCCGCGCCCGCTGGAGACGGTGCCCAACAACGAGAGCCTCGAGCTGCGCTGGGTGCCGGAGACGCGGGTGGCGGACCTGCCGCTCATGCCGGCGTTCGCGCGGGCGTGGGCGGGCGGGCTGCGGTCCGAGCCGGTCGAGCTGGTGGTGGACGTGGCCAACGTTCTCGGCTCACGCCCCGACGGCTGGTGGCGGGACCGGGCCGGCGCGACCGGGCGTCTGCTCGACGAGCTGGGCGCCGGGATGCCCCGCACCCTCGAACTGCCCGCGTCGACCGGACGACCGGCCCCGGCCGAGCCGCCCGCCCCGGCGGCCGCCTTCGGCTGGGTCGCCCGCGCGCACGCCGTGATCGAGGGTGCCGCCCGCGCCGCCGAGCACTCGGGCCCGTTCGTGGTGCACCGCGCGCCGGGTTCCGGTGACGACGCGATCGTCGACCTGGCCACCGAGCTAGATGGCGGGCCCCGACGGGTCGTGGTGGTCACGGCCGATCGGGGACTGCGGGACAGGCTGCCGGGGAACGTCCTCGTCGTCGGGCCCCGGACCCTCCTCGGGTAACCCTCGCCGTTCCGTTCGACGGACCGGTCCCGCCCCCGTGCCGCGCGGGTGCACACTGGTTCGCATGACTGCGCCCGACCGCACGCCCGAGCTCACCCTCGGCCCGCTGCTCCGGTACGTCGACAGCACCGACGCGACGGTGTGGGTCGAGGTCTCCGCCCCGTGCGAGGTGACGATCCGCGCGGGGGACGAGGTGGCCACCGAACGGACCTGGGGCGTGCACGGCCACCACTTCGCGGTGCTGCACCTGTGCCACCTGCGTGAGGGGGAGGAGACGCCGTACACGGTGGAGCTCGACGGCGAGCAGGTCTGGCCGCTCGACCCGGGGAGGCCCAGCGTGATCTGCACGCCCCGCGCGGACGACACCGTGCGGCTGGCGTTCGGCTCGTGCCGGCGTGGTGAGAGCCAGACGCCGGAGGCGCTGCGGGAGATCGGCGCCGACGCGCTGGTGGGGCTGGCGCACCGGATGGCGCAGGCGCCGCGCCGCGAGTGGCCGGACGCGATGCTGCTCCTCGGCGACCAGGTGTACGCGGACATCCCCAGCCGCGAGATCGCCGAGCGCCTCGCCGAGCGCCGCGACGCCGGTCTGGGGCCGCAGTCGGTGCGGGACTCGGCGGGCGCGGGCGGCGACCGGGACGTCTCGGACGAGATCTGCGACTTCGAGGAGTACTCCTGGCTCTACCACGAGTCGTGGCGGGACCCGGACGTGCGCTGGCTGTTGTCCACCGTGCCGAGCTGCATGATCCTCGACGACCACGACCTGCGCGACGACTGGAACTCCTCGTACTCGTGGCGCCGCGAGATGACCGCCCAGCCGTGGTGGCGCGACCGCGTGATCGGGGCGTTCTCCAGCTACTTCGTCTACCAGCACCTCGGCAACCTCGCGCCGGACGAGCTCGAGGCGAACGAGACGTACCAGGCCCTGCGCCGCGCCTCCTCGGACGCGGAGCGCGAGCGCCTGCTGGAGGACTTCGCCGTGGCCGCCGACGCGGAGCGCGGCACGGTCCAGTGGAGTTACAAGCGCGACTTCGGTCGGGTGCGGGTGGTGATGCTCGACGTGCGGGCGTCGCGGCACCTGGATCCGGAGGACCGGCGGGTGATGGACGCCGACGAGTGGGCGTGGACGCGGGACGCGTGCCTGGACGCGGACGTGGACCACCTGGTGATCGGTTCGTCGTTGCCCGCGTTCATGCTGCCGGCGCTGCATCACGTGGAGGGGTGGAACGAGGCGGTGGCGCGCCATCGCCCGGAGATGCCGGTGTCCGCGAGGTTCGGGGAGTGGGCCCGGCGCGCGGTGGACCTCGAGCACTGGGGCGCGTTCCGCAACAGCTTCGACGACCTCGTGGGACTGCTCACCGAGGTCGCCGCGGGGGAGGGGCGTCCGGCACCCGCGTCGATCCTGCTGCTCGGCGGCGACGTGCACTGTTCGTACCTCGAGGAGGTGGAGCTCACCGCGCCGCGGGTGGCGGATTCGCCGACGCGCGTACACCAGCTGGTGATGTCGCCGTTCCGCAACCCGCTGCAGAAATCGATCCGCGCGGTGAACCGGCTGTCGGTGCGCGAGCCCCTGCCGGCGTTGACGCGTCGCCTCGCGCGGGCGGTGGGCGTGCGCGACCCCGAGGTGCGGTGGCGGGTGTCCGACGGCGTGTGGTTCGACAACGGCGTGATGACCCTCGTGCTGCGCGGCCGCCGCGCGAGGGTGCAGGTCGACCACGCGCGCGTCGAGTGGCCGGCGTGGGGGCTGGGTAAGGCCCTCACCCTGGTGCCGGGGCTGGCGCCCGACTCGTGGGGACGCAAGCCGGGAGACGACCCGACCGGGCAGGCCGGGCGCACCGGCCAGGCCGGGGGAGGGGGACGACGACGAGGTGGGGATTCGCTCGACCGCAAGCCCCGGCAGGTTCTGCGCAGGACGCTGACCAAGGAGTTGACCGCGGCGGACCCGCTCGCCGAGGGTGCTGCCGCCGGGGCCGGGAGCGGGGCCCCGCAGGCGGCGACGCCTTAGCCGGGTCGCCGGGCGGGGTGGGGCGGGGCGGGGCGCTCAGGCCAGGGCGGCCCGGAGTTCGCGGGCTGCGGCGGTGGGGTCCGGGGCCGCGGTGATCGCGCGGACGACGACCACGCGGCTCGCCCCGGCGGCCAGCACCTCGGGCAAGGTGTCCGGGTCGATCCCGCCGATGGCGAACCACGGCTTGGGCGCCGCGGCCGGCCCGCCGCCCAGCCCGGCCGCGTGCCGCACGAGCCCGAGCCCCGGGGCGTGGCGGCCCGGCTTGGTGGGGGTCGGCCACACGGGGCCGGTGCAGAAGTAGTCCACCACCGGGTTCGCCGCCGCGGCGTCGACCTCGTCGTCGGCGTGGCAGGAGATGCCCAGGATCATGTCGTCGCCGACGATCCGTCGCGCCCACTCCACGGGTAGGTCGTCCTGCCCGACGTGCAGCACGTCGGCGCCGGCGGCCACCGCCACGTCGGCGCGGTCGTTGACCGAGAGCAGCGCGCCGTGGGCATCGCAGACGTCCCGCATCACCGCGAGCGCGCGCAGCTCGTGCCCGGCCTCCAGGGGCCCGAGGTCGCGGTCGCCGGGTGAGTTCTTGTCCCGCAGTTGCACGATGTCGACGCCGCCGGCCAGGGCGGCCGTGACGTCGCGGCGCAGGGCGGGGAAGTCGCCCGTCCAGCCCTGCGCGCGGGCGTCGTCGTCGAGGTGCCGGCGGGCGTCGATGCAGAGGTAGAGGCGGGCGTCGGCGAGGCGGGCACGGAGGCGGTCGGCGCGGACGGTCATGGGTTCAACGGTAGGTGATGGCCCCTACTAGGCTGGCCGCCATGACCGTCGACCCCGCCCCGCCCGCCGCCCGTATCGGTGCGGGGCGGGTCGTGGTGGTCGGCGGCTCGGTGATCGGCCTGGCCTGCGCCTGGGCGATCGCCCGGTCCGGGGCCGCCGATGAGGTCGTCGTCCACGAGCCCGACGATTCCGGGCCCGGCGGCGTCCCCACCTCGGGCGCCGCGTGGGTCGCGGGCGGCATGCTCGCCCCGTTCAGCGAGGCGTGGCCGGGGGAGGAGGCGGTGTTCGCGCTCGGCGTGGACTCGCTCCGGAGGTGGCCGGGCTTCCTCGACGCGCTCGCCCCCCACGTCCCACCCGGTCCGCCCGTCCGCACGGCCGGGTACACGCACATGCTGGCGGTCGACGAGGCCGACGCCCGGGACCTCGACATGGCCATGGAGTGGGCGGCCAGCCAGCCCGACCCGACACGGGGCACCGACCCGGCCGGCACCAACGGCGGCGTCACCGAGGCCGATCTGCGTCGCGTGACCCGCCGCGAGCTCCGGGAGGCCGAGCCGTCCCTGGCCCGGGTCGCCCGCGCCGCCTACCGGATGGACTCCGAGGGCGCCGTCGACAACCGGGTCCTGCTCGCCGCCCTCACCCGTGCCTGTCGCGCCGAGGGAGTGACGTGGGTGCGCGGCGCCGTCGCCTCTCTCGACGACCTCGACGCGGACCGCGTCGTCCTCGCCGCGGGCACCGGCTCCGCCGACCTGGCGGGCCTGCCCGTGCGCCCGGTCAAGGGCGAGGTCCTCCGCCTGCGGTCCCGCCCCGGGTGTGAGGACCCGCCCCGCGGCGTCGTGCGGGCCTTCGTCCGGGGCCGGCCGCTGTACCTGGTGCCGCGCGCCGGCGGTCTCGTCGTGGGCGCCACCCAGTACGAACACGGCGACGACCGGCAGGTCACCGTCGCCGGGGTCCGCGACCTGCTCGCCGACGCCGAGACGATCTTCCCCGGCGTCGGCGAGTACGAACTCGCCGAGATGATCGCCGGACTGCGGCCGATGTCGCCGGACAATCTGCCGATCCTCGGGGTCGACCCCGCCGACCCGCGGATCGTCCACGCCACCGGGCACGGACGCAACGGGATCGCGTTGACGCCGGTCACCGCTGCGACCGTCGTCGCGACGCTGCTGGGGCGGTCGGCCCCGGGGGCGGCGGGCGCGGCGTCGCCCGACCGCTTCGCCCGCTCCTGACCCCGGTCGTGCCCGACGGCTACGGTGGTGCCGTACGTCACGACTTCCTGCAGGAGGCCCCCATGATCGTCACCGTGAACGGTGAGGACCGCACCCTGGCCGATGGCGCGACCGTCCGCGCGCTCGTCGCCGAACTGGACCTGCCCGACGAGGGCGTCGCGATCGCCGTCGACGGCATGGTCGTGCCCGGCTCGAGCTGGGGTGACACCCCGCTCGACGCCGGCGCGGAGGTGGACGTCCTCACGGCGGTCCAGGGTGGCTGAGGCCGCCCCCGGCCCCGTCGACGCGCCCGCCGCCCCCGACCACGGGGCGCGCGTCGCCGAGGTGCTGGACTCGCCGCTGGTCATCGCCGGTGAGGAGATCGGCTCCCGGCTCATCACCGGCACCGGCGGTGCCGGCAACCAGGAGGTCCTGCGCGAGGCGTTGATCGCCTCGGGCACCGCCCTGACCACCGTGTCGATCCGCAAGGTCGACCTGCGCCTCGGCTCGGACGGCCTCGGACTACTCGGGCTGCTGCGCGAGCTCGGCATCCGCCCGCTGCCCAACACCGCCGGGTGCCGGAGTGCCTCAGAGGCGGTCAAGACGGCCCGCCTGGCCCGCGAGGCGCTCGGCACCAACTGGGTCAAGTTGGAGGTGATCGCCGACGAGCGCACGCTCCTGCCCGACGGACTGGAACTCGTCGAGGCGGCCGAGGACCTGGTCGACGACGGATTCGTCGTCCTCCCCTACACCACCGATGATCCCGTCCTGGCCCGCCGACTGGAGGATGTGGGCTGCGCGGCCGTGATGCCCCTGGGCGCGCCGATCGGCACCGGGCTGGGCATCTGCAACCCGCACAACCTGGAGATGATCGTCGAGCGCGCCGGGGTCCCGGTGATCTGCGACGCGGGGATCGGCACCGCCTCCGACGCCGCACTGGCCATGGAGCTCGGCTGCGACGGTGTCCTGCTCGCCACCGCCGTCACCCGGGCGGAGAACCCGCCGCTCATGGCCGCGGCGATGCGCGAGGCCGTCCGGGCCGGGCACGCCGCCCGCCTTGCGGGGCGGATCCCCAAACGCTTCTGGGCGCAGGCGTCCAGCCCGCCGGTCGACTGAGGCCCTACCGGCCGCCCGACAGCATGCGCGCGACCCGCCCGCCACCCCGCCGGCGGTCAGTCCTCGCTGCGCGGCACCCGCCGCACGCCGATCCCGCCCATGAGCGCCAGCCCGGTGACCCGGATGACCGGGGCGCCGGGCGGGGCCTGGCGGACCGGTCGCGGATCGGGCTTCCAGCTCCCGGACTCCTCGCCGAAGCCCCCCATCAGCCCCAGGCCCTCGATCTCCACATGGATGTCGTCGGGGACGTAGATGTCGATGCCGCCCATGATCGCGAACGCCCGGATCGTCGTCTCGTGGGACTGCAACGAGGCGCCACGCAGGTCGATCTCGATGCCGCCCATCAGCGCGAACGCGGTGTGCACGGAGGGAAGGGTCCACGCCCCCGCCCGCTCGACGCCTCCCATGATCGCCAGCGAGTAGGCGGGCCCGCTGGCCCCGGTGACGCCCCCGGTGACGCGACGCGCCGGGGCCCCGTGCGGCCGGGTCGCGGGCGTCGAGTCGTGCTCGTGGTGGGCGATCGGCAGGTCGTGCGTCAGCTCGATGAGCTCGGACCGGAAGCGTGCGGCGTACGCCCGCGAGGTCCGGTCATCGAATTCGGCGAGCGTGAGCCTCCCCTCCGAGAAGGACTCCCGGAGGAGCTTGGCGGTGGCGTCGCGCTCGGCGTCGGAGGCGCGGACCGACGGCAGATGGCGATCCGGCTCGGGCGTGACGTCATCCATGGTCACGAGCCTAGTACTGCACTACCTGTACGCGGGCTGAGTAGGTGAACGCACGCTGCCCGCGCCCCGGCAGGCAGACTGGGGACCATGATCGAGGTACGGAATCTCACCAAGCGCTTCGGCGCCTCCACCGCCGTGGACGACCTCAGCTTCGAGGTCCGTCCCGGCGTCGTCACCGGATTCCTCGGCCCGAACGGCGCCGGGAAGTCCACGACGATGCGGATGATGGTCGGTCTCGACACCCCCACGTCTGGGCAGGCACTGATCAACGGCACCCCGTACCGCGAGTTGGATCGCCCCGCCCACAAGGTGGGCTGTCTGCTCGACGCGTCCTGGACCCACGCCAACCGCTCCGCCGGCGCGCACCTGAGGATGGTCGCCGCGGCGGGCGGGGTGGCCCCGGGCCGCGTCGACGAGGTGCTCGGCCTGGTCGGCCTCACCGACGTCGCCGGCCGCAAGGTCGGCGGATACTCGCTCGGCATGCGCCAGCGACTCGGTCTGGCCACCGCCATGCTCGGCGACCCCGAGGTCCTGCTGTTCGACGAGCCCGTCAACGGACTCGACCCCGAGGGGATCCTGTGGATCCGCCGTTTCATGCACGCGCGCGCCGCAGAGGGCCGCACCGTGCTCGTCTCCTCGCACCTGCTGTCGGAGATGGCGCAGACCGCCCAGGACCTCGTCGTGATCGGCCGCGGCAAGCTGCGCGCGCAGACCTCCGTCGAGGAGTTCCTCGACGCCGCCACATCCTCGGTGGTGTTGCGCACCCCGCACGTCGATGAGTTCACCGCCGCCGCGCGCGACGAGGGCATCGAGGCCACGTTCGACGCGGAACAGGGTGTCTTCCTCATCCAGAACCTCCGCGCGCCGCAGGTCGGCGATGTCGCCGCCAGCCTGGGGATCACCGTCCACGAACTGCACGAGAAGCGGGCGTCGCTGGAAGAGGCCTTCATGGCCCTCACCGACCAGGACGTCGAGTACCACGGTCAGGAGTCCACCCGATGAACCAGCTGAAGTCCGAGTGGATCAAGGTCACCACCACCAAGAGTGCCTACTGGCTGTACGCGATCGGCATCGGCCTGGCAGTGGTGCTCGCCGTGGTCATCGGCCAGTTCGAGCAGCCCGCCACAGGGGACCCGATGGCCGGTGCGCCCGGCGGCGGCAGTGACCCGCTGTTCGCGATCCTCGGCGTCAGTGCGTTCACCGTCCTGCTGGCGTGGATCGCCGCGATCGTCGGTGTGACCGGCGAGTACCGCTATCACACGATCAAGGCGACGTTCTTGACGACGCCGTCGCGCTGGCCTGCCATCCTGGCCAAGACCGCCCTGTTCACGGTGCTCTCGATGGTGGTCACAGCCATCGCGGTGATCCTGGCGCTCCTCGTGGCCGGGGCGCTCTCCGGAAACGAGGGCTGGACCCCGTTCTCCGGAGACGGGCTGACCTACCTGTGGCGCTTCCCCGTCTACGCCGCACTGGGGACGATCGCGGTCACGGGCCTGGCGTACATCATGCGCAACGCCGCCGGCACGATCTCCCTGTTCCTCGTGTGGATACTGGCCCTCGAGGGCATGGTCTCGTTGATCCCGCGGGTCGGCGAGGACATCGCCGCCTGGATGCCGTTCGCCAACGGTGACTACTGGACCCAGGGTGAGGCGGCCAAGGGCTACATCACCTGGGGTGAATGGCCGGCGTTCGCGCTCTACGCCGCGGTGTGCGTCGTCCTGTGGGCCGTGGGCCTGGTGATGACCCTGCGCCGCGACGCCTGACCCTGCGCCGCGACGCCTGACCTCGGGCCGCGACCTCTGACCCGCGCCGGGGCGCCCGCGGATTCACGCTCGCGATGCGCCGGACTGGGCCGCCCTTCAGGGGTAGGGTCGGAATCGATACTCGGTCGGCCCTAAGGAGTCGAGATGACCGGCGGAACTTCGCTCAAGCTCGTCCACAACACCGATAGAGACCGTTTCGAGCTGTGGGACGGCGAGACCTTCATGGGACTGGTCGGGTACGAGAAGGACGGCGACGTCTACATCCTCCTGCACACCGTGATCGAGGAGCGGTTCGGTCAGCAGGGCATCGCCCGACTGCTGGTGAGCCTGGTCCTCACCCGCCTGCGGCTCGACGGGCTGAAGATCCGCCCGGTGTGCAGCTACGTGCGCCGCTTCCTCGTGCGGTTCCCCGAGTACCAGTTGCTCGTCGCCCCCAACTGACACGCCGCGTCACGCCGCGCGCACCACGGCCGGCTTCGCCACGGCGGGGAGGATGCTCGCCACGACGGGGGAGGATGTCCGACCCGATCCGTAGTGTGGGCGGCGGAAGACCGGCCATCGAACAGGACACCTCATGACTTACCCGCCGCAGGGCGACAACGCCGACAACGCCGACAACACCTCCTCGTCCGGGTACACGGACTACTCCGCACAATCCGGATACGGCGGCCAGTCCGGGGCGGGGCAGGGCTCGTACGGGACAGGCGGCTACGGCCAGGAGGCGTACGGGCAGCAGGCGTACGGGCAGGGCTCCTACGGGCAGGGTGGCTACGGCTCGCAGACGCCCGCGTACTCCGGTTCGGGCGGCTTCGCCGCGGCTCCCGGTGCCCGCCCCGGGCCGCCGTCGAACGTGGGGTGGGCGGTCGCCTCGATCCTGTTCTTCTGGCCCCTGTCGTTCATCGCGATGACGCGGGCGCTGGAGGTCTACCCGCTCTGGGCCGCCGGGCGGTACGCCGAGGCCGAGGCCGCCAGTGCGACCGCCAAGCGGCTCGGGATGATCTCGCTCGCGATCGTGGCGGTCCTCATCATCCTGTATCTGATCTTCATCTTCGCGATGGTCGGCCTGGCCTCGAGCGGCTACTAACGCTCAGCCCGAGCACGCGCGCCGCCCACCCGGTGCCGGGTCGGCGGCGCGCCCGCACGCCTCAGGACAGGCCCAGGCGCGGTGCCTCGATCGCCGGGCACGCGTCCATGACCACGTCGAGACCGGCCTCCTTGGCCCGCTGCGCGGCGGCCTCGTCGATCACGCCCAGCTGCAGCCAGACGGCCTTCGCGCCCTTGGCGATGGCGTCGTCGACCACGCCCCCGGCGAGCTCGGAGTTGACGAACACGTCCACGACGTCGATCTCGCCGGGGACCGACGCCAGGTCCGGATACCCCTGCTGACCGTGGACCGTCTCGGCCTTCGGATGGACGGGCACGATCTCGTGACCGAGGTCCCGGACGAACGCGGCGATCCGGTACGCGGTGCGCGAGGTGTTCGAGGACAGACCGACGACGGCCCACCGCCCCCTCTGGGACAGCAGACGCTCGATGACGGCCGGATCATTGGAATGGCTCATACCCCGTGCAAGGCCCCACGGCGCCCAGACATTCCCGCGCGAGCAATCAGTCCCCGACGGCGTCTGCGCGCGGGGCGCTTCCTTCGCAGGCTCAGTCAGTCCCCGACGGCGTCCTTGCCGCGCTGGACGATCCTCGGGTCCGGCTCGAACACCACCTGGTGGTCCTTCTCCGGGTAGTCGAACTGGTTGAGGAAGTAGCGCATCGCGTTGATGCGGGCCCGCTTCTTGTCGTTGGACTTGATGGTCGTCCACGGCGCCCACTCGGTGTCCGTGCGCCGGAACATCTCCTCCTTGGCCTCGGTGTACTCGTCCCACTTGCCCAGCGACTCCAGGTCCATGGGGGAGAGCTTCCACCGGCGCACGGGGTCCAGCTGCCGGATCGCGAACCGGGTCTTCTGCTCCTCGCGGGTCACCGAGAACCACAACTTGGTGAGCCCGATACCCGACTCGACCAGCATCTTCTCGAACATCGGCGCCTGCTGCATGAACGTGGAGTACTGCTCGTCGGTGCAGAACCCCATGACCCGCTCGACGCCGGCGCGGTTGTACCAGGAGCGGTCGAACAGGACCAGCTCACCGCGGCTGGGCAGGTGGGTGACGTAGCGCTGGAAGTACCACTGGTGCAGCTCGGTCTCGGTGGGCTTGATGAGCGCCACGACGCGGGCCTGGCGGACGTTGATGTACTCGGTGAACCGCTTGATCGTCCCGCCCTTGCCGGCGGCGTCGCGGCCCTCGAACACGATCACCTGCCGGTGCCCGGACTCGGCCTGCCAGCGCTGGAATTTCAGCAGTTCGATCTGCAGGAGGTACTTCTCGACCTCGTACTGGTTGCGGTCCATCCGCTCGTCGTACGGGTAGTTCTCCCGCCACGTGTCGACCGCACGGCCGGTGATGTCGATGAGGTCTGGGTCCTCGCCGTGATCGTCACGGACGGTGAAGCCCTCGGCGCGCAGCCGGTCGATGTAGTGCCGCAGCTGGAACGTGGACATCTCAGTCGAGTTCCACCACGACGGGCGCGTGGTCGGAGGCCCCCTTCCCCTTGCGCTCCTCGCGGTCGATGAAGGCCCCGGTGACGCGGGCGGCCAGCGCGGGGGAGTGCAGCTGGAAGTCGATGCGCATGCCCTTGCGCTTGGGGAAGCTCAGCCCGGTGTAGTCCCAGTACGTGTAGACGCCGGGGCCCGGGGTGTGCTCGCGGGTGACCTCGCGGAACCCGGCGCCGTCGAAGGCGGCGAACGCGAGCCGCTCGGGCCCGGAGACGTGGGTCTTGCCCTCGAAGACCTCCATGTCCCACACGTCCTCGTCGAGCGGAGCGACGTTCCAGTCGCCCACGAGCGCGACCTGGGCGTCGGGGTCGGCGGCCAGTTCGGCGGCGGCGTGGTCACGCAGTCGGGCCAGCCACTCGAGCTTGTAGGTGTAGTGCGGGTCGGACAGTTCGCGGCCGTTGGGCACGTAGAGGCTGTAGACGCGGACGCCGTCGCACACCGCGGAGATCGCGCGCGCCTCCGGGTCCTGCGACTGCTCTGGATCTTTGTGGAAGCCGGGCATGCCGTCGAAGCCCAGTCGCACGTCCTCGAGCCCGACGCGCGAGGCCACGGCGACGCCGTTCCACTGGCTCAGGCCGTGGTGGGCGACCTCGTAACCGAGCTCGCGGAACTCCTCGTGCGGGAACTGCTCGTCCTTGCACTTGGTCTCCTGCATCGCCAGGACGTCGACGTCGGACCGGTCGAGCCAGGCGAGCACGCGGTCCTTGCGGGCTCGGATCGAGTTCACATTCCAGGTGGCCAGGCGCATGGGTGCGAGTCTATTGCGCGCCGCGCGGCGGCGTCACCGTGGGAGGCGGGGGCTGGTCGACGACGACGAGGTGCCGCAGCGAATGGTGTGGTTCGAGTCCGAGCTTGGCCCACAGGCCGCGCCCGGCGGTGTTGTCGGCGAACACGTGCAGGTGACACTCCCGCGCGCCGAGGCCGAGTCCCCAGTCGACGAGCGCGCCGGTGACGACCTCGGCGAGGCCGCGGCGGCGGTGGCCGTCGGCGGTCTGCACGCAGGACACGGCGATCCGCGCCTGCCCGTCGGGGCCGGCGGTGACGGCTCCGCGGGCGATGGCGGCCAGCTCGCCGCCGGACTCGAGGCGGGCGAACACGACGTGGCCGCCGGGGCCGGGATCGCCGTTGTCCGGTCCGTCGGTGAGGATGCCGGCCGTGGCGAGCATCGCCGGCCGCACGCGCTCGGGGTCCAGGCCGGCGGTGGCGTGGTAGAGGGCCAGCCAGTCGTCGTCGGGTCGATCGGCCAGCGTCACGCCCGGCCGGGTGTCGGCGGGGAAGGCGGCGTCGACCACGGCGAGCAGCGCCTCGCTGTCCGCAGTGCAGAGGAACAGGTCGCGGTCGGCGCGGATCCGCGCGGGGTCCACGGGCGCGCCGTCGAGCATCATCCGCTCCACCTTCACGAGCCGCTCGACGTCGACCAACCGCAGCGGCAGGCCGCGGGCGGCGTACCAGTCGCGCACCCCGTCGAGGTCCTCGCAACTGGCCCACGGCAGGACGGGCACGGCCGAGTTCCCGCGATACGACCAGTCGTCGCCGGCCCGACAGAACCAGCCGTCGACCAGCTCGTACTCGGGGCACGGCCACGCCAGCGCACCCGCGTACTCGTGCGCCCGGACGTCGCGGGCCCGCACCGGCCGCGGCGGTAGGACCTTGAGCACGGCGACGTCCGCGTCGGGGATCCGCAGCTCCTCGCCGGACTCCCGGCGGACGACCAGCTCCGGCTCGAGCGCCACCACGTGACCGATGACGTCCGTGTACAGGTGCGAGGCCTCACCGGGAGCCAGATGGCGACGCACGACCACGCGCTCGCCCACCGCCACCCGGCGGCCGGAGTTCCATCGGGACCGACCCGACAGACCCCGGTCCTGCTCAGCCATGGTCGGTGACGACCTCGTCGTCGTCGCCGTCCCAGTCCTCCTCGTCGGCGAACGGATCCGGGTCGGTGGCCGGATCCCAGCTCAGGCCCGGCACGCCCCAGCCCGCGTCGCGGATGTGGCGCTTGGCGGCCTTCTTGTTCCGCCCGATGAGGTGGTCGGTGTATACGAAGCCGTCCAGGTGGCCGACCTCGTGCTGCAGGCAGCGGGCGAACAGGCCGTAGCCCTCGACCGACACCGGCTCGCCGTGCTCGTCGGTGCCGGTCACGCGCGCCCACCACGCACGCCCGCGCGGGAAGTTGACGCCCGGGACGGACAGGCAGCCCTCGAGGTCGTCCTCGGGGTCCGGCATGGTCTCGGGGATCTCGGACGTCTCCAGGACCGGGTTGATCACGCAGCCGCGCCGGTTGAGCCAGCCGCCGCGCGCCTCGACCTCCTCGCGCGAGACGCCCTCGCCGTCCTCGGTGTCCAGGTCGGGGCAGTCGTAGACGAACACGCGCTTGCGGACGCCGATCTGGTTGGCGGCCAGGCCCACCCCGTTGGCGGCGTCCATGGTGTCGTAGAGGTCCCGGACGAGGTCCGCGATCTCCTCGGGGGACTCGGTGACGGGTTCGGTGGGCGCGTGGAGCGCGGGATCGCCGAGGATGACGATGGGACGGACGGCCATGGTCGCCGATTCTAGTGCGCCGGCGATGGCGGGGTGTCGGAGGCGTGTGGTTCACTACGGGGGAATCACAACGGTGTGATCTGGCCGGACTGCTGGCCGGGTTGCTGGCCTGGGCGTCGGGTGCGGTGCCCGTTGGTACACGAGGAGGTGCGCGCATGGGTCGATCGGCTGCCGCGACGCGTGAGGCAACCACCGGAGGCGACCGGGAGGGCCCGCTGCCCGCCGCCGACCCCGTCCTGTCGGAGCGGGATCAGAAGATGCTCGAGTTCGAGCGGCAGTGGTGGAAGTTCGCCGGTTCCAAGGAGGAGGCGATCCGGCAGCAGTTCGACATGTCGGGCACCCGCTACTTCCAGATCCTCAACGACCTCATCGACCGCCCCGAGGCGCTGGCCGCCGATCCCCTGCTCGTCAAGCGGCTGCGCCGCATGCGTTCGAGCCGCCAGAAGGCACGCGCGGCGCGCAACCTGGGAATGCGCCTCGACTGACCTAGACTCGGGCGCGTGAGCTCCCAGTCCGAGAACCCGCAGTACGCCCCGCAGCCCGGCGACCCCGACCACGGCGATCCCCGGTACGACGACGCACGGTACGGCGACCCCCGGGACGGCGGCCCGTACGACGCCGACGACCCCTACGGCCCGGGCGCTGGCGACCCCGACGAGCCCAGCGGCCCGCCGTACCGCGCCATCGCGATGGTGCTGCTGTCGGCGGTCGTGCTCGCCGTGGGCATCGGGCTGGTGCAGCTGTTCGGGGGCGACGACGACGAGGCGGCCCCCACCGCCGACGAGGGCACCTCCCAGGTCGAGCAGGACGGCTCGACCGGTCAGGGCGCCGACGGCCAGCCCGCGCAGGGTGAGGCCGGCGGGGCTGAGGGTGCACCCGCCCAGGGCGGCGCCCCCGGTGGTCAGGACGGCGCGGTGGGAGCCCCCGGCGAGGCCGGCGGCGAGGCCCAGCCCGGCGATCCCGCCGCCCCGGCCGACCCGCCCGCGGCCGGGCAGCCTCCCGCCCAGCCCGGCGCGCCCGGACCGGACGTGACCAGCGTGCCGGTGCAGATCTTCAACAACAGCACCGTCACCGGCCTGGCAGCCCGCACGGGCGAGGCGCTGCGCGAGAGCGGCTTCGCGGTGGGCGACGTGGCCAACATGCCGTCCAACCGCGGCGTGGTGGCGGAGTCCACCGCCTTCTACGGCACCGGGCCCGGTGAGCAGCAGGCCGCGCAGGCGATCGCCGCCCAGCTGGGGATCACCGCCAAGCCGCGTCCGGCGGATCTGGCGGGGGAGGCTCCCGGGGTGATCGTGATCGTCACCCAGGATCTCGACCGCTGACCCCTGAGGATATGATGAGCCCACGCGTCCGGCCCGTCCGCGGGACGCACGCCCAGTAGCGACTTGCAGCCTCCCGAGATCGAAGGAGCCCCCATGGCCCCGCGTCAGACCGCCCGCCGCATCCTGGTCGCGGCTCCCGCACTCGCCCTCGCGTTCGCCGTGGCCGCGTGCAGCCCCAACCAGGAGCCGGCCGATCCCGACGCGCCGTACACGCTGCCCACGTACTCCGAGGAGTCCGCGCCCCACTCCTCCATCCCGGAGACGCAGGAGACCGACGACCCCGACACGATCGAGGACTTCGAGGCCGGCACTACCGCGGCCGGCATCCCCGGTGAGGGTGGAGACGAGGGCGGCGGCCAGGCCACCACCGACGACGGACTCCCGGTCCCGGGCGCCGGGCAGCAGGCCGGCAGCGCGGTTCCGACGCGGCCCGCCCCCTGATCTCCGGTCCGGCCACCGGACCCGCGAGCCCCGCACCCGAGCAGACGGGTGCGGGGCTCGCGTCGTGTGTGGCCGCAGGCGGCGCCAGGCCCGGCGCTCAAGCCCCGGCTCTGCGGCCCGCGGTGCGGCTCAGAGGGGTCCGCGGCCGTCGAGACGGGGGCCGGTGTACTTCTCCAGCACGGGCGCCTCGTGGGTGATGGTCCCGTCCTCCACACTCTCGCGGTAGGCGAGATTGCCCACCCGGTTGGCGATCACGGGTGCGGCGCACACGGCCACGATCGCGGTGAGGACGAGCATGCCGAGGTCGATGTCCGGGAAAACCCGGATCCCCGCGCCGATGAGGACGAGGACCAGCCCGAGCACCTGAGGTTTGGCCGCCGGGTGCATTCGGCTGAGGGTGTCGCGGAACCGCACGAGGCCGATCGCGCTGCACAAGGTCAGTAGCGCGCCGGCGAGAACGAACAGCGCGGCGATGATCTCGATGAGGTCGTCGCTCATGAAATGGCCTCCTCGGGGGTGCCGATGTTGTCGCTGACGCGGAACCGGGCCACGGACACCGAACCCAGGAACGCGACCAGTGCCAGCGCGACGAGCGCCGCTGCGGGGGTGGTGTCCTTCGTCCACGCGATGTAGACGGCGATGCCCCCTTGAGCGACGGCGACCATCATGTCGAGGGAGATGAGCCGGTCGAGGGTGTTGGGTCCGCCGACCAGACGGATCATCGTCACGAACAGCGCGGCAGTCAGCGCGATGATCGCCAGGATCCAGAGGACGAGTGCGACGCTCACCAGGGTCCCTCCTCTTCCGTCGTGGGATCGAACGGCTTCTTCTCGTCGCCATCGGGGCCTGCGGGGTTGTCGGGGCCGGCGGCCCGGTCGGCGTCGGGATCTGCCGGGTCCGTGTCGCCGGCGGGATCCACCGGCTCCGCGGGCGCCACGGTGCTCGCGGCGCTCGGGGCCCTGTCGGCGGGGGCCGAGTAGTGCCCGGGGCTCGGCCTCCAGTCCTCGTCTCGCTCGAAGGCGCGGAGGTAGAGCTTCTCCACGTGTGCGGTCTGGCGGCGGAACCGCTCCACGGCCTCGTCGGTACCGGCGTCCAGGACGTGCACGTAGACGTAGCGGGCCACCGGGTCGACTCGGACCACGATGCCGCCGGGCAGCAGGTTGAGGGTGTTCACCGCCAGGGCGAGGTTGAAGTCTGACTTCAGTCGCATCGGCGCGCGCAGCACCGCGGACCGGGGTGGCGCCTTCGGCCGGATCGACTGCCAGGAGACGATCAGCGACGACCGGATCAGGTAGAACGCCACGACCAGCACGAGCCAGACCGTGGACAGCGGCCGGAGCAGACCCTCGACCGGCACCCGCGGCAGGGGCAGGACCACCATCACCAGGATCGCCACGAGCAGTCCGGAGACGACGGTGCCGATGTCGAAGCTGCCCCACAGCAGTACCCAGGCGAAGGTGAGCCACAACGTCATGAAGACGCGGGCGCCGAGCACCCGCAGGTCGGGAGAAGGCTTGCGTCCCATGTCAGCGCACCCCCGTCACGGAGTCGACGTACCGGTCGGGTGAGGTGTCGGTGGGGACCGTGTAGAGGTACTCGGCGCGCTCGCGCAGGGTGGCGGCGGCGCCGTCTGCCACCCGGAGCAGCGGTCCGGCGAAGATCGTCATGAGCAGCGAGACCACGATGAGCGCCCACGTCGGGGCGAGCATGCTCCAGGGCATCTTGCCGACCTCCTCGCGCTCGTCGAACTCGACGTACTCGTCGGAGGGGAGGAGGGACAGCGGCCGGGCCAGCGCGAGGGCACCCTCCGGGGCGTCGGCCCGCGGCCGCCAGAAGGCCTTGGACCACACGCGCGCGACCACGTAGAGCGTCAGCAGGCTGGTGACCATGGCGCCCGCGATGAGCACCCACAGCAGGGCTCCGCCCTTCTCCGCGCCGGCCTGGACGACCGCGAGCTTGCCGATGAACCCGGAGAACGGGGGGATGCCTCCGAGGTTGAGCGCGGGGACGAGGAACGTGACCGCGAGGACGGGACTGGCGACGCCGAGGGATCCGAGCCGACGCAGGGACGACGACCCCGCCTGGCGTTCGATCAGACCGACCACGAGGAAGAGGGTCGTCTGGACGATGATGTGGTGCCCGACGTAGTAGATCGCCGCGCTGAGCCCGGCTTCGCTGGACAGCGCGATGCCGAAGATCATGTAGCCGATGTGACTCACCAGCGTGAACGACAGTATTCGCTTGATGTCGGACTGGGCGATCGCGCCGAGGATGCCCACGACCATCGTGAGAAGACCGGCGACGAGCAGTACCCCGTCCATCCCGCCCCCGGGGAACACGAGGGTGTGGAAGCGGATGATCGCGTACACGCCGACTTTAGTGAGCAGGCCGGCGAACACGGCGGTGACCGGGGCGGGAGCGGTCGGGTAGGAGTCGGGCAGCCAGGTGGAGAGCGGGAAGACCGCGGCCTTGATACCGAACGCCACGAGGAACACTGCGAAGATCGTGTTGCGCAGGCCTTCCGGCACCTCCGCCATCCGCGTGGCCAGCTGAGCCAGGTTGAGCGTGCCGACGGCCGAGTACGTCAGCGCGATCCCCAGCAGGAAGACCATGGACGAGACCATCGACACGACGGTGTACGACACCCCCGCGCGGACGCGTTCCTGGCTGGCCCCGAGCGTGAGCAGGACGTAGGACGCGGCCAGGAGCATCTCGAACCCGACGAACAGGTTGAACAGGTCGCCCGCGATGAAGGCGGCGTTGAGTCCCGCCGCCAGCGCGAGGTAGGTGGGCAGGAAGATCGAGGTGGGCTGGTCGCCGTCGCCGTCGCGGACACCCTGCCCGACGGCATAGATGATGACCGTCAGCAGCACGATGGCGGCCACACACAGCATCAGGGCGCTGAGCCGGTCGGCGACCAGGGTGATGCCGACCGGGGCGTCCCACCCGCCCACCTGCACCGTGTGCATGCCGTGCGAGTCCGTGAGCACCAGCAGGAGCCCGGAGATGACGAGCAGAGCGGACAGGGTCGTGATGGTGATGATGTTCTGGACCCGCGGCCGGCGGGAGACCACCAGGCACAGCGCGGCCGCGAGCAGCGGCAGGAGGACGACGGAGGGGATGAGGTACCCGAAGAGGTCGGGAGAGATCACAGTTCCTCCTCCTTACCGGCCTTCTTGTACCGCCGCTCTCGTCTGTCGACCTCCCGCGCCTCGGCCTCGGCTTTCGCCCTGGCCTCTGCGCGGGCCTCCGCCCGGGCTTCGGCTTCGGCCTCGGCTTCCTCGAGGTCCTCGTCGTCGTAATCCACGTGGTCGCCGAGTTCGGTGGGCTGGCCCGTGGTCTGGTCGTCCGAGGCGTCGCGGTCCGGAGCGGACCAGGCGTCGGTGGGGGAGCGTTGGGCGATCTTGGTGTCCTCGGCGTCGTCCGCGACCTCGTCCACAGTGGTGAACTGATAGGAGCGGTAGGCCAGGGCCAGGATGAACGCACCCACGCCGGCGGTGATGACGATCGCGGTGAGGATCATCGCCTGGGACAACGGATCCGAGTCGACGGTGTTGTCGCCCCATGACCGGCCGCGGATGGGCGGGTTCCCCGGGGCTCCACCGGCCGCGAGGATGAGCAGGTTGACGCCGTTGGACAGGATCATGATGCCGAGCAGGATCTTGATGATCGCGCGCTCGAGAAGCAGGTAGACACCGGTGGCGCTGAGGACACCGGCCATGAGTAGGAGTGCGAAGTCGGCGGTCATGGCATCCCCTGGGGTGTGGTGCCCTGGTTCTCGGCGGCCTCGAGACGCGCGGCGCGGCGCGCGGCCAGGTCGGACCGTGGAGCTTCGCTGTCGACGCCGGGGACGCGGCGCAGGGCGGCGGTGGAGGGCGAGTCGGTGGCGTCGACGTAGACGGCCCTGAGCTCCTCGAGGTCCTCGGCGTCGAGGTCGAGCCGCGCTCCCAGGCTGCGGAGGATGTCGAGGACCAGGCCGACGACGATGAGGTACACGCCCGCGTCGAAGAACAGCGCGGTGACGAGCTTGACCTCACCGAACACGGGCAGCGTCCACTCGAAGGTGGCGCTGGACAGCGGCGGCGCACCGAGGGCCATCGAGGCGGCGGCGGTACCGGCGGCCAGCAGGAGGCCGGCGCCGAGGATCCGTCCGGCATCGATCGGGACGGCCTCGCCGAGTTCGTAACGGCCACCCGCGAGGTAGCGCAGAACGAGCGCGAGACCCGCGACCAGCCCCCCGGCGAAACCGCCGCCGGGGTTGTTGTGGCCGGCGAAGAAGAAGAACAGGCTCAGGATCATCATCGTGGGGAAGATGAGACGGGTGGTGACCTCGAGGACGAGCGAGCGGGCGCGGGGGTCGCGCACGGTCGCGCCGACCAGCCACCGGCCGGGCGAAGCCCCCGGTGCCTCGATGACGATCCGGGCCGCCTCCATCCCGCGCCGTCCGGAGCGGGTCTTGTCGGCGTCAGCGATGCGTGGCCCGGAGCCGTAGCGACGATTGCGGAAGACGAGGCTGGCCACACCGGTCGCGGCGACCAGCAGCACGGTGATCTCGCCGAGGGTGTCCCAGGCGCGGATGTCGACGAGGGTGACGTTGACGGCGTTGGCGCCGTTGCCGATCCGGTAGGCGATGTCCGGGAAGACCGTGGACACGGCTGGGTCCTGGCGGGCGTTGATGGCGTACGCGCCGACGATGACGACGAGGAGTCCCACGCCGATGCCGAGCCAGGCGCGCAGGCGGCGGAAGCCGTCGGACAGGGGCACCTCGGCGGGCATCGTGCGCAGGACCAGCACGAACGTGACCATCATCAGCGTCTCGACCAGCACCTGGGTGAGCGCGAGGTCGGGAGCACCGTGGAAGGCGAAGATCACGGCGACGCCGTAGCCGGTCACGGACATGTTGACGACCGCGGCGAGGCGGTTGCGCAGGACGGTGGCGGCGACCGCGGCGACGGTCATGGGGATCATGACGAACAGCACGACCGGATTGGCGGACAGTTCCATCCGCAGGCCCTCGCGGGTGCCGACCAGCAGGGACACGAAGGGGAACACCACGAGCGTGAACAGGATGATGCCCAGGGTCAGCGGGAGGGAGCCGCGCTGGATGCTGGCGGTCAGGCGCAGCGACAAGATGTCGAAGAAGCGCAGGACGGCGTCGTAGATGCGGTCCGCGTTACCCAGGGCGGGCGACTCGAACTGCATCCGCTCCACGGTCCGCTGCGCGACGTAGAGCATGGTGCCGAGGACGTATACGACCGCGGTGAGCGCGAGCGGGACACCGAACCCGTGCCACAGCCCGAGGTGGTAGGCCTCCTCGCCCGCCCACGGGCTGCCCGGCGGGAACGCGACGTCGACGAACCGGGTGAGCAGTGCCTCGACGGGCGCCGACCACACACCGAGCACGAGGCCGGCGACGGAGAGGAGCGCGGGCACGGAGAGGAAGAGCGGGGTGACCGGCTTCGACTCGGCGACCGCGGGGCTGATCCCGTCCGGGAAGAACGGCTTGGAGCGGAACGCGCCCATGACGAGGCGGGCGGTGTAGGAGAAGGTGAGGACCGAGCCGACGACCAGCCCGGCGGTGACGACGAGCGCCGGCATGCCGTGGAGCCGCTCCTCGGTCAGCGTGGTGGCGAACGCGGATTCCTTACCGACGAATCCGAGGAAGGGCGGGAGACCGGCCATCGACGCGGCGGCGAGGGTGAAGAAGACGGCGAGAGCGGGACTCTTGCGGCCCAGACCGGACAGTTCGCGGATCTCCCGGGTGCCGGTGGTCTTGTCGATGACGCCGACGGCCATGAACAGCGCGGACTTGAACAGCGAGTGCGCCAGCAGCATCGTGAGTCCGGCGAGCATCGTGTCGCGCGATCCGATGCCGACCAGGACCAGCAGGAACCCCAGCTGGGACACGGTTCCGAAGGCGAGCACCAGCTTGAGGTCGGTTTCCCGCAGGGCGCGCCAGCCGGCCATGAGCAGGGACACCAGGCCGAGAACGATGAGCGGCAGCTGCCACGTCGACGATCCGGACAGGCCCGGGCTGAAGGCGGCGACGAGGAAGACCCCGGCCTTGACCATCGCCGCGGAGTGCAGGTAGGCGCTCACCGGCGTGGGTGCGGACATGGCTCCGGGGAGCCAGAAATGCAGGGGGGCGATGGCGGATTTACTCGTCGCGCCGACGATCACCAGGCCGAGAGCCCAGTGGACGAGAGAGCCGGACGGCGGAGAGGCGACGATCTCGCTGAGCAGGTAGGTTCCGGCCTCCTGGGCCAGGATGATCATGCCGACCAGCATCGCCAGGCCGCCGAGTGTGGTGACGAGCAGGGCTTGTGTGGCGGCGCGGCGGGATGTCGCCCGCTCCGCGTAGTGGCCGACGAGTAGGAAGCTCAGGACGGAGGTGATCTCCCAGAAGGTGTAGAGCAGCACCATGTTGTCGGCCACGACCAGGCCGAACATGACTCCGGCGAACGCGACCATCTCGGCCGCGAACAGGTGCAGGCGGGGCTCGGTGTCGTCGAAGTACCAGGTGCAGTAGAACAGGACGAGCGCGCCGACGCCCAGTGCGATGAGGGACATCAGTGCGGACAGCGCGTCCATCCGCAGGTCCAGCGTCAGGTGGATGCCGGGCGCCCACTGGAGGGTCTCCGTGGGCACACGGTCGAGATTGGCGGCCACCCATACCGCGCCGCCGGCGGGGACGAGCGCCAGCAGCGGGAAAGCGCGGCGTCCGAGCCTCAGCACCAGTGGGAGCGCGATCAGGGCGGCCACGGCATGGGCCGCGAGGATCACGATCACCGGCGGCTCCTTCCCTTGCGTCGATCGGACGACGACATGCGGATGGACCCGCCGGGAGGGGGCGGGCGACCGGTGTCGACCGGGGCGTGGTTACTGCGCCTACTTTACAGAACAGCGTTTCGAGCCGCTTTCACCGCAGGTGAAGACGGGTCGCTGCGCTGAGCAGCGCGGAGATGGACGCCTCCGCCGCGGTCTGGCCGAAGCCGAGTGCCCACGTCTCGCGCCTGCCACTCGTCGCTCGCAGGATGGTGCACCACGACGACGTCGCCTCGTCGAACCCGCGCCCCTCGTACTGGTGGAACCGCTCGATCTCGGCGGGCGCGCCGACCCGGCTCAGCATCTCCGACATCGCCGTGAGGTCGCCACAGGACTCGGTGGTGAGACGGTGAGCGCGGAAGTCTCCGGGCGCGTCGTCGGCGGTGCGGGTGGCCAGGATCGCCTCGTAGGCGGTGATCCCACGACCGAGCGGGCGCCGCGAGAAATCGGCCAGGTGGAAGTGGTCGGACGAGGGGGCGTAGGTGTCGACGAGGGCCCGCCAGTCCATCCCGGCCGCCTCCTCGGCGAATCCGCGGGGCATGCGCCGCCCGAAGCGTTCGGCGAAGGGGCAGGGAGTGGCGGTGGCACCGCGGGAGTCGGTGTCGCGGGCGATGCTGCCGTGGGGGGTGCGGCCGTTGATGCCGGTGGGGAGGTGGTGCGTGGCGGCGTTCATGGTGTTCTCGCTTCTCGACGTCGGTGACGATGACCGACGGAGAAAGAGCAACCACGCAACGGGGGTGCCGGTCTGTCAGGCCCCGTTACGTCCGGTTACTACGAGAATCTTCCGCATGATCCCCACCATAGGCTGCCGTCCGCGGACCCGGCAAGCCCGTGTGGTCGACGCCTCGAGCTCCCGGGCCGGCTCAGTCGGCGCGTCGCTCCGCGTAGAGCCGCAGGTTCTCGACCTGGTCGGGGTCGAGCGACGGCCGCACGGCGAGGCGCGCGCGGGCCACGTCGTCGGCGGTGACCTCGGCCGCGTCGATGTCCCGGCGCATCGCGGTCAACGCCGATTCACGCAGCAGGGCCGCGCAGTCGGCGGCGGAGTAGCCGTCGAGGTCGGCGGCGAGCTCGTCCAGGTCGACGTCGTCGGCCAGCGGGACGTCACGGCCGGCGGCGCGCAGGATGTCGGCGCGGGCCTCCGCGTCCGGCGGCGGGACGAACACCAGTCGCTCGAGCCGCCCGGGGCGGAGCAACGCGGGATCGATGAGCTCGGGCCGGTTGGTGGCGCCGAGGATGACCACGTCGCCCAGCGGCTCGGCGCCGTCGAGCTCGGTGAGCAGCGCGGCAACGACGCGGTCGCCCACCCCGGAGTCGCCGGTCTGGCCGCGACGTGGGGCGAGGGCGTCGATCTCGTCGAGGAACACCAGGGACGGCGCCGAGTCGCGGGCCTTGCGGAACAGGTCGCGGACAGCCTTCTCCGACGACCCGACCCACTTGTCCATGAGCTCGGCGCCCTTGACCATGTGCACGGTCAGTCGCCCACTCGCCGCGAGTGCACGGACCACGAACGTCTTGCCGCAGCCGGGCGGGCCGTACAGCAGGACACCCCGCGGTGGCTGCACGCCCAGGCGCTCGAAGGACTCGCGGTGCTGCAGCGGCCACAGCACCGTCTCGGTGAGCGCCTGGCGCACCTCCTCCATGTCACCGACGTCGTCGAGCGTGATCGAGCCCAGGCTCAGCTCCTCCGTCCCCGAGCGGGAGAGCGGTCGGATCACGCTGATGGCGCCGAGGAGGTCCTCCTGCTCGAGGCGGGCGCCGGAGAGGGCGTCGTCCGCGGCTCCCGTGCCGTCGGTGCCGCCGTCGGTGCCGCCGTCGGTGCCGCCGGTGGCGCGGGCGGCTGCGCGCAGTGCCGCCTCGCGGGTCAGCGCCCGCATGTCGCCCGCCACGTAGCCGGGCGTGCGATCGGCGACGGCGGACAGGTCGAGGTCCGCGGCGGGCACGTCCCGCAGCATGACGGCCAGCAGGGCGGCGCGGTCGGCGGCGTCGGGCAGCGGTAGGTCCAGGACGCGGTCGCACACGTCGGGATCGCGCAGTCGGGGGTCGGCGTCCTCCGGCCGGACGCACGTCGCGACCAGCGCCGCACCCGGGGCCGCGACCACCGACCTCAACCGGTCCAGGACCAGGGTGGAGACCGGCTCGGACTCGGCCGGCAGCAGCGCGTCGACGTCGGTCACCAACAGGATCCCGCCGTGTTCACGCGTGCGCTCGGCGGCCGCCCGCACCGCCTCCAACCGTGACGCCGGGTCGAGGGAGCCGACCGACGGCCCGTCGATCACCTCGAGACGCCGGTCGCCCGCGACCGACCGCACGAGCGTCGCCTTGCCGACCCCCGGCGGCCCCGCCACCAGCACCCCGAGGTGCGGCGACGCGCCCAGCGTCCGCAGCAGTTCCGACCGGTCCAGCGCGAGCGAGAGCCACTGCTCCAGCACCTCGGCCTGGTCACCCACGCCCACGAGATCCTCGCGCGCGACGGCCGAGATCGCCGAACCGTCGGCCCCATCCGCGCTCCCGGCGCCCGCGGTCCGCCCGGCGGCCGCGGTGCCGGACGACCCCGACGCGTGGACGCCGCCTGCGGCGGGACCGGCGGGGAAGAGGGAACTCGTCGTCGTCACCGCCGCCGTCGTTCCGGCCGCCGCTGCTGTGCGCGGCGCGGTCGCCGTCGCCGCGCCCGTCACCACCGCGGTGGTGGGCTGCACGGACACGATGCCGTCGGGAACGGTCGCGGTCACGGTGAGCAGCTCCGTGCTCCACTGCGCGCCCATCGTGTTGCGTAGGGTGCGGGTGGTGTCCCCGGTGGGGAACTGTGGCCCGAGGTCGCGGGGCAGCAGCGTCACCGAATCGCCGACGCGCACCACCTTGCCCAGCAGCGCCGACCGCAGCACCCGCTCGGCGACCCCCCGCCCCGCCGGCGGGAGCCCCTGCACCTCGATCGACTGCGCACCCGTGACCTGCGCGGCCCGCACGGTGACGCGTGCGTCCTCGCCGAGACCACAGTTGGCGGCCACGACTTCGTCCACCACGAGGATCCCGCTCGGCGAACCCGGCTTCGCGGCGGCCACCACCGCCCCCGTGGTCCGGGCGCCGACGATCTCGATCGCGTCCCACTCCCGCATCCCCAGCGCGAGGATCACCTCGGGGTGCGCGCGTACGATGCCCCGGCGGGAGTCGGCCGCGGAGGCGGACAGTCGCAGGGTCAGGTCCAGATCCGGGCGCGCGTTCACGCCGCCGAGCCTATCGGCGCGCCGTCACGGCCCGGCGGTCAGAGGCCGACGCTGTGCTTGATGGCGTTCCACGCGACGGGGATCTGGCGCGAGTAGTAGGACCAGTTGTGCATGCCCGTCGGGAGGTGGTCGATGCGCGCCGGGATCCCCAGCTGCCGCAGGCGGCGGTCGGCGTCCCACGTGCACCGGTCGGTGGCCTGTTCGAGCGCCATGCCGGCGACGAAGTTGGCCGCGTCGTTGTTGTACGCCTCCCAGTCACCGGGGTTGGCCACGCCGGTGCTGGACGAGAGGTAGATGGCCTTGCCGCGCAGGTTCTCGGCGTTCAGGAGGGCGTCGTGGGCGGCCCACTGCTCGTTGCCGGGCTCGCCCCACATGTTGGTGAGCGTCGCGCCGCGGCTCTCGACCGTGTAGCGGGTGAGGATCTGCCCGAGCGCGTCGGTGGAGTAGCAGCCGGAGACGCCGAACACGCCGTTGTACAGGCCGGGGTGCCGGGTCGCGATGGTCACGGCCGCGCCGGCGCCCATCGAGATGCCGCCGATCGCGCGGTTGGTGTTGGCGCTGAGGCGGGGTTCGGCGATCCGCGGGAGGTCGCGGGTGATGAACGTCTCCCACTTGCTGATGCCCAGCACGGGGTCGGGCGCGTTCCAGTCGGACCACATGGAGCCCTGGCCGCCCGTGGGGATGATGAGGTTGACGTTCTGATCGGCGAACTGCTCGGCCGCGCCCCACTGCATGAAGCCGCTGGGCAGCTCGGAGCCCACGCCGTCGAGGAGGTAGAGGAAGGGCGCGCCGGCGCCGCCGCCCGGTGCTCGGTAGACCTCGACGGTGATGCCGCGCTGCATGTCCGCGGAGTCGATGAGCCAGCGCTCGTAACGGCCGTCCTTCTCCAGGACCTCGACGAACTTCGTCTCGCGGATGTTCGGGTTGGGCTGCGGCGACGGCGGCGGCGGGCCGGCGAACATGTTGGGCGAGAAGCCGAGCCGGTGGGCGATGTTCATCATCGACGAACCCGAGGAGCCGGGGAGGTTGCCGAAGTAGAGGAGTTGGCTGAGGCTCTCGGGCGAGATGGTGCCGAGGGCGTCGTTGGCGATCTGCTCGGGGCTGATCGAGCCGGGCAGGCCCTGGGCCTGCGCCGATGCCGGGACGAGGCCGACGCTCAGGGCCGCGGCCGTGGCGGTGGCGAGCAGGGCGCGCCCCGCTCGGCGGGCGGCGGATGTCCGCCGCGTGCTCGGCACGGCGGCGACGGGTGCGGGGACGGTCATGGCGGCTCCTTGCTCCGGGCAGCCGGGACTGGACAGCCGCCACTGCATCCACTATCGCACTGTTCCGTCACACTGTTACCGAGATGCGCGTGGTGGGTTCAGCGTCCAGCCGGTTCAGCTCCCCGCCCCCGGTCAGCGGTAGCGCTGGAGGAACGCCGCTTCGGCGAGGGCGATGCGCTCGATCTCCCGGGGATCGACGCTCTCGTCGGGGGAGTGGATTGCGGCCGCCGGGTCCTCGACGCCGAACAGGGCGATGCTTGCGTCCGGGTGCGCGCGCTGCAGCGCCGTGCACAGCGGGATCGACCCGCCCGAGCCGACCTCCGCGACCTCCTCGGCACCGTAGGCCTGCGCGAGGCACCGCGAGAGCAGGTCGTGCACCGGGTCGGACCCGCCCGCGGGCACGGAGCGGAACGGGTGGCCGACGGCCTCGGGCTCGACCGTCACCCGGGCGTTCCAGGGGCGGCGGCGCTCGATATGCGCGGTGAGCAGCCCCTGCGCCTCGACCGGGTCCATCCCCGGTGGGACGCGCAGGTTGATCAGGGCACGGGCGTGGGGCTGCACGGCCGCGATCGAGCCCTCGACCGGCGGGCAGTCGATGCCCAGCACCGTCACCGCGGGGCGGGCCCACACGAGGTCGGCCACCGGCGCGGCCGTGGAGACATCGACGCCGTCGAGGACGCCGGCATCGGCGCGGAACGTCTCCTCGGGGTAGGCCTGTCCGTCCCACCGCCCCGAGAAGTCGAGTCCGTCGACGGTGGTCGCCCCGGTCTGCGGGTCGCGCATGGAAGCGAGAACCGAGAGCAGTGCGGCCAGCGCGTCGGGCGCCGCGCCGCCGAACTGGCCGGAGTGGACCCCGGCCTCGAGGGTGTCGACGGCGACGACGACGTTCGCGATCCCCCGGAGGCTGGTCGTCAGCGTGGGGGTGCCCACCGAGACGTTCCCGGAATCGGCGATGAGTATGGCGTCCGCCGCCACCAGGTCCGGCCGATCGGCCACGAGATCGTCCAACCCTCCGCCACCGGTCTCCTCGGAACCCTCCACGACGATCCGGATCCCCAGGCCGTCCAGCGGGTCCGCCCCGGGCGAGCCGCCCTTGTCGTCGTCGTCCTCTTCTGATCCACCCACGGCGGCGAGGGCGCGCAGGGCGGTGAGGTGGACGACCAGGTTGCCCTTACAGTCGGCCGCGCCGCGGCCGTACCACCGGCCGTCACGCTCGGTCAATTTCCACGGCGAGGAGGTCCACGCCCCCTCGTCGCCCGTCGGCTGCACGTCGTAATGGCTGTACAGCAGCACGGTGGGCCGACCCGGCGCGGCCGGGCGGTGGGCGAACACGGCCCGCGACCCGTCGGACGTCTCGACCACCTCCACCGCCTCCGGTCCCAGACCCGGCACCGGCAGCTCGGCGAGCAGATCGCGGACCATCTCGCACGCCCGCTCGCAGGCCTCCGGCTCGGCCCCGTGTACCGACGGCACGGAGACGAGCGCGGCCAGGTCCGAGCGGGCGCGGTCGAGTTGCGCACCCACCGCGGCGGCCAGCGGCGCGAGCTCGGCGTGGGGATCGGCGAACGCGGAGGAGTCGGTCATGGGCAACAGGATAGAGGCCGGGTCCGACACGGCTGCGCAAGATGAACAGCAAGTGAACGCGGAATGAAGTATTTTCGGAGTCATGAGCAGCTTTGTGATCGTCGTCACTCCGGCGGAAGAGGAATTCCGCGAGCTCGCGCACGTCGACGAGCTCCCCCAGCGACTCCGCGCCGACCTCGAGGCCCTGCGCGACGAGGTCGCCGAGCGCTTCCCCGGGGCGGAGGCCATCGGCGAGACCGGCGCGCTGTGCGCACGGCCCGAGATCGAGGGCGTCGGCGTCGTCATCCGTCCCGAGGTCATCACCCGCCCACTCGTGGTCAACGCGGTCATGCGGCTGGCCGCGCCCCGCCAGCTCCGCGTCACCGCGCCCGAGCTCGGGCTCGCCGCGGATCCGCGCGAGCGCATCGACATCGATGTGAACCGGCGCCCCACCATGGTCGGGGCGGGGATCGCCGACCACTCCGTGCGCGGCCGGCCGCGGGGCACGCTGCCGTGGGTCACCCGCGAGCTTCTCGGTCAGCTCGTGGACCATCTCGAGATCGACGGTGACCGGCTGGAGCTGGAGGTCGACGACGAGCGGTGGTTTCGCTACGAGCGTTCCGGCGGCGCGCTGGTCGTCGAGGCCGTCGACGGCCCGGACGTCCCTGTCCGACGCGTCATGGTCCCCGTGGACGTGGCGGCCTCCGCGGCCGACGCCGGCTGGGCGTGGGCGCGGTGCGGCGCGGACTGGGCCCGGTTCCTCGAGGCGGGCACCGGCTCCGGGGAGGCGCCGGCGGACGTCGATCCCGCCGCTGCGCGCATGACCGAACCGAGCAGCCCCGCGTCGGCGGCCTGAGTCCTCACCGGTCCCGCGCGTCTACACCGAGTTGTCGTAGCGCAGTGAGGCCACAACGGTATCGATCGTCTCCGTCGGCTGAACCCCGGGCTCCCGCTCGTCGGACATGAGGACGAAGACGGTGGACGCCGGCGCGCCGTCCGGGGTGCGGGTGGAGACCGCGATCGTGTCGAAGCGGATGACCGGCGGCGTGCACGCGTTGCGCGGCGGGCGCACCTCACCGCGCAGTGACACATACCAGGCGGGCACCCCGGAGATCCCGATACGGCGCGCCTCGGGAACCGGGACGTCCGCTCCCGCCTCGGTGAAGCGCCGGTCGATGGAATCTGCCATCGCCCGCGACGCCGACTCGGCCTGATCGCGCGCCTCGCCCGGCAGCGTCGTCGCGCTGATGCCGACCAGCGTCCGGAAGCTCAGACCCCCGAGCGCGCAGTAGTCCCTGTCCGCGATGGCGTTTGCGGTGGTCACGTAGCCCGAGCCCCAGTCCGCCCCCGGGTCGTGGCCGTCCTCGTCGACACCGAACGGGTCACCGACCTCCCAGTCCGGCGGAACCGAGTACACGAGGCCGGTGGGGCTGCGCACGTCCTGCCAGTCCGCCGGCGGTGGCGCGGCGGCCAGAGTGGGCCCGGGCTCCTCCCGGGTGGGCTCGTACGGCTCGTCCTCGCCGCCGGGCCACAGTGTGCACCCCGTGAGCGTCGCGACGAGCGCGCCGGCGAGCAGCGCCGCGGCGGGGCGGGGCATTCCGCTCTCAGCCCCGCTCGGCGAGAGCCTTGATGCGCTGGAGCGAGGTGGACACGCCGCGGTCCATCTCGGCGGTGAACGACTTCTGTCCGCCGAAGAGCTTGTCGGTGAGGAACCGGGAGATGAAGGTGAGCCCGTCCGGCACCTCGCGGCGCTCGGTCAGTCGCGTGCCACCGGACGGCGTGGGCTCGAGCTCGAACACCCACACGGTCGTGTTCTCGTTGATCCGGTTGGCGAACCGGCGACCGGGCTCGAACTCCACCACCCGGCTCGTTGTGGGCCATACGATAGGGCCGCGCTTGTTGAGGTTGATCGCCCACGTGCCCTTGGTGGTGCGGCCGCCGGGTGAGAAGATCCTCCACGCCTGGCTGCTCCACTCCGTGGCGTTGCGGACCTCGGAGACGACCTCCCAGACCCTGGCCGGAGCGGCGTCGATCTCGATGGAGCTCTCGATGGCGCCGATGGCGGCGGGTTCGGTGGGCATTCGGCGGGCCTTTCGACACGGGCGGGTGGGACGGCGTCTCGATGGTAGGGCAGGGCTCGGGTCGGTGAGGGACGTTCGTGTGAGGCGTTCGCCGGACGCGGACCCGTCGATCCTTTGCACTCGTCGGGGGCGAGTGCTAGAAAAGCGATTGGCACTCGGTTACCCTGAGTGCCAGCAAGATCTGAAACTGAGGTCGCAAGGTGAGGGGCGGATCCGACACGGTCCGCACCGTCCGTCGCGGGCACCGACGCTGACCACACGCGTGTCACCCCATACCCGGAGGATGATTCACCCCATGGCAAAGATGATCGCGTTCGACGAGGAGGCCCGGCGCGGCCTGGAGAGCGGGCTCAATCAGCTCGCCGACGCCGTCAAGGTCACCCTCGGCCCCAAGGGTCGCAACGTCGTGCTGGAGAAGAAGTGGGGCGCCCCCACCATCACCAACGACGGTGTCTCCATCGCCAAGGAGATCGAGCTCGAGGACCCGTACGAGAAGATCGGGGCCGAGCTGGTCAAGGAGGTCGCCAAGAAGACCGACGACGTCGCCGGCGACGGAACCACCACCGCCACCGTCCTCGCCCAGGCGCTCGTGCGCGAGGGCCTGCGCAACGTCGCCGCCGGTGCCAACCCCATGGGCATCAAGCGCGGCATCGAGAAGGCCGTCGAGGCCGTCACCAAGCACCTCATCGACTCCGCCAAGGAGATCGAGACCAAGGAGCAGATCGCCGCGACCGCCGGCATCTCCGCCGCCGACCCGGCCATCGGTGAGCTCATCGCCCAGGCCATGGACAAGGTCGGCAAGGAGGGCGTGATCACGGTCGAGGAGTCCCAGACCTTCGGCCTGGACCTCGAGCTCACCGAGGGCATGCGCTTCGACAAGGGCTACATCTCGCAGTACTTCATGACGGACCCGGAGCGCCAGGAGGCGGTCATGGAGGATCCGTACATCCTCCTCGTCTCGGGCAAGGTCTCCACCGTCAAGGACCTGCTCCCGCTGCTGGAGAAGGTCATCGGCGAGAACAAGTCGCTGCTGATCATCGCCGAGGACGTCGAGGGCGAGGCCCTGTCGACCCTGGTCGTCAACAAGATCCGCGGCACCTTCAAGTCCGTCGCCGTCAAAGCCCCGGGCTTCGGCGACCGCCGCAAGGCCATGCTGCAGGACATCGCCATCCTCACCGGTGGCCAGGTCATCTCCGAGGAGGTCGGCCTCTCGCTCGAGACCGCCGACATCTCCATGCTCGGTAAGGCCCGCAAGGTCGTCGTGACCAAGGACGAGACCACCATCGTCGAGGGCGCCGGCGACCAGGGCCAGATCGAGGGCCGGGTCAACCAGATCCGTGCCGAGATCGAGAACTCCGACTCGGACTACGACCGCGAGAAGCTCCAGGAGCGCCTCGCGAAGCTCGCCGGCGGCGTGGCCGTCATCAAGGCGGGCGCGGCCACCGAGGTCGAGCTCAAGGAGCGCAAGCACCGCATCGAGGACGCCGTGCGTAACGCCAAGGCGGCCGTCGAGGAGGGCATCGTCGCCGGCGGTGGCGTCGCCCTGGTGAAGTCCGAGGCCGCGATCGAGGGCCTGTCCCTCGAGGGCGAGGAGGCCACCGGCGCGAACATCGTCAAGTTCGCCCTGAGCGCCCCGCTCAAGCAGATCGCCCTCAACGCCGGCCTCGAGCCGGGCGTCGTGGCCGAGAAGGTCCGCAACCTCCCCGGTTCCGAGGGCCTCAACGCGGCCACCGGCGAATACCAGGACCTCCTGGCGGCCGGCGTCAACGACCCGGTCAAGGTGACCCGCTCGGCGCTGCAGAACGCCGCGTCGATCGCCGCGCTGTTCCTCACCACCGAGGCCGTCGTGGCCGACAAGCCCGAGCCCGCCGCCCCGGCGATGCCGGGTGGCGACGAGATGGGCGGCATGGGCTTCTGATCTAAAAGCCCATGCGCGACTGACGCGCCCACACGCGCGCAGAGCAGGGTCCGTGGCCCGCACCGGTACACCGGTGCGGGCCACGGCCTATTTCGGGTGTCGGTCCCACTTTCGGGCGTCGGTCCACTCCGGCGGGCCGTAACACCACCGACACGTTCAGAGTGCTGCGTAAAAGGTCCGTGACCTGCGGTAAAGAGACTGTTTCAGCTATGGCGGCGGGTTCGACCGTTTCTTAGTGTCCTCTTCAGACGCCTCAGAAGGCGTCGTGAGTCACTGAGAAGGAGAACTCCATGCCCAACTTCGGCCAGCTGTCCGACCTCTTCGGGGGAATCACCGACGTTCTCGGCGCCCTTGTCTTCTTCACCGGCTCCCTCGGCGGCGAGGGCGGGGTGAACGACGTCATCGGCGCGATCACGAGCATCAGCGCCGAGTAGCCAGACCCCGACACGTCACCGCGCAGTCACAGATACAAGGAGCAGACAATGACCTTTCCCGAGTTCGGATCCCTCGCCGGCGTCAGCGGAGTCCTGGGCTTCCTCAACGACTTCCTCGGGGCCTTCGGAGACCTGTTCTCCGGCCTCGACTACTTCACCGGAGGCGACTTTCAGGAGGCCCTCGCGGGCGGATTCCTCCAGTGACTCCCTGAGCTCCGTCGAGGGTGGCGACTCTCCCCGACGGCCAGATGCGGCCCGCGCGATTCTCCCTCGCGCGGGCCGCTCCGCTGTCGGTGGGGAGAGGGTGTTCGATCAGCGGGAGGTCGGAGGTGAACGGGGGATGGCCTACGTGAACCGTTCACCTGCGGAGATGTCCGTGAGGGTGACGTGCGAAAGAATTCTTCTCAAAGCGCCACGATTAATGAGACTTCTTAAGGCTGCGTGGTTTACAGTGGCTCAGGGCACACGCCCGGCGCGAAGCTAGGGCCAGCGCCGACAGGGTGGACTGAGATGCACCTCACGATTGACATCGGTGCGCCTTAGGTTACCCTTACCCGGGGCCCCGCGAGTGGGGCGTCATCACAGCAAAAGGGAGATACACATGCCTGATTTCAGCGCCATCAGCGCCGCGCTCACCGCGGTCACCAACGCCATCAGCGGCCTCGTGGCCCTGACCGGGTCCCTGACGGGCAACGACCTGGGCCCCGCGCTCGAGGCCATCGGTCTCGGTGATCTCGGCAGCGCCGCGGAGGGTGCGGCCTGACAGCCCCCGGGGCCAGGGTGATCCCTGTGCCCATACCGGCTGTGTAGAGACGCGGCCACCTCAATCTTCGATCTTGATCCGGACCCCGGATCGCACTCTCAAGGAGAACAGACATGGGTATCGACCTCGGCTCCATCGGCGGCGACAACGGCCTGCTCGCGAAGGACGGCATCGTCGACCTCGGCGGTACGTTCCTCGGCGCCGTCAACAACCTGGTCAAGGCTGTCGGCTACTTCGTCGGCGGCGACTTCCAGAAGGCGCTCGACGCGGGCTTCATGAAGGCCTGAGTCGGACGACTGACTCGAAAAGGGCTCCGGGCTGAGGCTCGGAGCTCTTTTTTCTGCTCGCGACCGCCGGGCGCCGACCGGGCGACCTGAGTTCGATATGGGTTCGTTCATATCGGTAACACAGATCGGCGGCGAGTCGATAATGTTGACGTGAGCCGCACGGGAGGCTCTGAGGTTTCCACCGGCCGGTGCCGGTGTGACATCCTCGGGGCCGAGCCCTGCGGATGAACTGCCCAGTCTTGGCGGCGCGCTGGTGATACTAGTGTGGCTGATGGGACTTGTGTGACTGCTGGGAATCGGGTTAGCGTTCTCCGCGAGAAGGTGCCCGGGTCCGTCTGTGAACAACGAGAATGTAAGGCGTCGAAATATGCGTTCAGTGAAGCGGTTCGGCACGAAGGTCGCAGCAGCGGCCCTCGCCGCGGCCATGGTCCCCGTCGTCGCCACCGGCACGGCTCAGGCCCAGGGCGGCACCATCCAGTACACCAAGGCCACCGCGGGCAACAAGGTCGTCGAGACCAAGCTCCCGGACGGTCGACTGATCGTGTCGGTGTGGTCGGACAAGATGGCCGTCGAGGTGCCGAACATCGTCCAGCCGCCGCGCGACGGTAACTTGCGTGCTCCCGTGCTGTACCTCGTCAACGGGGCGGGCGGTGGCGAGGACTCCGCCACCTGGCAGGCACAGTCCGACGTCAAGCAGTTCATGTCCGACAAGGACGCCTGGACCGTCACCCCGATCGGCGGAGCCTTCTCGTACTACACGGACTGGCAGAAGCACGATCCCAATGTCCAGACCCGCTTCGCGCGTGACACCGACCGTCCGATGGCGTTCGAGACCTACCTCGCCAAAGAACTGCCGGATCTCTTCGAGGGTCGCTACGGGGGGAACACCGGCGACGCCCGCGGCCGTGGTCTCGCCGCGATCTCCATGACCGCGACCTCGGTCCTGACCATCGCCCAGAAGTACCCGGGCAGGTTCGACGCCATCGGCTCCTACTCCGGCTGTGCGGAGACCTCCACCCCGATCGGCCACGAGTTCATCAACATCGTCACCGGCATGCGGGGCGGGGCCGACCTCAACAACATGTGGGGGCCCTTCCCGGGCGAGCCCCGCGCGGGTACCAACAGCTGGTTCGACAACGACCCGGTCTGGGGCGCCTGGCGCTTCAAGGAGCAGATGGACCGCGGCCAGCTGCCCGCCATGTTCATCTCCACCGGAAACGGTCTGCCCGGACCGCACGAGTCGCTCGAGAACTGGCGCCTGCGCAACAGCATCCCGGCGCTGGCCAACCAGGCGATCGTCGGCGGTGTCATCGAGGCGGCCACCCAGTACTGCACGGCCAATCTGGCCCGCCGCTTCGGCGAGCTCGGCATCCCCGCCCACTTCGACTTCGCGCCCAACGGCACGCACTCGTGGGGCTACTGGGAGGACGACCTCAAGCAGTCCTGGCCCATGATGGCGAACGCCATGGGTGCCCGCTGGGGCGCTCTCTGATCGACCGGCGCCACGGCGGCTCACCCGCGCCCGGAGCCCACGGACCCCGCTCACCTCACATCAGGTGGGCGGGGTCCGTTCTCGTATGCGGCCCCGCCGCGGGCCGGCTGCGGCGAACGGAGCGTAGTCCGGCATCCTGTACCCATGACCACGATCGAAGACCCCGCCCGGGTCGAACTGCACCACCCGGACGGCAGCACCAGCCCGCTGCTGATCGTGGAGACCGACCAGCGGGACGAGCGCCGGCCGTCGGTCCTGGTGCTGCCGGGCATCGCCGTCGGCGCCCGTTACTACCTCCCGCTCGCCCGCGCGCTGGCGGCCGAGGGCGTCGACGTCGCGATCACCGAGCTGCGCGGCCAGGGGGAGAGCACCTACCGCATCGGTCGGCGTAGCGCCCCGGCCGGCTACCACGAGAGCGCCGCCGAGGACGTCCCGCTCGCGCTCGACGCGATGGAGCAGCGACTCGGCCGGCGGCCCGTGATCCTCCTGGGGCACAGCATGGGCGCGCAGATCGGTGTGTACCACCTCGCGCGCCACGACCCGCGCGTCGCCGGGCTCGTCGCGGTCGCCGCCCAGTCACCGTTCCACCGCGGCTTCCCGGGGCCCGTCGGTCGCAAGCTGCGCGCGGGCTCGGTGATCCTGCCGGCGCTGGGCTGGCTCTCCGGGCACGTGCCGGGACAGTTCTTCGGCGCGAAGGGACGGATCCCCGCCGACCGCATCCGGGACTGGGCCCGGCTCGCCGCGGCGGGCGTCATGCAGCCGGCTCGCGCCGATCTCGACTACCCGGCGGGCCTGTCGCGCGTCACCGTGCCGGCGCTGGCGGTGGTGATCGCCGACGACCCGCTCGCCCCCGCGAGTGCCGCACGCAACCTCCTGGCCATGCTGCCCTCCGCGCGCACGACCCTCGAGCTCGAACCCGAGGCGCTGGGGCACAACTCGTGGGCGCGCCGACCCGCCGAGGTGGTCGCCCGGGTGCTCGCGTGGACGGACCGGGAGGTCGTCAGGCCCGAGCGGGACGACGACGAGGTAGTCGACGCCTGAAGAACTCGTACGTGAGGACCGCTTTCCGCGCCTCCTGCGTGTTGTCGGCGGCGCCGGCGTGGCCGCCCTCGACGTTCTCGTAATAGGCGACCTCGTGACCCGCGGCCTCCAGGGCGGCGGTCATCTTCCGCGCGTGGCCCGGGTGCACGCGGTCATCCCGTGTCGAGGTGGTCATGAGCACGGGCGGGTAACGGACCTCCGAGGCGGGCCGGATGTTCTGGTAGGGGGAGTACGCGCCGAGGAAATCGTCCCAGTCGGACGAGTCCGGGTCGCCGTACTCGGCCATCCACGACGCGCCGGCCAACAGTAGGTGGTAACGCTTCATGTCCAGCAGCGGTACAGCGATCGCCAGCGCTCCGAAGAGTTCCGGGTAGCGGGTGAGCATGACGCCCATGAGCAGCCCGCCGTTGGATCCGCCGGTCGCGCCCAGCTGGTCGCGGGTGGTCACCCCCGTATCGACGAGGGCGCGCGCCACGGCCGCGAAGTCCTCGTAGGCGCGCGGCCGCTTCTCGCGCAGGGCGGCCCGGTGCCACGACGGCCCGTACTCGCCGCCGCCGCGGATCCCCGCCACGACGTAGACTCCGCCCTCCTCGAGCCACAGCGCGCCGCGCAGGGCCGCGTACGCGGGCCGCATCGACACCTCGAAGCCTCCGTAGCCGTACAGGATGGTTGGTCGGGGGCCGTCCGGGCCGGGCCCGCGCATGACGGTGTACGGGACCTCGGTGCCGTCGTCGCTCACGGCGGTGTGGCGGGTGACCTCGATGCCGGCCGTGTCGAACCGGTGCGGGGTCGCGCCGAGGGTGGTGGTGCTGCCGTCGGCGCGCAGGAGCACCAGCGACGGTGGCACGACCGGCCCGGAGACCGCGAGCACGGCGTCGTCGGGGTGCGGCCGCTCGCCGTCGGACCGCCCTCCTCCCGCCGGCCCGGAATCCTCCTGCTCGCCGTCCCGCATCCCGGACAGCCGGTCGCAGGACAGCACGTCGATCGACACGTGCTCGAGCAGGCCCTCCACCGGCCGCGGCGTCCAGTCGCCGTCGACGGAATCGGGGATGGTGTAGGCCTCGATCCGCGACTCGGTGTCGTCGAGGACCGTCAGCAGGATCCGGCCGCGGCCCCAGGTGATGTCCTCGACGGTCGTGGACGGGGTGGGGGAGAACAGGACGACCGGCTCGGGCAGGCGCTCGGGGTCGGCGTCCACGACGGACCACGGCACCACGAGCACCGACCCGCCGGGATGGGTCCGGCCCGCGATCTCGAGATCGGTCCGGGGCCTCAGGAGGAGCCAGTCGCCGCACGAGGTGACGTCGCAGTCCTCGGGCACGGGCACGGCGCGCGGCCCGGTCGCGGTGGGGTCGGTCCCGGGCGTCCAGAAGACCTCCTGCGAGGTGTGGAAGTCCGGTGCGCGGCTGGCGAGGAACCGGCCCGTCGTCGGGTCGTGCGAGGCCCCCACCGCCACGTCGTCCGTCCGTCCCTCGAAGATCACGGGCGCCTGCGCGGGATCGGTACCGCGCCGCCACAGTCGCACGACGCGCGCGTACCCCGAGTCGGTGGCGTCGGATCCCTCCGGGTCGAGCGGCGCGGCGAGGAGCACGGTGTCGCGGTCGACCCACGACACCGAGCACTTGGCCTCGCTCAGTCGGAAGCCGTCCTCCGAGGCGGGGACGAAGCGTCGCGCGAGGAGGTCGAACTCGCGGATCTCGACGGCGTCCGCGCCGCCGCGGGACAACCGCAGCAGTGCGCGGTCGTCGGCAGGCCGGCGGACGACCGTCCCCGAGTACACCCAGTTGACGCCTTCCTCGTCGGCGAGCGCGTCGACGTCGACGAGCGTCTCCCACGCCGGGTGGTCGACACCTGGCGCGCCCTCTGCGAGGACCGACCACGGCACGCGGCGCCACAGTCCGCGTCGGTGGTCGCCGTCCTTCCACAGCGTGTAGGCGTGGGGGCCGCGCAGGACGGGCCAGGCGATACGGTCCGTGGCGTCGAGGATCTCCAGCGCCCGGGTGTAGGAGGCCTCGGCGTGCTCGCCGGTCGCGAGATCGGCCACCGTCCGGTCGCTGCGCATCCGCACCCACTCCAGGGCGTGGGGCGCGTCCACGTCCTCCAGGTGGAGGTACGGATCTGAGCTCGGGGAAACCGTCATGACCTCGATGATGCCGTGGTCGTGTCGGAGTGACCGAGCCGACATGTCGGATGGGGGTCCAGATCTTCACAGACTCTTGTTATGAGGCTGCGCCGTCAGTAGCATCATCCCCACGTTCGGGTCGTCTGACCCGGCCATTCTCGGGGATCCGGGAATGCACCCTCGATAAACGGAGACACATAATGGGTTCCCTCAAGCTCGGATCGGTCACGGAGTCCCTCGGCGGAGGCACCGGCAGCTCCACCGAGACCATCACCGATCAGATCGCCGAGACCGTCGGCGACCTGGTCGCCACCGCGCTCCGGCAGGTCCTGGGCAACCTGTCCTGACGGTGCCCGCAGACATCCCGACGCCGCCCCTTCCACCCGGAGGGGGCGGCGTCGGGCATTTCGGGTGCGATCGGGGGCGGCTCGGGGTGCCTGCGACACGCGTTGCGCATAGTCTGTGTGTCGTGGCTGACACTCATTTCGACCTGATCGTCCTCGGCGCGGGCCCCGGTGGCTACGTCGCCGCAATCCGTGCCTCGCAGCTCGGCCTCAAGGTGGCCGTCGTCGAGGAGAAGTACTGGGGCGGCGTGTGCCTCAACGTGGGTTGTATCCCCTCAAAGGCACTGCTGCGTAATGCGGAGCTGGCCAACACGGTTCAGCGTGACGGCAAGCTGTTCGGTATCTCCGGCGACGTCTCCTTCGACTTCGGCGCCGCCTACGACCGCAGCCGCAAGGTCTCGGACGGCATCGTCAAGGGCGTCCACTTCCTCATGAAGAAGAACAAGATCACCGAGATCAACGGCTACGGGACGTTCACCGACGCCAAGACGATCGAGGTCGACGGCACGGAGTACACGTTCGACAACTGCATCATCGCCACCGGCTCCGTGGTCAAGACCCTCCCGGGCATCGAGCTGAGCGAGAACGTGGTCAGCTACGAGGAGCAGATCCTCTCCCGCGAGCTGCCCGACTCGATCGTCGTGGTGGGCGCGGGCGCGATCGGCATGGAGTTCGCGTACGTGATGAACGCCTACGGCGTCGAGGTCACGATCGTCGAGTTCATGGACCGCCTGCTGCCGAACGAGGACGAGGAGGTCTCCAAGGAGATCGCCAAGCACTACAAGAAGCTCGGCATCAAGCTCCTCACCGGGCACAAGACCACCAAGATCACCGACAACGGTGACTCGGTGGACGTGGAGATCGAGAAGAAGGACGGCGGGGAGACCCAGACGGTCACCGTGGACAAGGTCCTCATGGCCGTCGGCTTCGGTCCCCGCGTCGAGGGCTTCGGCCTGGAGAACGCCGGCGTCGAGCTCACCGACCGCGGCGCGATCGACATCGACGACCACATGCGCACCAACGTCGACGGCATCTACGCCATCGGCGACGTCACCGGCAAGCTGCAGCTCGCCCACGTGGCCGAGGCGCAGGGCGTCGTGGCCGCCGAGACCATGGCCGGCGCCGAGACCCAGACCCTGGGCGACTACCGTATGATGCCGCGCGCCACGTTCTGCCAGCCGCAGGTCGCGTCCTTCGGGCTCACCGAGGCCCAGGCGAGGGACGAGGGCTACGACGTCAAGGTGGCCAAGTTCCCGTACTCCGCCAACGGCAAGGCGCAGGGCCTCGGCCATGCGGTCGGCTTCGTGAAGATCGTCGCCGACGCCACCCACGGAGAGCTGATCGGCGGCCACCTCATCGGTCCCGATGTCTCCGAGCTCCTGCCCGAGCTGACCCTCGCGCAGATGTGGGACCTCACCGCCGCCGACGTCGCCCGCAACGTGCACACGCACCCGACGCTGTCCGAGGCCATGAAGGAGGCCGTCGAGGGCATCGCCGGCCACATGATCAACCTCTGACGGTCCGCCCGTCGCTCCGCCCCGCTGCTCGCCGGTTCGTCCGGCCGGGCGGCGGGGCGGAGTGCCTTCCGGCGTGTGCCCGGCGCGGGGTCCAACCCGTCCACAGCTGACGGAACGATCGGGCCCCGGCCGACGAAAAGACCGTTCCGCACGGACCCACTCGGGCGACGTGTGCGAAACGGTCTTCTCGATGGCGCGGACCCGCCGGCCGCGGGGTCACTCGGCGTTGACGAGCTTCTCCATCTGCGCCGTGTAGATCGCGTCGAGGGCGCCGGCGGCGGTCGGCAGGACCGGGTCGGCCGCGGGATCGTCGCCGCGGGCCGCGTACTCCACGCTCACCGTGGTGTCGCGGGCGTACCCGTGGATCGCGATGGCCCGGCTCAGGGTCTTCTTCCCGTCCGGCTGCGTGGTGATGAAGTCGCTGGTGACGCGGAAACCCTCGGCGCCCGCGATCTCCGGCGCGTCCTGCACCGACATGACGAGCTCGACATCGGGGTTCGAGGTGCTGCGCGCGGTGGTGCACGCCTCGTAGAGGGAGCGGTCCATGAAGTCGTCGAGCCGGCCGCTCACCATGCCGATGCCGAACCGGTGCTCGGTCTCGTCGGTCTCGGACTGCTTGTAGCGCACCGCCGCGGTCACGCCGTCCGTGGTGGCGTGGTTGGAGACGGTCTCGAGGCGCGAGACCTTGTCGCAGGCCGGGTCGTCCATGAGCTGGCGCTGCTGGTCGGCGACGAGCTTGTCGACGGCCTCCTGGAGCATCGACCGGTCGAGCACCTGGACGATGCCACCCCCCGGGGCCTCGCCCTCGGCCAGCACGAGCTCCTCGACGGGCGCCTGCGGGGCCGAGTCGTCGACGGTCGGCGAGGCCGACGCCGAGGTCGACGTGTCGCCCGACTGCTCGGCCTCGGCGCCGGAGTCGTCCGACGAACAGGCCGTGAGAGCTGCCGCGGTGACCAGCGCGAGGCCGGCGGCCGCGACGCGGCGGGTGGTGCGGGTGCGGAGGCGCATCTCTCTCCTTTGTTTTCGGTTACCCACATAGTGCCACCGTCGTACCGCTATCTGTGCATCGTGCCCCGCGTGCGGCGCGCTGCGGAAAAGCCCGCGGGCACGGCCGTGGAACGCCGGAAACATCAAAAGCGACCGCGGGGGCCCGAAGTCGGGGGCAGTGACCGCGCGGGTGGAAGCGGTGTAACGGGCCCGGTGTGACTACCCTTGGGGCCGCGCACGGGCGGAGCCTCTCGGCGCCGACGACCCCCTGATATAGGACAACGATATGGACCATGACGGTGTGGACGCCGTGCTCTTCGACCTCGACGGGGTGATCACCCCGACGGCGGAGAAGCACATGGAGGCGTGGAACCGGATGTTCAGCGCGTACTTCGACGCCCGCGGGATCGACCCGTACTCGGACGAGGACTACTTCCGGTACATCGACGGCAAGCCGCGCCTCGAGGGCATCGCGTCGATGCTCGCCGCGCGGGGCCTCACCCTGCCCGAGGGGAGTGACGACGACGAGGCGGGCCCGGACGCGGACACCCTGCACGGGCTCGGTATCCGCAAGAACGTGATCTTCCGTGAACTGCTCGACGAGGGGATCGAGGCCTACCCCGGCTCGGTCGCCTACCTCGACGCGCTCGACGCCGCCGGCATCGCCTCGTGCGTCGTCTCGAGCTCGAAGAACGCGGAGGCCGTGCTCACCGCGGCCGGGCTGCGCGACCGGTTCGACGTGATCGTCGACGGCGTGGTCGCCGCCGCCGAGGGCATCCCCGGAAAGCCGAAGCCCGACACGTACCTGCGGGGTGCCGAGCTGCTCGGCGTGCCCGCGGAGCGCTGCGTCGTGATCGAGGACGCCGTCTCGGGGGTGCAGGCCGGCGCTGCTGGCGGGTTCGCGCGAGTGGTCGGCGTGGACCGCGGGGCCGGGCGCGAGACCCTGCTCGCGGAGGGGGCCGACCTCGTCGTCGTCGACCTCTCCGAGCTCATCCCCGGACTCACGGAGGCACGCCGGTGACCCGCGTCCCCATCTCCCGTGGCCCGGTGCACGACACCGTCGGCCAGTCGGTGCCCGGCAACATCCGCACCACCTACGGTGTGAATCTCCGCAGCCACCTCGAGGTGCCGGAGATCAACCGCTCCACCCACCCCGCCGACCCGTGGCGCTGGGTCGAGACCAGCCCCAAGGCCTCGCCGCGGGGCGTGTCCGAGACCCAGTTCGCGGTGGCCAACGGGTACCTCGGCATGCGCGGCAACCCCGAGGAGGGGCGCGACTCCGCCCAGCACGGCACGTTCGTCAGCGGCTTCCACGAGACGTGGCACATCCAGCACGCCGAGGACGCGTACGGCCTCGCGCGCGAGGGCCAGACGATGATCCAGGCCCCCGACACCAAGACGATCCGCATCTACGTCGACGACGAGCCGCTGCGCCTGTCCGTGGCCGACCTCGAGCACTACGAGCGCAGCATCGACTTCCGCGACGGCGTCCTGCGTCGCGAGATCGTGTGGCGTACGCCCGCCGGCAAGAAGGTCGTCATCCGTTCCAGCCGGATGGTGTCCATGGTGGAGAAGCACCTCGCCGTGATGACCTACGAGATCGAGCTGCCGGACGAGCCCGCGCCCGTGGTGATCTCCTCGCAGGTCCTCAACCGTCAGGACGGCGAGGACGAGTACGGCTCCGCCGACGACGTCCCCGACGAGGGCTTCGACCCGCGCCGCGCCGAGGGACTGGACCACCGCGTCCTCGAGTCCCAGCTCTGCGAGGGCCAGCGCGGTTACCAGGTGCACGGCTACCGCTGCGCCAACTCCGGAATGACCATCGCCGTGGCCGTCGACCACCTCCTCGAGACCGAGGACGACGTGGCCCTGAGCCACGAGATCGACGACGACTCGTCGAAGGTCGTCTACCACGCGCACGTCACGCCGGGGCGCGTGCTCAAGCTGACCAAGCTCGCCGCGTACCACACGTCCGAGGTCGTGCCCGCGGGCGAACTCGCCGACCGGTGCTCACGCACCCTCGGCCGGGCCCGCGAGCGCGGCGTGGACGACCTGCACCGCACCCAGCGGGACTGGTACGACCACTTCTGGGACCGCGCGGACGTCGAGGTGGACGGCCCCGCGGAGACGCAGCAGGCCATCCGGTTCAACCTCTTCCAGCTGGCCCAGGCCTCGGCGCGCGCCGAGTACAACGGCATCGCCGCCAAGGGCGTCACCGGCAGCGGCTACTCCGGCCACTACTTCTGGGACACCGAGACGTATGTCCTGCCGTTCCTGACCTACACGATGCCGCGGTTCGCCCGGAATGCCCTGCGCTTCCGGTACAACATGCTCGACAAGGCGCGGGAGCGCGCGAAGTTCCTGTCCGTCAAGGGCGCCCTCTACCCGTGGCGCACGATCAACGGCGAGGAGGCGTCCGCCTACTACGAGGCCGGTACCGCTCAGTACCACATCAACGCCGACATCGCGCACGCCATGGTCAAGTACATGTGGGCCACCGAGGACCAGGACTTCATGATCCGCGAGGGCGTGGACGTGCTGGTCGAGACCGCGCGGATGTGGGTCTCGCTCGGTTTCTTCGACGGCGACGGCATGTTCCACATCCACGGCGTGACCGGGCCGGACGAGTACACGACCGTCGTGGACAACAACCTGTTCACCAACGCCATGGCCCGGTTCAACCTCGTGGCCGCGGCTATCGCCTGCAAGCGGATCGCCGAGCTGGAGGACGGCAAGTGGGAGGCGATCTGCCGCCGCCTGAAGATCCGCGACGAGGAGATCGCCGAGTGGAAGCGCGCCGCCGAGAACATGGTGATCGCGTTCGACGAGGAACTGGGCGTCCACCCGCAGGACCAGGACTTCCTCGCCAAGGAGGTCTGGGACCAGGACCTCGAGGAACCCCGCCGGCCGCTCCTGCTGCACTTCCATCCGCTGGTCATCTACCGGCATCAGGTGCTCAAGCAGGCCGATGTCGTGCTGGCCATGTTCCTGCGCGGTGACGAGTTCAGCGAGGAGCAGAAGCGGGCGAACTTCGAGTACTACGACCCGTTGACCACCGGCGACTCCACCCTGTCGGCCGTGGTGCAGGCGATCATCGCCGCTGAGATCGGCTACTGCGACGAGGCGTTCGAGCACTTCCAGAAGGCCCTGGTTGTGGACCTGGCCGACGTGCACGGCAACGCTTCCGACGGCATCCACGTGGCCTCCACCGGCGGGGTCTGGTCGGCGCTGGTCAGCGGCTTCGGCGGGATGCGCGACTACCGTGGCGACATCTCGTTCGACCCGCGGGTGCCCGCGCAGTGGGGGTCGCTGACGTTCCGGATGACGGTGCGGGGCACACACGTGCGGGTCCGCTGCGACCACCACGAGATCACGATCGCCAACCTGAACGGCACCGATTTCGACTGCACGGTGCAGGGCCGCGAGGTGCACGTGCCGGCGGGGCAGACGGTGACGGTCGGCCTCGACGACCGGGCCCGCGTCTGCCTGTCCTGCGCGGAGCAGAACTGAGCGCGTAGCCCTCGCCCGGCCGCGTTCGTCGCCCGGACCCGGCTCGGCAGCCGACTGGGCGGGCCGCGCGCTGTCGGCGTCGGTGGCCGATCTGCTGGTCGGCTGCGTCCGCCGGGTGGGGGGTGCTGTGGCGTGGTCGGCTGGGCCTCGAGCTCGCGATTTGAGGCCCCGCCGCACGCTGCCTATCGGATCGCGCTACGCGTAAGGGCTCCCATGGGCGTCGCGCGATCGGATGGGCGGCGCGGGATCAGATGGGTGAGGCGGGTCCGATCGGTGAGTCCGCTGCCGGGGCGGGTCGGTCGCTGCGGGGCCGGCGATCCGGAGCGCGGCGCGCGATCTGCCCCTCGGATCTCGTTTCGCTCGTCGCATTGCGATTCGCTCGCGGAGTTCCTGGGGCAGATCGATTTCGGAGGAGCGAAGTGTAATCCGCGGGGCGGATCGTGGAGGCCGGGTGCACTGGCGAGAGCCGGGCGACTGCCGGCCGACTTCCGGGTCGGGCCCGTCGCAAACCGAGGGGCGGATCGTGGAGGCGGGGCGGTGTCAGCGGGGGCGGTCCGGCTGGATCCGCAGCGCCCGCAGGGAGGTGGCCAGGCCGTCGTATTGCGCGACCAACTGCACCAACGCGACCAGCTCACCCGGGTTCAGGTACTCGGCGAGCGCGGCCCACGTCTCGTCGGACACGTCCTTCGTCCGCACCAGCTCGTCGACAGCCATGAGCAGCACCTCCAGCCGGTCCGGCCAACCCGCGGAGGCGGGGTCGCGGGTGGTGCGGGCGATCTCGTCGTCGTCCAGTCCCACCCGCGCGCCGATGCGCTCGTGGTGCGCCCGCTCGTACACGCTGCCCCGCAGGTGGGCCACGCGCAGGATCACGAGTTCGGTGGTGCGGCGGTCGAGGATCCCGAACGGCATCATCATCCCCGAGTAGGCGAGCCAGGCGGGGAAGAGGCGGCGGGCGCGGCCGAGGGTGGCGAACAGGTGGACGTCGCGTGAGCCGGTGACGCGCGCGCCGATGCGGTTGACCGCCCAGCCGAACGGGCCGAGCTCGCGGAACCCGCCGGGCGAAATCCTCGGTGACTGGCTCATGGCCGTCAGGGTAGGTCAGGCGCGGACCCGGCGGAGGCGGGTTCGCCGAGGAGGTACGGCGAGAGCGACGAGCGGTGGGCGTCCACGCGTAGCTCGTGGTTGAGCGGCGGGAAGGCGCGCTGCGGGCAGGCGGGTCGGTCGCACATGCGGCAGCCGGAGCCGATCTTGGTGGCGGCGTCGACGTCGTCGAGGTCCAGCCCCTGCGCATAGACGGTGCGGTGGGCGTGGCGGGCCTCGCAGCCCAGCCCGATCGCGAACGTCTTGCGCGGCTGCCCGAAGCGCATGGGCCGGGTCGTCACGGTGCGCGAGACCCACAGGTGCAGCCGGCCGTCGGGCATCTGTGCGACCTGCCGCATGATCTTGCCGGGAAACGAGAACGACTCGTAGATGTTCCACAGCGGGCACGTGCCGCCCGAGGTGGTGAAGTGGAACCCGGAGGCGGACTGGCGCTTGGACATGTTGCCGGCGCGGTCGACGCGCACGAAGCTGAACGGCACCCCGGCCGCCCCGGGCCGCTGCAGTGTGGACAGGCGGTGGCACACGGTCTCGTAGCCGGTGGCGTGGAAGGCCATGAGCCGCTCGACGTCGTAGCGGAAGTCCTCGGCGGTGTCGAGGAACCGCTGGTAGGGCATGAGGACGGCGGCGGCGAAGTAGCTGGCCAGTCCGCGAAGGGCGAGCGCGACGGCGGCGGGGGAGCTGAACGAGCCCTCGTCGACGAGGCTCTCCAGTAGCTCGCGGTGCTCGAGGAACGCCAGCTCGGAGGCCACGCGGAACGCCTGCTGGCCCGGGGTCATGTGGGCGGACAGCTCGAGGCGCCGCTCGTCGGTGAGGTAGCGGTGCCACAGCCCGTCGGGCAGGTCGACGCGGCGGACGATGTGCACGCCGTGGGCCTCGGCGAGGCGGTGCTCGAGCTCGGCGCGCACGTCGCCGCGGTTGAGCCGGATGCGGGTGGTGAGCTCCTCGGCCGCGGTGTCGAGGGAGTCGATGTAGTTCTGCCGTTGGTAGAAGTAGTCGCGCACCTCCTCGTGCGGCATCGACAGGACGGCGCGGTCGACCGGGGTGTCGGGCGCGTTGCGGGTCTCGGTCAGGGCGGCCAGCAGATCGGCGGAGTTGCGGTAGCGCTGATGCAGGAGGGTGAAGGCACGGGCGAGCGAGGGGTGCGCGCGGACGAGCTCGACGACCTCCGCGGCGGGGACCTCCGACGAGAGCTGCGTGTCGGTGAGGGCCTCCGTGACCGCCGCGATGAGGCGCGTGTCCGAATCGGAGGCGAAGAACGTGGAGTCGACGCCGTAGACCTCGGAGATCTTGACCAGGACCCGGGAGGTGACGGGACGGGTGTCCTTCTCGAGTTGGTTGAGATACGACGACGACAAGCCGAGCGACTGCGCGAAGGCGGACTGGGTCAGACCGTGCTCCTCGCGCAGACGTCTCAGTCGCGATCCCATATGTGAGGCGTTCATCGGCTTCGGCCCTCCCGTCCGTGGCGTGCCACACAATCTTCGCAAACTTTGCAAAAGTCTCCAAGAAACTCGCCAGATTCGCATTACCTGCAGGTAGACGGGCTGTCTGCGATGTGGCACGCTATGGGCAGTACGGGGCCAGCGGCTCGCAAGACTGCGAATCACGGCCCGCCCCCCGAGTAGGAAAGAGTCGCGATGTCGAACGTCGGCAAGGCACGTACCGCTGAAGAGATCCAGAAGGACTGGGACACCAATCCCCGCTGGAAGGGCATCACCCGCAACTACACGGCCGAGCAGGTCGCCGAGCTGCAGGGCACCGTCGTCGAGGAGCACACCCTCGCCCGTCGTGGCGCGGAGATCCTCTGGGAGAAGGTCAACACCAAGGACTTCGTCAACTCCCTCGGTGCGCTGACCGGTAACCAGGCCGTGCAGCAGATCCGCGCCGGCCTCGAGGCCGTCTACCTCTCCGGCTGGCAGGTCGCCGCCGACGCCAACCTCTCGGGCCACACCTACCCGGACCAGTCGCTGTACCCGGCCAACTCGGTGCCGACCGTCGTCCGTCGCATCAACAACGCCCTGCTGCGCGCCGACGAGATCGCCCGCATCGAGGGCGACACCTCGGTGGAGAACTGGCTCGCCCCGATCGTGGCCGACGCCGAGGCCGGCTTCGGTGGCGCCCTGAACGCCTACGAGCTGCAGAAGGCCATGATCAACGCCGGTGCCGCCGGTGTGCACTGGGAGGACCAGCTGGCCTCCGAGAAGAAGTGCGGCCACCTCGGTGGCAAGGTGCTCATCCCGACCAACCAGCACATCCGCACCCTGACCTCGGCCCGCCTCGCCTCGGACGTCGCCAACGTGCCGTCCGTGATCATCGCGCGCACCGACGCCGAGGCCGCCACCCTGATCACCTCGGACGTCGACGAGCGCGACCGTCCGTTCATCACCGGTGAGCGCACCGCCGAGGGCTTCTACCACGTCAAGAACGGCATCGAGCCGTGCATCGAGCGCGCGAAGGCCTACGCCCCGTTCGCCGACATGATCTGGATGGAGACCGGCACCCCGGATCTCGAGTACGCCAAGAAGTTCGCCGAGGGCGTCAAGGCCGAGTTCCCGGACCAGCTCCTGGCCTACAACTGCTCGCCCTCCTTCAACTGGAAGGCGAACCTGGACGACGAGACCATCGCCAAGTTCCAGAAGGAGCTCGGCGCGATGGGCTTCAAGTTCCAGTTCATCACCCTGGCCGGCTTCCACTCGCTCAACTACGGCATGTTCGACCTGGCCTACGGCTACGCCCGCAACCAGATGAGCGCGTTCGTCGAGCTGCAGGAGCGCGAGTTCGCCGCGGCCAAGGAGCGTGGCTTCACCGCGGTCAAGCACCAGCGCGAGGTCGGCGCCGGCTACTTCGACCTCATCGCCACCACGGTCGACCCCAACACGTCCACCGCGGCGCTGAAGGGCTCCACCGAGGAGGGCCAGTTCCACTGAGCTAGTGGACCTGACCGGTGAACCGATCCGATCAACGGTCGGCTCGCTGACATGACGTGACAACCGGGGGCCGTGGCCGTCTCGACGAGGCGGCCCGGCCCCCGGTCGTCTCTCCGCCACCCGGGGGGCGGGCCGGCGGACGGGCCGGCGCGCCCCCTTCACGACCCTCCTCATCGAAGGACCCAGGACACCATGAGCAGCAGCCGCGACGCCGCGACGGACGCGGGACGGATCACCCGCGTCGGCGTGGTGGGGGCCGGGCAGATGGGCTCGGGCATCGCCGAGGTCTGCGCGCGCGCCCACGTGGACGTGCTCGTGTGGGAGTCCACCCGCGAACTCACCACCGCCGGCCGCTCCCGGATCCTGCAGTCCCTCGACCGCGGCGTGTCCTCGGGCAAGATCACCGAGCGCGAACGCGAACAGGCCGCCCTGCGCCTGCGCTTCACCACCGACCCGGGCGACTTCTGCGACCGTCAGCTCGTGATCGAGGCGGTCGTCGAGGACTCCGCCGCCAAGTCCGCCGTCTTCCGGCAGCTCGACGAGATCGTCACCGACCCGGGGGCCGTGCTGGCCACCAACACCTCCGCAGTCCCCGTCGCCACCCTCGCCGGGTGCACGGCCCGCCCCGAGCGCGTGCTCGGCATGCACTTCTTCAACCCCGTCCCCGTGCTCCCGCTGGTCGAGCTGGTGAGCACCCCCCAGACCGGCGCCGCCGTCCGCGACCGTGCCAAGGCGTTCGCCGAACAGGTCCTCGGCAAGCAGGTCGTGCATTCCGCCGACCGAGCCGGCGCCGTGGTCAACGCGCTGCTCGTGCCGTACCTGCTCTCCGCCATCCGGATGGCGGAATCCGGCCACGCCACCGCCGAGGACATCGACCGGGCCATGGTCCTCGGCTGCGCCCACCCCATGGGGCCGCTCGCCCTGGCCGACCACGTGGGGCTCGACACGGTCAAGGTGATCGCCGAGGCGATGCACGCCGAATTCGGCGAGCCGCTGTACTCACCGCCCCCGCTGCTCGTGAGCATGGTCGAGTCGGGCCGGCTGGGTCGGAAGACGGGCCAGGGGTTCCACAGCTATCCCGTGCCCCGGGCGATGGCCCGGACCGCGCGCTGAGATGACATCGTCGTCGTCGCCCTCGTCGCCGCACCTCGAACCCACGCGCGCCTCGTCGGTCCTGGGCTACCCGCGCATCGGGCCGCGCCGCGAGCTCAAACGCGCGCTCGAACGGTACTGGCACGGCGACGGCACCCGCGCCGAGCTGCTCGCCACCGGCCGCCGCGTCCGGGAGGCCACCTGGCACGACCTGGGCGCCAAGGGCCTCACGCAGATCCCCGGCAACACCTTCAGCTTCTACGACCACATCCTCGACGACGCCCTGCTCGTCGGCGCGATCCCCGCCCGCTTCCGCGACCTCACTCGCGACCTCACGCCCGTCGACACGGTCTTCGCCCTGGCCCGCGGCCGCGCCGACGTCCCCCCGCTCGAACTGGTCCCGCTGCAGGGGACCTCCTACCTGTACCGCCAGCCCGAGTTCGACGAGGCCTCCGAGCTGGGGCTGCGGCCGGGCGAGCTGCTCGCCGAGGTCGCCCGCGCGCGCGAGCTGGGGCTCGAGATCCGGCCCGTCATCACCGGCCCGGTCTCGCTGCTGCTGCTCGGCAAGGCCTCGCCCGACGCCGCGCCGGGGTTCGCGCCGCTCGACCTGCTCGACCGGATGCTCGAGCAGTACGAGGCGCTGCTCGGCGTGCTGCACGAGGCGGGTGTGACGTGCGTGCAGTTCGACGAGCCCTGCATGACCATGGAGCGCACGCCGGACGAGATCGCCGGGCTGCGCGGGGCCTACGACCGGCTCGCCGCGGTGCCGGCGAGGCCGCGGATCCTCGTCACCGGCGAGTACGGCGACCTCGGGGACGCGCTGCCCGCGCTCGCGGCCACGGGGATCGAGGCGATCGGCCTGGACCTGGTCCACGGGCGGCGGACGGCCGCCGAGCTCGCCGCCGTGCCGGGCCTGGCCGCCAAGCGCCTCTACGCCGGCGTCGTGGACGGTCAGAACGTGTGGCGCACGGACAAGTTCGCGACGCTCGACTACCTGCGCGAGCTGCGGGCCGTGTTCGCCGACGTGGTGGTGTCGACCTCGTGCACGCTGCTGCACGTGCCGTACGACGTGCACGCCGAGACCGACCTGCCGCCCGAGCTCGTGGACTCGCTGGCCTTCGCCGAACAGAAGGTCGCCGAGGTGGTGTCGCTGGCGCACGCGCTCGAGGACGGCCCCACGCCGCGCTGGCGTCCGCTGCCCGTGCTGCCCAGTGCGCGTCGCGAGGACGTGCGCGCGAGGACCGCGCGGGTGGCCGACGACGACAAGGTCCGCGTCCCGTACGACGAGCGGGCCCCCCGGCAGGCCGGCAGGCTGGGTCTGCCGACGCTCCCGACCGCCACCCTCGGCTCGTTCCCGCAGACAGTGCAGATCCGGCGGGCCCGCCGCGACCTGGCGGAGGGGCGGATCGACTACGCCCGGTACTGCGACTACCTCCGCGCGGAGATCGCCGCGGTGATCCGGCTGCAGGAGGACATCGGACTGGACGTGCTCGTCCACGGCGAGGTCGAGCGCAACGACATGGTGCAGTACTTCGCCGAACTGCTCGACGGGTTCGCCGCCACCCGCAACGGCTGGGTGCAGTCGTACGGTTCGCGCTGCGTGCGGCCGCCCATCCTCTACGGGGACGTGGCGCGGCCCGCGCCGATGACCGTCGAGTGGACGGGCTACGCGCAGTCGCTCACGGACCGGCCGGTCAAGGGGATGATCACCGGGCCCGTGACGATGCTCGCGCGGTCGTTCTGCCGCACCGACCTCGCGCTGCCCGAGGTCGCCACGCAGCTCGCGCTGGCGGTGCGCGACGAGGTGGCCGATCTGGAGGCGGCCGGCACGGCCATCATCCAGATCGACGAGCCGGCCATCCGGGAACTGCTGCCGCGGCGCGGTGCCGACCGGCGCGCCTACCTCGACTGGGCGGTGGGCACCTTCCGCCTCGCCTCCGCCGGCGCGCGACCCGACACGCAGATCCACACGCACATGACGTACTCGTCGCTGCAGGTGATGACCGAGGCGATCGAGGAGCTCGACGCCGACGTCACCAACATCGTGGCCACCCGCTCGATCGAGTGGGTGCTGGACGCCCTGACCGACCACACCCTGACCCGACAGGTCGCGCCCGGCGTGTACGAGTCGCGCTCGGGGTTCGTGCCGGACATCGACCTGCTGCACGAGCGGCTGCTGCGCGCGGTGGACGCCGTGGGGGTGGAGAGGCTGTGGGCGGTGCCCGACGGCGGGCTCAAGAGCCGCTACACGTGGCAGTTGGAGCCCAGCCTGCGGAACCTGGTGACCGCCGCCCGTCGGATCCGACGGGCGGTTGCCCGGCAGGGGCCGGGGTCTAATAAGATCGGCGCAGAGCAAGTCCCGGGACACGAGCCCGGGATCGGTAGTTGACGAAAGAGGACGACATCATGGCCGGTCAGACGCTCGAGCACACTGGTGCCGCCATCGTCGAGGAGTACTACCCGGAGTACGCGACGAAGGTCGCGCCCACCTACCCGCTGTACTCGACCGAGATCTACGTCGGGTCCGCCATCATCCTGCTGAGCATGAGCATGCTGGGTCTGCCCATCACCGCCATCGGCTACTACACGCAGGACGCCGGCGTCTCGCTCGGCATGGCGGTCGCCGCGGTCGTGGCCACCACCGTCGTGTTCCTCATCGGCCTGTTCGTGTGCATGTACGGCTTCCGTAAGCACGGCCGCGAGGACTCCCACTGACGCTCGACCCGGTGGTCGCCGCCGGGGGACCCGCGCTCAAGGCGGGTGACCCGGCGACCGACGCCGAGCGGAGGTCCGCCCTCCGTCGCATGAAGATGGTGGCGACGGGGTTCCTCGTCGTGGCCGGGGTGATCTACCTCGTCGCCGAATACGCACTGCACAACGGCGCGCCCTCCTGGGTGGGTTACGTCCGCGCCGCCGCCGAGGCCGGGATGGTCGGCGGCCTGGCCGACTGGTTCGCCGTCACCGCCCTGTTCCGCCACCCCCTGGGCATCCCCATCCCGCACACGGCGCTCATCCGCCGCAAGAAGGACCAGCTGGGCACCTCGCTCGGCGGGTTCGTGGGGGAGAACTTCCTCGACCCCGAGATGGTCAGCGAGAAGGTCCGCGGCGCCCGCATCCCCGAGCGCGCCGGCGAGTGGCTCGCCGAGACCGACAATCGCGCCCTCGCCTCCGATCAGGCCGCCAAGGCCATCCGCTCCGTCCTGGCGGTGCTGCGCGACGAGGACGCGGTCGCGATCATCGAACGCACCATCGTGGCCCGGATCGCCGAGCCCGAGTGGGGCCCGCCCGCCGGCCGCATCCTCGCCGAACTCCTCGACGAGGGCCGCCACCTGCCGCTGCTCGACCTCATGGCCGACCGGGCCCACGAATGGGTCGAGGCGCACCCCGAGACGATCGACCGCTGGGTCCGCGAGAAGGCGCCCACCTGGGCCCCCCAGTTCGTCAACGAACTGCTCTCCGACCGCGCCTACCGCGAGCTGCGCGAGTGGACGTGGCAGATCAAGGTCGACAAGCAGCACGCCGTGCGCCTGGCGCTGATCGGGTTCGTCGAGGACTTCGCCCGCGACCTGCAGCACGACCCGTCCACCATGGCCAAGCTCGAGTCGTTCAAGCACGAGGTCATGAACCGCGAGGAGGTGCGCCGCGCCGCTGGGTCGGCGTGGTCGGCCGCCAAGCGGATGATCGTCGAGGCCACCGAGGACACCTCCTCGACGTTGCGGGTCAAGATCGACGACCTCCTGCGCCGCCTCGCCGAGATGCTCGTCGGTGACGAGAAGATGCGCTCGCGGCTCGACGACTACATGACCCGCACGGCGCGCTACGTCGCGGAGAACTACGCCGGCGAGGTCACCTCGATCATCTCCGACACCGTCGAACGCTGGGACGCCGACGAGGCCTCCGACAAGATCGAGCTGCTCGCCGGCAAGGACCTGCAGTTCATCCGCATCAACGGCACGGTCGTGGGGGCCCTGGCCGGGCTCGCGATCCACGCGGCCACCGAGCTGCTCTTCTGATCTCCCGGCGGCCCGCCCGCCCCGTCGTGTGACCCATCCCACAGGATCGTCGTACACATAGCGCTTGCTGGAGTTAGCACTCGTTGCTAGCGTTGGGGACAGCCGAGGAGAGACGAACGGTCTGGCCGCAACGGCGGAGGGAGGTGACTCCATGGCCGCACACGATGGTGCTGAACGCGGCGGACCCGCGCACGACGTCACGGGATCCGGCGTACCGGCAGACGAGCCGACAGCAGCAACCCTCGCCCGCCGTAACAAGCCGACGGGTGAGGTGCCGCGCCACACGGATGTCACCGCGCTCGTCGACGGTGACCGGCGTTCGTCCGAATCGCAGGACATCGGGTCGTTCATCCGCGCCCAGCGGGAGGCCGCCCAGGTGTCCATCCGGCAGCTCGCGGAGCGTGCCGGCGTCTCCAACCCGTATCTGAGCCAGATCGAACGCGGGCTGCGCAAGCCGTCCGCCGAGGTCCTGGGTCAGATCGCCCGAGGTCTGAGGCTGTCCGCGGAGGTGCTCTACGCCCGCGCCGGGATCCTCGAACTCAAGCAGGGGAGCCCGGTGAGGGACGCGATCCTCACCGCCCCGGACCTCACAGAGCGACAAAGGGAGGTGCTCGTGGAGATCTACGAGTCGTTCCTGGCGAACAATGCGACCGCAGCCGACCAGGTCGTCGACGTCCCCTGATCCGGGACCTGCCGACGGCGGCCCGCCGGGCCACGTGACACCGCAGATGAGAACACCGCACGACACGAACGAGGAGTCGACATGAGCAAGAAGACCACCGGCAAGAAGTCCACGTCCAAGGCCGAAGAGACCGGCGCCGACGCCTCCCGGGAACCCGCCGTCGGCGGCCCGCTCGGCCAGGCGATCGCCGCCGTGCGGACGCCGGTCTACGCCTACGTCGGGGCCAACGACCTCGCGATCCAGGCGGTCTCCGGGCTCGTGAACGACCTGCGCCGCCGCGCCGAGGACGCCGTCTCCGACGCGCAGTCCAAGGTCACCGAGCGCGTCTCCGACGTCCAGAACCGCATCACCGAGCGCGTGACCGGTGCCCAGGAGCGCGTCAGCGAGGTGCCCGAGCGCGTCCAGTCGCTGCCCGCGGAGGTCGAGGAGCTCGTCAACCGCTTCCGCCCCGAGGAGCTGCGCAAGATCGCCGACGCGTATGTGCAGGTGGCCGCCGGCATCTACGGCGGACTCGCCGCCCGCGGCGAGGACGTCGTGAGCCGACTCCGTGAGGAGAACCCGCAGCTCGAGGCCGGACTCGCCCGCGTCAACGAGCAGGTCGCCCGCGCCGCCGGAGCGGTCGAGGAGCAGCGCGAGCTGGGCGAGGAGGCCCTCGGCACGGTCGCGCGCCAGACCCGGTCGATCGGCGTGAAGGCCGCCGGACGCGTCTCCAAGGCCGCCCGCCAGGCCGCCGAGTCCGCCGGTGACGCCGCCGACACGGCCGCCGAGCGCGTCGACGAGGTGGCCGACCGGGTCGACCGGACCGCCGACAAGGCCGCCGACCGCGTCGACGAGGCCGCCTCCACGGTCTCCGCCGAGGTCGCCCGCAGCACCGCGGAGGTCGAGGCCCGCACGACCCCGGCCAAGAAGGCGCCGGCGAAGAAGGCCCCGGCCAAGAAGGCGGCGGCCAAGAAGGCGGCGGCCAAGAAGGCGCCCGCGAAGAAGGCCCCGGCCAAGACCACGACCACCACGGCGGCCACGACGACCTCGACCACCGACAAGCCGGTGGCCGCCAAGCCCACGGCCGATGAGGCCGCGGCCGCGAAGGCGGTGGCCAAGACCACCGCCAAGCCGACCGGCGGCAAGCCCGCCGCCACCACGTCGTCGGCGGCCAAGCCCACCGGCGCCGAGGCGAGCGGCTCGAAGGCGGCAAGCTCGGACTCGGACGCGCCCTCGCCGGCCGAGCTCGCCGACAACGACCCGGCGCTGACCACCGCGGATACGCCGTTGCCGCCCGCCGGCACCGATCGCCCCTGACGCGATAGGAACACGCGCCCGGTCCGAAAGGCATTGGCGCCCGGTCGCGAAAGGCACCGACGCCCGGTCGCGTGAGGCACCGCCGCCCCGGCCTGCTCCCTCTCCGAGCCGGCCGGGGCGGCGCGCGTCTCGGACGGGTGTGAACATCATTACGCGGTCGTGTCCGACCGGGCAACTACACTGGGATCCGTGATTGACACGCTTACCGGCACGTGGGGAACTGTCCAGCTCATCATCCAGGGCGCGCTCGTCGTGTGGGCGCTGGCCGGGCTGGTGCTGGCCGCGCTGCCGCCGGCCTCGGCGTACTCCGTGGAGGGGAAGTGGCCCAAGCCGGCATGGATCGCCATCTGTGCTGTCGCCGCCCTGCTGTTCGCCGTCCGGCCGCTCGGTTTCCTCAGCATCATCGCGATGGTGGCGGTGGGCGTGTTCTTCGCCGACGTGCGTCCCGCGGTCGGCGGTCGACGGAGGTGAAGACGCCGGAGGCCGGGCCGCTGCAGCGGATCGAGGAACTGGCCGAGGACTCCGGCACCACCGTGCGCAACATCCGCGTCTACCAGGAGCGCGGTCTGCTGCCCCCGCCCGTCCGCCGGGGACGCACCGCCTTCTACGGGCCGGACCACAAGCGGCGTCTCGCTCAGATCCTGCGTCTCCTCGACCGCGGCTACACGTTCGCCACGATCGAGGAGTTGTTCATCGCCGAACGGCACGGCTTCACGCTCACGGAGCTTCTCGAGCTGGAAGCGGTCCGGCCGACGCGCCGCTCCACCGGTGGGCGCCGGCGACTGCCGCGAGGGGGAGTGGACGCGGTCGCCGGGTTCGAGCTACCGGAGCACCTCCTCGACCGGGGCGAGTCGATCGGCCTCGCCAGCGATTCGGCCGCGGCGGACCACTTCTTCGCCGACCGCTACATGCTGGAGATGTTCCGCGAGCTGATCGTGCTGGGGGTCGGCGAGGAGGGGATCGACAAGATCGGCCACCTGTTCATGGAGGGGCAGAGCACCGCGGCCGAGGCGATCGACGTTCTCGTGCAGACCATGAAGGACGCCGGGATGGACCAGTCGACCATCATCAGGCGGGTGGCCGGCATCCTTCCGCGGGCCGGCGCCGCCGCCCGGCTCATCTTCCTGTCCGCCGCCCAGACCCTGCTCACCGACAGGCACGGCTTCCCCAAGAGTTGAGCGACGTGAGCGCCGGACGGCCGCCGATCGGACGGTCTAGGTGAACACCACGGTCCGGGCACCGTGCACCAGGACCCGGTCCTCCAGGTGCCAGCGCAGCCCGCGGGCCAGCACCAGCTTCTCGGCGTCGCGGCCCTGGCGCACCATGTCCTTCACCGTCGCCGTGTGGTCCACGCGGATGACGTCCTGCTCGATGATAGGCCCCTCGTCGAGGTCGGCCGTCACGTAGTGGCACGTCGCGCCGATGAGCTTCACGCCCCGGACGTGCGCCTGGTGATACGGGCGGGCGCCGACGAAGCTGGGCAGGAAGCTGTGATGGATGTTGATCGCGCGACCGGCCCACCGGGTGCAAAGGTCGTCCGGCAGGACCTGCATGAAGCGGGCCAGGACGATCGCGTGCGGGTCGATGTCGTCGACGAGTCCGGCGACCTGCTCGAACGCCGGGCCCCGCTCGGCGGGGTCGGCCGGGAACGGAACGTGGTGGAACGGCACGCCGTGCGCCTCGGCCATCCCCCGCAGGGTGTCGTGGTTGCCGATCACCGCACGGATGCGGGCGGGGTAGTCACCGCTCTCGACCCGACCCAGCAGGTCGTGGAGGCAGTGGCCCTCCTTGGACACCAGGATGACGACGTCCTTCGGCTCGGACGAGTCGGAGATCTGCCAGTCGGCCTCGGGTCCCAGCTCGCTGGCCACCCGTTCGAAGCGACGGCGGAGTTCGTCGATCTCCATGCCGATCGATTCGGCGTCGACGGACTGGCGGGTGAAGAACCAGCCGGTGTCCTCGTCCGCGTGGTACGCCGCCTCCATGATGGTCCCGCCCAGTTCTGCGAGGAAGGTCGCGATCCGGGCGACGATACCGATGCGGTCGGGGCAGCCCAGCGTGAGGACGAAGCGTCGTGACATGGGTGTCCATTGTGCCACCAGGCGCATCGGCCGCTCCCGCTAGGCTGGCCGGCATGGACGCCACTCCGACCGCTCAGCTCACCCGTGCCCGCGTCGCCTCGATGATCGACCACACCCTGCTCTCGCCTGACGCGTCCCGCGAGGACGTGCAGGCCTGCCTCGACGAGGCCCGCGAGCTGGGCGTCAAGGCCGTGTGTGTCAGTCCGGCGATGCTGCCGGTGCGACCGGACCGGCAGGTCGTCGCCACGGTCGCGGGGTTCCCGTCAGGCAAGCATCATTCGCTGGTCAAGGCGATGGAGGGCCGGCTCGCGGTGGACCAGGGCGCCGCCGAGGTGGACATGGTGATCGATGTGGGCGCCGCCATCGCGGGCCTCGTCGACGAGGTGATGGCCGACGTGCTGGCGATGCGGGACGCCGTGCCGCCGCCGGTGGTGCTCAAGGTGATCCTCGAGACCGCCGCCATCCACAAGGCGCTGGGGGACGAGGCGGGCGACGAGCGGATCGAGGCCCTGTGCCGGGCCGTCGCGCGCGCGGGCGCCGACTTCGTCAAGACCTCCACCGGCTTCCACCCCGCCGGCGGGGCGAGCGTGCGCGCGGTCGAGGCGATGCACCGCGCGGTCGGGGGGAAGGTGGGCATCAAGGCGTCCGGCGGGATCCGCGACGCCGACACCGCCCGCGCGATGATCGCGGCGGGCGCCACCCGGCTCGGCCTGAGCGGCACCCGGGCGGTGCTCGACGGGTTCCCCGAGTAGTCCTGCCGTCCGGCCGCTGCTGGTCCGACGCAGGCCTTCACCCAGGGCCCCCGGCGGGTGTCAATCCCGTCCGGTGGTGAGCACCATCTTCCCGGTGGTGCGACCGGTCTCGCCCCGGCGGTGCGCCTCGGCGGCCTGCTCCAGCGGGAACACGTCGGCGATCGTCGCCCGCAGCGACCCCTGCTCGACGAGGTCGGTGATCGAGAGCAGGTCGTGGCGCGAGGCGTCGACCAGCATCCGGACGGCCCGCACCCCGAGCCGCTCGGCTTCGCGGTAGAGGTCGTCAGAGCCGACGGGCAGGATCGACACGACGATCCCGCCGGACCGCAGCGTGCGCAGCGACGCCAGCGAGGTCTCGCCGCCGATGGTGTCGAGCACGGCGTCGACGTCCGAGACGGCCTCTGCGATGTCCACCTCGCGGTAGTCGATCGGCTCGTCCACGCCGATCTCCCGCAGGAAGTCGTGCTTCTCCGAGCTGGCGGTGCCGATCACGTGGGCGCCGCGAGCCTTGGCGATCTGCACGGCCACGTGCCCGACCCCGCCGGCGGCCGCGTGGATCAGGACGCGCTGGCCGGGCTGGATCCGTGCGTTCTCGACGAGCGCCTGCCACGCGGTGAGCGAGACCAGCGGCAGCGCGGCGGCCTGCACGTGGTCGAGCGAGGCCGGCTTGGGTGCGAACCAGGCGGCGGGGGCGGTGACGTACTCGGCGTGGGCGCCGTGGCCGAACGGGTACGAGAGCAGGCCGAACACCTCGTCGCCGGGGGAGAACCGCGCGACGCCGATGCCGACCTCCTCGACCACGCCCGACAGGTCCCAACCGAGGACGAACGGCGGCTCGCCGATGAATCCGCCGGTGGCGCGGTGCTTCCAGTCGGTGGGGTTGACGCTGGCGGCCTCGACTCGGATCAGGACCTCGTTGGTGCGGGGAGTGGGGCGGGGGAGGTCGACGACGGCGAGGACGTCCGGCTCACCGAGGGTCTGCTGTTGCACGGCACGCATGGTGGCTTTGTTGGTCATGGCTCCAGGGTGGCAGAATCCCGGGCCCGCCGCCCGGCTCGTCCCGCCCGTCACCCGCCACGCGGGCGCGGTTCAGCACCGTGGCGGCAGCCGGTGCAGTTCCACGTCGCGGAGCTCGCCTCCGGTGATGGCCGCCGTCATGTACGTGTGGTGCGGCTGGCGTCGGCGATCGGTCGGGGAACCGGGGTTGAGCAGGCGCAGGCCGCCCTCCCCGGACGCGCCCTCCCCGGAGCCGCCCTCCTCGGACACTCGCGGCGCGGTGGTGTCCCACGGGATGTGCGAGTGCCCGAAGACCAGGACGTCGGTGTCGGGGAAGGCCCTGGCCATGCGCTTCTCCCGTCCCGCGGACGCGCCGGCCTCGTGGGTGACGGCAAGTCGCACGCCGTCGTGCGTCGCGCGGGCCACCTCGGGCAGACGCTCGCGCAGCTCCGGGCCGTCGTTGTTGCCCCAGCAGGCGATGAGCCGCGCGGAGCGTTCCTCGAGGGCGTCGAGCAGGGCGACGTCCATCCAGTCCCCGGCGTGGATCACCACGTCGGCCGCGTCGACCTCGTCCCAGACCCGGGCCGGCAGGTCGCGGGCGCGGGTCGGGACGTGGGTGTCGGAGATGATGAGCAGGCGCATGGGCCCAGTGTGCCGGGCGCCGCGACAGACAGCCGTCGCGGATCGGTGGCCGCGTCCGGCGGACGAGCCCTGGCAGGTCGACCTCTAGCGGGTCGACTCCAGCACCACGTCGCGGCCGGCCAGGTCCACGGTCATCCCGCCGTCGACCACGCGGACGCCGGTGAGCTCGATGCCCTCGGGCAGGTCGGCGAGCGCGGAATCCATCATCGAGACGGTCCCGCCCAGGATCTCCGAGGGCAGCTGGAACCCGAGGACCGAGGCCTGCTGGGGATCCATCTCGAGGTTGCCGTCGATGAGCCGCGGCGTCACCACGGCCTCGGCGAGCCCGCTGATCGAGACGCGCAGGGTGCCCGCCGCGGGATCGGAGACGATGTCCTGCACCTGGATCAGCCCGCCCAGCAGGCTGTCGCCCACGCCGCCCGCGCCCTCGGACTGGGCGGCCGCGGTCATGGTCTCGTCGGACACGAACGCGGTGCCGGTGAGCGAGTCGATGCGTGAGGTCTCACCCTCGGACCGCACGCCCTCGGCGGTGATGTCGATCGCCGGGACCGGGCCGGTCGCGCCCTCGGCCGGGGCCCCGTCGGTGGTGATGCGGATCGTGCCGAGCGTGCCGGTGACGTACGACAGCAGGACCGGCTGGGGTCCCAGCTCGACCTCGGGGGTGGAGCCGAGCGTGGCGGTGATCTCCTCGCGGAGGTTGTCCTTGATGGCGCCGCGCATCCCGAACTCCAGGCCCACGGCCCCGGCCACCAGCAGCACGATGAGCAGAACGGCGCCGATGACGATCCGGCGGCCCGTGAGACTCCCGCCCCGGGGTTCACCCGCCCCGTCGCCCGGAAGGGGCGCTGCCGCGTCGGCGGGCCGGGCGGCGAACTGCTCGGTGGGAGCGTTCTGCACGCCCGGGTGATCGAAGGCGGGAAGTCGCTGGGTGTCTCTCGGCGGCTGCATCGCTTCCGATTGTCACCGAAAAGGCGTCGGCGTGCAGCACCCACTTCGCCGGGCGGGGGCGTGCGGGCGGTGGGTCAGCGGGCGGCGGTCCAGCGGTTGAGGTGCCGGTACTCGGCCTCGAACAGCCGGTCCAGGTGCGAGACCACCATCTTCTCGAGCTTGCCGCCGAGCAGCGGTACCGACACCTTGACCTGCCCGGACACCGACTCCTCGGCGGCGCCGTCCCGGTCCACTGCGGTCGCGTCGCCGCTGATGAGCCCCAGCCCACCCGCCGCCTCGGCGCGCGCGGATCCGGTGAACGTCCGACCGTCGAAGCCGGAGTAGGTGCTGGTGCGCACGATGGTCAGTTCGCCCGGCAGGAACCTGCGGGCCGAGTCGGGGATGTCGTCCTCCGGGATGTGCTGCGTGATGGTCACGCGGACGCCGTCCGCGGTAGAGGCGAAGTCGTCGAGGCTGTCCTTGTCGGTCCCCACCGCCAGGAGTCGCTCGCGCCAGTACTCCTCGCTGCCGTAGGCCGAGTACACGGTCTCGATGGGGGCGTCGATACGGGCGTTGTGGGAGAAGCGGGTCGCCATGGGGTCCGACCCTACAAGCGCCGGTTACCCTCGGGCGTGTGAACCCGCCCCCGTCCGACCCCGTGCACCCGGCCGCGCAGCGGTCCGCCGGAACCTCCGCGCCGCACCCCGCCGACCCGGTCGTCGCCGAGCTGACCCGCGCCGCCGGCATCACCGCGACCGCCGGCGCGCGGCTGGCCGACCTGACGACCCTGCGCATCGGTGGCCGTCCGCGAGCGCTGCTCGAGTGCGCGACGCCCGAGGCGGTGGTCGCCGCCGTGCGCGCCCTCGACGCCGCCGAGGTCCCGGTGCTGGTGCTGGGCGGCGGGTCCAACCTGGTGGTCGCCGGTGGTGACCTCGACCTGGTGGTGGTGGCCGTGCGGAACCGGGAGGTCGAGTACCTCGCCGGCGCCGACGAGGGCCGTCTCGTCGTGCGCGCCGGTGCCGGGCTGACCTGGGACGACCTCGTCGTCGACACCGTCGGCCGCGGGTACGGGGGGCTGGAGTGCCTGTCCGGAATCCCCGGGTCCGTCGGCGCGACGCCCGTGCAGAACGTCGGCGCGTACGGCGTGGAGGTCGCCCAGATCCTGCACCGCGTGCGGTGGTATGACCGCGCGACCGGCGTCGATGAGTGGGTGACCCCGGAGGCCCTGGGGCTGGCCTACCGCACGTCGGTCCTGAAGAACACCGACCGCGCCGTGGTGCTCGAGGTGGAGCTCCGACTCGACCCCGCGGGGCGCAGCGAGCCGATCCGGTACGCCGAGCTCGCCGGCCGCCTCGGCGTGACGCCGGGCGAGCGGACCGACCCCGCCGTCGTGCGGCGTACCGTGCTGGAGCTGCGGCGCGGCAAGGGGATGGTGCTCGACGACGACGACGAGGACACCTGGTCCGCGGGGTCCTTCTTCACCAACCCGGTGATTCGCGAGGACGAACTCCCCACGGTGCGGTCCCGGGTGGCCGCCCGTCTGGGGTCCGGCCCGGCCGAGCAGATGCCCGCCTTCTCCGCGCCCGGCGGGGTCAAGCTCTCCGCGGGCTGGCTCATAGAGCGGGCCGGATTCGGCAAGGGACACCCTTCGTCGTCGTCCCCCGCCCGCCTGTCCACCAAGCACACGCTCGCGCTGACCAACAGGGGCGCGGCCACCTCCGACGACATCATCGCGCTGGCGCGCGAGGTGCGCGACGGCGTGCGGGAGGCGTTCGGAGTGGAGCTGCACCCCGAGCCCGTGTGGGTGGGCTGCCACATCTGACCGGTCCGCCCGGCCGTGGGATGCCGCCGCCAGCCGCGGGGTGGGCTCCGGCGCGGGTGAGCCCCGGCACCCGCAGGGCAGCGCCGTGACAACCCCGCCGCCCGGCGCGCCGGTCGTCCCTGGCACGCTGGTCCCAGGCCTTCTAAGCTCGTCACGCCCCCGTGCGCCCGCCCGGCGCCGCCGTTTTCCCTGGAGAATCGCCCGTGGACCTGTTCGCGTATCCGGTGTCGCTCGTCATGAAGTTCTGGCACTGGGCGCTGAGCTTCGTGGTGGACCCCGACTCGGGCGTCGCCTGGGTGGGCTCCGTGCTCCTGCTGGTGGTGACCGTGCGCCTGCTGCTCCTGCGGTCCATGTGGCGGCAGCAGTACTCCATGCGCAAGATGGCGCAGCTCGCTCCCAAGATGAAGGAGCTGCAGAACAAGTACAAGGACCGCAAGTCCCCCGAGGACCGCCAGGAGCAGGCCAAGGAGATGCAGGCCCTGTACGCCGACGCCGGGGTCAACCCCCTGGCCGGCTGCCTGCCGCTCCTCGTGCAGATCCCCGTGTTCCTGGGCCTGTACTACGTGCTGCTCAACTTCTCGCCTCCCGGCAAGTCCATCGAGGAGGCCTCGCAGATGACCAACGGGGCGTTCGGCCCCGAGCAGGTGTCGTCGTTCCTCAACGCCGAGATCTTCGGCGTGCCCCTGGCGTCCTACATCCGCATGCCGCAGGAGGTCATGGACTCCCTGCACCCCGGGCTGGTGCGCGAGGACATCCTCATGCTGGCCGTGCCGCTGTTCGTGCTGGCCGGCATCGCGACGTTCATCAACATGTGGAACTCCTTCCGCCGGCAGAAGGCCGCCAAGGCCGCCGAGCAGGCCGCCCTGGCCCGCGTGGACGCCGAGGAGCGCGCCGGCGGCCCGGTCGTCGACGGCGAGGTGCTCGAGGTCGACGGCGAGAAGCCCGCCGCCCCCACGCCCGCCACCACCGGGGCCGGTGGCGCGGCCGCCGGCGCCGGGCCGGACGGCAAGCCGCAGGACTTCCAATCCATGGCCGAGCAGATGACCGAGTCGATGAACCAGTCGATGAAGATCATGATGTACCTGTTCCCGTTCTTCCCGATCGTGGGCGCGTACTTCTTCAACTTCCCCATCGCGATCGGCCTCTACTGGCTCACCAACAACATCTGGACCGCCGTGCAGTCGCATATCTTCATGGAGAAGCTGGAGAAGGAGCTGCCCATGAGCAGCCGCGAGGGCCTTCCCCCCAGCGCCTTCATGTAGTCCGGCTCGAGGCTTCGCCTCTCGCGCCTCCCGCGCCGCACGCACCCCCGCGCCGCCCGCATTCCACGCCTCCCCGCTCCCCGCGCCGCCCGCACCCCGCGCTTCCCCGCACCCCGCGCCGCCCGCACCCCGAGCCCCGCGATTGGATGTACTCAGCGCGGAAATGGACGTAACCATCCAGGCGATTTCGCCGAAAACCCGTGATGGTTACGACCAGAATCGGCCAGGGCGAGGGCGAGGGCGAGGGCGAGGGCGTCAGCCCTGGCGACGCCGAGCGCAGCGCGCCGAAGCCGAGCCGACGGCGGGTGCGAGGGAGACCGAGGCCGCTCCACGACGAACACCCCTCCGAACCATTGCCACTGTCGCGCAGCGGGCGTAGTCTGCTCGGCGTACGTCGGCAGCTGCACGGCGCGACCCCGGGAGACCGGCGCCGCGAGGGGCACGGCCGAGAACCCGAGACGAGGAGACCCGAGGACAGTGCTCGACCCCAGGTGAGACCCGGCCCATCCGCCACCTCCCTGGAGCACGCATGTCATCCCTCGTCCTGTCGGACGTCGCGTACGCGTTTCCCGACGACACCCCGCTCTTCGACGGCCTCGACCTGAATCTCGGTCCCGGCCTCACCTCACTCGTCGGCCGCAACGGCGCGGGCAAGAGCACCCTGCTGCGCCTCATCGCCGGCGAGCTGCGCCCGACTCGCGGATCGATCAGCATCGGAGGCGAGCCCGCCCTGCCGCCCACCGTCGCCTACCTCCCGCAGTTGCTCGCCGACGCGCCCGCGGAACGCACCCTCGCCGACGAGCTCGGCGTGGGCGGGAAGCTGGCGGCGTTGGCGCGGATCGAGGCGGGGGAGGGGGACGACGACGACTTCGCCCGCCTCGCCGACGACTGGTCGATCGCCGAGCGGACGGGCGCGCTGCTCGCCGAGTTGGGCCTGCCCACGGACCTGGGCAGGTCGGTGCTCGCGCTGTCCGGCGGGGAACGCACGCTCGCCGCGCTGGCAGGTCGGCTCCTCGGGCAGCCGCGGGTGCTCCTGCTCGACGAGCCCACCAACAATCTGGACTCGCGGGCGCGAGCGCGGCTGTTCGCGTCGATCGACCGGTTCGTCGCCGGCGGGCAACGCATCGCGCTCGTGGTGAGTCACGACCTGGGCCTGCTCGAGCGGGCCGGGACGACCGTCGAGATGCGGGCCGGCCGATGCCGGGTGTTCGGTGGGCCGTACTCGCACTACCGCGAGGTGATCGGGTCCGAGCAGGCCGCCGCGCTGCAGAGTCTGACCGGGGCGCGCAACGAACTACGCGCACAGAAGCGGGACAAGGTCGAGGCGCAGGTCGTGCTGGCGCGGCGCGAGCGGTACGGCCGGAAGATGGAGGCGAACAAGCGCGAGCCCAAGGTCGTCATGGGGATGCGCAAGCGGCAGGCCCAGGAGTCGGCGGCACGCTACAGGGCCACGCACGCGAAGGGCGTGGAGCAGGCGCAGGAGCGGATGCGCGAGGCCGACGCCGCCGTGCGACGCGAGGAGTTGTTGCGCGTCGACCTGCCCGATCCCGGGCTCCCCGCGGGCCGGGTCGTGCTGGACGCCGACGATCCGGTCGCCGGCCGGATCCACCTCGTCGGCCCGGCGCGGGTACGACTGGCCGGTCCGAACGGCAGTGGAAAGACCACTCTGCTGCGGCGCCTGTTCGGCGAGGGCGTCGCGGGGCCGGGGTCGCGCGGGACCGGCCGCACGCGGGGAGCGGAGGTGGCGAGCGGAGCCAACCGGGGCGACGACGACAACGCCGCCCTCGTCCCGTGGGCCCTGCTGCCGCAGGATCTTCGCGTCGAGCATCCGGAGTGGTCGGTCGTCGACGCGATCCGTGCCGTCCGCCCCGAGGCGCCGGCGGAGGAGGCGCATGCCCACGCGGCGCGGCTGCTCTTCATCGGCGACGCGGGCCTGCGCGGACTCGGTGAACTCTCCGGAGGCGAGCGCCTTCGAGCGGCGCTCGCGGCGAGGTTGTTCGCCCGGCCGGTCCCGCAGCTGCTGGTGCTGGACGAGCCGACCAACAACCTCGACCTGGACGGGGTGCAGGAGCTGGCCGATGCCCTCTCGGGGTGGCGGGGCGCGTTGCTGCTGGTGAGCCACGACGACGGCTTCTGCGACCGCGTGGGGATGGACGACGTGATCGCCCTGAGCTGAGTCGCGACCTGCCCGGGCACGGCGCGAACCGACCGCCCACGCCGGCCCCTTCATCGAGAAGACAGTTTCGCGCACCCTCCTCTCGGCGGATGTGTGCGAAACCGTCTTCTCGACTGCGCTCGACGGCGCCGGCCGCGCCGCGGGCGTGCGTCAGACCGCGCCGCCGGCCACCGACGGCGGGGTGCCGGTGTTGGTGGAGGCGTCGTTCTCGCGGGCGAGGTACTCCTCGATGCGGAACCAGTCGTCGGCCGCGCGCTCGGCGATGGTGACGAGCGTGTTCATGTTGGCGACCTCCTCGACCTGCTCGCGCAGGAACCACAGCATGAACTGCTCGCCGAGAGGGTCGGACTCGGCGCGGGCGGCCTGGAACATGTCCTCGATCTGCCGCGTCACCTGCTTCTCCTGTTCGAGCGCGAGGCGCAGCGCGTCGGCGGGGCCGCTGAACCGGGCCTCCGGGGCGGGGACGGCGGGGATCGTGACGGGGATGTCGCGGTCGAGCATGTACTGGACCATCATCATCGCGTGGTTCCGCTCACCGAGGCTGTGCGAGTAGAAGCGCCCGGCGAGCTGCGGCAGGTCCTGCGCGTCCGCCCACACTGCGATCGCGACGTACTGCTGGCTGGCGGCGAACTCGTGACCGACCTGAGCGGAGAGGAGATCGACGAAGGTGTTCTTGTTCCTGGCCATGGCGGGCCCCTTTCAGTAGGGGGCCAGACTATGGCGAACGCCGACGTTTTACCAGGTCAGATAGCCTAACCTGCCTTTCGATTGGACAGGCTCACCTACTGATGTCAGCTCCGGTGCGCGCGCGTCGCGGAGTGCTGGTCGCGGGGCTTCACCACGATCTGGTCCAGGTTGACGTGCGAGGGCCTGCTGGCCACGAAGCCGACGATCTCCGCCACATCCTGCGCGACCATCGGGGTCAGCCCACGGTAGACGGCGGCCGCCTTGTCGTCGTCGCCGTCGAATCGCACGCGCGAGAATTCGGTCTCGACCATGCCGGGCGCGATCTCGGTGAACCGCACCGGCTGGCCGAGGTGCTCGCCGCGGAGGGTGCGGTGCAGGACGGCCTGCGCGTGCTTGGCGGACGTGTAGCCGGAGCCGTTGTCGTAGGCCTCGATCGCGGCGATCGAGGTGATGGTGATGACAAGCCCGTCGCCCGTCTCGACCAGCACCGGCATGAGTCCGCGCACCATGCGCAGCGTGCCGAGGACGTTGGTCTCCCACATCCAACGCCACTGATCCTCGTCGGCGTCCATCACGCTGGTCGTGCCCTTGGCGCCGCCGGCGTTGTTGACCAGCACGTGCAGCCGGGGGACGGCCGCGCAGAACGCCTCGCACGAGTCCGCGTCGGTCACGTCGAGCGGCATGGCCGTGCCCCCGATCTCGTCCGCCAGCGCCTGCAGCCGCTCGACGCGCCGCGCGCCGATCACCACGTGGAAGCCCATCCGCGCCAGCTCGCGCGCGGTCGCCTCCCCGATCCCGGACGACGCCCCGGTCACCACGGCGACGCGGGTCTCGGCGGGCAGGGCGGACAGGCGGTCGCGGGCGGCGGAGTGCTCGGTCATAGCTTAGAGGGTAAGGGGCGACGGCCGGGTGGGGCGATGGTTGCGGCGGTCGGGGGCGACGACGGTCCCGGGCGGGAGACGAGGCGGCGAGGGAGGATTCGCGCGAGAGAAGCGGCGCGGGAGAAGTGGCGCGTGGGATATGACGACGGCGACCCCGCTGCCGCCTGGAGGTGGGCGACACCGGGTCGTGCGCGTGCGCGGCCTGCCGACTCAGCCGCGACGCAGGCCGGGGAGCATCCCGATCAGTCCGCGGACCGTGCCGCGGGCGATGTCGGCGGTGGAGAAGTAGTCCTGCCACCCGCAGACCAGACCGCCACGGACCTCGAGGCGCCCGCACACCCAGAAGTCGCAGCGGAACGGGCCGACGCCCAGCGTGTCCGTGCGCTCGGTCAGAACGACGTGGGGGGAGCGGGGATCGGTGGGGTCCGAGGGGGCGGACACCGCGAGGTGGTGGGTCTGCACCCCGAAGTGCATGCTGCGGTGCATCGCGGCGATCGCGCTGACGACGGCCCGCTTTCCCCGCATCGTCGGTAGGCCGATGTTCGCCCACCACACGTCGTCGGAGACCAGTTCGGCCGCGGCGGAGGTCGAGCCGGAGGCGAGGGCGTCGAAGAACACCCGGACGACGACGTCGGGGTCCGTTTGCGTGGTGGTGACAGCCATTGGCCCACGATAGTCGCAACCGTCGGTTCCGGGGCGCGCAACGGCACGGTCAGCGACCCACCTGCTCCGGACCCGCTCCAGACTTACGCGTCCGGTCTGGTCCATTCCGGGCGCGTAACCCCGCCGGGGCGAGCAAGCCGAGCGAGCAGATTCCACGCGCAGGCCAAACGGGGCGCGTGGGTCGAGGCGGGACTGGTCGCGTGGGGGCGCATGGCCGCGACCGGCCGTGCGGATGCGGAACTGCTGGCACGATGACCGACATGACCTCAGCCAGCACCCCCTCGTCCACCCAGACCGTCGCCTCCACCGTCTCGTCGGACGGCGCCGCCATCGCCTACCGCGTGCTCGGCGACCCCGCTGCGCGCCCGCTCGTGCTGATCCACGGCTGGGCCCAGTCGAGCGCCTGCTGGGGGCCCGAGCTGCTGGCCGAACTGGCGACCCGATTCCGGGTGGTGCCGATGGACCTGCGCGGCCACGGACACTCCGACGTCGCCGAGGCGGGCTACGACTCGGCCGCCCAGTGGGCCGACGACGTGGAGGCGGTCCTCGACGCCGCCGGCATCGGCGAGGGGGCCGGGGCGATCCTGCTGGGCTGGTCGTACGGCGGGATCGTGGTCTCCGACTACCTGGCCGCGCGCGGCGAGGACCGGGTGGCCGGGATCGTGCTCTGCGGCGCCGTGACCTCGGTCTCCCGCTCCGCCGGCGGCGCGATCGGACCGGCGATGATCGAGGTGACGTCGAACGGCGCGTTCGACGAGGACCCCCGAAAGGCCGTGGCCGCCCTGGCGAGCTTCGGCAGCGCCATGATGCGCGGCGGCGACGGCACCAGCGGCCAGCGGATCTTCGGACTGTCGCTCGCCACCCCGCCGGCGGTCCGCCAGAAGTTGCTCACCCGGCGTGTGGACAACGACGAGACCCTGCGCGGCCTGGGCATCCCCGCGCTGGTGATCCACGGTGAGCACGACGGCGTGGTGCTGCCGTCCGCCGGTCAGGCCAACGCCGAGATGATCCCCGGCGGCCGTTACGTGGGCTTTGCCGAATCCGCCCACGCGCCCTTTCTCGAGGAGACGTCGAAGTTCCTCGCCGAGCTCGACTCCTTCACCGCCGGACTCTGACGCATGACTCTGACGCATGACTCTGACGCCGGGACGGGTCAGCCGGCGTTGTTGACCTTCTCGACCTGCTTGGTCAGGAGGTCCGCCAGCTCCGCCTCGGCGTCGGGGCCGATTTCGCCCCCGCTGTCCGGGGCCGTCATGGCGCCGGCGAGGACCTTCACGCCGCGGACCTCGGTCAGGTAGACGATGTTCGTCATGCGCCCACCCTCACCGAGTGCCTCGACCTGCGTGTCCGAGGTCCGTGCGAGCACCTCGTCGGCGCCCTCGATCTCCGGGGCGTCGACCTCGGCCGAGGTGCCGGTGATCCCCAGGGCCTGACCGGAGAACCGCACCTCGGCGCAGTTCTCCCAGTTGGTCTTGTACTCGTCGAACGACACGCCGGTCCGCAGCACCTGCACGGTGAACATGGCCGAGCCGTCCTCGCCACCACCCATGAGCGCAGCCAGACCACCGTCGGAGACGTCACCGGCGAGGGTGGCGTTCATGTCGGCGGCGTCGGCGCACTCCGGCGGATCGGCCTCGAGCTCCATGCCCTCGGGCATCTCGAGCCCCGCGCCCGCCTGCGCCAACAACGCGGGGTCGGCCGCCTGCATCGGCATGGGCCCCGCCTCCTCCGGCGTCAGCAGCAGGTCCTGCGGCGAAGCGTCGGTGGGCTCGTCGCTTGCGTCATCCATGGCCCCGGACACCGCGTCACCGGCCTCGTCCACCGCCGACGCCGCCGAAGCACCAGCGTCCGAGGCAGCCGATTCGGCCTGCTCACCGGCGTCGGAGGAACACGATGCCGCGCTGACGGCGGCCCCCAGGGCGAGTGCGATACCGAGCCGACGAATGCTCATGATTTCCTCCGCGTGTGGTGGCTGTTGATAACGGCTGCGCCAGACGCTATACCGACGCACCCGTCGAGGGGTATGCCAACCCGCCGGGGGAGTGGATGCCCGCCTCGTCGTCGTCGATAAATCCCGGGAGGGCTGCGCACCACCGCTGTGTCCCGGCTCAGTGGCACCCACCCGCCCCCGCAACGTGTACCCCGCGGCACCCACCCGCCCGCGCGCGAGGTGCACCCCGCCCCGCGCGACGTGCACCCCGGCGCGGGCGGGGGCACAATCGAGCGGGTGACCGTCTCCGAGCTCGACCGCGGCGTCGCGCACCCGCTGCCCCGACGCATCGCGGTGTTGTCCTTCCACACCTCCCCGCTCGCCCAACCGGGCACGGGCGACGCCGGCGGCCTCAACGTGTACGTCCTGCAGACCGCCCGCCGGCTGGCCCGCCGCGGCGTGGAGGTCGAGATCTTCACCCGCGCCACCCACTCCTCCCAGCCGCCCGTCGAGGAGGCCGGCGACGGCGTGCTCGTCCGCAACATCGTGGCCGGGCCGTTCGAGGGCCTGCGCAAGGAGGACCTGCCCACGCAGCTGTGCCCGTTCGTCGCCGGCGTCATGCGCGCCGAGGCCGGCCAGGCTCCCGGCCACTACGACCTCATCCACTCCCACTACTGGCTGTCCGGGCAGGCCGGGCTGGTGGCGTCCGAGCACTGGGGCGTGCCGCTCGTGCACACCGCGCACACCCTCGCCGAGGTCAAGAACGCGGTCCTCGCCGCCGGTGACACGCCGGAGCCCGAATCGCGGCGCATAGGGGAGCAGCAGATCGTCGACGCCGCGCACCGCCTGGTCGTCAACACCGTCGGCGAGCGCGATGAACTCGTCCGCTTCTACGACGCCGACCCCGCGGACATCGACGTCGTCTCGCCCGGCGCCGACCTCGACCAGTACACGCCCGGCACGCAGCGCGGCACCGAGCGGGCCCGCCGCGCGCTGGGGCTGGCGCAGAAGTCCGAGGTCATCGCCTTTGTCGGCCGGATCCAGCCGCTCAAGGCCCCCGACGTGATCGTCCGCGCGCTCGCCGAGATCGTGCGCACCCAGCCGCACCGCGACGTCCGCCTGCTGGTCGTGGGCGGGCCGAGCGGGTCCGGACTCGAGCGGCCGCGGTCGCTCATGGAGCTCGCCGACGAGCTGGGTGTGGCCGACCGCGTGAGCTTCCTCGCGCCGCGCCCGCCGTCGGAGCTGGTGGACGTGTACCGCGCCGCGGACATCGTGGCGGTGCCGTCGTACTCGGAGTCGTTCGGGCTCGTCGCGCTCGAGGCGCAGGCGTGCGGGACGCCCGTGGTCGCCGCCGCGGTGGGCGGGCTGCCGACGGCCGTCGCCGACGGCCGCACCGGGCTCACCGTGGACGGGCACGACCCGCGTCGGTGGGCGGACGTGTTGGCGGGACTGCTCGACGACGACGAGCTGCGCCTGTCTATGTCGCGGGCCGCCCCGGTGCACGCCTCCGGGTTCAGCTGGGACTCCACGGCCGACGGACTGCTGGGGTCGTACGCGGGCACGATGGCCGCCTACCGGGCCCGGCGTGCGGAGGCGGCGGCGTCCTGATCGCATCCGGGGGTGTGGGGGCGGCGGCGTCCTGACCGCGCCCGGCCCGCTGGGCCATCCGCCGCGGCGCGGGCGCCGAACCCCCTGTGGGCGCCACTCGCGTAGACAGAAGTTCGAGTAGACACGAGGGACGACGCGCCCCACCGCCGAAGGAGCCCCACCATGAGCGACGAGAACCGCGAGCCCGACTTCGACCAGCCCACCGTGGACCGGATCCACGACTTCCTCGTGGAGCGGGAGATCGAGTCCACGCTGGCCGACGGCCACACCTTCGTCGTGCAGCTGCCGGGGGAGAAGCGGCTCAAGACCGCCTGCCATCTCACGGTGAACAAGGAGAGCGTGCGCGTCGAGGCGTTCGTGTGCCGCAACCCGGACGAGGACTTCGAGAAGGTCTACAAGTACCTCCTGCGCCGCAATCGTCGGCTGTACCAGGTGGCGTACACGCTGGACAACAACGGCGACATCTACCTCGTCGGCCGGATGCCGCTCATCGCGGTCACCGAGGAGGAGCTCGACCGCGTGCTGGGCCAGGTGCTCGAGGCCGCCGACCACGACTTCAACATCATCCTCGAGACCGGCTTCCACACGTCGATCCGCCGCGAATGGGAGTGGCGGGTCTCGCGCGGTGAGCCGCTGCGCAACCTCGACGCGTTCCGCCACCTCACCGAGGACCTGCCCCAGCCGGAGTAGGCGGCCCCGCCCTGGGCGCGCTCGTCGAGAAGAGCGTTTCGCACATTTCTACTCGGCCGATGCGGGCGAAATCGTCTTCTCGATGACTGGTCGGTGCGGTTAGGCGGTGATCTGCTCGGCGACCTTCTTGCGCAGGACCTTGCCCATCGGGTTGCGGGCCAGGTCGTCGACCTCGACGAACTCGCGCGGCACCTTGTGCCCGGTCAGCGAGGCCCGGCAGTGCGCGCGGACCGCGTCGACGTCGAGCGTCGCCCCCGGCTCGAGCACCACCGCGGCCACGACCTGCTCGCCCCCGTCGGCGGCGGGACGACCCACCACCGCGCAGTCCGCGATGCCCGGGGCTGTGCGCAGGACCGCCTCCACCTCGGAGGGGTAGACGTTGAAGCCGCCGGTGACGATCATCTCCTTGATGCGGTCGACCACGCGCAGGAAGCCGTCGGGATCCTGCACCACGATGTCGCCGGTGCGCAGCCAGCCGTCGTGGAACGTCGCGGCGGTGGCCTCCTCGTTGCCCCAGTACCCGCGGAAGACCTGCGGGCCCTTGACAAGCAGCTCACCGGGCTCGCCGCGCGGTACGTCCCTCGTCGAATCGTCCTGATCGGCGATCCGGATGTCGGTGTCGGGGAAGGGCACGCCGATCGCGCCGGCCCGCCTCGCCGTCGACATGGGATTGCCCACGATGATCGGCGAGGTCTCGGTCATCCCGTACCCCTCCACCAACAGGCCGCCGGTGGCGGACTCCCACTTCTCGATGAGGTCGGCGGGCAGACTCATGGCGCCGGAGAAGGAGAACCGCACGCCCTGCAGGGAGATCCTGCGCTTGGCCGACTCCTCGAGGATGCGGGTGTAGATCGGCGGCACGGCGGGGATGAAGGTGGGCAGGTTCTTGGCGAAGATCGGCATGACGAGGTCCATGTCGGGCGTCGGCACGAGCTGCAGTCGTGCGCCCTGGGCGATGCCGAACACCACGCACATCGTCACCCCGTAGGCGTGGAACATGGGCAGGGTCGCAAGGAAGCGCTCGCGGCCGGGCTCGAGCCTGGGGACCCAGGCGCGGCCCTGGGTGGCGTTGGCGACGAGGTTGGCGTGGGTGAGCACGGCGCCCTTGGGGGTCCCGGTGGTGCCGGAGGTGTAGAGGATGAGCGCGGCGTCGTCGGCGGCGGGCCGCGGGTGCGAGAAGTCGAGCTCGGGGCCGGTCTCGAGCTCGCCCCAGTCGAGGGTGCCGGGCGCGGGCCGGGTGAGCTTGGCGCGGGAGGCGCGCAGCGCGGGCACGGGGAGATGTCGCAGCGCGAGTCGCTTGGCGGTGGGGAAGGCGTCGAGGAGATCGACGGCGAGGACGTGCTCGATCCGGGTGCCCGGGCGGTCCGCGAGGTCGCGCACGACGTCGGCGACGACGTTCCACGTCACGACGACCTTCGCCCCGTGGTCGGTGAACGGGCCCTCGAGCTCGTCGGCCGTGTAGAGGGGGTTGTGCTCGACGACGATCGCCCCGATGCGCAGGGCCGCGTAGAAGACGGCCACGCCCTGGGGGCAGTTCGGCAGCAGCACCGCCACGCGGTCGCCGGGCCGGACGCCGAGTCGGCGCAGGCCCTCGGCGGCGCGGCGGACCCGGCGGCCGAGCTCGGAGTAGCTGGTCAGGCGGCCGAAGAACTCGGTGGCGGGCCGATCGGCGTGGGCGGTGACGGCGGCGTCGAACTGGTCGATGAGGGTGGTGGTGCCGTAGTCGAGGTCGTGCGTCGTGCCCGGGGTGTAGTGCACGGTCCACGGCCGGTCGGGGTGTGCGGGGGTGTCGGCTCCGGCGTGTGCGGTCATGTCTGCACCGTAGTCTTCCGGCGGCAGGTCATAATGAGCGTATGGCTTACGGAACACTCGTCCTCCTGCGTCACGGGCAGTCCCAGTGGAACGCGTCCAACCAGTTCACGGGCTGGGTCGACGTCGACCTCACCGATCTGGGGCGAGAGGAGGCGGTCCGCGGCGGCGAGCTCCTCGCGGAGGCGGGGATCCTGCCCGATGTGCTCTACACGTCGCTGCTGCGTCGTGCGATCACCACGGCGAACATCGCGCTGGACGCGTGCGACCGCCACTGGGTGCCGGTCATCCGCCACTGGAAGCTCAACGAGCGGCACTACGGCAAGCTCCAGGGGCTGAACAAGGCGGAGATCAAGGAGGAGTTCGGCGATGAGCAGTTCATGCTGTGGCGCCGCAGCTACGACACGCCGCCGCCGCCGATCGACGCGGACAACCAGTACTCGCAGACGAGCGACGTCCGGTACGCCGATCTGCCGGAGGTGCCGCTGACCGAGTGCCTCAAGGACGTCGTGGAGCGGTTCATCCCGTACTACGCCGCCGAGATCGCCCCGAAGCTCGCGGAGGGCAAGACGGTGATGGTCGCCGCGCACGGTAACTCGCTGCGAGCACTGGTCAAGCACCTCGACGGCATCTCGGACGACGACATCGCGGGCCTGAACATCCCCACCGGCATCCCGCTGGTGTACCGGTTCGACGAGGCCGGTCTGGTCGCCAACCCGGGCGGCACCTACCTCGACCCGGAGGCCGCCGCCGCGGGTGCGGCCGCGGTCGCCAACCAGGGCGGCAAGTAGCGCGCGCGGCGGCGTCCCCGCCCCGGGGCGGTCGGACGGCCCGCCAAAGGTGAAGGCCCGGTTAACGGGCCGTGAACCCCCGTCCACCTGCGGACTTCCCGCCGGTGGACGGGGGTTCGCCGATTCGGGCGCGCGGGCGGGGCACCGTAGGATCGGGGCCGTGCAGGTCAGTCTGGGGATCTTCCTCGCGATCGTCGCCGGGGTCATCGGCTTCATCGTGGGCGGCTTCGTCGTCCCGCTGATCAACCGGCGCAACGAGCGTCGCCGAGCCGAGCAGGCCGGGCCGAGCCGGCTGGAGGTGCTGCAGGGGGTCTACCTGCAGGCGCCGTACGCGCTGGCCGTGGTGGACCGGCATCAGGACGTGGTGCTCTACAACCGTCGCGCGGCGGAGCTGGGGATCGTCGACGACCGCCTCCTCGTGGAGCCGGTGTGGCTGGCCGCCCAGGCCACGTTCACGACCGGCGAACTCACCCGCTTCGACCTGCCCGCCAAGATGCTCACCGGCCGCCGGCGCATCCCCTCGGTGAGCGGGCGCAGCGAGATCCTCGGCGAGTACAACGAGCAGTTCGTGGTGGTGTTCGCCGACGACGACTCGGAGCACCGCCGCATGGAGGCCGCCCGCCGCGACTTCGTCGCCAACGTCTCCCACGAGCTCAAGACCCCGGTCGGGGCGATGGCCGTGCTCGCGGAGGCGCTCCTGGAGTCCAAGGACGACCCGGACTCTGTCGAGTACTTCGGCGGACGCGTGGTGAGCGAGGCCCAGCGGCTGGGCAGGATGGTCTCCGAGCTGATCGAGCTCTCGCGCCTGCAGGGCGCCGAGCGTATCCGTGACCCCGAGCCGGTGGACGTGGACGACGTGGTGGACGAGGCCCTGCGCCGGTCCGCGTCGACGGCGGAGGCGGCCGGGATCGAGCTCATCACCGATGCGCCGTCCGGCCTCGAGGTGAGGGGCGACCGGACCCTACTGGTCACGGCGCTGACCAACCTCATCTCCAACGCGGTCAACTACTCGCCGGAGCGCACGCCGGTGTCGATCACCCGGGGCATCGACGGGGACACCGTGATGTTGCGCGTCACCGACCGCGGCATCGGCATCGCCCCCGAGCACCAGGCCCGCGTCTTCGAGCGGTTCTTCCGCGTGGACAAGGCGCGCTCGCGGGCGACCGGCGGCACGGGCCTCGGCCTGGCGATCGTCAAGCACGTCGCGCAGAACCACAACGGAGCTGTCAGCCTGTGGAGCCGCCCCGGCACGGGGTCGACCTTCACACTCGAACTCCCGGCCCACGTGGAGCCGGGTGGCGACGGGACGACACCCGCCGCCGAGCACGCCACACAAGGAGAGGACCAGGTGCCGTGACCAGGGTGCTGATCGTGGAGGACGAGGATTCGTTGGCGGATCCGCTGGCGTTCCTGCTCCGCAAGGAGGGCTTCGAGGTCGACGTGGCGGGGGACGGCCCGACCGCGCTGGAGAGCTTCGAATCCGAGGGCGCCGACATCGTGCTGCTCGACCTCATGCTGCCCGGCATGTCCGGCACCGACGTGTGCAAGCGCCTGCGGATGACGTCGAGCGTGCCGGTGATCATGGTGACCGCGCGGGACAGTGAGATCGACAAGGTCGTGGGCCTCGAGCTGGGCGCCGACGACTACGTGACCAAGCCCTACTCGGCCCGCGAACTCATCGCCCGCATCCGGGCCGTCCTGCGGCGCGGTGCGGAGTCCGAGGCCGAGCCGGTCGAGGAGATCGGCGTCCTGGAGTCCGGGCCGGTGCGGATGGACATCGAGCGGCACACGGTGATGGTCCGCGGCGCGGCGGTCACGCTGCCGCTCAAGGAGTTCGACCTGCTCGAGTACCTGCTGCGCAACTCGGGCCGGGTGCTCACCCGCGGTCAGCTCATCGACCGGGTGTGGGGTTCGGACTACGTCGGCGACACCAAGACCCTCGACGTGCACGTCAAGCGGCTGCGCTCGAAGATCGAGACGGACCCGGGCAAGCCCGTGCACCTGGTCACCGTCCGCGGGCTGGGCTACAAGTTCGAGGCCTGACCGCCCCGCCCGCCGGCGGCCTGATCGCCCCGCCCGCCGTCGGCGCGCGGCGCCGCCGCCGGCGTCACCCGTCGGCGCCCCCGCCGGCGGCGCGCTCGGTCGCCGGGTGCACGGCCACGATGCCCAGCTGCCGCCGGCGCCCGCACGCCGCGGCGAGCACCTCGTAGGCCTCGGCGCCGAGGAGTTCGACCAGCTCGTCGCGCAGGGAGACGTACACGGGCTCGGTGCCGACATGCGCCTCGGGCGAGCCGGTGCAGTACCAGTCCAGGTCGAGCCCGCCGGGGCCCCAGCCGCGGCGGTCGTACTCGCCGACACGGGTGTGGAGGATCTCCACCTCGTCGGCGCGGGTCTCGGTGTCCTGCGTGAGTCGTATCGGCAACTGCCAACACACGTCGGGTTTGGATTCGGGGAGGCTACGCCCCGTCCGCGCGGCGAGGTGGTGCAGGGCGCAGCCCGACCCGGTCGGCCATCCGACGTCGTTGAAGAACACGCATCGGCCGCCTAGGCGGCGTGTCCTGAGCGCGGGCTCCATCTCGCCGTCGTCGCCGGTCAGTTCGTCCTCCTCGAGCCACGACTCGAGGACGGTTCCCTCCTCGGACGCGGCGCGCTCGGCGGCCTCGCGGTGCTGCCACTCCTCGGGCCGGAGCAGGGCGACGTTGGCCCGCAGGCGGCGCCGGTCGGAGTCGTCGGCGAGGAACGCACCGTGCGTGCAGCACCCGGAGTCGGGCTGGCCCGCCTCGATGCCGTGGCACGCCGGGGTGCCGAAGACGCACGTCCACGCCGACAGCAACCAGGTCATGTCGGCGGAGATGAGATGTTCGTCGTTCGCCGGGTCGGGGAAGGTGTACCACTCGCGCGGGAAGTCCAGGGGGACCTCGGGCAGAGGGGTACCCGGGTTCGAGGGGTGGTCGGTGGCGGTCACAACCTGCGACCGTAGACCGTTTAGGGTGGTCGTGTGAGATTAGGTGTCCTGGACGTGGGCAGTAACACGGTCCACTTCGTGGTGGTCGATGCCCACCGGGGCGGTCACCCGACCCCGATGAACGACTCCAAGACCCGGTTGCGGCTGATCGAGTACCTGGATGAGAACAACAACATCTCCCGCACCGGTATCGCCCGGCTGATCGACGCGGTCAACGAGGCCGCCGAACTCGCGCGCGCCACCAGGTGCCGTGAGGTCATGGCGCTGGCCACCTCGGCGGTGCGCGACGCGGCCAACTCCGACGAGGTGCTGGAGAAGGTCGCCAGGGAGACCGGGATCGAGCTGCGCGTCCTGTCCGGCGAGGACGAGGCGCGGATGACGTTCCTCGCCGCCCGCCGCTGGTACGGGTGGAGCGCCGGGCGGATCGTCAACCTCGACATCGGCGGTGGGTCGCTGGAGATGACGTCCGGCGAGGACGAGCTGCCGGAGCAGGCGTACAGCCTGCAGCTCGGCGCGGGCCGCCTCACGCACGACTGGTTCAAGACCGATCCGCCCGAGCGCAAGCGCATCAACCAGCTGCGCGACTACATCGACGCCGAGCTCGACGGCCCCGCGCGGGCCATCCGCGCCGCGGGCGAGCCGGACCTGGCGTGCGCCACCTCCAAGACGTTCCGGACCCTGGCCCGGTTGACGGGCGCGGCGCCGTCGTCGGAGGGGCCGCGCGTGGAGCGGATCCTCACGGCGGCGGGTCTGCGGCAGGTGATCGCGTTCATCTCCCGCATGACGGCCGCGGACAGGGCAGAGTTGGAGGGCGTCAGCTCCGACCGCTCGCATCAGGTGGTGGCGGGCGCGCTGGTGGCGGAGGCCGCCATGCGTGCATTGGGGTTGGAAAGTGTGAAAATCTGTCCGTGGGCCCTGCGAGAGGGGCTCATCCTGCAGCGTCTCGACCGGGACGTGGGCGGCGACGGGAAGGGGAGCTGACGATGGCCGAGGATGCTGAGGGCCAGCAGATCACCGTGGCGGAGCTGCTCAAGCGCATGGGCGCAGAGCAGCAGGCCGCGCCGGGCGGGCGTCGACGTCGCCGTGCCGACGAGGGGGGCGTCAGCGTCTCCGAGCTCACCGGTGAGATCCCGCGCATCACCGACGACACCGTGCTCAGTAGCCGCGCGGCCCGCCGTCGTGCGCGCGAGGCGGAGGAGGCTGCCGGTGGTGGCGAATCGGGTGCTGGTCAGGTCGTAGCCGGGTCTGGTGCTGGGTCGGGGGCCGGGGAGACCGGCTCGGACGGTCCGGCCGGCGCACCGGAGGGCGCGGGCGGTTCGGCCGGCGCACCGGAGGGCGCGGGCGGTTCGGCGGGCGCGGGGAAGACCCCGGGGGCGACGACGAGCCCCACCGCCCCCCGATCCCCGCGGTCCGCGGCGCCCGCGTCAGGGCCGTCGTCGGCGAGCGGCGGGACCACGACGTCCGCGCCCGCCGGGTCGGCTGGCCGGACGGAGCGGGCCGGGCAGGGGCAGGGCGCGTCGTCGGCGCCGCAGCAGCCCACCTCGCAGATGCCGGCCGCGCCGCGGTCGCAGGGAGCGCAGACCCCGGGCACCCAGGCTCCGTCGGCGCAGACCCCGGCCGCCCCGACCCCGTCGGCGCAGGCTCCGGCCGGGCAGACCCCGTCGGCGCAGGCTCCGGCCGCCCCGACCCCGTCGGCGCCTCCGGCCCCGACCCCGCCTCCGTCTGCCGTCGCCGACGCCGGCGAGCCCCAGAAGAAGGGCGGCCTGCGCGGGTTGTTCGGCCGCAAGCGCAAGGATCCGCAGCAGTCCGAGTTCGACGCCCCGGCCGGCCGTCCGGCCCCCGCCGGCCGTTCCGATCGCGAACAGGCCGCCGAGTCCGCGGAGCCCGCCGTTCCCGCCGCCGGCCCGCTCGCCGACTCCGCCCCCGGCGGCACGGTCGGTAGCGCGGGCGTCACGGCGGTGGGCGCCGCCGGCGCGGCACCCGCTCCCGGCGAGACCGGTGCGTCCGGGTCGACGACTCCCGGCGCCCGAGCGGACGCGGTCACCACTCCGCAGCCTGCGGTTCCCGCCCCCGGTAAGCGCGCGGCCGGCACGCCCGCGGAGCCCGCCGCCGGTAAGCCCGCGGCTGACAAGACTGCTGCCGCCGGTGCTACGGCCGCCGCTGCCTCCACGGCGTCCAGCGCCGAGTCCGGCGAGGCCGCGGCCGACAAGACTGCAGCCACCACGGACGCGGAGCGCGGTGGGGCCGCGACCGATAAGCCCGGCGACGCCGGCTCGTCCGCCTCCACGACGTCCCCGGGCACGGCGACCACGCCGGGGGAAGCCCCCGAGTGGGGTGTGCCCTCGGGCAGTGGCTCGACCGCCCACCGCGTTCCCGAGGCCCCCGCCGCCGGGACCGACGCTGCCACGACCGACGCTGCCGCGACCGGCTCCGCGAAGACCGCCTCCGACGGGCGCGATGGCGTCCTCGGCGCGGCGACCGCTGCCGCCGCGGGCGGTGCCGGCGTGGCAGGGATGACCGCGGCCGCTATCGGCGCGGGAACCGCCGATGCCCGCCCCAGGACCGACGAGCGCGCGGGCGAGCACCAGGACCCGCAGTACCGCGACTTCGAGTACACGCCCGGAGGTGCCGACGCGGAGCGGTCGCCGGCGTCGCAGTGGCTGATCCTCGTCGCGCAGGTGCTGGCCTCGGCGGTCGCAGGTGCGGCGCTGTTCATCGGGTTCCAGCTGCTGTGGAACAACCTCACGTGGGTGGCGCTCGCGCTGGCGATCGTGGTGATCGTCGGGCTCGTCGCCATGGTCCGCGTGCTACGCCGCTCGAACGACACGGTGAGCATCGCGCTGGCGGTGATCGTCGGCCTCGGAGTGACCTGCGGCCCGCTATTACTGAGGCTGGTCACCTAGGACCTCCGCCCGCCCGGCCGCCGGCCCGACTCCGCCCGCACCTGAACGAGGTGCGGGCGGAGTCGTTTCTCGGCCCTCGCCCCGCGGACTCTCCGGCGAGCCCGCAACCCTCTTCTCGGCTCGCGCGCCACCCATCGGCTCGCGCGCCACCTATCGGATCACGGGCCACCTACGGGGCCCCGCGGGTGCAGTGGGATCCGATAGGTGGCGGGCGTGTCGGGCGGGCCCGGCGCGGTCGGCCCGCCTCTCAGACCGCGAAATGCCCCGCGGAGAGCCATGCGCCCCACGGTCGGAGGCGAGGGGCCGCCCGGATCGCGTCGACATGCACCTCGGATCGCGATACGCGCTTCCGATTACGACGTGCGCTGTGGGTTCCTGGGGCGAATCGCAATCCGAGGAGCGGATCGGCATGCGAGGAGCGGATCGTGAGCGGAATGCATGCATGGCCGGCCGGGGCGCGAGCCGACCGGGGAGTAGCAGTCGGCGTCCGGCTGGTCCACACGAGCACACAGCCAGCCACCGGGAGCGGGCGACCGAGTGTGGCACTGTAATGAGCATGACGAGAATCGCAGTGGTCGGCGGCGGACGCATCGGAGAGGCCCTCATCGCGGGGCTTCGCGAGTCGGGGACCGAGTCGTCGGACATCGTGGTGGTCGAGGCCGTGCAGGCCCGCGCCGACGAGCTGGCCAAGAAGTACAACGTCCTCGCCACCAGCCTCGACATCGGTTGTGAGGGCGCCGATGTGATCGTCGTGGCCGTCAAGCCTCAGGACGTGCCCGCGGTGGTCGACCGGATCGGCGACGCCATCTCCGACAGCGTCCACGAGTCGATCGTCGTCTCGCTCGCGGCGGGCGTACCCACGCAGGTGCTCGAGAACAAGCTCAGCGCCGGCTCGCCCGTCCTGCGGGTCATGCCCAATACGGCCATGCTCGTGGGGCACGGCGTCTCCGCGGTCTGCAAGGGCCGCTACGCGCGCGACGAGCATCTCGAGCAGGTGATCACGATCATGGAGAGCGTGGGCCTCGTCGTCGTCGTCTCCGAAGCCCAGATGGACGCCGTCACCGCCATCTCCGGCTCCGGCCCCGCCTACTTCTTCCTCCTCACCGAGGCGATGATCGACGCCGGCGTCGAACGGGGCCTGCCGCGCGACGTCGCGGTCAAACTCGCCACCGGCACGGCACTCGGCGCGGGCGCGATGCTCACCGGCGGCGGCGGGGGACCCGCCGAGTTGCGCTATAACGTGAGCTCCCCGGGCGGCACCACCGCGGCCGCGATCCGCACGCTCGAGGCCCGCGGACTGCGCGCGGCCGTGGCGGACGCGGTGGAGGCGGCGACGGATCGGTCGCGCGCCCTGGCGCAGGCGGCCACCTCCGACGACGACGACGAGAACGACTGACCGCGCGCGGCCCGCCCGTCGCCGATGCGGCAGGACGGGCCGCGCGTGCGCTTACCGAACCGACCCGCCGGGGCTGAGATCTCAGCCACCCGGCGGGTCGCGCATTTAGCACAACCCCAGCTCAGGACGGGTGAAGGCAGGATTCCGCGGCGTGTCGCAGAAGTAAATCACCCACTCCCGTCGCATTGATCACACCATTCACGCTAGGCTCATCCCCAGCACGTGCGTGTCCGTACCGCAGGAGGGGAAGCCTGCGGCACGACGCGTGCCACGAAGGGTTGTGAGATGGCGACTTCCGACAAGACCGATGGCGGCTCGCAGGCGGCGGGGGGTTCTCAGTTCCTCACCGTTGCGGAGGTCGCCGCGCTGATGCGCGTGTCGAAGATGACGGTCTACCGACTCGTCCACTCGGGCGAGCTCCCCGCGGTGCGGGTGGGTCGGTCGTTCCGCGTGCACTCCAAGGCCGTGCACGAGTACCTCGACACCTCGTACTTCTCCGCGGGCTGACGCGCACGGGGTGTGAGCCGCCGGCCCGTTTTTTCCGCGCCGGGGCGGGCAGGTAGTCTGGACGGGTTCCGTCCCGGCTCCCGAGCCCCGATCGGACGCCGGAGCGTAGTAAGACCCGTGGCAGTACGGCCGGTGACAACGGCCCCAGACCAGTAGTCGACAGGTAGGTGACCCCCGATATGGGTTCTGTGATCAAGAAGCGCCGCAAGCGTATGTCCAAGAAGAAGCACCGCAAGATGCTCCGTCGGACCCGCGTGCAGCGTCGCAAGCTCGGTAAGTGAGTCTCGCGGCGCCCCGATAGCGCCCGGACTCACGCCTGTAGCGGATGCCCGTCACCAGCAGCGGTGGCGGGCATCGGTGTATTTCGGGGGAGCGGTCGGCAGGCGCTGTCGGTTCTGCGGGCCGGGTCGCGCGTCAACCGCAGCCGCTCCTCGCCATGGCGTCTCGCTCGCGCGGCTGCACGCGATTCCCGCAGCCGCTCCTCGCCACGGCGTCTCGCCCTCCCCGCGGGGCGCGCCAGACGCCATCGTCGCGCGCGGCTGTCACTGCGGGAATCGAACCCGGCGGCGTGGCGACTGCGCACATGGGAGACCGGACCCGCGGCTAGACTCAGCCGGGTGAACACCGAAGCGCCAACCAGTCGATCGGCCCGCGCCGTCGCGGTCGTCGGCGGCAGTCGGTATCTCGGCGCGCACCTGGTGGGCATGCTGTTGCGCAACGACTCCGTCGAACGCGTGCTGGCGATCGACTCGGTCAAACCGTCGCCGCAACACCGCAGGCGCATGCGCGACGCCGAGTTCGTGCGCCTCGACCCCCAGTCGCCGCGTCTGCAGGGGATCCTGCGCGAGGCGGACATCGACACGGTCGTCCACGCCGGCCTGCACCACACCGACTTCGCCCCCGGTGGTCGCGCAGCCGTCAAGGAGTCCAACATCATGGGCTCGATGCACGTGATCGCCGCCTGTCGCCGGGCCGCCACGGTCAAGCGGTTCGTGCTCATCTCCTCGACGTCCGTATACGGCTCCTCGGGGGTCGACCCGGCGATGTTCAGTGAGGACATGGCCGCGCGCCGCCACGCCGGCGGCGGGATCCCGGTCGACCACCTGTCGGTGGAGGGCTACGTGCGGGGCATGTCCCGTAAGCGCCCGGACATCGCCGTCACCATCCTGCGCATCCCCGCGATCCTCGGCCTGCCCGAGCCCACCGTGGTCGGCGAGCTGCTGCTGCCGTCGGTGGCGCCCGTGTTGGCCGGGTATGACCCGCGCATCCAGCTGCTGCACCCGCAGGACGCCCTCGACGCGCTGCTGCACGCCACGCTCGGCGCGACGCCCGGCACGTACAACATCGCCGCGGACGGGGTGCTCACCCTGACCCAGGCCATCCGGCGCGCCGGGCACATCCCGCTTCCGGTGATGCCGGCGACGTTCAAACTCGCGGCGAGGCTGCTGTCGAGCCAGGGACTGCGGGACATCGGCACGTCGCAGCTGCGCTACCTGCGGTACGGCCGGACGATGGACACCACCCGCATGCGCACCGAGTTCGGTTTCACCCCGCGCTTCTCCACCGAGGAGGCGCTACATGCATACCTGGTGGACTCCGGTGCGGAGCCCCTGGTCACCCGCGAGGCGGTCGAACGCAAAGTCGCCAAGGTCGCCTCGCTGCTCCCGGGGCCGGTGGCGACACGGCTGCGCGCGGGAGTGGACACCACCCTCGACGAGCTCGAGGCGATCGGCGCTCTGTCAGAACCACTCGAGCCCGACCGCATCGAGGAGGAGGCGCAGTGAAGGGCCCGGAATTCGACCTGAGCCAACCCCTCGGCGGACCCCGCTGGGGCGAGGGCCGCCGAGACGCCCGCAGTGACCGGATGGTGGGGGAGGGCTTCCTCGGGGACACCACCGGCAGCGACGCCGCCGCCACGGAGATCGGTCGGATCGTCGACCGCTTCCTGACCTCCATGCGGTCCTCGATCGGGCAGGTCGTGGACGTCCTGCCGCTCGACGCCGAGGTGCTGGCGCCCGTGCGGGACCTCGCCCGCACCGTCGACACGATGCTCGCGACCGGCGATGTCAGCGCACTGACCGGCCTGGCCGACGCCGTCAACGCCGCCGGTGAACTGCTCGCCACCCGCATCACCGGCGGGTACGAGGTCGACGAGTTCGGGTTCGACGAGCATTTCCACACCCACGTGTGGCTGCCCCTGTGGCGGCCGTTGTTCGAGCACTGGTTCCGCGTCGAGGTGATCGGCGCCGAGAACATCCCCGCGGAGGGGGCCGGGCTGATCGTGTCCAACCACGCCGGGGTCCTGCCGATCGACGGGATGATGACCACGGTCGCGGTCCACGACCACGCAGGCCGCGCCCTGCGCCTGCTGGCCGCCGACCTGGCGATGACCCTGCCGGTGTCCGCGCCGCTCGCCCGGCGGGCCGGGGCGACCCTCGCCTGCGCCGCCGACGCCGAACGACTGCTTGAGGCCGGTCACGTCGTGGCGGTGTGGCCCGAGGGGTTCAAGGGTCTCGGCAAGCCGTTCGCCGACCGTTACCGCCTGCAGCGCTTCGGCCGCGGCGGGTTCGTCGCGACCGCGCTGGCCGCCGGGGCGCCGATCATCCCCTGCTCGGTGGTCGGCTCCGAGGAGATCTACCCCAAGATCGGCGAGATCCCCGCGCTCGCCCGCCTGCTGGGCCTGCCGTACATGCCGGTGACGCCCGCGTTCCCGCTGCTGGGCGCCCTCGGTGGGATCCCGCTGCCCACCAAGTGGACGATGGAGTTCGGCGAGCCCATCGAGACCTCCCACCTGGGACCCGACGCCGCCGACGACCCGATGGTGGTCTTCGAGATCACCGACCAGGTGCGCGAGACCATCCAGAACACGCTGTTCCGCAATCTCGCGCGGCGCGGGAGCGTGTTCTTCGGCTGACGCCGGGGGGGCTCAGAACATCCGGCGCAGTGAGCCCGTCGCGCGCACGCCGTACGACGACCGCGCCGCCGCCCGCGCACCCGCCAGCCCGCCGACCGCCAGCACGCCCGGCATCGCCTTCTTGGCCGCCTTGCGCACCGTGCGGAAGTCCTTGACGTCCCAGCCGTTCTCCGAGGCGTACTTGCGCAGCCGCGAATCCGGGTTGATGGCCACCGGGTTGCCGACCATGGTCAGCATGGGCATGTCGTTGAAGCTGTCCGAGTACGCGTAGCAGCGGGACAGGTCGAACCCCTCGGCCTCGGCGAGCTTGGCGATCGCGTGCGCCTTGCCGGGCCCGTGCAGGATGTCGCCCACCAGGCGGCCCGTGTAGACGCCGTCGTGCTCCTCGGCGACCGTACCCAGCGCGCCCGACAGTCCCAGTCGCGTCGCGATCACGCGCGCCAGCATCACGGGCGTCGCGGTGACCAGCCAGACCTGCTGTCCGGCGTCGAGGTGCATCTGCACGAGCGAGCGGGTCCCGGGCCAGACCCGGTCGAGCATCGAGGTGTCGACGACCTCCTCGCTCAGCGCGGTCAGCTCGGCGACGGTGCGACCCTTGACGAAGCTCAGGGCCTTGTCGCGGCCGGCGGCGACGTCGTCGGCGTTCTCCTCGCCCGAGATCCGGAACTTGGCCTGCGACCACGCGAGCCCGGCGATGTCGCGCACGGTGAAGAAGCGGTGCTTGGCCAGCCCGCGGGCCAGCAGGATGATCGAGGCACCCTGGATGAGGGTGTTGTCGACGTCGAAGAACGCGGCGACACGCGGGTCCGCCACGAACGGCCCGGTGTCCGCGGTCTCCTCGACGGTGCCGGCGGCTGGCGGGGCCGTGGGAGCGACTGCGGCACGGTCGGCACCGTCGGCGTCGGCGAGCGGGGGACCGGGCTCGGCACCCGGCTCGAGCTTGACGGCGTGCTCGGCGGAGGCCTCGCCGGCGACCCGCTGGACCCGCGCGTCGCGGCGCCTCCACACGAGCCGTCCCAGCGCCGAGATCACGTCGGCACGACCGGGCAGTCGCCGGCGGCGCGGGGAGTCGTCGTCGTACCGGTCGTCTCGGTGCTGGCCGGCGCTGTGTTGGCCAGCGCTGTGCTGGCCGGCGCCGTGCTCGTCGCGGGCGTGGTCGTTCTCCGGGTGGGAGTCGTTCACCGGGCGGGACCTCCTCGGGGGCTGCGACCCCATCCTAGGGGAGCGCCGGAGGGGTGGTGCACTATCGAGGCATGGCGCACACGGTGACCCTGTTGACCCGCGAGGGCTGCGGCAGCTGCGTCCGCGTCCACGGCCAGCTGCTGCCCCTGTGCGAGGGGGCCGGCGCGCGCCTCGAGGTCACCGACGTGGACCGCGCCGACGACCCCGACCTCGCCGCCGAGTACGGGGACCGCCTGCCGGTCGTGTTGGTCGACGGTGCGGAGCATTCGTGTTGGGAGGTCGACGACGACGAGCTGCTCGCCACGCTCGCCGGGCCCGACCCGTTCGCCGGATGGGACTAGAGCCGGACGGGCACGGTGAGCGACCGGTGACGGCCCCGCCGGGGCTCAGGCGTCGGTGCGCAGGGCCCGCAGGATGGTGGCGTGCCGGAGCAGGAACGCTCCCTCGTCGAGCTTCTTGCGCCGCATCCAGCCGGTGACCTCGCTATTGTGCTTACTCGCATTGCAGGACGCGCAGGCCGGGACCACGTTCTCCAGTGTGTAGCGCCCGCCTCGGGAGATCGGCATGACGCAGTCCCGCTGCAGAGCCGGCCCGACGGCGTGACAGTAGGCGCAACCGCCCCACGCGTCGAGGATCCGCCCCCACTGCGGGTCGGTGAGGTCGTTGTCGACCCGGGCGAGGCGCCGCTGCCGACGCTTCGCGTACCGGGCGCGGGTGGCGGCGGACATCGTGGCGGAGGACCTGCGACGCGGGGGCACGGTGTCACCGTACTCGGGCGGTCGGCCTCCGGTCCGCGCTGTTCACGGGCGGCGTGAGGCGCTGCACGGACATAGCATCCCGTGCGATGACGGTTTTGTCCCGGGGTGTCATGCGGGTTACGGTGGATCCCGTTACGGGTCGTACGCAGGCTTGAGGGCCACGGCCGTCCCGGCAGAGTGTTCCCGATCCGGGAGTGCCCTGTGCGCAGCCGTGAACACCGACAGGAGACGACCGACTGTGGACCAGCGTTCCGCGAGTTCGTCCGGCGGGCCTGCGTCCTTCTCCCGAGTGGTTTCTCCCCGAGTTGACGAGCTGGCATCCATTCTGGCATGGGCCCGTCAGGCCCTGACGTCCGGGGGTCGGTTGTGAGCATCCTCCTGGTGGGTGTGTCCCACCACAGTGCGCCGGTGGGGCTGCTCGAGGCCGTGGCCGTGTCCGAGGTCGACCGCGACGCGCTCACCGAAGAACTCATCGCCGGTGAGAACGTCGACGAGGCGATGATCGTCACCACCTGCAACCGCGTCGAGGTGTACTCGGCCGTGGACGCGTTCCACCCGGCGCTCGACGACGTCGTCAACCTCCTGTCGCGCCACTCGGGCCTGTCCGTCGACGAGCTCAGTCGGCACCTGTACATCCGGTACTCCGAGTCCGCCGCCGAGCACCTGTTCTCCGTGGCCTCGGGCCTGGACTCGATGGTGGTGGGCGAGCAGCAGATCATCGGCCAGATCCGCACCGCGTACCAGTCCGCCTCCGAGATCGGCGCGGCCGGCACCACCCTGCACCGCCTCGCCCAGCAGGCCCTGCACGTGGGCAAGCGCGTCCACACCGAGACCGGCATCGACTCCGCCGGCGCGTCCGTCGTTTCCGTGGCGCTCGACCGGGCCGCGGAGATCCTCAACGCGAGCGCCGACGCCCCCGGCGCCCCCGACGCCCCGGCCTCCCGCCGCCTCGACGGTCGGCAGGCCGTCGTGCTCGGCGCCGGCGCCATGGGCGGCCTGGCCGTCGCGCACCTCGGCCGCGGCGGGATCTCGCACATCGAGATCACCAACCGCACCCCCGAGCGCGCCGACCGGCTGTCCGAGATCGCCCGCGACTCCGGAACGCCCGCCACCGCGTTCCCGCTCGACGAGCTCGCCACCGCCGTCGCCCGCGCCGACATCCTCTTCACCTGCACCGGTGCCGTCGGCACGGTCGTCACTCTCGGCGAGATCCACACCGCGCTGGCCCGCCGCGGCGACCGCGGGCCCCTGGTCATCTGCGACCTCGGCATGCCTCGTGACGTCGACCCCGCCGTCGCCGGCCTGCCCGGCGTGACCCTGCTGGGCATCGAGGCGCTCAAGGCCGACCCCGCCACCTCGTCCGCCGCGGCCGAGGCGGACGCCGCCCGCACGATCGTGGACGCCGAGCTCACCGCGTACACGCAGGCCGAGCGCATGGCCGGCGTCGGCCCGCTCATCGGCCAGCTGCGGGGCCGCGGCGGACAGGTCGTGGCCGCCGAGATGCGCCGGCTCGAGTCGCGACTGCCCGACATGGACGACAAGGTCCGCGACGAGGTGGCCAACACCGTCCGCCGCGTGGTCGACAAGCTCCTGCACCCGCCCACCGTGCGGTTCAAGGAACTCGCCGCCCAACCCGACGGGGAGAACTACGCGGCGGTCGTGCGCACCCTGTTCGACCTGGACCGCGACGTGGAGGAGGAGGCGTCATGAGCAGCAGGACCCTGAAGGTGGGAACCCGCGGCAGCACCCTGGCCACCACCCAGGCCGGGCACGTCCGCGACGCCCTCATCGCCGCCGGGTACCCGGCCGAGCTGGTGATCGTGCGCACCCGCGGCGACGTGGTGATGGCCCCCGTCGAGCGCATCGGCGTGGGCGTGTTCACCCTCGAACTGCGCGCCGCCCTCGAACGCGGTGACTGCGACATCGCCGTCCACTCGTACAAGGACCTGCCGACCGCACGCGACGACCGGTTCGCCCCGATCGCCGTGCCCCCGCGCGTCGACCCGTCGGACGTGCTCATCGCCCGCGACGGGCTCACGATGGACACCCTCCCGCAGGGCGCCCGCGTCGGCACCTCCGCCCCGCGGCGGCGCTCCCAGCTCGCGGCCCTGCGCCCCGACCTGGACCTGCACCCCCTGCGCGGGAACATCGACACGCGGATGGGATACGTCGCCAGCGGCGATCTCGACGCTGTCGTCCTCGCGGCCGCCGGACTCGACCGCACCGGGGCCGGAGAGCGCGCCACCCACCGGTTCGGCATCGACGAGATGCTGCCGGCCCCCGCCCAGGGCGCTCTCGCCGTCGAGGCCCGCGCCGACGACACCGAGGCGATCGAGGCCCTCGCCGTCGTCGACCACCTCCCCTCCCGGGTCCGCATCGCCGCCGAGCGCACCCTCCTGCGCGACCTCGAGGCCGGGTGCACCGCGCCCGTCGGCGCGCGCGCCGAGCTCAGCGGCACCGACTCCGCCCGGTCCGATTTCGCCGGCACCGATCCGGGAGCCGACGCCCCGGCCGCCGACGCCGTGCTCACGCTGCACGCGGTGGTCGCCGCCCACGACGGCACCACGGTCCTGCGGACCTCCGGCACGACCGTCCCCGCCTCACATCCCGACGGGCCGGTCGCCGCCGCCGAGGAACTGGGTCGCCGCCTCGCGGCCGAACTGCTCGACCGCGGCGCCAGCGACCTCATGTCCGCCGAATCCCCCGAGCAACGACCCCCGCTCGTACCCAGGGAATCCACGACGGCCCCACCGACCGTCACCGACCCCTGACCCCCGAACTCCCACCTCGCGCGCAGCCAGTGCGCGACACCCACCCGACGGAGAGACGAACAATGACTCGAGCACGCACCACCCGCCCCGGAACCGTCCGCTTCGTCGGCGGCGGTCCAGGCAACGCGGGGATGCTCACCTGCCGGGCCCGCGAGGTCCTCGCCGGCAACGCGCTGGTCTTCGCCGACGCCGACGTGTCGGCCGACGTACTGGCACTGGTCGCCACCGAGGTCCCCGTCCCGCAGGAACTGCTCGACGCGCGGCAGGCCGAGATGGACGCCGCCGTGGCCGCCGAGGACAAGGCCGAGGTCAAGCGCCTCAAGGCCCTGCCGGCGCCCACCGCCGCCGACGTGCGGCCTGTCCTCGGTGAGCCCGCCGCCGTGGCCAAGCAGCTCGTCGCCGAGGCCAAGAAGGGCCGCGACGTCGTCCGCCTCGTCACCGGCGACCCCATGACAACCGACGCGACCGTCACCGAGATCGCCGCCGTCGGCCGCACCGTCGTGCCGTTCGAGGTCGTCCCCGGTGTCGCCGAGGCCACCGCCGTGCCCGCCTTCGCCGGCATCGCGCTCGGCTCCGGCTACGTCTTCGCCGACGGTCGCGGCAAGGTCGACTGGGCCGCCCTCGTCGGCTCGCCCGGGCCCATCGTCCTGCGCACCACCACCCGCCACCTCGCCGAGGCCGCCTCCCACCTCGCCGAGCAGGGCCTCGCCGCCGGCACCCCGGTCACCGTGACCTGCTCCGGCTCGCTCTGCGCCCAGAAGTCCGCCGACGGTACCCTCGCGACCATGGCCGAGGTCGGGCGTGACATGGAGGGCGACCTGGTGGTGACCATCGGCAAGTCCGCCGGTGAGCGGCACCGCTACCAGTGGTGGGAGTCGCGTGCCATGTTCGGCTGGAACGTGCTCGTGCCCCGCACCAAGGCCCAGTCCGCCGAGATGAGCGAGCGCATCGCCGAGCACGGCGCCGTGCCCGTCGAGGTGCCGACCATCGCCGTCGAGCCGCCCCGCAGCCCCGCCCAGATGGAGCGCGCCGTCAAGGGCCTCGTCGACGGCCGCTACCAGTGGGTCGTGTTCACCTCCTCCAACGCGGTGCGCGCCGTGTGGGAGAAGTTCGTCGAGTTCGGCCTCGACGCCCGCGCCTTCTCCGGCGTGAAGATCGCCTGCGTCGGCGAGGGCACCGCCGCCCGCGTCCGCGAGCTGGGCATCCAGCCCGAGCTGCTGCCCAGCGGCGAGCAGTCCAGCCTCGGCCTGCTCGAGGTGTTCCCGCCGTACGACGACGTCCTGGACCCCGTCAACCGCGTCCTGCTGCCGCGCGCCGACATCGCCACCGAGACCCTCGCCGAGGGTTTGACCGCCCGCGGCTGGGAGATCGAGGACGTCACCGCCTACCGCACCGTCCGCGCCGCCCCGCCGGCCGCCGAGATCCGCGAGATGATCAAGACCGGCGGGTTCGACGCCGTGTGCTTCACCAGCTCCTCGACCGTGCGCAACCTCGTCGGCATCGCCGGCAAGCCGCACGCCCGCACGCTCATCGCCTGCATCGGGCCGCGCACCGCCGAGACCGCCGCCGAGTTCGGCCTGCGCGTGGACGTGCAGCCCGAGAACGCGTCGGTGCTGGAACTGGTCGACGCGCTCGCCGCGCACGCCGACCACCTGCGCGCGGCCGGCGAACTGCCGCCTCCGCGTCGCCGCGCCCGCCGGCGCTGACCCGGGACGCGTCCCCGGCGCGCGGGTGCCCCTCGGAGCGCACCCGGCGCCGGTGACGGCGACTTTCGTACAGTGGGACACGTGATGACACCGCACGACGACACCGCCTCCGTCCCCGCGCCGCTGGTGCGGCCGCGTCGACTGCGCTCGACGCCGGCCATGCGTCGGCTCGTCGCCGAGACCACGCTCGCGCCGCGTCAGCTGGTGCTGCCGGCGTTCGTCGCCGACGGGATCGACGCGCCGCGCGACATCTCGTCGCTGCCCGGGGTCGTCCAACACACCGTCGACTCGCTGCGCCGCGAGGCAGTCACCGCCGCCGAGGCCGGGCTCGGCGGCATCATGCTGTTCGGCGTTCCGCTCGACGCCGACAAGGACGCCACCGGGAGCTGTGGCGCCGATCCCGAGGGCATCCTCAACCGCGGCCTCGCGGCCGTCCGTGCCGAGGTGGGCGACGACCTCGTGATCATGGCCGACACCTGCCTCGACGAGTTCACCGACCACGGGCACTGCGGTGTCCTCGGAACCGACCCGCGCGGTGAGCAGATCGTCGACAACGACGCCACCCTCGTCGCCTACAACGACCTCGCCGTGTCCCAGGCCGCCGCCGGCGCCCACGTCGTGGCGCCCAGCGGGATGATGGACGGCCAGATCGCCGCCATCCGCGAAGCCCTCGACCGCGAGGGGCACCAGGACGTGGCCCTCCTAGCCTACAGCGCCAAGTACGCGAGCGCCTTCTACGGCCCGTTCCGCGAGGCCGTCGGCTCGTCGCTGCGCGGCGACCGCCGCACCTACCAGCAGGATCCCGCCAACATGCGCGAGTCCCTGCGTGAGGTCCAGCTCGACCTCGACGAGGGCGCCGACATGGTGATGGTCAAGCCCGCCATGTCCTACCTCGACATCCTGCGTCAGACGGCCGAGATCTCCGACGTTCCCGTGGCGGCGTACCAGGTCTCCGGCGAGTACGCGATGATCTCCGCCGCCGCCGAGCGCGGCTGGATCGACCACGACCCGGCCGTCATGGAGTCCCTGACCTCGATCCGGCGAGCCGGCGCCGACATCGTCCTGACCTACTGGGCCCTTCACGCCGCCCGCCTGCTCTCCGAGGGCTGGGGCGCGCGGTGACACGCGCCAGCGGTCCCTGGCGACCGCCCGCCCGGCCAGAGCAGTCGGGCGCGCCGGCCGGGTCCGCAGAACCCACCGGGCCCGGCTCGCCCACCTCGGCCACCGACCCCGTGGGGCCGCCGCCTGAGGAGATCCACACGGCGTGGGTGCTCTGGCTGGCCGCCGCCGCGTTCGGGCTCGTCGGCATGCTCCTCAACGCCGCGACCGCGAGCTTCAGCGACCTGCCGGCCGCGACCCGGGACGCGTTCCGCGACGCCGTCGCCGACACCGGACCCATCGACATCTCGGTCGAGGGCATGTTCTCCATCTCCCTGGTGGTCGGTGCCGTGGTTGCGCTGCTCGCCGCCGCGGTCACCGTGTGGCTGGCCTTCCGCCTGCGGGCAGGGAAGGGCTGGGCTCGCACGATGCTCGACATCGTGGCCGTCTTCCTGATCGTCGACGCGGTGTCCGTGATCGTCGGGGTGTTCGGCGGGGCCGCGGTCGCGGGGGAGCGGGGCGACGTGGTCAGTTTCATCGTCATCGCCCTGCAGATCCTGGCCGGTCTGTGCGCGGCCACCGCCGTCTGGCGCCAACACACGGCCGAGGCCATGAAATTCACGACCCCGGGTGGCGGCGCGCGTGCCGGCAAGTGACACAGCCGCCACACGGCCGGGCATAGAGCCCCGAGGCCCCATCCTGTACGCCGAGGACGGCTGGAGCTGGGCGTGGATCCTCGCCGCCCCCGTGTTCTGCGCGGCCGCCGCGGCCTTCGAGCTGATCACCGGTGCCCCCGTGCACTGGATCATGCTGACCGTCTGCGCGGTCGCGTCCGCGCTCTGCCATGGCGTGATGATCGCCGCCACCCGCGTCCACGGCCGTGTCCGGCTCACCCCGCAGGTGTACATCCAGGGCACCGAGGAGCTCGGCCTGGACCGGATCGACGCGGTGCTGCCGCTACCGGCCGCCGGAGCGCCCGAGGCCTCATGGCAGACCGCCCGCACGCTCGGCGAGTTGCGGGAGGTCCCACGCCGCCGCGGCGCGGTGGGACTGCGCCTGGACTCCGGCGCAGAGGTCCGCGCCTGGGCCCGCGACCGCTCGGGCCTGCACGCCGCCCTCAGCAGTGCGGTCGCGGCGGCCGACGGCGGGGCGAGACGCGGCGGGTCGGACCCGGCGTGAGTTCGCGTCGCCTCGCGGTGGCCGCCGTCGTCACCGCCGCACTCGCCGTGCTGCTGTGGTGGCTGTCCCGGGACGTCGTCTCCGTCCTGCCGCCGGTGGTCGACCCGCCTGTCGAGGGGCCCATCGAGCGGGTGCGGACCGACACCCGGCTGCTGTTCGCCGCCACCGTCCTGGCCGGCCTGACCCTGGTTCTCGCCACGCTCGCCATCCTCCGGCGCTCCCCCCGTCGCGGGGCGTGACATATCTACTTCTAGATGGGACTTTCCAGGCGACCCGGAAGCCCCGGTAACGATCGTGTGACGGTTCCCTGAGTCCGCACGGGGCTCCACCGCGTGGCGGGTGTCACGGGCTACATTTGTCGCGGTTCGGACGCATGTGACGCTCGTGAAATCGAGCAGTTGCTGCGTCCGATTCGCCGGAGAGACACCTACAGCACATGGAATCGGGGATCGGTGCAGCCGTCTAGCACTTTTGTTGGCACCACGGCGGTCGTCGGGGCGATCGCACTTCTGGGAACCGGAGTGGCCTCGGCCACGCAGGTCGAATGGCGGGACTGCGCCGAGATGCTCGGGATCGAGGCCGAGTACGTGCCCGCCGGTCTCGAGTGCGGGACCGTCGAGGTCCCGGTCGACTACAACGCCCCCGACGCCGCCAAGACCGAGGTCGCGCTCACGCGCATCAAGGCCTCCTCCGGTCAGGCGCGCTCCACGGTGTTCGGCAACCCCGGTGGCCCCGGCGTCTACGCGTTGAACTTCTGGAACCCGGCCCCCGACGGCAGCGGTCCCGAGGGGCTCTACGAGAACCACGACCTCGTGGCCGTCCAGCCGCGTGGCCTGTTCGGATCCAACCCGATGGTCTGCAACGTCGACTTCGTCGGTCCGAACGCCGTCAACGCGCTCCACGACGCCTGCTACGGCACGGACCCCGAGTACACGGCGTCCATGACGACCGAGAACGCCGCCCGCGACATGAACGCGGTCCGCGAGGCGCTCGAGCTCGCCGAGATCGACTACGTGGGCGTCTCGTACGGCACCGCGATCGGCACCGACTTCGCCACCCTGTTCCCCGAGCACACCGGGCGGATGGTGCTGGACTCCAACACACACCCCGACTGGCGCTGGTCGAAGCAGGCCGAGCAGGGCGCACTGGCCCAGGAGCGGCGGATCAACGACATCTTCGCCTGGATCGCCGAGCGTGACGACTACTACGGCCTCGGCGACACCCCGCTGAAGGTGTTCCACTCCTGGAAGTGGGTCACCGATCAGGAGGTGGGCGGCCCCGCCAACCTCACCCCGCCGCCCGCCGAGGCGCGCGACCTGCCCGTCGAACTGCGCGGCACCCCGGTCGAGCGCCCCGCACTGGACGTCATCAACGGCACCGCCCCCGCCCGCGCCCGCGTCGAGGGCTTCGCCCGCGCCGCCGCCCTGCAGGGGCTGACCAACAACGCCACCACCGGGCTCTACGACGCCACGGTCGGCGCCACCTACTCCGAGCAGGCGTGGCCGATGCTCGCCCACATCCTCAAGTACTACAACGACGGCGGGAACATCGCCCGGGTCGACTACGAGACCGTGGGCCTGATGCTCGCCGCGCAGGAGAACCGCTCGCCCGTCTACCGCACGGACGTCGAGATGAACTCGATCATCACGTGCAACGAGACCGCGGCGCCGGCCGACCAGCTGGGCGTCATGTCCGCCAAGGTCGACAAGTTCACCGGCGGCAACCGACTCACCACCCGCGCCGCCGTCGAGGCCGCCGGGGACGACTGCGTGGGCTGGGCGCCCGTCGCGCGGACCATCAGCCCGAACGGGGACGCGCTCGACGAGAAGCCGCTCGTGCTGCACTCCGAGGACGACGCCGTCACGCCCATCGCCGGCGCGCACCGCGTGGTCGAGGCGCTCGGTGGTGCCCTGGTCACCGTCGGCGGCGGCGACCACGGAACCTTCCGCACCGGCAACGAGGCCGTCGACAAGCTGGTGATGGACTTCCTCCGCACCGGCGTCGCGGCCCCGGGCCACGTCGACGGCAAGCCGTCGCCCGAGCCGCTGCCCCGCTGGGGCGAGGCCGAGCGCATCGCCGCCGCCCAGCAGGGCATGTCCGCGCCCGTCGCGGGCGCTGACGACTGGTACGGGACCCACCGCGACGCCGGCGTCGGCGCGGGCGTCACCGACGCCGCGGGGCTCGGTTCCGTCGGCGCCCCGGCGACCGGCTCCGTCGGCACCCCCGTGGACGCGCCGGCCCCCGCGACCGGGTCCCTCGGCGCCCCTGCCGCGCCTGCCGCCGCACCCGCTGCGGTGTCGGCCCCCGCGCCGCTGCCCAGCCCGCAGCAGCTGCAGCAGCAGGCGGAGAAGGCGGTGCAGGACTTCGCCGGGCAGGTCGACGCTGCCGCCAGGTCGCTGTTCGCTCCCTTCGCGCCGCCCACCCCGCCCGCGCAGCCGCAGGTCTGACACCGCGAGGGGGTACTCGTGGCGGGACTTTGAGACACTGGGGGAGTGACGTCTGCGAGTGATGCCTTCCCGACCCCGTCCGGCATGTCCGGGACCGCCCGATCGGCCGAGCTCTTCGCCGAGGCCCGCGAGCTGATCCCCGGGGGAGTGAACTCCCCGGTGCGCGCCTTCAACTCCGTCGGCGGAACCCCGCGCTTCATCCGTGAAGCGCGGGGTTCTCGCATGACGGACGTCGACGGCAACACCTACATCGACCTCGTCTGCTCGTGGGGCCCCATGATCCACGGGCACGCCCACCCCGAGATCGTCGACGCCGTCCGCGACGCCGCGACCCGCGGCCTCAGCTTCGGCACCCCCACCGAGGGCGAGGTCGACCTGGCGCGCGAGATCATCTCCCGCACCTCCGTCGAAGAGGTGCGACTCGTCAACTCCGGCACCGAGGCCACCATGAGCGCCGTGCGCCTGGCCCGCGGGTTCACCGGCCGCTCCAAGGTCATCAAGTTCTCCGGCTGCTACCACGGCCACGTCGACGCCCTCCTCGCCGACGCGGGTTCCGGCCTGGCCACCTTCGCCCTGCCGGACTCGCCCGGCGTGACCGGCGCGACCGCACACGACACGATCGTGCTGCCGTACAACGACATCGAGGCCGTGCGCGTGGCGTTCGCCAATCACGGGGACGAGATCGCCTGTGTGATCACCGAGGCCGCCGCCGGCAACATGGGCACCGTCCCGCCGCTGCCCGGGTTCAACGAGGAGCTGCGCGCCCTGTGCTCGGACAACGGCGCGCTCCTGGTGATGGACGAGGTCATGACCGGCTTCCGCGCCGGCGACCGCGGCTGGTGGGGCATCGACGGCGTCGCCGGCGACCTGACCACCTTCGGCAAGGTCATGTCCGGCGGACTGCCCGCCGCCTCGTTCGGCGGCCGCGCCGACGTCATGGCCGCCCTCGCGCCGGCCGGACCCGTCTACCAGGCGGGCACCCTGTCCGGAAACCCCGTCGCCGTGGCCGCGGGCCTCGCCTCTCTCCGTCTGGCAGACCACGCCTGCTACTACACCCTGCAGACCAACGCCGACCGGCTCGAGGCCCTCGTCGGCAACGCGCTGCACGGCGCCGGCGTCACCCACACCATCCAGCGGGCGGGCACGATGCTCAGCGTGTTCTTCACCGAGGAGCAGGTCACCGACTACGCCGGCGCCAAGGCCGCCGAGACCTTCCGGTACGCGCCCTTCTTCAACACCCTGCTGGACCGGGGCATCTACGCCCCGCCGAGCGCCTTCGAGACCTGGTTCGTCTCCACGGCCCTCACCGACGACGACTTCCAGCACATCGCCGACGCCCTGCCCGTCGCCGCCGAGGCGGCCGCCGCCGCGACCGCCCCCGGAGACGGCCGATGAGCCGCAGCGGCCGCGGGCTCCGGGGACGTCTCGCCGTCCCCGCCACCGGCCCCACCTCATTGCCGATCCCCCTGCGCGGAGACCATCCCGCCCCCGCCGCGGCGCCGCCGTCGTTGGGCGGGTCCGCGGCCGCCGCGGCCCCGGTGGAGGCGCCCGTCGAGACGCAGCCCGAGGGGTCTGCGACCTATGGCGCCGAGCCGGGGACGATCGCCGTTCCGGGAGAGCCGACCTCGTCGTCGTCGACCCCCCGTGACACGTCGGCCCGCGCCAACGAGACGCAGACGATCGTGCATCTCGTGCGCCACGGCGAGGTCCACAACCCTGAGGGCGTCCTCTACGGTCGACTGCCCGGGTACCGGCTGTCGGAGCTGGGACGCAGCCAGGCGGAGACCGTCGCCCGCGTCCTCGGGAATGGGCACGACATCGTGTCGATCGTCGCCTCCCCGCTGCAGCGCGCCCAGGAGACCGCCGCCCCGCTCGCCGAGACCCTCGGACTGCCGGTGGGGATCGACGCCGACATCATCGAGGCGGAGAACCGTTTCGAGGGGCGCAAGGTCGGCGGCCCCGGCGGTGCGCTCCGCGACCCGCAGTACTGGCCGATTCTCGTCAACCCGCTGCGGCCGTCGTGGGGCGAGCCGTACCTGCAGATCGCGCACCGCATGATCGGCGCCGTGTACTCGACCCTCGACACCGCCCGCGGGCACGAGGCCGTCCTGGTGAGCCACCAGCTGCCCGTGTACACCACGCGGCGCTTCCTCGAGGGTCGGCGCCTGTGGCACGACCCGCGCTCCCGGCAGTGCTCCCTGGCGTCGGTCACCTCGTTGGTGTTCGAGGGCACCACGCTGCGCGACATCGTCTATTCCGAACCGGCGGGCGCCTCCGACCCGTCGCAGACTGGAGCATGATCCATGCGTAAGACCAAGGCCGCGCTCGGCGCGTTGCTTCTGTCCGGCGCGCTCGCCGCCGGTTGCGCCACCGGCAACGACGCTGTGGTGGTGGGCCCGGAGACGTTCGAGTTCGTCAGTCCCGACGGCCAGATCGAGATCCACTACGACCCCCCGGCTGAGCGCAAGCCCGTCGCCACGATCGCCGGGCCCGACCTGCTCGACCCCGACCGCACGCTCACCGTGCAGGACGATTTCGCTGGACAGGTCGTGATCCTCAACCTGTGGGGCCAGTGGTGTGGTCCGTGCCGCGCCGAATCCGACGACCTGCAGCGCCTGCAGGAGGAGTACGAGCCCCGCGGCGCGACCGTGTTCGGCATCAATCTCCGCGACCCCAACCGGCAGAAGCCCGTCGACTTCGTCCGCGACAACGGCATCACGTACCCGTCGATCTGGGACCCGAGCAACGCGGCCGTCGCCGCCCTACGTGGCTTCCCGACGTCAGTCGTGCCGGCGACGATCATCCTGGACAAGCAGCATCGGGTGGCCGCCGTGTACCTGGCCGAGATCACCGACGACGAGCTGAGTGAGACCGTCGACAGGATCCTGGCCGAGGAGGTCGAGCAGACGTGACCCCCGAAGTGATCCTGCTCGCCCAGAGCGTCGGGGAGACCTTCCAGCAGACTGTGGCCAGCGGCCCGATCCTGCTGGCGTTGGGCGCGTGCGTGCTGGCCGGACTGGTGTCGTTCGCCTCGCCCTGCGTGATCCCGCTGGTGCCCGGCTACATGGCGTACCTGGCCAGCGTGGTGGGCGCCGAGCGCCCGCCGGTCACCGCGGCCGCCGCTGAACGGCAGCGCGCCGCCACCGCCACACTGACCGTGGAGGAACGGCGAACCCGCCGCGCTTCCCGTACCCGCGTAGTCGGCGCATCCTTGCTGTTCGTGGGTGGGTTCACCGTGGTGTTCGTGCTGCTCAGTGCCATGGTGCTGGGGACCGTGCAGTACCTGGCCCCGCAGCAGGAGTTGCTGCAGCGGCTCGGCGGCGTGGTGACCATTCTCATGGGTCTGGTCTTCATCGGCTTGGTGCCCACCCTGCAGCGGGACACCCGCATGCAGCCGAAGGCGCTCTCGACGTGGCTCGGCGCGCCGATGCTCGGCGCCGTCTTCGCCCTCGGCTGGACCCCGTGCCTGGGTCCCACGCTCGCCGCGGCGCTGTCGGTTGCCGCCGGTACGGGCGTCGACGCGGCCCGGGGCGTCCTGCTGATCGTGGCTTACTGCCTGGGTCTCGGCTTGCCGTTCATCGTGGTGGCGTTCGGCTCCACGTGGGCGATGCGCACGGTCGGGTGGCTGCAGAAGCACACCCGGGCCATCCAGGTGTTCGGCGGCGTCATGCTCATCATCGTGGGTCTGCTGCTGCTCTCGGGCGGATGGGCGCTGTTCATCGACTGGCTGCGCGACTTCGCCATCTCGGACACCACTCTGCCCATCTGACCCACTTGAGCTGGCCGCCGTCGCGCCTCGGTCGCGTGTGGTCATGCTGCGGCCTTGGAGTTGGCCGTGTGTTGGGCGATGGTGTGGTCGAGGTCGTGGAGGAGGGCGAAGGGTAGGACTGGCGCGTGTAGTGGTGTCAGTGGTGGCGGGCCTGGTTTGGGTGGTGGTGGGTTGGTCGCGCGTGGGGTTGTGGTGGGTGGGATCCATCTGACGCCTTGGGGTGCGGTGCGGTCGGGGATGGTGGTCCAGCCGGTGTCGTGGATCATGGAGTGGCAGTCGGCGCTGGTCAGGGCGAGTTCGTCGATGTTGGTCTGCCCGCCGGCGGCCCAGGGTTTGCCGGCGTGGTGGGCTTGGCAGTGTCTGGCGTCCTGGTCGCAGTCGGGGTGGGTGCAGCCGCCGTAGGCGGCGAACAGTGCCAGGCGTTGGTAGCGGGAGGCGGTGCGGCGACTGCGGTAGAGCTTGAGGTCGATTTCCTGGTCGCAGAGGGCGAGGAACCAGTGGTTGCCGGCTGCCATGGCGATGGCCTGGTCGACGGGCACGCGGATCCCGGAGTCGGTCTGGCCGCATCCGGCCAGGGTGGCCAGTTGGTCGAGGTCGATGCGTACGACGATCGCCGCTGCGGCGCCGGTCTTGCGCGCGTCGGTGTTCAGTGCGAGGGTCAGGGCGTGGACGAGGGCGTCGTGCATGCGCTGACCGTCGCTGCGCTCATCGGGGGTCTGCTCGTCGGGCCATAGGCGTCCGGGTTGGGCCCAGCGGGCGTGGACTTCGCGCATCAGGGCCGCCAGTTGGGGGTCCATGGTCATCGACGCCCTGGCCATGAGGTCCAGGCCTTGTCCGGAGCAGGTGACCGAGCGGCGCCTGGCCCGTTCGGCGGCGCCGCGTTCGGTGCGGCCGGGGTCGATCTGGTCCAGCAGGCGGTGGGCGTTCTCTTGTAGGCGGCGGGTCGTGGCCCGTTCGGCGGCCAGGGCGATCAGTTCGGTTTCGAGGCGGTTGCGCTCGTCGTCGTCGACCTCGTCCGGTAGCGCGGCCAGGGTGGTGTTGATGATCTTCAGGTGTCCGGCCGAGATTCGTCCGGCCGCGGTGGCGGCCATGCGGGCGGTGTCGGCGATCGAGGAGTCCTCGAGGCGGCCGCGTGCCTCGCCGGGTGCCAGGCCGAGCCCGCCGGTGAGCATCTGCCGTTCGTTGATGTAGCCCATCTGTCTGGCGGCGCCGGTTCTCCGCGCCTCGGCCATGACGCGGGCTTGGGTGGCGCGCAGGCGACGTTGGGCCTGCTCGAGCGCGACGAGTTCGGCGTGCACCTGCGCCGCGCCCGCCTCGGACCAGTCGCGGCCAAGGTGCGCATCGAGCGCGGACAGCACGGCCGCCAGCTCACCACTCGCCGTGGAGGCGCTGCCCGCACCACTCATCCTGTCGCTCATGCGTTCGATTAGATCATCCGAGTACGACACGAACCCGTCACCGCAGGTCACGCCGACCGGCGCGACGTGGCCGCGCGTCGGATGACCCACCCGCAGGCCCCGCCCAGCTGCAAAGATCACTGGCTGTGACCGCGCATCGATTCAAACATGGCCCGGAAAACTCGCCGCAATGCCTCCAGTTCGAGATCTCAGGGCGACGGTGGAACCGTTCGGCCGGGCGGGGCGTCGTACAGGTTGTGGGAAGAAGTAGAGCTGTGTGCGGCGCGCTCGTTGCGGCCCTCGTGGTGCTGTCCGGGTGCGCGTCGGCGGACGGGGGAGAAGAGGCGCCGACGACGACGAGTTCCGCCGCTGCCGAGGAGTCCGGCAATCCGTGGGATCTGCCGGTCGAGCGGAGGCCCGCCCTCTTCGACCCGTGTGCCGAGATCCCAGTTGAAGCCATCGAGAAGGGGGTCGGGAAAGCTGTCGAACCGATGGACAGCCTTATGCGCCACGAGCCGGGGATTCTGATGTCGTGCGGTTGGCGAAGCTCAGAGGTGCAGTTCACCGCGCTGTCAACCTGGAAGTCACGCGCCGAATATCTCGCAGATCGATCCTTTGTCGTGCGGGATCGAGAGTATTCGAAGTCGGGAAGGTCGAGCCTCCGACTAGTGGAGAAGGGCGACAATTCTGGAGGAACGTGCCTTCAGGTGTTCTTCACACGCGTCGGGACGGTCTGGGTGAAGCTTGATTCAACCAGTGGCCTAGGTGAATTCAAGGGTGAGCAGTTGGTAAAGGCATGCGACGCGTTAGATGACGCGATCGAACCTGTTATGCCATACATACCCGAGGGAGATTTCAGGTGACTGTCAACCTTGTTCCGGAGGCTGCGAACTCCTGCGTGCGAGCGAGCGATGAGTTCGCCGATACCGTCAGGGAGATTGCTAATACAACATTAGTGAATAGCCAACGGGGGCACGTGGGGTCATTCCCCACCGCAAGGCAGATTGGCGCGGTGTATTCGCTCTTCGTGGACGACGACCTCCGGATGCTATTGAACGGCTTCGTCGATCAAGCTCGCGCAATGTCTCTCCTCTTCGCCGCAGCTGGCGGGTTGATCGAGGCGCAGGATGAGGCGTTGGCGGGGGCGCTATCGAAGGCGGCCGAGGAGCCGGCGGGGCTGCAGAGCCTGGGTGTGATTCGTGCCGGGGAGAATGAGGGGTTCATTCTCGAGGATGCGTGCGTGATGGGTGGCTACGGGCGGGTGGGTCCGGAGGACGTGTCGGATTCGCCGTTGGAGCGGATCGCCCAGTGTGCGCAAGCACTGCAGCCCGAGCAGTTCAGCGAGATCCAGCAGCGGGCGGGAGCGGTCTCCGAAGCGCTTCACTCCGCGGCCACGCAACTTCAGGCCGACCTGAGCACTGTGCTCGGGCACGGGTGGCAGGGCGAGTTCGCGGTGAGTGCCCAGGACTCGGTGAGGGGCCTTGTCGGCTCGGCGGTTGCGCTGTCTGGCGAGTTGGAGAAGGTCGCCGAGAAAGCCGGGCGCGCACACCAGGGGTTCGTCACCACGCGCACGAACGTGGCCGAGCAGGCGGCCCAGGCACAGCTCGCGCAGCTATCCGGGCGCGAACTCGGACCGGCCGGACTGTCGGCGGCCGCCGCGTCACGAGCCCAGCAGGCCGCGGCGGAAGAGCAGGCGCGGGCGATCGTCAACACTGAGTACAGCCCCGCGGTGATGGACGCCAACCTCGACGATCTGGACTTCACCGCCGCCTACCGGGTGGTCTCCACGACCGCACTGGGCGGGCCCGAGGGCATCGACATGGCGCGGGTCTGGAACACCGAGGGCATCGCGCGTCCGGCGCGGCCGGCCGCGCCGAACCCGGCCACGCTCGCCGCGCTCACCACGGGCGCCGGGGAGGCCGGCGGCCCGGCGGGCGGGGCCGGAGGTGGCGGGACGACGACGAACTCGCCGGGCGCGGGCCGCGATGCCGCCACCGAGCAGGCACTTCTGGCCTCGCGGACGGGCGCAGCCGACGGCGGTGGGACGGCCACCGCCGGTGCAGGGCAGGCGGGCGCCGGGCAGTCGGTGGCCGGACAGGCGGGCGCGGGGCACGGGGCTGCGGGTGGTGGCGTGAACGCGGCCACCGCCCCGGCCGGGGCGCCGATGACGCCGATGACCGGGGTGAACGGCCAGCGCGGCGCGGCAGGCGCCGGTGCGGGCGGCATCCGGGGGATCCGGGGCGGGGCGAACGGGGACGGTCGGGGTCGTGATCGCGGTTTCGGCTCGACCAGTGGCCTGCTCGGCGGTGGCGGCGCCGCCGCGACCGGGGTGGGCGTGGGCGCATCGCGAGTGGGTGGTGCCGGGACACTGGCCGGGTTCGGTGCCGGCGGCGCGGCCAGCCCGGGCGGGGGCGGGCCGGCCGCGGGCGCTCCCGGGGCAGGTCCCGCGCCCGGAGGGACGGCAAGCTCGGGTGCGGGGGCGCTCTCGTCGTCGTCGACCGGTACGGCCCAGGCCGGGCGCGCCGGGGCGATGCCGATCGGCGGGATGATGGGCGCGGCCAACGCCGGCCAGAACAGTGACCGGCGCGGTCACACGCCGGCGAGCTACCTGACCAACGCCACCAACACCACCGCCATCATCGGCGACCCGGTCAAAGTCGCCCCGGCGGTGCTCGGCCGCCCGCGCGCCGAGGAACCCGCGCCCACGGACGACGCCGCCGCCCCATACCGCGGACGCACCCTCGGCCGCGACTACACCGGCGGAGGCGCGACACGAGACTAGACCGGAACCGCCCTCAGCAGCGCGCCGCGTCGCGGGGAGCAATGAGCCACCGATCCACACAACAGAGACACGGTCCGGACACACAGCCCGCCCAGACTCGACGCCGTACGACCGCCCACCGCAGCACGCCTGGAGGCACCCCACCCGTGTCCTACGCCCACCCACCGGCACCCGCACGATGATCGACGCCCGGTCTCCCGCGGCGGGGCACCGAGAGACCCCCGCCACACCGGCCCTGACCTCCCCGGAGGCGGCAGCACACCCGGCCCCACCCTGCCAGGTTCCGCTCAGGATCACCGGGCTAGCCTGGGTGCGACCGGCGCCGAGTCGCCTCGGCGCGCCGCGACCCGCAGATGGACCCCATGCCAGAGCCCAGAACTGCCGTTGCCCGCTCACCGTTGGGCACCGTCACCAGCTACCTCCGCAACGCCTGGCGCACTCTCACCGCCATGCGCACGGCGCTCATCCTGCTCTTCCTGTTGGCCGTCGCGGCCGTCCCGGGCGCACTGCTGCCGCAGCGCAGCCTCAACGAGGGCAACGTCAACGAGTACATCGCCGAAAACGGCTGGCTCGGCGAGCTCTACGACCGCCTGCAACTGTTCGACGTGTTCTCCAGCTGGTGGTTCACGGCGATCTACGTCCTGCTGTTCATCTCGCTGATCGGATGCCTCACGCCGCGCTCGATCGACCTGGTCAAGCAGCTGCGCACCCCGCCGCCGCTCACCCCGCGCAACCTGTCGCGCCTGCCGCACCACGCCGCCTACCGCACCACGGCCACCCCCGAGCAGGCCGCCGAGCAGATCCGCCGCGAACTCAAAGGCCGGGTCCGCCGCAACGACGGCGACGGCCGCGTCCCCGGCACCATCGAGCTGTCCTCCGAGCGCGGATACTCCCGCGAGGTCGGCAACATCGTCTTCCACTTCGGCCTGCTGGCGCTGCTCATCATGTTCGCGGCGGGCAAGTTCGTCTACGCGGAGGGCATGCGCGTCATCGTCGCCAACGCCGAGTCGCCGGCGTTCTGCAACACCACGCCCAGCGCGTACGACTCGTTCCGCGCGGGCCTGCTCGTCGACGGCACGGACCTCGAGCAGTTCTGCATCAAGGTCGAGGATTTCCGCGCCGACTACCTGCCCAACGGCCAGGCCGAGATGTTCACCTCCAACGTGCGCTACAGCGAAGAGGTCACCACCACGGACCCCGACACGTGGGAGCCGTACGAGATGCGGGTCAACCACCCCTTGCGCATCGGATCGACCCGCGTCTACCTGCAGGGCCACGGTTACGCGCCGACGTTCACGGTGACGTTCCCGAACGGCGAGACACGCACGGACACGCAGCACTGGCAGCCGACCGAGCTGCAGACCTTCTTGTCGTCGGGCATCATGCGCTTCGACCCGCCCGCGGGCATGTACCCGGACCTGGCCGAGCGGCGCACGCAACAGATCGCGATCCAGGGCCTCTTCGCCCCGACCGCCCAGTTCGACGGCACGCTGCTCAGCTCCCGGTTCCCCAGGATGGACGACCCGGCGGTGGCGATCGACGTCCACCGCGGCGACGCCGGCCTCGACACGGGCCGCCCGCAGTCGATCTTCTCCCTGGACTCCGACCTCATCGAGTCGGGTGTCCTCAACCGCGAGGCACGCGTCAACCTGAGGCCGGGCGAGTCCACCACGCTCGCCGACGGCACCGAGGTCCGCTTCGACGGCGCGGAGGAGTTCATCAACATCCAGGTCTCCTCCGACCCCACGCAGATCTGGGTGGGGGTGTCCGCCGCGGTCATGATGGGCGGGCTGGTGTTGAGCCTGATGGTGCGGCGCCGGCGGATCTGGGCGCGGGTGAGTGTCGACGACGACGAGGTCACCCGCGTCGAACTGGGAGGCCTCGCCAAGACGGACCGGTCCGGCTGGGGGAGCGAATTCGACGAGCTCCGCGATCGGCTGGTCGCGGCGTCGGCCGTCACACCCGTCTTGCCGGGTGGGGCTGATAAGGACCACACTTCATCTAGTCGCGGCACCGCCGGCGACGACGTGCGGAAGGACGACACCCGGTGATCACTTGGACCCTCGCGCAGGGACTGCCCGTTGACGAGACCCTGTCGACGTACTCGGACCTCGCCTTCCGGACGGCGTTCGGGATCTACGCCCTCGCGCTCGTCGCGTCGCTGATCTACTACGCGGGCTTCCGCGTCCCCAAGGTCTCGCACCAGCAGCTGGTCGGGGCCAGGCAGGGCGCAGCCGCCGGCGGGTCGGGAACAGTCGGTGGCTCGGACGTGGGCCTGACGGAGTCGCGGTCGCTCACCGACACCGGTGACGAGAACCGGGTGTCCGAGGGCAACGTGCGGTGGGCGCGCATCGCGCAGCTGTTCGTGGTGGTGGCGTTCCTGTTCCACGCCGGGTCGATGATCACGCGCGGGCTGGCCACGGACCGGTTCCCGTTCGGCAACATGTACGAGTTCATCCTCGGCACCACCCTGCTCGCCGTGGGCGCCGGGCTGGTGTTCCTGCGTAAGCCGGCACTGCAGACCGCGTGGCCGTTCATGCTGGTGCCGGTGCTGGTGCTGCTGTTCTTCGGCGGGACGCACCTGTACTCGGAGGCCGCGCCCGTGGTGCCGGCGCTGCGGTCGTACTGGCTGCCGATCCACGTCACGATCATCTCGCTGGGCTCGGGAATCCTGCTCGTCCCGGGCGTCGTGTCGATCATGTACCTCATCCGCGTGTGGCAGCCGCAGGGCGAGGAGCGGGGTTGGGGTGCGCGCCTGGCGCGCCCGCTGCCCGCCGCCGAGACCCTCGACCGGGTGGCGTACCGCGTCACGGTGATCGGCTTCCCGATCTTCGGCGTGGGCATCCTGCTCGGCGCCGTGTGGGCGGAGAGCGCGTGGGGCCGCTTCTGGGGCTGGGACCCCAAGGAGACGGTGTCCTTCATCTCCTGGGTGCTCTACGCCGGCTACCTCCACGCCCGGGCGACGTCGGGCTGGGGCCCCAAGAAGGCGGCGTGGATCAACATCGCCGGCTTCGCGGTGCTGGTGTTCAACCTGTTCTTCATCAACATCGTGGTCTCGGGCCTGCACTCCTACGCCGGGCTGAAC
>NZ_BCSW01000006.1 GCF_001571065.1 Dietzia cinnamea NBRC 102147
GCATCTATGACACTACGTGCCACTGAACCGACAAGGCAAATCGGCCGGCCGTACGACGACGCCCGGGCCGGTCACACGGAGAGACCGGCCCGGGCGGACGGAGTCGGGTCGTCAGTTGCCGTTGCCGAGCGCCTGGTAGGCGTCGACGGCGGCCTGCAGGTCCTCGAGCGCCTGCCCGAGATCGGAGAGGTCTCCCCCGCTCTGGGCCGAACGGACGGCGTTCAACGCCTCGTTGAGCTCGCGCACCGCGGCTTCACGGGAGGCCTCGTCGCCGCCACCACCGCCACCGCCGGCCGCGGGTGAGGACGGGCGGGGGGCCGTGCCCTCGGCGGGCCGCGACGTGCCGCCCTCCGCCTGGGCCTCGGCCTGACCGGTCTCGTCGATCCGCACGGTGTCGGGATCCGTCTCGATACCGACCTGCTGCAGCGCCTCGTACAGGGTGGGCGCGTACCCGACCGCGCGGTCGTAGCTCACCATCACGCGCAGCAGACGCGGGAACGCGGAGTCCTGGTCCTTGCGCTGCGTGTAGATCGGCTCGACGTACAGCACCGAGTCCCCGGCCAGCGGCAGCGCCAGAAGGTTGCCCTCGGTGATTTCCGCCGTCTCACCCCACAGGCGACGGTCCTGGGCGATCGCCGGCGAGGCGATCATGATGTCCTGCGCCTGGTTCGGGCCCTGCGCCAGCGGCTCGGTGCGCCGCTGCACGCGCACGGTGATCTCGCCGTACGTCTCCGGGTCCGAGCTCGCCGACATGTGCGCGGCGAGGAACTCGCGCTCGTACCCGCGGAACGCGGAGATGAGCTGGAACGAGGGCTCGTCGGACTCCGGGTCCGTCGGGTCCGAGACCACCACGTAGTACGGCGGCTGGCTCGGGCCGTCGCGGTCCACGGTCTGTGCCCCGGCCGGGCCACCCGCGGTCCCGGGAGCGGGGGCGGTGCCGGGCCCGGCCGCGGGCGGGGTCTGCGGGTTCTGGATGGACGAGGTCACCGTCGGGTCGGACGGCACCGACCAGAAGGCGTCGTTCGTGAAGAACTGACCCGGATCGTCGACCTGGTACTTGGCGAGCAGCTCGCGCTGCACCTTGAACAGGTCCTCGGGGTAGCGCAGGTGCTCGGAGAGCTCCTCGGAGATCGCGTCACGCGGCTGCACGATGCCCGGCAGGGCCTTCATCCACGTCTGCAGCACCGGGTCGGACTCGTCGAACGCGTACAGGTCCACCGTGCCGTCATAGGCGTCGACGGTGGCCTTGACCGAGTTGCGGATGTAGGAGACCTCCTCGTCCGGCAACACGCGGCCGCTGCCGTCGCTCAGGGAGTCCGAGGTCATGGCCTCCAGCGAGCTGAGCTCGGCGTACGGGTAGGTCTTGAGCGTCGTGTAGCCGTCGACGATCCACTTGATGCGCCCGTCGATCACCGCCGGGTACGTGTTGGTGTCCGTGGTCAGCCACGGGGCGACCTTCTGCACGCGGTCACGCGGGTCGCGGTCGTAGAGGATCTTCGAGTCGTCACCGATGAGGCTCGACAGCAGGATGTTCCGCTCGGCGAACTTCAACGCGTACGCGATCCGGTTGACCCACCCGCCGATCGGCACACCGCCTGAGCCGGTGTAGGTATACTGCTCGGCGTCGGTGTCGTACTCACGGGGGCCGTCGCCGTTGTCGCCGACGATCGCGTAGTCGGGATCCGACTGGGCGATGAGCTCACCGAAGTAGATCCGCGGCTGCGTGACCGGGATCATCATGTCCTCGCCGTTGTTGATCGCGTCGAGGTCCGAGACCTGGTAGTTGGGCAGGCCACCGCGGTCCGAGCCCGCGTCGTCGGCGATCTCGTTGACGCGGTTCGCGGGAGCGGCCACGAAGCCGTTGCCGTGGGTGTACACGGTGTGGCGGTTGATCCAGTCGCGCTGGTTGGCCTGCAACGACGCCGGGTTGAGCTCGCGCGCGGCCACGAGAAAGTCCTGCATCTCGCCGTCGATCGTGTACCGGTCGATGCTCAGGGTCTCGGGGAAGCCGTAGAAGTTGCGCAGCTGCTGCTGCTGGGTGAAGGTCGGCGCCAGGACGTTGGGGTCGAGCACGCGGACGTTGGACAGCGTCGTGATGTCCGAGGCGGCCTCGCGGGGGTTCGGGTCGGCCGAACCCCAGTTGTCGATGTAGGTCACCCGGTCGTCACCGATGTCGTAGGCGGCGCGCGTCGCCTCGATGTTGCGGGCGATGTACTCCCGCTCCTTCTCGGCGCGGTTGGGGTTGACCGAGAACTGCTCGACGGCCAGCGGCCACGCCGACCCCACCACGAGGGCGGAGAACAGGAGCAGGACCGTGGCCAGCGCGGGGATCCGCAGGTCCCGGATGACGATGGCGGAGAAGAACGCGACCGCACACACCAGGGCCACCGAGAACATGAAGATCTTGGCCGGCATGAGGGCGTTGACGTCGGTGTAGCTGGCGCCAGTGAACGTGGCGTTCTCGCTGAACAGCAACTCGTACCGGTCGAGCCAGTACGCCGCCGCCTTGGCGAGGACGAACAGGCCCGCGAGGCTCACCAGCTGGATGCGGGCCGCCCGGGTCAGCGCACCCTCCCGGGCGCCGGGCCGGAGGCCGCCGAAGATGTAGTGCGTGAAGAGGTTGGCCAGGAACGCCAGGACGATGGCGATCATCAGCCACGTGACGATCGCGCGCCACATCGGCAGCTCGAACGCGTAGAAGGAGATGTCGAGCCCGAACTGGGGGTCCGTCTCACCGAACGGCGTCGAGTTGAAGAACGCGAGCACCGTCTGCCAGCCGGTCTGCGCGACCGACCCGGCCAGGATCGCCAGCACGGCCGGGATCCAGAACACCGTCCGGCCGGGCGAGGCACCCATGGCCGCGCGGTACCGGGCCAGCGCGTCCGGCATCCCCGGCTGCGTGAGGAACACGGGGCGGGCGCGGTAGGCCAGCATGATGCCGGCGGTCACCGCCAGCCCCACCAGGAGCGCCACCACGACGAACACCCCGAGCCGCGTGAGCAGTTCGGTGCGGAACACGCTCGAGGCGTCGACGCTGCCGAACCAGAGCCAGTCCGTATAGGCCGTGTTCAGCCTCGGCAGGACCTGGATCAGGAGGATGAGGACGACGACGGCGACGGCGACGGCCCGACCGCGACGCGAGATCGCGATTGGCCGACCGGGGGGGTTACCGGGTGGGCGGACGGACACCTGGGATGCTCCTGCACTGCTGGGGCGGACATGCTCGTGGGCCCCACCTTACGGAAAACCCCGCCTCAGCCGCAGGTCGGTGGCCGCCCCCCGGAAGCGGCCGTCTCCAGCGCCTCCACCGCGCCGCCCAGTGTCGACACCTCGATGAGCCGGATGCCCTCGGGAGGGTCCTGCACAGCCTCCGCACAGTTGGCGGCGGGAACGAGGAACTCGCTCGCCCCGGCCTCGTGGGCGGCCCGGATCTTGTGCCGGATGCCGCCGATCGACCCGACCGTCCCGTCGGGCAGGATCGTCCCCGAGCCCGCGACCCGCGCCCCCCCGGTCGTCTCCCCCGGTGACAGCTTGTCCACGATCGCCAGCGCCAGCACCAGGCCCGCCGAGGGGCCGCCCACACCCGGATCCACCGTGATGTCCACGTCGGTGCCGTCCGCCGGGGAGTCACCGACCAGGATGCCCAGCCGGCCCTGGTCTGGATCGCCGTCCGGCCCGGCCGGCTGCAACCTCGTCGTCGTCGACCCCTCCCGGCCGTCCCGGGTGTACCCGATCGTGATCTCATCCCCCGCTCGGCGCTCGCCGACCCGCTCGACCACGGACGTGGCGTCCTCGACCGGCTCCCCGTCGATCGACGTCAGCACGTCGCCCTCCTCCAGACGCCCGGCGACCGCGCCGTCGGGCTCCACACCCTCGACGCGGGGCTGCATCGGGATCCCCAGGTGGCGGTAGGCGGCCGCCTCGGCCGAGTTCTCCGACCCGACCATCTGCGCGGCGTTGGACTCACGCACCTCGTCGCGCGACCGGTCCGGCGGGAACACCTGGTCCCGCGGCACGACGACCTGCGCAGGGTCCAGCCAGAAGCGCGCCGCGTCGACCAGGGTGAGACGGTCCCGCACCGCCACCGTCGTCATGAGCAGCGACCCCGCGGTCTCGTCGGCCGGCCTGCCGACCACGTCGATCACCGGGACCCGCTCGACCTCACCGTTCTCGGTCTCCACCTCAGCCGTCCCGAAAGTGTCATAAGTGGGCCCCGGGCCCATCGACACCAACGGGACGGTGGCCGATGTCGCCAGGACGAGCAGCAGGACCGCCGGCACCAGCGCGGCGAGGACGGTTAAGAGGCGGCGGCTCACGGGGGCAAGGGTAGTCCGCGCCCGGCCGCCACCGCGTCGCGGCCGAACCCCGCACCCCTGCACGCTGTACCGTTGTGGCATGAACCAGCCCTTCGGTTTCTCCGCCTCCGACGACGACGGGCGCGACGACGACCGGGACCGTAATCCCGGCGGATCGGGCGGCGCCGGTGGCCCCGGTGGCCCCGGCGGATTCGACCCCTCGCAGTTCGGCAACCTCGGCCAGATGCTCTCCCAGTTCGGGCAGATGCTCGGGTCCATGGGATCGGCCATGTCCGGCCCCGGCAGCTCTGGCCCCGTCAACTACCAGCTGGCGCGGACGGTCGCCCTGCAGGCGCTCGGCCGCACGCCCGTGATCACCGACTCCTCGCGCACGGCCGTCCAGGAGTCCGTCCGCCTCGCCGAACTGTGGCTCGACGACACCACCCTGTTCCCCTCCGGCGTCCACCGCACCGAGGCGTGGACCCCGCAGCAGTGGGTCGAGCAATCCCTGCCCACCTGGGAGAAGATCTGCACCCCGGTCGCCGAGCAGATGAACGCGGCCACCAGGGGCGCCATGCCCGAGGAGGCCCGCCAGCTCGCAGGCCCGCTCCTCGGCATGCTCGACCAGATGGGCGGCATGGGCTTCGGCATGCAACTCGGCCAGGGGCTGGGCAAGCTCGCCCCGGCGGTCCTCTTCTCCTCCGAGGTGGGCATCCCGTTCGGCGCCGACGGGGTGGCCGCCCTCTCACCGGCCGCGATCGACGCGTTCGCCGACGAGCTGGAGCTGCCGCGCCAGGAGGTCGTCGTGTTCCTCGCCGCGCGCGAGGCCGCCCACCTGCGGCTGTTCTCCGGCGCCCCCTGGCTGCGCGCCCGCTTCCTCGCCACGGTCGACGAGTACGCGCGCGGCATTCGCGTGGACACCTCCGGGCTCGACGACCTCGCCTCCGGGCTGGACCCGTCGATGCTGCAGGACCCGGCCAAGCTGCAGGAACTGCTCTCGGGCGGCGCCGGCGCGATCGGCCCCAAGGTCACGAACGTCAACGAGGCGGCCCTCGGCCGCCTCGAGACACTCCTCGCCCTCGTCGAGGGCTGGGTCGACGCCGTGGTCACTGCCGCCGTCGGCGACCGGCTCCCCAGCGCCGACAGACTCCGCGAGATGTGGCTGCGCCGCCGCGCCACCGGCGGGGCCGCCGAGCAGGCCTTCGCCAGCCTCGTCGGGCTCGAACTGCGCCCGCGGCTCGCCCGCGAGGCCTCCGAACTGTGGCGCCGGGTCGGCGAGGCCGTCGGCATCGAACGCCGCGACGGTCTGTGGAGCCACCCCGACCTGCTGCCCGTCGGCGAGGACCTCGAGAACCCGGCCGCCGTGATCGACCGCCTCCTCGACGACTCGAGCGGCGACTCCGGCGGCGTCGACGAGATCGAGCGGTTCCTCCGCGAGTCCGGCGGCCGGATCGGTGGAGACGGCACCGGCTCCGAGGGGCCGCGCGACGCGGACTGACCCGCCCGCTCGGCCCCGGGCGGGGCCGGTCAGGGCGAGTGGACCTCGTCGTCGTCTCCTTCGATCAGGTCCCCCACTCCCTCGCCGGCACCGCCGCCCCCGTCGTCGCGGGCGGCGTCCCCGCTCCCGGGTGCGCCCGCGGCGCCACGGAGGACCCGCGAGTACGCCTCGAGGTACCCCATCGCGCGCTCGGCGCGCGGGAACCGGCGCACCACCTCCCAGAACTCCGGCGGATGCCCGCCCGGCACCACGAGGTGGGCCAGTTCGTGGACGAGGACGTAGTCCAGCACGTACGCCGGGACGTCCCGCAGCGCCTCGCTGATCCGGATCTCCCCCGACGCCGGTGAGCACGACGCCCACCGCGTGGTCATCGACGGCACCCATCGCACCGACGACGGCCGCGGGCGCCCCTCCACCCACCTGTCCGACAACCCGGAGGCCCGTCGCATCAGATCCTCGTCCGAGACCCTCGGGCCCCGACGGCGACCCGACCGTGCCAGACGGCCGAGCATGTCCGAGACCAGGCGCCGCTCCTCGGCCCGGGGCAGCCCCGCCGGCATGAGCACGACCACCGTCTCCCCCTCCACCCGCGCGGACACCGTCCGCTTGCGGCGCCGCGACCGCCGGATCTCGATCCGCGGGTCGTCGGGGTCCGTGGGCAGCGCCGACGCCGCGGCCGGACCGCCGGGGGCGGTCTCCTCGGATCGGTCGGCGGGGCGAGGGGCTGGCGGCACGCCGACCACGGTAGACCACCGGACGACGCGCCCTCGCGGGCCGCCGTCCACACGCGCGATCCGCCCTCCCGTGCCTGTGGATAACCCCGCCGGCGGGCCCGGTGCCCCGGCGATCACGTGCCACGATGACACCCGTGACCCCGCCTACCCCGCTCACCGCGCCCGCCGACGCACCCCGGCGCGCCACGGAGCCGCCACGTGCCACGGAGCCGCCGCGCGGCGTCGTCATCGCCGCGCCCGCCGAGGTCGGGGCCACCGCGACCGGGCCCGTCCGTCCGGATACCTCGTCGCCTCTCGGCACCTCGTCGCCGATCCGCGCGACGCTGCGTCCGGGCACCGTGGTCGTCGCCCGAGACGGCCGCACCGTGCAGGTCGGGCTCGCGCCGGACAGGGCTGTCGTCGTCGACGCGCCGGCCACCGTCGACGCCCGCCGCCTCGCCGCCCTGCTCGCCGGGCTCGAGGGCGGGGCCGACCTCGACTCGGCCGCCCGCCGCGCCGGAATCGACGCCACCGGGCGGGCCGCCGTCGCACGGATCCTCGCCCGCCTGGCCGACCTCGGGCACGTCCACCTCGACGTCCCCGGCGCAGCGGCACCCGCACTCGCGGCCTCCGCGCCCGCGCCCTCCACGACATCCGCGCAGCCGCGGCCCTCCCCTGTCCGCCGGGTCCACATCCTGGGCTCCGGCCAGATCTCCGAGGTGCTGCGCGGACCGCTGTCCGTCAACGGATGCCGGGTGAGCACCGGCCCCACTCCCGGATTGGCGCTCGACGCCGAACGGCCACCCTGGCACCGCCGCGGACAGCCACCCGACCTCGTGATCCTCACCGGCACCGTCTCCGTCGACCCCGTCATCACGGCCGCCCTCAGCCGCGCCGGGCAGGCGCACATGCACGTGTACTGCCGCGACGGCAGGGTGGTGGTGGGACCGACCGTCGTGCCCGGACTCAGCACGTGCCTGCGGTGCACCGACCTGTTCCGGGCCCGCAGGGACCCACGCTGGCCGTTCGTCGCCGCCCAGCTCCTCGGACACTCCCCCGACGCCGGCGTCCCCGCCCTGACCGCCGCGGCCGCGCTCGTGCTGGCCGAGGTCGCCGCGACCCGCGAACCGACCGGTCGGATGCAGACGGTCGGCGCCTCCGTCGAGATCAACCCGGCCGAGGGACTGTGGCGTCGTATCGAATGGCCGGCCGTCGAGGGCTGCGACTGTGGGGCCGCCCCGGGGGCCCATCCTCTGTCATGATTGGGGCGTGTCCGATCTACCCCGTACCTCGTCCCGCCGCGCAGCACGCCTCGCGGGACTACCACTGGGCATCGCCGGCCGCGCTGCCGGATCGCTCGGCCGCCGCGCCTTCGGGCGGGGCGAGGGGGATCTGACGGAGGAACTCGCCGACCAGGCCGCCGAGCAGGTCTTCGCCGTCCTCGGAGAGCTCAAGGGCGGCGCCATGAAGGTCGGGCAGGCCCTGAGCGTGTTCGAGGCCGGCATGCCGGACAAGTACGCCGAGCCCTTCCGCGAGGCGCTCACCAAGCTCCAGTCCGAGGCCCCGCCCATGCCCGCCGCCGAGGTGGAACGCGTCCTGGACGCCCAGCTCGGGCTGCGGTGGCGGGAGCGGTTCTCGGAGTTCGACGGCGAGGCCGCCGCGGCGGCCTCGATCGGCCAGGTGCATCGCGCCGTCTGGTCCGACGGCCGCGAGGTGGCCGTCAAGGTGCAGTACCCGGGGGCCGACGAGGCCCTGCGCTCGGACCTGCGCCAGCTCCGCAGACTGGCCCCGCTGTTGCGCCCGCTCAACCCGGGGACCGACATCAGGGGCATCATCGACGAGCTGTACGACAGCACGGTGAGCGAACTCGACTACCGCACCGAGGCCGACACCCAGCGCATCTTCTCGGCCGCGTTCCGCGACGACCGCCAGTTCCACGTCCCCTCCGTGCTGGCCTCCGCGCCCAAGGTGCTGGTCACCGAGTGGGCGGACGGCCGCGCGCTGAGTCGGATCTCCGCCGACGGCAGTCCCGAGGAGCGTAATCTCGCCGGGGAACTACTGACCGAGTTCCAGTTCAGCTCCCCCGTGCGGGCGCGGTTGATGCACGGCGATCCGCATCCGGGCAACTTCCTGCTGGCCGACGACGGTCGCCTGGTGGTGCTGGACTTCGGCGCGTCCATCCCGCTCCCCGAGGGCATACCGACCGTGCTGACCTCGATGATGCGGCACGCGCTGGCCGATGACGCGGATGAGCTCGTGAGGGTGATGACCCGCGCGGGCTACGTGGGGCGGGGCGGGCTGGATCCCGCCGACGCGATGGCGTTCCTCAACCCGTTCATCGAGCCGATGCGCGAGCCGGTGTTCCACTTCGACCGCGCGTGGATGCAGGGCATTATGGCCGTCTACGGGGACGTCTCGGGTCGGGAGTTCCGGACCTCGCGCTCGTTCGCGCTGCCCCGGGAGTTCGTGCTGATCCACCGGGTGCTGTCGGCGTCGGTCGGCATGCTGTGCCAACTCCAGGCGTCCGCGCCCTACCGGGAGATCGTGCGGCGCTGGATGCCCGAAATCTTCCCCGACGAGGACTGAGGCCGCCGGTCGTCAGGTCCCGCGGACCAGCTTCAGCACGTCGTCGCCGTACTCGCCGAGTTTGTGCGCGCCGATTCCGCCGATCCGGCCCAGGGCCCTCGTGTCGGCGGGACGGTCGCGGGCGATCTGCGCGAGGGTCTCGTTGGTGAACACCGTGTAGGCGGGCTTGCCGATCCGCTCCGAGGTCTCGCGACGCCACTCGCGTAGCCGCTCGAACAGTTCGGTGTCTATCTCCATCGAGCACTCGGGGCACAGCCCGAGCGCCCGGTGCATGGGCCCGTTGAGCCTCTCCCCGCAGCCGCGGCAACGTCCCTTGTCGGACGAGTCGGTGGACCGCCGGGCGGCTGCCGGGGCCTGCGCCGGACGGACGGGATCGAGAAAGCGACTCGGCCGCCGGGTGGCTCGCCCCCCGGCGCGGCGGCTGCGACTCCACGAGAGCGACAGGTGCTCGCGGGCGCGGGTGATGCCCACGTAGAGAAGGCGGCGTTCCTCCTCGATCGCGTCGGGCCCGGCGTTGATCGCGTGGCTGATCGGCAGGCTGCCCTCGTGCACGCCGATGAGGAACACCGCGTCCCATTCGAGGCCCTTGGCGGCGTGGATCGACGCCAGCGTCACCCCCCGCTCGTCCGGCGCGTGCCGAGCGGCGGCGCGTTCCCTCAGGCCGGCCACGACCGGGAGCAGTCCCGGGCGGCTCTCGGCGGTGGCGATCTCCTCCGCCAGTCCCACCAGCGCGCTCAGGGAGTTCCACGTCTCGCGGGCCTGGGTGCCGGAGGGTTCCGCGGCGGTCAGGCCGAGGGGCTCGAGCGCCTGCCGGATGACCGCGACGATGTCCGCCGGGTCGGTCAACCCGGCGTGGGCGCCGGCCATCGCCTCGTCCGAGCCGTCGACGAGGCGGTCGATCGCCGACATGGCCCGGCGCACGACGGGGCGTTCGAAGAAGCCCTCGCCACCCTTGAGCCGGTACCCGATGCCGGCTTCGTCCAGAGCCGCCTCGATCCTCTCCGACTGGGCGTTGACCCGGTACAGCACGGCGATCTCCGCGGGATCGGTCCCGCCGTGCACTAGGTCGGCGACGGCCGCCGCGACGGCGTCGGCCTCCGAATCCTCGTCCGCGTACTCGGCGAGCACCGGCTCGGGCCCGGGCGGCCGCATACCGCGCAGCGTGAGGCCGGCGCTGCGGAACCGACCGGCTCCGGCGCCGATCACCGCGTTCGCCAGGTCCACGACCTGCGGGGTCGAACGGTAGTCGGACTCCAGCTTCACGACGGTCGCGCCGGGGTAGCGGTCGGCGAAGCCGAGGAGGAAGTCGGGCTCGGCGCCGGCGAAGGAGTAGATCGTCTGGTTGACGTCGCCCACCACCGTGAGGTCGTCGCGATTACCCAGCCATGCGGTGAGCAGCCGCTGCTGGGCCGGCGTGACGTCCTGGAACTCGTCCACGACGAAGCAGCGGTACCGGTCCCGGAACTCCTCCGCGATGGCCGGCACCTCCTCCACGAGCTCCGCCATGTGCGACAGGAGATCGTCGAAGTCGAGCATCCGGACCGGGCCGGAGACCTTGAGGTCCTCGTACGCCCGGAACGCCCGCGCCACCTCGGGCGCGGGAACCGGCAGGTCCCGTCCCAGAGCGACCGCCTGCTCCGCGTAGCTGTCGGGGGTGAGCAGGCTCGACTTGGCCCACCCGATCTCGGTCAGCACGTCGCGGATCGTCTCGGTGGCGGGATCGAGTCCGGCTCGCCTGACCGCCTGGGCGACCGCACGGAACTGACCGTCCAACAGCTGCCACGGCTCCTCGCCGTAGACCCGGGGCCAGAAGTAGGACAGGTTGCGCAGGGCAGCCGAGTGGAAGGTCCGCGCCTGGACCGGCCCGGTCCCGGCGTCCGCGACGCCGAGGCTCGCCAGGCGCATGCGCAGCTCCCCCGCGGCGCGGGCGGTGAACGTCACCGCCAGCACCTGGTCCCCGCGGACGTGTCCGGTGGTGACCAGGTGTGCGATGCGTCTGGTGATGGTGCGGGTCTTGCCCGTTCCCGCACCCGCGAGGATGCAGACGGGTCCGCGGGGCGCCAGCACGGCGCGACGCTGCTGCGGGTCCAGGCCCTCCAGAGCCGACTCCGCACCGCCTCGGCGCCCGACTCCCCGTCCGCCGACCTGGCCGCCCATCCGGCCGCCTTCCTGGCCACTCTCCCGGCCGCCGCGCCCCGTCTCACTCACGCCCCCATCGTGGCATCCGGGTCGGACACCGCGCCGGGGGCCTCCCCCCGGGGATGATTCCCACCGGCGTGGGCGTTACACCCCGTCATGAGCGATGTGACGACCAACGACGCCCTGACCCTGTACACCACCTCGTGGTGCCCGTTCTGCACGCGGCTGAAGAAGCTGCTGGACGAGAAGGAGATCGGCTACACGGAGATCGATGTGGACGCCGACGCCGAGGCGGCGGCGTTCGTCGAGAGCGTCAACGGCGGCAACCGGGTCGTGCCCACGGCCCTGTACTCCGACGGCACCACGGCCACCAACCCCCCGGCCTCCCAGGTTCGCGCGAAGCTCGCCGAGCTCGCCGGCGCCTGAGGCGCGATAGGCCCGGCACACGGGGCGCCGCCGGCCCGGGACAGGGCCGACGGCGCCCCCTCGCGTCAGGCGCCGCCGTCGCGGTCGACGGCCGCGACCCAGGAGCGCAGCATGACGTGCGCGATGGACACCGGCGGGGCCACCATGAGGTCACCGCGACCGGCCAGCGCATCCCGAACCCGGTCGACATCGAACCAGGCGGCCTCACTGATCTCCTCGTCCTCGAGCAGGATCGGCGCCTCCGGGTCGGCGACGGCCTGGAACCCCACCATGAGTGAGCGCGGGAACGGCCACGGCTGACTGCCCAGGTAGCGGACGCGGTCCACGACCACACCGACCTCCTCGGCGACCTCGCGGCGCACGCACCCCTCGAGGGACTCGCCCGCTTCGACGAAACCGGCCACGTGCGAGTACATCCCCGCCGGCCACACGGGTTGCCGCGCGAGGAGGACCTGCCGGCCGCCGTCGTGGACGAGGCAGATCACGGCGGGATCGGTCCGCGGGTACTCGAGTCCGCCGTGGAAGGGGTCCTCGATGGCCCACCCCGCCTCCTTCCGGCGCGGGTGGTGGTCCGGCTGCCGGCCCCTGACGTTGTCGCGGTGCCACCCCAGCAGCGCCATGGCCTGCGCGGCCAATGATCCGTCGCCCTCGACCAGATCCGCCCCGCACGCGCGGAGGTTACTCACGGCGGGGCTGTCGGGCAGCTCGTCGACGAGCACGGCCCAGATGTGCCGGGCGTCGTCGGTGCGCCCGAGGAAGACCGCGTCCTCGGGCAGGCGATCGGCGTGGTCGCGGGCCGGCTCGAGCCGGATCCGCTTGCGGTCCCCCGCGGTCGGTTCGGTCGCGAACCGGTTCCGCCGGTCGACCCTCATGATCCGCGCCGAGGCCCATCCCGCCGCGAGTCCCTCCGCGTCCCGCCGGAGCGGGGCGGCCCTGTCGGGCGCGGCCACAGACAGCACAGGGTCGGAGTCCAGGGTGAAGTCCAGCGGCATTGTGAGGGGTCCGTTTCGCCGGTCGTGAGGGGCGCCGATCAGCGTAGTCCCGCGGGCCGATCGAACCGCGCCGACCCGATGATCAGCCGGAGACCATCCGGATGTAGAGCAACCGGTCGCCGGCCTCCAACGCGTCCGCCTCCGGCTCATTGACCTTGATCAGCTGGCCCTTGCGCACCACGCCCAGCACGAGCTCGGCCAGGTGCCGCGGCGAGCCGCCGACCTCGGACTCCTCCACGCGGCGCTCGGCGATCGAGAAACCTTCATCGGGCGTGAGCAGGTCCTCCATCATTCCCACGACTGTCGGGGTGATGGTGGCCAGGCCCAGTAGCCGGCCGGTGGTCTCGGCGGAGACCACGACCGAGTCGGCGCCGGACTGCTTGAGCAGGTGCTTGTTGTCGCTCTCACGGACAGTCGCGACGATCTTGGCATGGGGTGCCAGTTCGCGGGCGGTGAGCGTGACCAGCACCGCGGTGTCGTCGGAATTGGTGGCGACCACCACCGCCGAGGCGCGGGTGAGCCCGGCCAGTTTGAGCACGTCGGACCGGGTCGCCGACCCGTGGACGGTGACGAGTCCGTGCGCGGCTGCGGCTTTGATCGCCTGCGGGTCGGTGTCCACGACGACGATGTCGTCGGGAGCGATCTCGTCGGCGAGCATGGCGGCGACGGCCGACCTGCCCTTGGTGCCGTAGCCGACGACGACGGTGTGGTTGCGCACGACGCTCCTCCAACGCTGGATCTTCAGGGCCTGACGGGATTGTTCGGTGAGGACGGCGAGGGTGGTGCCGACGAGCAGGATGAGGAACACCAGGCGCAGGGGCGTGACGACGAGAGTGTTGATCAGACGTGCCTGCTGCGTGATCGGGGTGATGTCCCCGTAGCCGGTCGTGGAGAGCGAGACGGTGGCGTAGTAGAAGCAGTCAATCAGCGTCATCTCACCGTTCGGACCACCGCCTCCGGTGTAGCCGCCGCGGTCGGTCCACACGACGAGCACTCCCAGACAGAGCGCGACGAGGGCCATGAGGACGCGCTTGCCGATCAGCCGCCACGGGCTTCCGGCGTTCTCGGGGATGCTGACGACACCCACCAGGGCGTGGTCGGGGCTCTCGTCCAGTGGATCGTTGCCACGGAACCGGGACGCCAGTGCGCGCTTCTCGACCATGGGACTCCGTTTCCGCCGCGGACCCCCGCTGGGCCCGCCGTCATCGAGGAGAATCGTCGCCTATCGATCGCTGTCGGACAACAACCGACCCCGGCCGGGGCCCTCGGAGAGGATACGCAGCAATTCCTCGGCGTCGGGCAGGTCCGACGGTTCGATGGTCCGGCCGGAGCGCACGTAGTGGAACGCGGCGCGGACGGAACCCACCTCGACCGTCCGCCCCTGGCGGGCCCCGACGACCTTCGCCCACGCGTACCGGTAGACCGCCAGCTGGAGAGCAACGGCGGGCATGTCGCGTTCCGCGGGCACACGCCCTGTCTTCCAGTCCACGACGATCCATCCGTCGCCGTCGGCGAACACGGCGTCCATCCGTCCGCGCAGGAGGTGGCCGCCCAGGCCGACCTCGAAGGGCACCTCGACGGCCTCGGGCGTCATCCGCGCCCACCGCGACGCCTCGAACGCCTTCTGGAGGGCGGTGAGGTCCGCCTCGGACAACCCGTCGACGGCACCCTGGTCACCGGCACCGGGCAGATCGTCGATATCGAGCAGGTGGGTGGCGCCGTAGCGGTGCTCGAGCCAGGCGTGGAACCTGGTGCCGCGCCGCGCGAACCGGTCAGGGCGGAACGGCACGGGCCTGCGGAGGCGGTCGGCGAACTCGGCGGGGTCGGTCGCCATGGCGACGATCTCCCCGGCGGTGAGACGGCGCGGGAGGTGTACCTCGTCGCGGCGCTGCGCGGCCCGCCGCGCGTCGGCGAGCAGGGACGCCGCTGCCAGGTGCCAGCGCCGGGCGGGGCCCGACTCCGGTGGCGCCTGGGACTCCGGGTCCACGGGCGCGGCAGCCCGCACCGCTCGCGCGACGGCGAGTCGGTCGGGCGCGGCCGCGCGGGGCCACGTCGCCTCGACGGTGCCCGAGGTGGCGGGATTCGTGGGAGAGGGTGTGACGACGAGGTGGTCGATCACCCCGAGCGGTGGTTCCCCCCCGCAGGCGTCGAGCACGTCCCCGAGGAATTCCGACCGTCCTTTGGGTGTGGTGGCCGACCCCAGCCAGTGCGACCCGGACAGCAGCAGCGTCTGCTCGGCCCGGGTGACCGCGACGTAGAACAGTCGGCGGTCCTCGTCGAGCGAGCGCCGCTCGACCCGCTTGATGTGTTTCCCCAGCGCCTCTTCCAGCAGTTTGCGGTCTGTCACGCCGTCGAGTCGCGGGACCGGCACCCCACCGGGGTTGTCCTCGGTCTCGCGGTCCCCCCGCAGCTGCTCGGGCAGCTGGGTCGCGGTGCGGACGGAGGTCTGCGGTGGCTGGCCGGAAGGGAAGACGCCCTCCGCCAGGTGCGGCACGGCGACGATCTCCCATTCGAGGCCCTTGGCGGAGTGGACGGTGAGGATCTGCACCCGGCCGGGCGTCGAGGCGACCTCTCCGCGGGCGAGCCCGCCGTCGATGGAGCGGGCGAGGTCGAGATACGCCAGGAACGCGTCCAGCCCGGTTCCGCGCTCGGGTCGGAAGCCGGCGGCCACCTCCTGGAGCGCGTCGAGTTGTTCGCGGGCCTCGCCGCCGCCGGCGCGTTGGCGCAGGCGGACCTCGGCGTCGAGCCCGAGGGACTGTTCGGCGGCCGCGACGAGCCGCGCCGGTGGCGCGGACGCGCGGACGCGGAGCCCCGAGATGATGGCCGCGAGTTCGCTGATGCGCTGCGCACCGGCGGGGCTGTACTGGTCCTCGGGGCCCGGATCGGCGAGCGCATCGGCCAGGCCGGCCGAGTCCGTCTCCTCGCCGCGGGCGAGAGCGTCGAGGAGGGCGTCGAGTTCGCGGGGGTCGGAGACCGGCCCGGTAGCGGTCGCGGTCCTTCGCAGGGACAGGCGGGACGCGCGTCGGGCGAGTGCGGCGAGGTCGGCCGCGCCGAGCGCGAACCGGGAGCCGCTGAGCAGTCGCAGCAGCGCGGGGCCCGCGCCGGGGCGGGCGACCACGGTGAGCAGGGCGACGACGTCGGCGACCTCGGGCACGTCGAGTAGCCCGCCGACGCCGATGATCTCGACCGGCAGGCCGCGGGCCTCCAGGGCCTCGGCGATCGCGGCGGAGTCGCCGTTGCGGCGCACGAGGACCGCCGCGGTCGGTACCCGGCCGGACTGTTCCGCCGCGCGGTACCGGTCGGCGAGGGTGTCGGCGAGCCACTCGCGCTCGTCCTCGGCCGTATCGAGCAGCGCGACCCTGAGGTCGCCGGGCGCGGCTCCGTGCCGGGCCCGAAGTTCGGGCACCGGGACGGATCCGGGTCGGTCGCGCAGCGGCGCGGTGATCCGGTTGGCCAACGCGAGGACCTCCGGTGGGTTGCGCCACGAGGTCGTGAGTTCCCGCAGGTGCGAGGGCCGCCCCCCTTGCAGCGGGAAATCCTCGCGGAAGCGGTCGAGGTTGGACGCCGACGCCCCCCGCCACCCGTAGATGGACTGCATGGGGTCACCGACGGCGGTCACGGCCGGGGCCGGGTCGGCCCCCGCGCCGAAGAGGGACGACAGAAGGACCCGCTGGGAATGCCCGGTGTCCTGGTACTCGTCGAGCAGCACCACGCGGAACGCGCGGCGCTCGGCGAGCCCGACCTGGGGGTGGTCTCGGGCGACGGTGGCGGCCAGGGCCATCTGGGAGGCGTGGTCGAGCGCCGTCTCGGCTCGCATGCGGGTGGCGACCGCGTCCACCAGGTCAGCGAGTTCCTCCCGGTGACCCTGGATCTCGGCAGTCCTCCCGAGCCACGCGGTGGGAGTCGCCTTCTGCCGCGGCCCGGGCGGGAGGGTCGCGATGAGGGTCGTGATCAGGTCGGGGTGCGAGCGCAGGTCGTCGGTGGTGACGAGGTGGTCGGACAACTGCCCGGCCAGCGCCAGCACGTCGCGGGTCACGGTGCCGGGGTTGGATGCGGTGGTCAGCGGGCTCTCCCACCTCGACACGACGTCGTGGGCGAGCTGGAAAGCGGCGGTGGGGGTGAGCAGCCTCGAGTCCGGTTCGACCGGTACGAGCAGTCCGTAGGTGCCGAGCAGCGTGCCGGCGAAGGCGTGATAGGTGGAGATCTGCGGGTCCTCGGTGCGGATCGCCTCGGCGATCGCGGGGTCCGCGCCGGGCCCGGAGCACAGCGCGCTGCGGGCCAGCGCGTCCAGGCGGCGGCGTATCCGTCTGGACAGCTGCTGGGCGGCCTTGCGGGTGAAGGTCAGGCCGAGGATCTCCCCCGGTCGCGCGTATCCGTTGGCCACCAACCACACGACCCTGGCTGCCATGGTCTCGGTCTTACCGGCGCCCGCCCCGGCCAGCACGAGAGTGGGTTCGGTCGGCCCGGCGATCACCTCGGCCTGCTCGGGGGTGGGTCGATGAATGCCGAGCGCGTCGGCGATGGCGGCGGGGTCTATCGACGCGGTCACCCGCTCACCTGCTTCCCCTCGGACTGCGCGGGGCAGCTGGACCTGACGCTGCAGTGCTCGCACCACCGGCCCACGCGCGCGGTGTAACCGGGGCCGACGGTCGCGCGGCCGGCCTCCTGAACGCGATCGACCAGGGCCTCGGCGCCGTCGGTCCCGAGGGGGTCCTGCACCCGCTCGGTCGGCATCCGGCCCTCGCGGCCGGCCAGGTAGAGCAGGAGCCCGCCTCCGGGTTCGCGACCGCCCGCGGCGGCCACCGCCCCCCGGGCGACCGCGAGCTGGTACAGGGCCAGCTGCGGATTGACCGCGGCGTCCTTCTTGCTGGCCGCCGCGGCCGAGGTCTTCACGTCGACGGGGACGACCTGCCCCGCGGAGGTCGCCTCGAGCCTGTCGATCCGCCCGCGGACGCGCACCCCGCCGCCGGCGTCGAACTCGAACGGCTCCTCGACCGCGGCGGTCGTGTACTCGTCGCGGGTGGACGAGCGCCACCTGCGGAACGTCTCGGCCATCTCCACCATCGTCTCGGCCCCGCGCTCGGCGAACCACCCGCGGGACAGGGTCAGCGCCTCGGCCCGCCGGCGGACGGTCGAGCGGATCGTGTCCTCGTCGATACCGCCCTCCACGGCCTGGGTCAGGGCGTGCACGGCCGATCCCCGCACGAGCGGGGCGGCCGATCCGGCGTCGGAGGAGTCTCCCCCGACCGACTGCAGGAACCACCGCAGCGGGCACTCCTCGAGGGCCCCGAATCCGGACGGCGAGAGCACCGCGACCGGCCGGTCGGGGGTGTCGGGCGTGAGCGGCGCGTCCGTGGAGGGTTCGGTGGCGCCGAACCACGTGCGGGGGTCCGCCTCCCCCACCCCGGCGTCGCGGAGGCCGGCGAGCAGGCCGGCCGCATGGCGCGCGTCGGCGGGGTCTGTCGACGGGTCGTGAAGCGCGGCCCGGAGATCCACCGCCAGATGCGGCAGGGAGAACACGGTGGGCGCGTGGCGGGACGGACCCACCGGGGCGCCGGGGGACGCGACCGCCGTGGCGGTGGTCGCCAGGTCGGCGATCTCGTCGATGAAGCGGGAGGGGGCGACGTCGCCCTCCTCGGGCGACTCCACGGCGGTGACGAGCAGGTGCTCGCTGGCGCGGGAGCACGCGACGTAGAACAGGCGGCGCTCCTCGGCCGACCGGGCGGCCGCGGAGGACACGGCCCGCTCCGCCTCTGACGGCACCGGTCCGTCCCCGGCGATCTCCGTCAGGTCGACCAGCTCGTCGACTCCCAGCAGGCCGGACCGGCGGCGGGGCGCAGGCCAGACACCGTCCTGGACGCCGCACACCGCGACCGCACGCCACTGACGGCCCACCGCGGCGTGCGCGGACAGCACGCTCACCGCGCCCCCCCGTGCGCGTGTGTCGGCGCGCCGGGGCGCGGGCAGGTCCTCGCCGGAGACGACGTCGCAGAACAGTCCCACGGAGCCTCCGGGGACCCGGTCCACGAAGTCGGCGGCGTGGTCGAACAGGGACACGACCGCGTCGAGCGACCGGTCCGCGGATCGCGACCAGGGATCGGCGGCCACCGCCTGCCGGACGAGGCGGCGCTCCAGCCGGGAGGCCGTCCACGCGGCCCAGAGGACCTCCTCGGCGGTCCCTCCCGCCCGCAGCTCGGCCTGCACGGCCCGGCGCGCGCGGCGGACCCGGGTGACGGGGGCGAGCTCGACGGCGGTGAGCCCGGGCGGGAGATCGTCCTCGTCCGCCAGGACGAGACGCCGCAGGGTCTCGGCGCTGGGTTCTGTCCCGCCGATCCCCGAGCGGCGCAGTCCGCGACGGAGACGACGCATGGCCACGGCGTCCGCGCGGCCGATCGGCCCCGACAGGAGCGCCAGGACCCGCTCGGCGTCGCTGCCGTCGGCGCCCTCGAGCGCCGAGCGCACCAACAGCAACAGAGCCGAGGCGACGGGGTCGTGGGCCGGCGGGATCTCGGCGCCGGCGTCGACCACCGGGACGCCGGCGGCGTCGAGCGCGGCCAGCAGGGCGTCGGCCACACGCGGCAGCGAGCGGGTCACCACTGCCATCTCGCCGTAGTCGATACCGTCCAGGACGTGCCGGCGGCGCAGGAAGTCGGCGACGACGGCGGCCTCCGAGGCGGCCGACCCGGCCACGCCGACGCCCACCTTCCCGTCCGGTCCACCGTGCGCCTCACTGGGGTGCGCCTCGCGGGGCCGGTGGCGGGCGGCCCCGGGCAGGCGGGAGGCGATCCGCGCGGCGACCGCCGTGACGGCCGGGGACATGCGGTGGCCGACCGGGAGGTCGACCGCGCGGCCGCCCTGCTCGATCACTGCGCGCGCCAGGCCGCCGTCGGCGCCGCGGAACCGGAAGACCGACTGGTCGCCGTCCTCCACGACGAGCAGGACGTCGGCGCCGCCGCCCACCGTCGCGACGAACTCCGCGACCAGCGGATCGAGGTGATGGGCGTCGTCCACGGCCACGAGGCGCCGGGAGCGGAAGATCTCGCGCAGCTCCGGGTCGGCCGTCAGCGCATCCAGCGCGGCGCCCACCAGCTCGGCGGCGTTGAGGGCCTCCGGCACGTCCGCCTGGGCGCCCCGCACGCCCGACCGCAGGGCCATCTGCTCCTCGTGCCGGCGGAAGAAGCCCGCGGCCGCCACCCACGCCGGCCGGCCCGCCGTGCGGCCGAGCCGCGCCAGCTCGCGGGGCCCGATCCCCCGCTCGAGCGACCTCAGCAGCAAGTCGCGCAGCTCGCGCGCGAACCCGACCGTGGACAGCGCGGGGCGCATCTGTTCGGGCCAGTGCGGCGCCCCGTCGGACAGCTCACCGAGCAGGGTCTCGCGCACCAGCGCGTCGTGTTCCGCACCGGTACGCAGCCTCGGCGGCGGGGCGTCGGCCCGGGCGGCGGCGAGCCGCACCACGGCGTGGGCGAGCGAGTGGACGGTCCGTACCGGCGCGTCGGTGCCCACCACGAGCTCCGGCGGCATCCCGCGGGTGGCCTCCTCGAGCAGCGCCGCGGACGCGGTGGCCGACCCCGTGAGCACGAGGACGCCGTCCATCCCCACACCGCCGGCCACCGCGGCGCGGACCACGTCGACGATCAGCGAGGTCTTGCCGCTGCCCGGGCCGCCGCGGACGACCCACCGGTCCTGCCGGCCGGCGCGGGCGGCGGTCCAGTCACGGCCGACGAGGTCGTCGAGACCGGCCGGCCAGGTCCGGCCGGGTCCGTTGGTGGGCTGGGTGGGGGCGGGCGCTGTCACGGCTCGATGAGACCACACGACTCCGACATCGCACCCCCGCCCGGAGTGACCGGTCCGGTGCGACGGCCGACCGTCAGCGGAGGGTGTCCTCGAGCATGGTCGGCCTGCACGCTGTCCGCGACACGACCAGCATGAGGAGCAGCACGACCGTGAGGAACGCCAGCCCGGACGCCAGCCCGGGACCGTCGAACAGCACCCCGAACACGATGGGCCCGAGGCACGCGGCCGTGTACCCGACGCCCTGGGAGAAGCCGGACAGCGCGGCCGAGCCGGCCTGGGTGCGGGTGCGGAGGTTGATCAGGGTCAGGCAGAGCGGGAACGTGCTGGGCCCCACGCCGAGGAGGCAGATCCACAGCCACGGGGCGAGGTCGGGCGCCCAGAGCAGGCCGGCGAAGGCCCCCAGGTAGGACACGACGGAGACGACGACGACGGCGTACGGGTCCTCGAACCGGCCCGCGATGTAGGGGACGGCCAGCGCGGCGACGAGTCCGATCGCCGAGTACACCGCCAGGGCGAGGCCGCCCTCGGCGCGTGTCATGCCGATCGATTCCGCCACGGCCGGGAGCCACGTGAAGAACGCGTACGTGCACAGGGAGTTCGTGCCGAAGAACAGGGCGAGTGCCACGCCGACGGGCGAGCGCCACGGGCGGATGCGGCGGGCCGGTGCGGCCTCGGAGCCGCCTCCCGCGGACACTGCGTCGGGGGCGGGCCGGGGGGCGCCGATGGGTGTGCCCGGGCGCAGGATCTCGACGACCCACGGCACGGCCGCGACGACGGCCAACACCGCCCACCAGCCGATGGAGACCCGCCACCCGGCGGCCTCCTCGACGGGCACGGCCACGAGCGCCGGCACCACGGTGCCGAGCTGCAGGCCGGTGATGTAGGCCATGCTCACGGCGGCCACGTGCCGGGGGAAGTATTTCTTGACCAGGGGTGGGGCCACGACGTTGCCGATACCCATCCCGGCCAGGGCGACGAGCGACCCCGCGCCCATCAGCCACGGGTCGTGCGCGAGGGCGCGGATCACCTGCCCCACCGCGGCGGCGACCATCGCCAGCACGGTGAGCAGTTCGAGGCCCACCCGTCTGAGGACCATCGGCGTGATCACGCCCCAGACCGCGAACATCAGGGTGGGGATCATGCCGAGCAGGCCCATGCCCGCGGTGCCGAGTCCGATCTCGGCGTCGATCACCCCGAGCAGGGGGCTGAGCGAGGTGACGGCGGTGCGCAAGTTGAGCGAGACGAGCACGACGCCGACGAACGCGACGAGTGGGAACGTGACGGCGCCGCGGCGGGATCCGGCCCGCGGGGAGCGGGCGTTCACGCGGCGGTGTCCGCGACGAACTCGCCGACCTGCCGGGCCATGGCCTGGAGCCCGTCCATCGCCGCGGGCTTCGATCCCGGGTGCAGCGCGTGCACCGCGAGTCGGAACACCGCCGCCCGCAGGACCATCTGGGGCCAGTTCTCGAGCTGCCGCCAGCGGGTGAGGACGCCGGCGTCGACCGTGCCCCAGGACAGGTGGTCCACGGCGACGACCGCCGCCGACCACGACGCCGGCCGTGCGTAGGGCACGACGTCAGACAGCGCCGGCTCGGCGGAGGCGTCGAAGAGCAGGCCCCGGGCGAGGTCACCGTGCACCACGCCCGCGCCGGGGACCGTGACCGGGCGCCGGTGCCGGATGAGTCCGGTGGCCCCGAGCAGGGCGGCCGCGCGATGCGTGGCGAAGGGGGTGCCCCGGTCCTCCATCCCGGGCGCCAGATCGTGTTCGGGATCGCCGTCCCAGGCGGCGGCCTCGGCGAACGAGAACAGGTCGGTCTCGGACCACGGTCGCGTGGCGGGCCGACGGACCAGCCGGGGTCGCTCGACCTCGGTGAGGGCGGCGTTGATCCTGGCCGACCACGCGATGGTCTCGTCCGCCCGTGCCTCGGGCCGACCGGACACGGCCCGGTCGGCGCGCCACCCGCTGACGACGTGCCGGCCGTCGCGCGACCGCACCGGCAGCGAGACACGCAGCCCGGTCACGTCGAGCTCCTCCCGCACCCGGGCGGACCAGTTGGCCAGTGCCGTGTCCGCGACGGGGCGCAGCACCACGGCGCCGCCCGGCGCGGGGATCAGCCAGCCCGTGCCGGAACCGGCGACCACGGGGGAGGCCGTGCCGTCCGCCACGCCGAAGGCGCCGCGGACGTGCTCGGGGACGGTCACGTCGTTCACGCCGACCACGGTACCCACCCCGGTCGTCAGTACCCGGGCAGGGACGGGTCCACGTCGCGTGTCCACGCCTCGATGCCGCCCGCGAGCGACCGGACGCCGGGGAAACCGGCGGCGGACAGGGTCGCCGCCGCACGCGCCGACCGGACCCCGGACTTGCAGTACACGACCAGCGGACCGCGCTCGGCCGCCCGGCCGAGGACGCCCGTCGGGTCCCCGGCGACCTCGGCGACCGAGTCCAGCGGCACCCACACCGACGGGTCGATCCTCGCGATCGACCTCTCGCCGGCCCCGCGGACGTCCACGAGCACCGGTGCCACCGCGCCGGGTCCGGACGACCCGGTCGGACCCGACCCGGCCAGCTCCGCCGCGAGGTCGGTCGCGGACACGGTCGGCACCTCCGGCAGCCCTGGATCCGGGACCTCGCAGGAGACGTCCCCGGCGCCGTCCGGCAGCTCGGTGACCGGCTCCCGCGACGGGTCCGGACGGACCCTCACCGTCCGGTTGGTCGACTCGAGCAGGTCCAGGAGGACGAGGCGGCCGAGCAGGGGCCGCCCGGCACCGGTGACGAGCTTGACGGCTTCCATCGCCATCATCGACCCGACCGTGCCGCACAGGGCTCCCACGACCCCGGCCTCGGCGCAGCTGGGCACCGAGCCCGCGGGCGGGGGCGCCGGGTACAGGTCCCGCAGGGTCACCGCCTCGGCCGGTGCGGGCGGGCGGGACCAGAACACGGCCAACTGGGCCCGGAACCGGTCGATCGTCCCCCAGATGAGCGGGATCCCGGCGATCTCGCACGCGTCGGAGACCAGGTACCGGGTCGCGAAGTTGTCGCTGCCGTCGATCACCAGGTGGTGCCCCTCGAGCAGGGAACCGATGTTCAGCGCGTCCAGCCTGGCGTGCACGGCGTCGACCCGGACGCCGGGGGCCAACTCGGCCAGCCGGTCCCGGGCCGAGTCCACCTTCGGCCGGCCGACGGCCCCGACGGAGTGGATCACCTGCCGGTGCAGGTTGCCGAGGTCCACCTCGTCGTCGTCGACGACCGTGATCCGCCCGACGCCGGCCGCGGCGAGGTACATGAGCACCGGCGCGCCCAGGCCACCCGCGCCCACGACGAACACCGACGCGGCGCGCAGGCGCCGCTGCCCCTCGTCGCCGATCGCCCCGAGCAGCAGGTGCCGCGAGTACCGCGCCCGCTCCTCCGCGCTCAGTTCGGGCACCGGGTCCACCAGCGGCGGCAGCGACCGGTCCGCCGACCCACCCGTGGCGCTCATCGCGCCACCGGCGCGCCGTCGGGGAACGGCCACGCGTTGTACCGGCACGTGTCGTCGTTGTCCGGGACCACGCCCTCGGGGTCCAACCGGTGGATCTCGGCGTTGTTCACCCCGAACGTCTGCTGCATCATGATCGGCGCCAGCGCGCCGTCCGCGGGGCACGGCTCGTGCGCCGGGAAGCCGATCGCGTGGCCGACCTCGTGATTGACGAGGTACTGCCGGTAGGAGCCGATGTCCCCCTCGAACGACCGCGCACCCCGCACCCAGCGCGCGAGGTTGAGGTACACGCGCCCCGTCGCCGAGTTGTAGCAGCTCGCCTCGAGCTCGATGTCGTACCCGCAGTTCTCGCGGACGGTCATGGGGCTGGTCAGCGAGACGCGGAACGCGGGCTCGCCGCGGGTGCTGCGCTGGAAGGCGACGGCCCCGTCGGCCGTCCAGCTCTTGGGGTTGGCCAGGGTCGCGTCGATCATCCGGGCGACCGAGTCGTCCCCGCCGAAGTCGACCGTGTCGATCCCGTCCTCGACCTCCACCGTGTAGGTGAACTGCTCCGCCGTCGGCCGCCCGACCGGGTCGGTTCCGCCGGGCACGAGCCGGAACTCCCCACTGGCCGCCTCGACGAACGGGCCGCCCTCGGGCAGCTCGCCGCTCGGCGGCACCTCGCCGGGCGCGGGCGCCCCGACGACCGCCGGTGTCTCCCGGGCCCGCACGGCCCCGTCGGCCGGCTGCTCGTCCGTCGAGACGACGGCGTCCGCGATGACGAGCGCGGTGAGCACCACGAGCACCGGGATGGCGTACGCGCGCCAGCCCCACGTGGCGAAGAACCGCCCGACGGGGGTCTGCCTGGGCAGGTGGTCCCGGGACCCGGGCACCGACCGGCGGCGACCCGGGGTCGACTCCGCCGGGTCCCACGGCGCGCGCAGCGGCTCACCGTGTGGCGGGTAGTACGGTGCCCGCTGACGCGCGCCGGGTTCCGCACCGGCCGGCGTCCGACGACGGCCGTCGCTCATCCGTACACCTCCACGTCCGCTGACGATCGGCCACTGCCGATCACGGTCTCCACGATCCCACATACCGGGTGAGGCGCGTCCCGCCGCACTCCACAGGTGCAGGTATTGTCCGTCTGACCCGGTCGGCTGTCGACTCTCGCCCGGGCGGAGAAGGAGCCACCAGATGACGAGCCCGGACGGACCGGCCCCGGCCGCCCCGGGACGCGCCCGAGCGGCCCGGCTCCCCCGCGGCGCGCGGCGAAGCCAGCTGATCGACGCCGCCGGAACGGTGTTCGTCGAGCAGGGCTTCCACGCCTCCGGGATGGACGACATCGCCGTCCTCGCCGGGGTGTCCAAACCGGTGCTGTACCAGCACTTCGACTCCAAGCGGGACCTGTACATCGAGGTCCTGCGCCACCACGTGGACGCGCTGCTCGGCCGGATCCGGGCCGCGCTCGACTCGACCTCCGACAACCGCCGCCGCGTCGAGGCGGCCGTCGACACGTTCTTCGCCTACGCCGACAACGACACCCGGGGCTTCCGACTGGTCTTCTACTCGGAGTCCGGGGACGAGGACGTCCGCCGCGAACTCGACCGGGCCACCGAGGGGTGCATCGACGCGGTGCACGACCTGGTGCGGGGGGACTCCGGCCTCGACGTGCACCGATCGCGCCTGCTCGCCGTCGGGCTGGTCGGCGCCAGCCGGGTCAGCGCCGGCCACTGGCTCGACGCCGGTCGGCCGATCCCACGCGAGGACGCGGTCTCGACCACGGTCACCCTGTGCTGGGGCGGCCTGTCGAAGATCCCGCGCCACGGCGGTGACCGGCCCGCACCCGAGGCCTGACCCCGAGCCGCGCGCGGCCCGCCCGCCCGGGAGCGCGGACGCTCGGCGGACGGTCGGCGGACGGACGGTCGCCGGCGTCAGGACAAAAAGCCCACCGGTCGCCGGGCGGACTCGCCGATCTCCACATACGCCACCCGGTCGGTCGACACAAGGTAGCGACGGCCCTTCTCGTCCTCGAGCTCGAGGATCCCCTTGGCGTCCGCGGTCAGGGCCGCCTCGACGCGCTTGTGCACGTCGTCGGGCTCCATCCCGGTCTTGAACACGAGCTCACGGTTGCTGTCGGCGATGCCGATCTTGACCTCCACGGTGCCTGCCCTTCTCGTCGTAGGCGCATGTCACGCCGTCATCGATGATGCGTGCGACCCAGGCTAGCCCGAGCCCCGCCCGGGGCGGCGGCACGGGATAGGATGGGCGCACGTGGACCACTCTCCGCGCCCGGCCACACCGGCGTCGGGTACGGCGGGTCCCGTGGAAATGTGCGCGCGCCCCGCTCGCGAGGCCGAACTCCGACGGCCCGACACCATCCGCGCGCGAGACGAGAAAGGCACCGCCCTGTCCACCACAGATGTCACCACAGAAGACGTAGACGGCATGGCCACGACGACCGCGGTCGTCGACGCCCCGTCCTCCGACTCCTCCCCCAGCTTCGCCGAGCTCGGCGTCCGACCCGAGATCGTCACCGCCCTCGCCGAGCGCGGCATCACCCACACGTTCGCCATCCAGGAACTCACCCTGCCGCTCGCCCTGGCCGGCTCGGACCTCATCGGTCAGGCCCGCACCGGGATGGGCAAGACCTACGGGTTCGGCGTGCCGCTCCTGCACCGCATCTCCACCGGCGAGGCGACCCGTGAGCTCGACGGCACGCCCCGCGCGCTGGTGATCGTGCCCACGCGAGAGCTGTGCATCCAGGTCACCCAGGACCTCAAGATCGCCGCCACCGGGCTCACCGCGTCCACCGGCTCGGGCACCCGTCCCCTCAAGGTCCTCGCGATCTACGGCGGCACCCCGTACGAGCAGCAGACCGAGGCCCTCGAGAAGGGCGTCGACGTGGTCGTGGGCACCCCCGGGCGCCTGCTCGACCTGGCCAACCAGTCCAAGCTCGTGCTCGGCAAGGTCGAGGCCCTGGTCCTGGACGAGGCAGACGAGATGCTCGACCTGGGCTTCCTCCCGGACATCGAGAAGCTGCTGCGCATGGTGCCCGAGAAGCGGCAGACCATGCTCTTCTCCGCCACCATGCCCGGGCCGATCATCACCCTGGCCCGCACGTTCCTCACCAAGCCCACGCACATCCGCGCCGAGGCCGCCGACTCCGGCGCGACCCACGAGAACACGACCCAGCACGTCTACCGGGCGCACTCGTTGGACAAGCCCGAGGTCGTGGCGCGCATCCTGCAGGCCGAGGGCCGCGGGGCCACCATGATCTTCTGCCGCACCAAGCGCACCGCCCAGAAGCTCGCCGACGACCTCGCCGAGCGCGGCTTCCGCGTGGGCGCGATCCACGGCGACCTCGGCCAGGGCGCGCGCGAGAAGTCACTCAAGGCGTTCCGCTCCGGTGACGTCGACGTCCTCGTCGCCACCGACGTCGCGGCCCGCGGCATCGACGTCGACGACGTCACCCACGTCATCAACTACCAGTGCCCCGAGGACGAGAAGACCTACGTCCACCGCATCGGCCGCACCGGCCGCGCCGGGCGCACCGGCGTCGCGGTCACGCTCGTCGACTGGGACGACCTGCCCCGGTGGGGACTGATCGACAAGGCCCTCGGGCTGGACTTCGGCGAGCCCGCCGAGACCTACTCCACCTCGCCCCACCTGCGCAGCGACCTCGGCATCCCCGAGAGCGCCGGAGGTCGGATCGGCGCCCCCACCGGCACCGGGTCCGGCCGCCGCACCGAGGTCCGTGGCACGCGCGGGTCCGGCCGCGAGTCGGGCTCCGGATCGCGCCCCGCGCGCCGGCGCACCCGCGGCGGCGGGTCCGGAGAGGACGGGCCCTCGACGCCGGCCCCCGCCACCGATTCCCCCACCGCGTCCGGTGACGCGGACTCCCCCGCCCCCTCGGGGGACGCCCCCGCGCGGCGCCGCCGTCGCCGTCGCCGGCCCTCGTCGTCGTCGCCGGATCAGGCCGGCCGGGACTGACCCGCCCGTCCGCACCACGCAGGTCACACGTGCGCGCATCCGACGACGCCCCCACCGGCCGCCGCCGACCGCGCCGGGGCGTGCCCTCCGAACGCCGCACCCGGCGCGACCTGGTCACCGCGGCGGTCATCACCGTCGTCATGGCGGTGGCGGCCGGGGGCGTCCTCCTCACCGGGAGCGCCGCCCGCTCCGACTTCTCCGCCGCCGGCGCCGGGCAGCCCGTCTACGGACCCGCCACCGCGCCACCCACGTCACTCCGCGCCCTGTGGTCGCACCCGTCGGCGGATCCGGGCGCGCCGCTGACCACCAAGGGCAACCTCGTCACCGTCACCGACGACGGCACGCTCGTCGGTCGGGACGCCGGCTCGGGCGAGCAGACGTGGTCCTATTCCCACGCCGGGCCGCTCTGCGCGGCGACGTTCTACGCCGACATCCTCGCCGCCGCCTTCGACGGCGCGGCCGGGTGCAGCGACGTCACCGCGCTCGACCCGACCACCCAGCAGTACAGCAGCACCCGCCAGAGCGCCTTCCCCGACACCATGCAGCTCACGTCCACCTGGCGGCACGCCCTCGCGTCCAGCCCCGCACGGCTCGAGATCTGGCGCGACGACCTCGTCCGCACGGTCGAGTACGGGGCCGTCGAGGCGCCCCAGGAGGCGGACATGCAACCGCGCACCGGCTGCACCCTCGGGACCGCCGACCTCACCGACGAGCGCTTCGCCGTGGCCGAACGCTGCCCCGGCGACGACTCGGCTCGGCTGACCCTGTCCGAGACGGTGCCCGAGGACAGCCGCAAGCCCGAGGAGATCGCCTCCGACACCACGGGCGCCGACGGGCTGTGGATCATCGACGTCAGCGACGACGGGGTCCTCGCCCTGACTGATCGGGGCGGCGCCTGGGCGGTCGAGTGGTTCACCTCCCCCCGTGACTACGCCCCGGTCCTGCCGCTGCCCGCCGAGCCCGCCGCCAAGCCCGACCCGCGGACCGTGGCCGGCGACGACACGCAGGCGCGCTGGTTCGACGGCACCGCCACACACGCCTTCTCCGCCGTCACCGGCGCGCACTCCTGGACAGCCCCGGCGACCACCGGGCCCGGCCTGACCGGCGGCTGGTCCCCCGACCCCGACGTCGCCACCGCCCGCGACTGGGTCCTGGTGCCCGACGCCGGTGGCTTCCGCGTCCTCGAGCACGACACGGGGGCCGGGCCCCGGCAGGTGCCCGTCACGCCCGGCGAGGGCGCGGGCGGGGAGCCCTCCGGGGGCGGCCCCTCCGCCGGGGGCGGGCCGGACGTGACCGGCCTGTCCCAAATCGGCGACATCCTCTACGAGCACCGGGACGGCGCGGTCCACGCCTACAAGATGCTGGCCTGACGCCGGGCGGGTCAGACGGCGTACCACTCGACCGCGTCGCGCCGGAAGAGCGACACCAGCGCCGTCGCAGACACCACCGCCAGGACGATGCCGGCGAGGTACTGCCCCGACCCCACCCCGACGTACCAGGCGACGAACAGCAGCAGGAGCTCGGCGATCACGACGAGCCCACGGCCCCATCGCCGACCGCGGAGCAACCCGACCCCGGCGGCCAGCAGCCCGCCGCCGAGGATCGCGAACCACACCGCGGTCCCGTAGCCGCTGATGACGACGGTCTCCTCGCGGTGCCCGCCCAACGCCCGGACGAACAACACCACGGCCACGCCGACACCGATCAGTCCCTGGGCCGAGGAGATCCACCCGGCGAGGCGGACCGGCGTGGGGATCGCCGTGCGGGGATCGGCCGGAACACCACGGTCATCTGGTCGTCTCACGTTCACCTCTCCAGACTAAGCGGGCCCCGCCACGCCACCGAAACCACCAGTCGGACCGGGGTCCAATTAGGCCATTACCGCCTCTGGTGTGCGGTTTTCCGACGATTTGACAAGCCGCGTGACGTTTACCACATAGACGCGCAAACGTATTGACTTGTCATGAAATCGTGGGACGATCATTTGTAACAGCGCAGACACACCGTGTTTGCCTCGCCTTAACCGGGAGCCCCTCCGACAGGAGCGAGCCCGCGGAAAGGGTACAGATCCCCCACCACCCGCCGGGTGCCATCGATCACGCACGTCCGCCAGTGGACTCTACATGTCCGCGAGTCGGCGGCGGCTGGTCGTGCTGCCCGGCGCACCCGATCACGGTCTCACATCAAAGGAGTTCCCATGGACTGGCGCCACAAGGCCATCTGCCGCGACGAGGATCCCGAGCTGTTCTTCCCCGTCGGCAATTCCGGGCCCGCCCTCGCGCAGATCGCCGAGGCGAAGATCGTCTGCAACCGCTGCCCCGTCACCGCCGAGTGCCTGTCCTGGGCCCTCGAGTCCGGCCAGGACGCCGGCGTCTGGGGCGGCATGAGCGAGGACGAGCGTCGCGCCCTCAAGCGTCGCCGCGCCCGCACCCGCACCGCCGTCTGACACGGACCACATACGCCGAAGGCCGGCCCCCTCCCCCACGGGAACGGGCCGGCCTTCGGCGTGAGGGCGGGCAGCCCGTCAGTCGATGACCGCGATGAGGTCGCCCGCCTGGATGACGTCCCCCGGCTTCACCGCCACCTCGGTCACGGTGCCGGAGGTCTCACACAGCACCGGGATCTCCATCTTCATCGACTCGAGGAGCACGATCGTGTCGCCCTCGGCGACCTCGGTGCCGACCGCCGCGACGACCTCCATGACGTTCGCGACCATCTCGGCACGGACCTGTTCAGCCATACGGATTATTCCTCTACTTCCTCGAAGGCGGCCCCCGGACACCTCCAATGCAACCACACGGGCCCGCGCATGGAAGACTTGTACACCGACGAAAGGAGGCGACCATGGGCAAGCGTGGCCGCAAGAGGCGGGATCGCCGCAAGAAGAACGCTAACCACGGCAAGCGTCCGAACAGCTGAGTTCAGGAACGCACGAACGACGAAGGGGCGGGCACCGAACAGGTGCCCGCCCCTTCGTCTGTGTCCGGCGCGGCCGTGACGTCGACCGCCCGGCCGGTCTAGGTGAGGTCGCGCCGCTCCACCGTCGTGCGCTGGTGCACCACGGTCGTGCCGTCGACGTCCGTCGTGGTCACCGTCGTACGCCGGATCTCCACCATGAGACGCTCCCGCAGGCCCGACGGCGCCTTCTCGCAACACGAACTCGAGAGCTTGGCCTTGAGACGCCGCTCCGACAGGAACATCTCCCGGCAGTCCGGGCAGCCGGCGAGATGGTGCTCGAGGCGCGAACGGCAAGCGTCGTCGCATTCGAGATCCACGAGCAGTGAGAGGTCGCGCATCGCGGCGCGACAGTCGATCTCGTCGAGGCGCGGATCGTGCTCCTTCATCACTTCGCCCCCTCCTCACGGTCACGGCCGAAGCCGCGCTCGGTGGCCACGTCGCGCAGGAGTTCCCGCAACTGCTTGCGGCCGCGGTGTAGACGCGACATCACGGTCCCCAGGGGGGTGTCCATGATCTCGGCGATCTCCTTGTACGGCAGGTCCTGGACGTCGGCGTAGTAGACCGCCATCCGGAACTCCTCGGGGAGCTCGGCCAGCGCCGCACGGATCTCGTCGTCCGGCAGCAGCTCCATGGCCTCGACCTCCGCCGAACGCAGCCCCGTCGAGGTGTGCTCGGCCGCCGCGGCGAGCTGCCAGTCGGTGATCTCGTCGGTCGGGTACTGCGCGGGCTGCCGCTGCCGCTTGCGGTAGTGGTTGATGTAAGCGTTGGTGAGGATGCGGTGCATCCAGGCCCGGAAGTTGGTCCCCGGCTTGAACGAGTGGAACCCGGCGAACGCCTTGGCGTAGGCCTCCTGCACCAGGTCCTCGGCATCGGCGGGATTCCTGGTCATCCGCAAGGCGGCGCCGTACAGCTGGTCGAGCAGTGGCATGGCCAGCTCCTCGAACTGCTCGGCGCGCTGGTCGGCCTCGTCGGGCTGCAACTCGGTCGGCAACCGGAACTCCTCACCTGTCGATGTCCCGGAGTCTAACCGCACATCCGGGGCGTCGAGGACCGCGGTCCGCATCGCACCCTCCTTCCCGTCCCCGGACCATCCCGGGGCACTCGCCCAGGAACAACGCGGGCCGCCGCACCCGTATTCCGGAGCGTGAGGGAACTACGCTGGTCGACCGTGGGCAGGAAGAGCGGACGCGGTGACGCCGCGACGGGTGGACGCGGTGGTGCACGCGGTGGTGCACGCGGTGGTGCCGCGGCGACCCCCGCGATCGCCGCGCTGCGGGCCGCCGGGGTCGCCCACGAGGTCCACATCTACGACGCGAGCGGCGAGACCGCATACGGCGACGAGGCCGCCCGCGTGATGGGCGAGCGCCTGGGGGTGGATGCCGACCGGGTGTTCAAGACCCTGGTCCTGGCGACAGCGCGTCCGCCGGCGGGTTCCCGCGTCGCGCTGGCGGTGGCGGTGCTGCCGGTGACCTCTTCGCTCGACCTCAAGGCCGCGGCCGCCGCCCTCGGGTGCGGCAGGGCCACGCTCGCGCCGGTCGACGTCGCAGAGAAGACCACCGGCTACGTGGTGGGTGGCGTCTCCCCCATCGGCCAGAAGCGTCCCCTGGCCACGGTGGTCGACGCCTCCGCGCTCGGTCACCGCACGGTCCTGTGCAGCGCCGGGCGGCGCGGCTGGGAGATCGAACTCGACCCCGCGGAGCTGGTCCGGCTCACCGGCGCGGTGACGGCCCCGGTCACGACGTCCCGCTAGAACAACATCCCCTCGGTGGGGTCGACGGGCCGGACGAGCTCCGGCCCCTCGTTGCGGACGTTCGACACCGCCCGGGAGACCGGGCGGATCTCGACGGACTCCGCCCACTCCCCGAGATCCCCGCCCGCGCCGTCGACCAGCGCGCGGGGGTCGCCGATCACGGCGGGATCGAGCCAGTCCGCCACCAGGTCCGGGTGGACGGCCAGCGGCATCCGGTCGTGGACGCGCCGGAGCGGGCCCAGCGCCTCGGTGGTGAGGATCGTGCACGACAACTGGGAGACGGACGGGTCGACCGGGTCGCGCCGCGCCTCCCACAGTCCGGCCATCAACAGGCCGCGGTCGCCCGGCAGGCTCATGAAGTACGGCTGCTTGGGCCCCGCCTTAGCACCCGGGGAGGCGGGGTCACCGGGCACCCACTCGTACCAGCCGTCCATCGGCACCACGCAGTGCCGGCGGGCGACGGCGGCGCGGAACGCCGGCTTGGAGGCCGCGGTCTCCACGCGGGCGTTGAACAGAGTGGGCAGGCGCTGGGACTCCTTGGTCCACGACGGGACCAGCCCCCACCGCATGGCCCGGAGCACCCGTCGCGGGGCGGCGGGGCCGACGGCCTCGTCGAGGCTCTCGCGCGGCACGTCCAGCGTGAGGACCGGGACGGTGGTGGTGGGCGCGATGTTGAACCGCGGCGTCGGCGGCGCGGTGTCCGGGTGAAGGCCGACGGGCGGGGCGGACGCCTCGTCGACCGCGTCCAGTTCCAGCGCGAGCTGCGCCGGGGCGGAAGAGAGCGAGAACCGTCCACACATGCCGACATCCTCGCACCCGAGTCCGCCGGGAGCGCCCGCGATGGGCGACAATGGCCGGGTGAGTCATTGGAGCGCCCCCGTCGCCGCAGCCCCCGTGGACGCCGACGTCGTAGTCCCCGGATCCAAGTCGCTGACCAACCGCGCCCTCCCCCTCGCCGCCCTGGCCGACGGCCCCTCCCGCCTGACCGGCACCCTGCGCAGCCGGGACACCGACCTCATGATCGGCGCCCTGCGGTCCCTGGGCGCCCGGATCGAGGGCCCCGCCGGCGATCTCCGCCCCGACGACACCGACCTGCTCATCACCCCGGGGCCGCTGCGCGGCGGGGAGATCGAGTGCGGGCTGGCCGGGACGGTCATGCGCTTCGTCCCGCCGATCGCCGCTCTCGCCACCGGCCCCTCGACCTTCGACGGCGACCCCGCCGCGAGGATCCGCCCGCAGTCCACGGTGCTCGACGCGCTGCGGGCCCTCGGAGCCGAGATCGACGGCGAGCGCCTGCCCTTCACCGTCTCGGGCGCTGGGTCTCTGCGCGGGGGCCGCGTCGAGATGGACGCCTCGGCCTCCTCGCAGTTCGTCTCCGGCCTCCTGCTCTCGGCCGCCCGCTTCGACGAGGGCGTCGACCTCGTCCACGTGGGGGCCTCGCCCGTCCCGTCCGGACCGCACATCGAGATGACACTGGCGATGCTCCGCGAGTCCGGCGTCACCGTCGAACAGCCGACCCCGTCGTCATGGCGGGTCGCCCCCGGCCCGATCGCGGCCGTCGACCGTGTCGTCGAGCCCGACCTGTCCAACGCCACCCCGTTCCTGGCCGCCGCGGCGGTCACCGGCGGAACCGTCCGCGTCCCGCACTGGCCCGCCACCACGACCCAGCCCGGCGACGCCATCCGCGACATCCTGCGGGCCATGGGCGCGTCCGTGACCCTCGAGATCGCCGACGGTGCGGACCACGGCACCCTCGTCGTCGTCGGCCCCTCCCGCCTCTCCCCCGTCGACCGGGACCTGTCCGCCGTCGGCGAGCTCACCCCCACCGTCGCCGCGCTGTGCGCCCTGGCCGACGGCCCGTCGCGCCTCACGGGGATCGCGCACCTGCGCGGCCACGAGACCGACCGCCTCGCCGCGCTGGCCGCCGAGCTGGGCGCCGTCGGTTGCGGCGTCACCGAGCTCGACGACGGCCTCGAGATCTCCCCCGCGCCCCTGCGCGGCGCCCCGTGGCGCGCCTACGCCGACCACCGCATGGCCACCGCCGGCGCCATCGTCGGACTGGTCGTGCCGGGTGTCGAGGTCGACGACATCGGGTGCACCTCCAAGACCCTGCCCGGCTTCACCACCCTGTGGGCCGACATGCTCGCCGGACGGGGCTGACGGACCGCCATGCCGAGCGGACGGGGCGCGGGCGGCGCACGCGGGTGGGACGAATCCGACGTCCGGATCAGGCCCGGCAAGGGGTCGCGCCCGCGCACCAAGCGCCGGCCCAGCCACGACGACGCGGCCGCCGCGATGGTCGTCGCCGTCGACCGCGGCCGGTGGGGGTGCGTGCTGCTCGACGACGGACCCGGGCACAGCGCCGGCACCCGCGTCGTCGCCATGCGTGCGCGCGAACTGGGCCGCACGCCCGTGGTGGTGGGTGACCGTGTGGGCGTGGTCGGTGACCTGTCCGGCGCGCGCGACACCCTCACCCGCATCGTGCGCGTCGAGGACCGCTCCACCGTGTTGCGTCGCACCGCCGACGACTCCGACCCCTACGAGCGCGTCGTGGTGGCCAACGCCCAACTGCTGCTCATCGTGGTCGCCGTGGCCGACCCGCCGCCCCGCGCCGGCTTCGTCGCCCGCGCGCTCGTGGCCGCCTACACCGGCGGGCTGGAACCGGTCCTGTGCCTGACCAAGGGCGACCTCGACGACCCGTCCGTGTTCGCCGCCGAGTTCGCCGCCCTCGACGTGCCGGTCCTGCGGGTGGGGGTCGACGACGAGCTGGACGATCTCCACGCCGTGATCGACGGCCGGATCTCCGCGATGATCGGGCACTCCGGGGTCGGCAAATCGACGTTGGTCAACCGCCTGGTCCCCGACGCGGACAGAGCGACGGGCGTGGTCTCCGGCGTCGGGAAGGGCCGGCACACGTCCACCCAGTCGGTCGCGCTCGAACTGGCCGCCGGCGGCTGGGTGGTGGACACGCCCGGCATCCGCAGTTTCGGACTGGCACATGTCTCGCCCGACGACGTGGTGGCCGCGTTCTCCGACCTCGACGAGATCGCGGCGGACTGCCCACGCGGGTGCACCCACCAGGGACCGCCGGCCGACCCCGAGTGCGCGTTCGACGCCATCGACGATCCGGCCGTGCACCGACGGGCGATGGCCGTGCGCGAGCTGCTCGGGGCGCTGCAGTCCAACGACCCCTGGGCGCTGGGACTGGACCAGGACTGACGCGCCGCCACGGGCACGCGGGCGCCGGGCGGCGCGGGCCCGCGGCGGGCGCCGGGCGGCGTCAGAGCTTGAGCTCGACGTCCCCCAGCGCGACCGACACGCACGTCTGGATCCGCTCGCCCGGGCCGTGATCGGTGCCGTTGCGCAGGTCCCGCACGTGCCCCTCGTCCAGGCCCACGACGCAGGTCTGGCAGATGCCCATGCGACACCCGAACGGCATCTGCACGCCGACGCTCTCCCCGCCCTCGAGGATCGTCGTGGCCCCGTCGAGTTCGACGGTCTTGCCGGTGGAGCCGTACTTGACCGTCCCGCCCGAGGCGCCCGCGTTGCGGTCCACGGTGAACCTCTCGACGTGCAGGTCGTCGCGCCCCGAGGCCTCGAAGTGCTCGGTCAGTTCGTCGAGCATCGCCGACGGACCGCAGGCCCACGTGGGCCGCTCGGACCAGTCCGGCACCAGCGCCGCCATCTGCTCGGCGTTGATACGGCCCTCCTCGCTGGTCACCCGCAGGTGGAGGGTGTACCCGGGCTGGGTGCGCTCCAACGCGAGCAGCTCGTCGTGGAACAGCGCGTCCTCACGGTCGCGGATGGAGTGGACGTGGACCACGTCGGGGAACCGCTCGTCGGCCGAGCGCCGGTCCAGCGACCGCAGCATGCCCATCACGGGCGTGATGCCCGACCCGGCGGTGACGAACATCAGCTTGTCCGGAGTCGGGGAGGGCAGGTGGAAGTCACCGGCCGGGGCCTGCAACCGGACGATGGTGCCCGGCTCGACGGTGCCGACGATGTGATTGCTCAGCAGGCCCTCCGGCATCGCCTTGACGGTCACCGAGTACTCGCCACGACCGCTCGTGGGCGCCGAGGTCAGCGAGTACGACCGCCACGTCCAACGGCCGTTGAGCAGCACACCGATCCCCAGATACTGGCCCGGGCGGTACTCCGGGGTGGCGCCCCACCCCGGCTTGATGACGAGCGTCACCGCGTCGTCGGCCTCGCGACGCACGGAGACGATCTCGCCGCGCAGCTCCCGCGCGGACCACAGTGGGTAGATGAGCGACGAGTAGTCGTCCATGCGCAGTGGGTGCGTCAGACGGTTGAGGAACCGACGCGCGCCCCGGGGCTCGGGGACCCGCGCGGCCGCCGCCCGCATGATGCGACTGAGCCCGCTCTTCGACTCGGACATTGGTGCCTCCTCGCGTCCGGCCACCCGCGGCCCGGGGATCGGACCGACGCTGCCAGAAGATGAACCTACGGTAGCGTAGGTAAGCCGTCGACGCCCATACCGTCGCCCTCAGAGCAGGGTGAGCAGGAACGGCAGTTCCACGGCGTCGTACCACGCCAGATCCACGTCGAGGGCGTCCCCCACGGTGAGCTCCGCGTCCTCGTCCCCGAGATCGGCCCGATCGACCGCCTCGACGGCGTCTCGCACCAGGTCGACCGCTCCCGCGAGGTCCACGTGCACGGCCGCGATGTCGGCCATCGCGACCGTCCCACCGGTCAGGCGCACGACGGCGGTGTCGAGATCCGGGCGCGGCGTGACCTGCTCATCCGGCACGTCCGCGCTCACCACGACACGCCGGTACGGGTGGGCCTCGTGCGCCGTCCCCGAGTCGAGCTCGCCGCCGAGCAGGCGGAGGGAGGCGCGGGCGGCCTCGAGGAACGCCACGTGCTCGATCTCCTCCATGTCGCCCTCCGCGTACGACTCGATCAGGGCGGGGGTCGCCGCGAACGCGGTCCCGCTCCGCACGGGCATCTCGCCCGCATCCAGCAGGGTCTCGAGCATCGTCAGCGTGGCGGGGATGAACAGTCGCATCGGTGGGCCTTCCTGGGGCGGGTGACGGTTACTGGGGGGGGGCGCCGGTGGATCGGCCGGTTCCGGTCAGCCAGCGGAACCGGCGAGCTCGTCCAGGGCCGACGCGATCAGCTCGCCGATCTCCTCGACGTCCGGGACGGCCTGGCGGTCGGAGGTGAAGCCGCAGTACACGGTGCCGGAGTAACTGCTCATGGACACGGCCAGCGCCTGGCCCTCGAGAAGCGCCGGGACGGGGTAGACCTCGACCAGCTCGCCGTCGCCCCAGAACACCTTGTGCTGCGGACCGGGGGCGTTGGTCACCACCAGGTCGTAGCTCTCCGACGGCAACATGATCGCCGCCCGGGACGCCAGCGCGTGCAAGGTGGGCGGGGCGAACCCGGAGAGCCGGGCCAGGGACTTGGCGCCGACCGCCTCCCGCGGGTACCGCTGGGTCGCGGCCTCGCGGGCGATCTGCGCCAACCGCATCCGGGGATTCGGCTCCCCCACCGGCATACCGATGAGCGCCGAGGCGATCTCCGCGGACGTGACGTCACCCGGCGCCTCGGCGCCGTCGGCCTCGGCGGTCACGGCCATCGGGACGATCGCGCGCAGGCTGTCCGATGTCGACAGTGGATGACCGCAGGACAAGATCCACGACCGCAGCGCCCCGCACAGGACAGCGAGCACCACGTCGTTGACCTTGCAGGAGTGCGCCCGGGCGATCTCCCTCGCCTCGGACAACGGGAACGACGCGAGCCCGACCCTGCTGCCCCGGGGGCGCGCGGTGCGGAACATCTCCGACAGACCCCCGCCGGGACGCAACACGGAGAGCGTGGCAGCCCCCACGAGACCACGAGTCGCGCGCTCCAGCGCGTTCGCCAGGCGTCCCGAACGCCGGACCAACTCCAGGGGGTCGGTCGCGATGGTCATGAGCGCGTCCAGCACCAGCACCCCGTCTCCGGGTGACGGCACGGGCGTCCAGGTGGCGACCTCGTCGACATCCGCGGAGACGCGCTCGTCGGTCATGAGCACCTGCGCCAGATCGACGGCGTTGGGCCCGCCCAGCAGGACGTGGTGGGTCTTGGTGAGGATCGCCAACCGGCCGTCGGGCAGGCCCTCGATGAGGTACAGTTCCCACAGCGGACGATCCGCCTCGAGGGGCCTGTCGACCAATCTGGCCACCAGGTCGGCCAGCTGCCGCATCCCGCCCGGCGCCGGCAGCGCCGACCGGCGGACGTGGAAGCTCAGGTCGAAGTCGGGGTCGTCGACCCAGACCGCCCTGGCCAGGCCGAACGGGACCTGGCGGATCCGCTGCCGGTAGCGGGGCGCGTCGGCCAGCCGCGTGTCGACGAATTCCATGACACGGTCGATGTCCCACGGCTCGTCGCGGGCGACCAGGGCCAACGAACACGAGTGCCGGCTCCGGGAACGCGCGGCGTCCCCGAGGAGCAGGTCCGCGTCCGCGGTGGCCAGCCTGGTCGCCACGGCGTCAGACCGCCTCGTCCAACCCGAGCAGACCGCGGATCTCCACGGCCGCCCGATCGAACACCTGGTAGAACACGCCGATCATGCCGGTCTGCACCGCGCCGAGGATGTTCTCGATCGCGTCGTCGACCATCACGCACTCCCTCGGCTCGAGCTCGAGGCGGCGGGCGGCCTCGAGGAAGGCCTCCGGCTCGGGCTTCTCGACGCCGATCGCGCCGCTGAGCACCACGTGGTCGATCCCGTACTCACGGGCGTCCTCGCGGACGCGGTCGGCGCCCGACCCCTCGGGTTCGTTGCTCAGCACGGCGAGGCGCACATCGTTGGCCCTCGCACCGGTCAGGATCGACCGCCAGTTCTCACGGTCCTCGTCCGTGCCGTCCAGCACGCCGAAGTAGTCGACTATCAGTCCACGCATGGGGACAGCCTAGGCAACACCCGTCCGGTGTGCAGTAGGCGAGGTGGAACCACGGCCGCGATCCGCGGCGTCAAGAGGGTAGAGGACGCGAGACCACCGAGGGTCGAGCGCGAGAGGAGCCCAGCCAGATGACACCGACACCCGTATCCGCACCGACGTCCGGCCGGCCGCCGCCGGCCGCCGTGATCGCCGCCGGAGGCGCCGCGGAGACGCACACGGCGGACGGCCGGATCCGACCCCTGCCGCCGACGGAACCCGAACCGGGTTCGCGGGGACGTGAGCGCGAGCGCGTCGTCCAACGCACCCCGGGAACCGCGCCCGCCCCGGACGAGGAGGTACCCGTGCCTGCACGACGGGCCGCCCACGCGCTCGTCGTCATGGCGCTGGAGGTCGTGGATCGTCGGCGCGCGCCGCAGAACACCCGTGGGGCGTTCCCGCCGCATCTCATGGAGATGCTGCGTTCCCTCGCGCGCACCGGTGTACCCGGACAGCACCTGGGGCCCGCCAGACTCCACCGCCTCCACATCCATGCCGCCGGCGCCGTGGCGACGGACGCGGGGCCGGACGGGGACCCCGGGTCCCGGGACTACGAGGTCTGCGCCACGTACGCGCGCGGACCGCGGCTGTTCGCCGTCGCGGCCCGCATCCGGGTGACACCCACGGGGGCCGGCTGCACGGCCCTGCGGTTGGTGTGAGCGCCCCGGCGCGGTGGCCGGGCGGGACCGATCAGTCCCGGCGACCGCGCGAGGCGGTCCGGGCGGCCCGCTCCCGGCGCTCGGCCCGCTGCTGACGCTCCTGCGAGCGGCGCTCGGCCCGGTTGGCGCTGGCGCCCTCGTCGACCATCTGGGCGTCGCCGCTCTCCGACGGGCCGGAGAACTGCATCTGCTCCTCGCTCACGTCCCGGCCGGTGCCGGCCGCCTGGAGGATGGGATTGCCACCCGCCAGCGCCGCGGCCTGCGCGGCCGACGGGCCGGCCATCGCCGCCTGCTGCCGGCCCGCCTGGACCTTGACGTTGAACAGGAACGCCACGGTCTCCTCGCGCACGCCGTCCATCATCGCCGAGAACATGTCGTAGCCCTCGCGCTGGTACTCGACCAACGGGTCGCGCTGGGCCATCGCCCGCAGACCGATGCCCTCCTTGAGGTAGTCCATCTCGTAGAGGTGCTCGCGCCACTTGCGGTCGAGGACCTGCAACATGACCGACCGCTCGAGCTGGCGCATCGCGCCCTCGCCGCCGATCCCCTCGATCTCGGCCTCGCGCTCGTCGTACCGGGCGAAGACGTCGTCGAGGACGGCGTCCTTGAGGTTCTTGGCGGACAGATCGCCGGGAGAGCCGTACTCGTCCCCGTCGATGATCTCCTGCGCGGTGATCGACACGGGGTACAGCTGCCGCAGCGCGTCCCACAGCTTCTCCAGGTCCCAGTCCTCGACGTACCCCTCGGCGGTGGCGCCGTCGACGTAGGCGCTGACCACCTGGTAGATCATCGACTCGACCTGGTCGGTGATGTCCTCGCCCTCGAGGATGCGCTTGCGCTCACGGTAGATGACCGTGCGCTGCTGGTTCATCACCTCGTCGTACTTGAGCACGTCCTTGCGGATCTCGAAGTTCTGCGACTCGACCTGCGTCTGAGCGTTCTTCACGGCGCGCGAGACCATGCCGGCCTCGATGGGCACGTCGTCGGGCAGGCTCAGCCTGTTCATGATCGCCTCGACGGCCGCGCCGTTGAAGCGCCTCATGAGCTCGTCACCCAGCGACAGGTAGAAGCGGGACTCCCCCGGGTCGCCCTGGCGGCCGGAACGACCGCGCAGCTGGTTGTCGATGCGGCGCGAGTCGTGCCGCTCGGTGCCCAGGACGTAGAGGCCACCGGCCTCGCGGACCCGCTCGCCCTCCTCCTTGGTGAGCTTGCGCATCCGCTCGATCTCGGCGTCCCACGCGGCCTCGTACTCCTCCGGGGTGGTCACCGGGTCGAGACCGCGCTCGCGGAGGTTGAGGTCTGCGATGATGTCGGGGTTACCGCCCAGCACGATGTCGGTACCGCGGCCGGCCATGTTGGTGGCGACCGTGACCGCGCCGGGCCGGCCGGCCTGGGCGATGATCTGGGCCTCCTGGGCGTGGAACTTCGCGTTGAGCACGTGGTGCTTGATGCCCTTGCGGGTGAGCAGCCGGGACAGGTGTTCACTGCGCTCGACGGAGGCGGTGCCCACGAGCACCGGCTGCTTCTTCTCGACCCGCTCGGCGATGTCCTCGACCACTGCGGCGAACTTGGCCTCCTCGGTCTTGTAGATGAGGTCGGGCTGGTCCGCGCGGGCCATGGGGCGGTTGGTCGGAATGGGCATGACCTCAAGCTTGTAGATCTGGTACAGCTCGGCCGCCTCCGTCTCGGCGGTGCCGGTCATGCCGGCCAGCTTCTCGTAGAGCCGGAAGTAGTTCTGGAGCGTGATGGTGGCCAGGGTCTGGTTCTCGGCCTTGATCTCCACGCGCTCCTTGGCCTCGATGGCCTGGTGCATGCCCTCGTTGTAGCGGCGACCGTCGAGGACGCGCCCGGTGAACTCGTCGACGATGATGACGTCGCCGTCGCGGACGATGTAGTCCTTGTCCTTGGTGAACAGCTCCTTGGCCTTGATGGAGTTGTTCAGGTAACTCACCAGCGGCGAGTTGGCGGCCTCGTAGAGGTTGTCGATGCCCAGCTGGTCCTCGACGAATTCCACGCCCTGCTCGGTGACGCCGATGGTCCGCTTCTTGCGGTCCACCTCGTAGTGGGTGCCCTCCTCCAACAGCGGGGCGATGCGCGCGAACTCGGCGTACCACTTGCTGGAACCGTCGGCGGGACCGGAGATGATGAGCGGGGTCCGCGCCTCGTCGATGAGGATGGAGTCGACCTCGTCGACGATCGCGTAGTTGTGGCCGCGCTGGACGAGCTGGGCGGTGTCGTGCGCCATGTTGTCGCGCAGGTAGTCGAACCCGAACTCGTTGTTCGTGCCGTAGGTGATGTCGGCGTGGTAGGCCTCGCGCCGCTGGTCGGGCGTCATGCCGCTGAGGATGGCGCCCACGGACAGGCCCAGGAAGCGGTGGACGCGGCCCATCCACTCGGCGTCGCGCTTCGCGAGGTAGTCGTTGACCGTCACCACGTGCACACCCTTGTCGGACAGGGCGTTGAGGTAAGCGGGCAGCACACAGGTCAGGGTCTTGCCCTCGCCGGTCTTCATCTCGGCGACGGACCCGGTGTGCAGCACGATGGCGCCGATGATCTGCACCTTGTACGGCTTCTGCCCGAGGACGCGGTACGCGGCCTCGCGCGCCACGGCGAACGCCTCGGGCAGCAGGTCGTCCAGCGTCTCCCCCTCGGCCACCCGACGTTTGAACTCCCCGGTCTTCGCCCGGAGCTCGTCGTCGGTCAACTTCTCCGTGTCGGCGGAGAGCGAGTCCACGTAGTCGGCGAGAGCGGTGTACTTCTTGAGCTTTCGCCCCTCGCCGGCCCGCAGCAGCTTGGAAAGAATGGACACAGTCTCGAACGTCCTCGTGGTCGGGGAAGTGGTCGTGGTATCTGCGACCTGCGTGGTGGCACGCGGGCCCGGGTTCATCCTAGGTGCTTCGGGCCGTCCTGACACGCCGAGGGCGGTCCGGTCGAGTGGGACCGGACCGCCCTCGGCGGGTGCGGGTGGAGGCCGTCAGCCCTCGTCGCTCAGGGTGATGAGCCCGTAGTCGAACGCGTGCCGGCGGTAGACGACGGTGGCGCGTCCGGTCTCCGCGTCGCGGAACAGGTAGAAGTCGTGACCCACGAGTTCCATCTTCTCGAGCGCCTCGTCGACCGACATCGGCGTGCCGTCGTGCTCCTTGCGACGCACGATCTGCCCGGGCATCGAGGCGTCGACCCCGTCGTCGTATTCCACGCCGTCGAGCTGCTGGTCCAGCGCGTCGACCGGGGCGGCGTCGGCGGCCAGCTCGGCGGTCGCCTCGGCGACCGACTGCGGCCGCCGGTGCCCGGAGTGGCTGATCTTGCGACGGGTGCGGGCCTTGCGCATCTGCCGCTCGAGCTTGGCCACGGCCGACTCGAGAGCCGCGTAGAAGGTGTCCTCGGCCGCCTCGGCCCGGGCCACTCCCGGCTTGCCCTTGACGGTGATCTCCACGCGCTGGCTCACCTTGGCCAGCCTCGGGTTGTTCTCGTGCAACAGGATCACGTCGAACCGCTGGATCAACGGCGCCATCTTCTCGACCTTCGCCAGCTTGGTGTTGATCCGGCTCGCGAAATGGTCGGGGACCTCGACGTTCCGGCCGCGGATGGTGACCTGGGCCTCGGGGGTGCCGGGATCGTCGGTCTCGGGACCGTCGAAGGTGGCGGGGTCGAGCAGGACTGCGGGGGTCTTCGCCATCGAAGCTCCTCCTCATCGGGCCTGCGGCGGACCGCTGCGACCGGTCCGGTAACCGCCCGGAATCCCGGCCGAAGGGTCCACCCACATGGCTGAGTGGACACTCTGCGGACACGGCCCACCGGAGCCGACAGGCGGCGAATGTGCTGGTGAACCCGTCCGAAGCCCACTCTACCCGCTCCCGCTGACGCCGCACCCGAGACGGCGAAGCTCACCTCGGTCCGCACGCGACGGCGCTCGCTCAGGCGGCGGTGACGGCCAGGACAGCGGTCACCGGCAGGCCTCCCGCCGCGAGGACCGCCACGCACTCGGCGGCCGTGGCGCCGGTGGTCACCACGTCGTCGACGAACAGGACCGTGGCCGGGGTCGCCAGCAGGGCGGCCACCGTGTCCGGCGCCCCGGGGGAGGCGCGCAGCACCGTCCCGGCGGGGCGTCGGCGGATGCGCCCGGAGAGGTTGTCGGCGCGGGCCCGCGCACCGAGGCCGGAGGCGTCACGCACTCGTCCGCGGACCTCGAGCAGCGGCGCCACGACCACCGGGCCGGTCGGTAGCGAGCCGGCGAGGTCGGCGGCCAGGACGTCCACGATGTCACGGACGTGGTCGAACCCGCGCCGTCGGCGGGCCCGCGCCGACGCCGGGGCCGGCACGAGGACGGTGGGACGCTCCCCCGCCTCGGCGATCTCCCCCGCCTCGCGCAGGCGGTCGATCGCCGCGGCGAGGGCGGTGCCGAACGGGCGCGCGAGGTCGGATCTGCCGCGGTCTTTGTAGGCGGACACGGCGCGTGCGGGCGGGCCGGCGTGCCGGGCCAGCGCCCAGGCGGGGACGCGGAGGTCGGCGCGGGTCCGTACGACGAGCGGTGGTCCGGCCAGGGTCGCGGCGCACCCCGGGCACCACCGGTGGCGGGCGCGTCCGCAGCCGGCGCACTCGAGCGGCACGAACAGGTCGGCCAGGGCGGCGGCCCAGGTGTCGGTGCCGCGCCGGCGAGGCGTGGCGCGTCCGGAGGGCGGCGCGCCCTCGTCCCCGGCGGTCACCGGGTCAGCCCGCGACCACCGGGTCGGCGCGGATCGCGGCCAGTCCGGGGATCTCCCGCCAGTACCTGTCCCCGGTCTGGGCGCCGGTGTCGAGGCGCAGCAGGGAGCGCCGGTCCACCACGTAGATCTCGCGTCCGGCCGCGGCCACGGCGGTCACCGGTCCGGAGATGTTGCGCTGGGACAGCGGCTCCGCGATGGCCCCGTCGACGGAGACGGTCGCGACGGGCGCCTCGGTGGTGTCGCGCGCCACGACGATCGTCGAGCGGTCACGCCACGCCACGGACGTGGCGGTCTCCCCGAGTGCGCGGCCGACCTGCCGGAAGGTGCCGGCGAGCGGCTGCCCCGTCTCGGCGGACAGTGAGCCGATGAACACCTTGCCGTCGGCGACCACGGCCATCTGGGTGCCGGACTGGTCGATGCGCAGGGCGGTGACCCGGCCGCCGAGGGACCGGATCGGGCCGGCTTCCATCTCCCGGACGTCGGGGCCGCCGCGCCCCATCCCGATGCGGACGAGGCGCGTGTCGTCGACCATCACCCACGCCCGGCCGTCGACCGGGTGGAACGTGGGTCCGGCGACGCTCCGCGCGGTGAGGACCTCGGTGGGCTCGCCGTCGATCGGTCCCACGAGGAGCCGGCTGGTCCCCGCCGCCTCGTCGCCGACCACCATCGCGAGGACGCGCCCGTCGTAGGACACCGCGGCGCTGCTGCCCCCGCGGACCTCGGACCACGGTCCGCCGGCCGGGCGGGCGCCGCCCGGCTCGAGTCGGACCAGCCCGTCGGCTGCGGTGAGGGCGTAGCGCATGGGCTCGGCCGGCGGGTAGGGGTCGAAGTCGCGGACGTCCTCGGTGGTCCACCCGTTCGCGTACCGCTCGTCGAGGGGCGCGCCGTCGCGTTCGAGGCGGTAGGGCCCGGGGACGTCGGCGCGCGCGAGGGTCCACACGACCTGAGCGGCGAACTGGGTGGTGGCCTGACTGCTCAGCACCGGCAGCCCGGCGAAGTCGATGGTGGTGCCGGGGACGTCTGCGCCGTCTTCCTCGCCGGGGCGGACGGAGACGGAGGCGGGGACTCTGGACAGGACGGAGTCGGTGAGACCGGCGCGCGGGCCGGTGGCGAGGAGGTTGACGAGGGAGTACTCGAGGTCGGTGCGGTCGGCGGCCGTCCACCGGGGGTCCGGGACGAGGGCTTCGCCGGAGCCGGAGAGGAAGAACAGCTCGCGCTGGGCGTAGGTGGAGAAGAACTCGGCCTTCTCGATCACGACTCCCGGCGGCAGTTCGTCGATCCGCCACTGTCCGTCGGTGCGGGTGAGCCCGATGGTGACCTCGAGCTGGCCGACGTCCTCGCGGAAGATGCCGCCGGGGTCGAGTGAGCCGACCTTCTCCGCGCGGAGCGTGTACTCGGCGCGGTCGGCCGAGCGGCCGCCCTCCGCACTGAGGTCGGCGCGCAGCACGATGATGGTCTCGGCCAGGTCGTCCCAGGTCTCCGCGGCCTCCGGGGTGAGGAACTGGCGCGCGGCGGCGTGCCGCTGGTCGGCGATGGCCGCCGCCTTGAGGAAATCCCGGACCAGGAGGTCCGGTTCCTGGTCGGGCACGGGGGTGGGGATCGCCAGGTCGTCGCCCTCCGGCGCGAACGTGCCGATGACCTGGGGCGACGACGACGAGGGCAGCGTGGCGCAGCCGGTGGCCGTCAGTCCGGTGGCGCAGGCCAGTGTCACGGCGACCGTCAGGAGCCGGGGTCGGGTCATGGTGTGTCCTCCGCCGTTCCGGGGCCCCGCTCGAGCGGGGTCGGTGAGCCGGTGGACACGAGCCGCGCCTCGTCCTCGGGCGTCAGCGGCAGCGGGCTCGAGGTGAGCGTGCTGCCGCGCCGGCGCGGGATGGTGAGCCGGAAACATGATCCCTCGCCGGGGCTGCCCCAGCAGTCCAGCCGGCCGCCGTGCAGCTTGGCATCCTCGAGGGCGATCGCCAGTCCGAGGCCGGTGCCGCCGGAGCGGCGCACCCGGGAGGGGTCGGCGCGCCAGAACCGGTTGAACACGCGTGTCTCCTCGCCGGGTTTGAGCCCGACGCCGTGGTCGCGGACGGAGACCGCGAGGGCGGTGTCGGAGCCGCGGAGGGTGACGCGCACGGGCTTGGACTCGCAGTGGTCCAGCGCGTTGGCCACGAGGTTGCGCAGGATCCGCTCGACGCGCCTGGAGTCGACCTCGGCCATGACCGGCTCGTCGGGCATGTCGATCTCGACCTCGACGCCCGCGGCCTCGGCGATGTGGGCGACGGTGCCGACCGCGTCCCTGACGGCGTTGCGCACATCCAGCTCGGCCGTCGACAGCTCGGCCATGCCGGCGTCGTGGCGCGAGACCTCGAGCAGGTCGGTGAGCAGGCTCTCGAAGCGGTCGAGTTCGGACTCGAGCAGCTCCACGGCGCGCTTGGTGGGGGCGTCGAGGTCCTCGGCCGAGTCCGAGATGATGTCGGCGGCCATCCGGACGGTGGTGAGCGGGGTGCGCAGTTCGTGCGAGACGTCGGAGGTGAACCGCTTCTGCAGGTCGCCGAACTCCTCGAGCTGGGTGATCTGGTCGGACAGGCTCTGGGCCATGTCGTTGAAGGCCATCGCCAGCCGGGCCACGTCGTCCTCGCCGCGGATGACCATGCGTTCCTTGAGGTGGCCGTTGGCGAAGCGCTGGGCGATCGAGGCCGCCTGCCGGACGGGCAGCACCACCTGCCGCGCGACGATCCACGCGATCGCCGCGGACAGCACGATGATCGCCAGGCCGGCGGTGGCGACGATCCCCCGCATGATGCCGAGGGTCTGTTCCTCGGCGATGAGCGGGTACACGAGGTAGAGCTCGAGCCCGGGGATGGACGAGTCGGTCGGGGTGCCCAGCATGAGCGCCTTGGCCTGCTCGCCGCGGAAGTCGACGGTGACGTACTGGTAGGCGATGCGCCCCCGCTGGACGAGGGACTGCAGTTCGGGCGGCACCTCCGCCTCGGCGGGACTGACCACCTGACCGCGGCCCGTCTGGTCGGGGACGACGAGGATGGGGTCGAACGTCCCGGCGTGGACGGAGTCTCCACCGGACGCGACGCCGCGGTCGCTGATGGCGCTGCGCGCCTGGTCGAGCCGCGACTGCTCGCTGGTGCCCTCGTCGGTCGCGGCGATCTGCGCCTCGACCGTGAGGCGGAGCCGGCCGGCCTGCTCAATGGCGGCGTCGAGTTTGGTCGACAGCAGCTGGGCGGCCATCTGGCTCTGCAGCATGAACGCGATCGTGAGGATCACGCCCATCGACAACGCGAGGGTCGAGGTGACGACCCGCAGCTGCAGGGAGCGTCGCCACATGCGCGCGATCCGCACGCCCAGCGCGGCGGGGTCCAGTGAGGACAGTCGTTCGCGCAGGGTCGGGTTCGCGTCGCCGGCGTCCCGGGTGTCGCGCTCGTCCCCGGTGGACGCCGCCGCGTCGTCGGGACGAGCGGTCGTCACGAGACCGGGCCCGCCTTGTAGCCGACGCCGCGGACGGTGAGGACGACCTCGGGGTTCTCCGGGTCCTTCTCGATCTTCGCGCGCAGGCGCTGGACGTGGACGTTGACCAGACGGGTGTCGGCGGAGTGACGGTAGCCCCACACGTGCTCCAGCAGGACCTCACGGGTGAACACCTGACGGGGCTTGCGGGCCAGTTCCACGAGGAGGTCGAACTCGAGCGGGGTCAGCGGGATCGGCGTGCCGTCACGGGTGACGGTGTGCGCGGGCACGTCGATGGTGACGTCCCCGATGTGCAGGACCTCGCTCGGCTCGTCCTCGCCCCGGCGCAGGCGCGCGCGGATGCGGGCGACGAGCTCCTTGGGCTTGAACGGCTTCATGATGTAGTCGTCCGCACCGGACTCCAGACCCAGGACCACGTCGACGGTGTCGGTCTTGGCGGTGAGCATGACGATCGGCACCCGGGACTCGGCGCGGATCTCCCGGCACACGTCGATCCCGCTCTTCCCGGGCAGCATGAGATCCAGCAGGACCAGGTCGGGCTGGACGGCCCGGAAGGTCTCGATGGCCTGGACACCGTCGCCGACGATCTCGGTCTCGAACCCCTCACCCCGCAGGACGATGGTGAGCATCTCTGCCAGCGCGGCGTCGTCGTCGACGACGAGGATCTTGGGGGTCATGGTCACCACTTGTGTCGGCGTGTCGGGTCGGCATCGTCAGGCGCACGACCGCCGGTACGTACCGTGGGTCGTCTTCCTGCCGCTTCAGACACTACCCGGCCACCCCGCGCGATCGCGGGTGCGGCGCGGGCTCCGGGGTGGGGTCGACGACGAGGTCGGCCAACTCCGGCACCGCGGGATCGGCCCCGAGGACGCGCCAGGGCGACCGCCACGCGGCCGCCGCGAGTCGGCGGTAGACCTCCCCGGTCGCCGCCTGGAGGTCCGCGTCGCGTTCGTAGCGGTCGCGGGCACGGCCCGGGTAGGCGACCTCGCGGGAACCGGCCCGCTCGGCGGCCACCTCGACGGGGGTGTCGAGCAGCAGCTGCAGATGCGGGGCCGGCAGCCCGAGCCGGTCGAACTCGAGCGCGCCGATCCACTCGACGACTTCGGCCTCGCGGTCCGGACCGAGCCGGGCGGCGGTGTACGCGGCGTTGGAGGCCACGTACCGGTCGAGCAGCACAACGTCGTGGGCGACGGCGAGTCCGGTGAGCGCGTCGAGCGCGGCGTGTCGGTCCAGAGCGAACAGCAGCGCCATCGCGTGGGGCGAGTCCGCCGCCCCGGCCTGACCGCCGTGCAGGGCGTCGGCGGCCAGGTCGGCGTGGAGGGTGCCGTAGCGCGGGAACGCCAGCCGGCCGACCGAGAGCCCGCGGGCGCCGAGCTCGGCGACGAGGCGGGTCGTCAACGTGTTCTTGCCCGCTCCGTCGAGCCCCTCGACGACCACGAGCCGTGCGCCTCCCGGCCGCGCACCCATCGGCCGTGCACTCATCGGCCGTGCACTCATCGGCCGTGCACTCATCGTCGGTGAGCTCAGTAGCGGTAGTGGTCGGGTTTGAAGGGACCCTCGACGTCCACGCCGATGTACTCGGCCTGGTCCTTGGCCAGCCGGGTCAGGGTGCCGCCGAGAGCCTCGACGTGCAGGCGGGCGACCTTCTCGTCGAGGATCTTGGGCAGCAGGTGCACCCCGATCGGGTACTGGTCGGCCTTGGTGAACAGCTCGATCTGCGCGATCACCTGGTCGGAGAAGCTGTTGGACATCACGAACGACGGGTGCCCGGTGGCGTTGCCCAGGTTGAGCAGGCGTCCCTCCGAGAGCACGATGATCGAGCGGCCGTCGTCGTCGAAGACGAACTCGTCGACCTGCGGCTTGATGTTGATGCGGGTGACGCCCTCCGCGGACTCGAGCCCGGCCATGTCGATCTCGTTGTCGAAGTGGCCGATGTTGCCCAGGATGGCCTTGTTCTTCATCCGCTTCATGTGCTCGAAGGTGATGATGTCCTTGTTGCCCGTGGCGGTGATGACGATGTCGGCATCCGCGATCGCCTGGTCCACGGTGACCACGTCGAACCCGTCCATCATCGCCTGCAGCGCGTTGATCGGGTCGATCTCGGTGACCTGCACACGCGCACCCTGACCGGCCAGTGCCTCCGCGCAGCCCTTGCCCACGTCGCCGTAACCGCACACCAGGGCCTTCTTGCCGCCGATCAGGGCGTCGGTGCCGCGGTTGATGCCGTCCAGCAGCGAGTGACGGGTGCCGTACTTGTTGTCGAACTTGCTCTTGGTGACCGCGTCGTTGACGTTCATCGCCGGGAACGGCAGCACGCCCTCGGCGTGGAAGTGGTACAGCCGGTGCACGCCGGTGGTGGTCTCCTCCGTCACGCCCTTCACAGACTCGGCGATCGCCGTGTACTTACCCGGGTTCGCGGGCACCGACTCGCGCAGCAGCGCGTGGAAGACCTTCTCCTCGGCCGACCAGGACGCGTCGTCGGACGGCACGGCGCCGGCCTGCTCGAACTCCTTGCCCTTGATCACGAGCATCGTGGCGTCACCACCGTCGTCCAGGATCATGTTCGGCTCGGTGCCCGGCCACGTCATGATCTGCTCGGTGCACCACCAGTACTCCTCGAGCGTCTCGCCCTTCCACGCGAACACCGGCACGCCGCGGGGCGCCTCCGGGGTGCCCTCGGGCCCCACCACCACGGCGGCGGCGGCCTCGTCCTGGGTCGAGAAGATGTTGCAGGAGGCCCAGCGGACCTCGGCACCGAGCGCGGTGAGCGTCTCGATCAGCACAGCGGTCTGGACCGTCATGTGGATCGACCCCGCGATCCGGGCGCCGGCCAGGGGCTGCTCGGCCGCGTACTCCTCACGCAACGCCATCAGGCCGGGCATCTCGTGCTCAGCCAGACGGATCTGCTTGCGCCCCGCCTCCGCCAGCGACAGATCCGCCACTTTGAACTCGACACCGTTGACGGACTGAACCTGCAGATCAGCGGACATGTTCTTCGACCAGCTCCTCGTTGACTCTCGAAAGATCTCCGCCCCACACTAGCGGCAGCGCCTCTTCGCGCGTCGGCCCCGTCACCGGTCGCCGACGCGGGTGCGGAACACGGTCGTCCCGTCGAGACCCTGCAGGCACACCCGCGTCGTCGAGGCCGGCACCCACACCGCGCGCCCAGGCCGGAGCACCTCCCCCGCACCGTCCTCGTCGACCTGCGCCTCGCCCGAGGTGCACAGCAGCACCTCCGGCCCGTCGGGTCGCCAGGTCACGAGCCGTCCGGCGGGCAGGTCGATGCGCGACAGCGCGAAATCCGGTTCGGGCGTGGGGTAGTCGACCTCACCGGGGATACCGCGGTCGGCGGGGATCGCGTCGACGGTGGGGTCGGCCAGCGGGCCGAACTCGAGCACCCGCATCAGCTCGGGCACGTCGACGTGCTTGGGGGTCAGTCCGCCACGCAACACGTTGTCGGAATTGGCCATGACCTCCACCCCGACGCCGCGCAGATAGGCGTGCAGCTGCCCGGGTCCCAGGTACACGGCCTCGCCCGGCTGCAGGACCACCCGGTTGAGCAGCAGGACGCCCAGGACGCCGGGGTCCGTCGGATAGCGCTCGGCGAGCTCCGCCACCGTCGTGGCGACCGCGGACCACGGGGCGTCGACCCCGTTCACGGTCAGATAGGACACGGCCCGGGCCGCGAGGTCGGACACGACGTCGGCCAGCACGATGTGGGGCATCGTGACGAACGTGGTGAACACCGCGCGCAGGCCCTCGGCGTCGGGCTGCCCGGCGAGCATGTCGCGGTAGGGCCGCAGCGAGTCCACGTCGAACGCGTCGAGCAGGGAGATCGTGCGCTCGACCGGGCGGAATCCCACCAACGCGTGGAACTCGGTCAGGGCGACCAGGATCTCGGGCTTGTGATTGGCGTCGCGGTAGTTGCGGTCAGCGGCGTCGACGGCGATCCCCCGGGCGTCCTCCGCGGCGTAGCCCTCGCGCGCCTTCTCCGGTGACGGGTGCGCCTGTAGGGACAGCGCCTGCTCGGCCGAGAGCAGCTTCACGAGGAACGGCAGTCCCCCGCCGTGCTCGGCCAGGACGCGGGCGCCGAGTTCCTTCTCGGGGTCGTCGGCGATCCGTGCGTCGAGCGCCCGTCCGTCAGCGCACAGGGAGGATCCCGAGTCGTGGGCACCGAACCAGTGCTCGGCCACGGGGTGCGGTGACGGCGAGGCCGTCCCGCACAGTTCGGGGAGGGCGGTCCGGGAGCCCCAGGCGTAGGCCTGGACCACCGGTTCTAGGGCGACCACGGACCTACAGACCTCCGACGAGGAGGTAGGCGGCGGACAGCTCCGTGCGTGCCATGTGCGCGGCCACCTTTCCGCTCAACGGGGCCGGGGCGTCGCCGACCGTGTCCCGACCGCGGTCGGTGACCCACTCGACGTCCGCGAGCGGGCCCGCGGCCAGCCGGACGATGTCCTCGTCCGCGTTCAACACCATACCGAGGTATCGCACGCGCATGTCCTCGCGTGGCCCGTCAAGTTCCTCATCGTGGAAAAGGTCCGCCAGTGGATCCACCGGCGGGCGCCCCTGCGCACGTTCGGCGCCGGCACGCACGGCGTCCCCGACCGACGAGGCCGCGGTGATCCGGCCCGCGTCGCAGAACGCCGCGACCGCGCGATCGCAACAGGCCGCGGAGACCGCGTCCGCGTGGATCCACACGAGCGGGTCGCGGCCGGCGACCGACGTCGCGAGCAGCTTGGCCGGGTTGACCGGGGTCGCCAGTTCGGGCCCGATCCCCTCGAGCTCGACGTCGACGGCGTCGGCGGCGGCACCCACGTCCAGTCCCCGCGCCCCGAGTGCGGTGAGGACCGCCATGCCGGCCGCGAGGTGACGCAGTACGCCGCGGTGCGGGGGTAGGTACGGCAGCGGCTCGAGCCAGGAGGCGCGCCCCCGGCCCGCCTCGGAGACCAGCCCCTCGCGAGGCACGTCCACGATCACCGCGGCCCCGCGGCCGGCGGCGGCGTCGATCGCCGCCGCCAGGTCGGGATCGCCGGCGTCGTCTCCTGAGACGAGGACGACGTCGAGCGCTCCCACCCAGGCGGGCAGGGTGCCGGCGTGCACCAGCGGCGGGACCGCGGGCCCACCGGCCTCAACGGCGAGAGCCGCCACGACGCCGGCCGCCTGCCGCGCGCGGTCGGACCGGCCGGACACCCACACCACGGCGCGGGGCCGGAAGCCGGTGAGACCGTCGAGGGCCCCGCCCTCGACGGCGGTGGCCACGGCGCGGAGCTGCGCCCCGGCCATCGACGCGTGCAGCAGGGCCCCCGTCGCGTCCGCGGCGCGCAGCGCCTCGGGGTCGTCGAGGTCGACCCGCCCGGCCCCAGTGTCGTTCGACAGGTCAGGCACGGACGATCGCGAGGACCTCGTCGACCACGGCGTCGACGTCCTCCCTGGTCGGCGCCTCGGCGTTGAGGCGCAGCAACGGCTCGGTGTTGGAGGCGCGAAGGTTGAACCACGCGCCGTCGCCGAGGTCGACGGTGACGCCGTCCAGGCGGTCGACCGACGCGGCGCGGTCGGAGAACGCGGCGACGACGGCCTCCATGCGCTCGGTCTGCGCCTCCGCCGAGTCGAGCGTGGAATTGATCTCCCCGGAGGCGGCGTACCGGGTGTACTCGCCCATGAGCTCGGACAGCGTGCCGTCCTGACCGCCGAGTGCTGCCAGCACGTGCATGGCGGCCAGCATGCCCGAGTCGGCGCCCCAGAAGTCGCGGAAGTAGTAGTGCGCGGAGTGCTCGCCGCCGAAGACGGCACCCGTGTCGGCCATCTGCGCCTTGATGAAGCTGTGGCCCACGCGCGTGCGGACGGCGACGCCGCCCTTCTCCTCGACGAGCTCGGGGACGGCCCTGGAGGTGATGAGGTTGTAGATGATCGATGCGCCCGGTTCCTTGGCGAGCTCCCGCTCGGCGACGAGGGCGGTGATGGCCGACGGGGCCACCGGCTCTCCGCGCTCGTCGACCACGAAGCAGCGGTCCGCGTCGCCGTCGAAGGCCAGGCCGATGTCAGCTCCGCTCTCCCGGACGAGGGCCTGCAGGTCGACGAGGTTGGCCGGCTCGAGCGGGTTGGCCTCGTGGTTGGGGAAGTTCCCGTCGAGTTCGAAGTACAGGGGCACGATCTCGAGCGGCAGCCCGCCCAGGACGGCGGGCACCGTGTGACCGCCCATGCCGTTGCCGGCGTCCACCGCGACCTTGAGGCGGCGGATCCCCGTCAGGTCGACCAGCCCGCGCAGGTACTCGCCGTAACCCTCGAGCACGTCGCGCTCGGAGACGGTGCCGGTCTCCCCGTCGTGCGCGGGGACGCCCGCGATGACCTCGTCGGCGATCGTCCGGAGGCCGGACTCCTGGCCCACCGGCTTGGCGCCCGCCCGGCACAGCTTGATGCCGTTGTACTTCGCCGGGTTGTGGCTGGCGGTGAACATGGCGCCGGGGCACTCCAGCAGGCCGGAGGCGAAGTAGAGCTGGTCGGTGGAGGCCAGGCCGATCATCACCACGTCGAGGCCCTGCGCGGTCACCCCGTCGGCGAACGCCGCCGACAGGCCCGGGGACGAGTCGCGCATGTCGTGCCCGATCACCACGGTGCCCGCGCCCTCGGAGCGCATGAGCCGAGCGAAGGACGCACCGACCTCGCGGACGAAGTCCGTGTCGATCTGCTCTCCGACGACGCCACGGACGTCGTAGGCTTTGATGACTGCTCGGACGGACTCGGCGCTGCGTGCCACGTGCTGCTCCAGGGGTGTGAGACGGGGTCGGTCGATGTCTTCCGAGACACTACCCGCGCCGATCACGCGGCGGACCACCCTGCGGGCGGCGGGTCAGCGGGCGGCGGGGCCGGACCCGCCCGCGCCGCCGGAGTGCCGGTCGGACCCGTCTTCCCGGGCAGCGGACACGTCGGGGACCACCCGCAGGTGGGGGCGCCCTGAGCCGGTCGACGGCCCGGGGGCCGGGAGCGGGTCGCTGCCGGCCAGCGCGCGGTCCAGCGCGGGCTCGGGATCGGAGACCCCGAGTCGGCGCAGGCGTTCGGCGTCGACCAGTGCCGCGCCGGTCCGCCGCCCTCCGACGGGGCCGCCGGTGACGGCGTCCAGGAGGGCCGTGAGATCGGAGTCCTCGGCCGAGGTGTCGAGGTCCGGATGACGCACGAGGTCCCAGCCGCGGGGGGCGGTGATGCGCAGTGCGTGCACGGCGCAGAGGTCCCAGGCGTGCGGCTCCTGGACCGCGGGCAGCGGCCCGATGACGGCCGTGGAGTCCGCGTAGACGTAGGTGAGCGTGGCGACCGCACGGTTGGGACATCCCGGGCGGCAGCAACGACGGTTCTCACTCACGAGGCCCCAGCGTAGCCCCGCACGCCGCACGGGTGGGCCGCGACCCGCCCACACCGGTGCGAGCCGGCCGACGCCGGCGGGGTTATCCTCGCGCCATGACCCCGACCGCCCCGGTACCCGGACGGCCGCCCACCGGGACCGCGATCCCGGGCGCCGGCCAGTCCGACGTCGCCGCGGGCAGCCGTATCTCCGTCCGCGACTTCCCCGGTGACCCCGGGCGTCGCGGTCCCCGCGTGGTGACGTCCCGTCGCGCGGACCGCCGAGTGCACGGGCCCCGCGGGCCGATCCTGCCGCCCGAGGTGCCCCGCTGGCGCAGCCGGTCGGCGGAGTTCGACGCCGCCGCCCTCGAGGCGTTCGCCGAGATCGACCAGCACTGGCACTCGCGCCTCGAGCACCTGGACCTCGCCGTGGACATGGTGCCCCGCATGCGCCTGCGACCCGGGGAGACGTGGCCCGAGGAGGTCGTGGCCGACGGCGACGTCCCTCTCGCCCGCCTCGTGCCGGCGGGGGTGGACCGGTCGGGACAGCCGACCCGCGCGCGGCTCGTGCTGTTCCGGAAGCCGCTCACCCGGCGCGCGCCGGAGGGCGACGATCTGCGGGATCTCATCTACTCCGTGCTCGTGGAGCTGGTCTCGCAGCACCTGGAGATCTCACCAGACGAGGTCGAGGCGGGCCCGGAGGAGGACTGAACGCGGCGCGGCCGCGGGTCGGATGACGCGCGGCGCGGCCGCGGAGGGGATGATCGCGGGCGCCCGGGGATCAGATGACGGCGTCGCGCTTGATGCGTCGCCGCTCGCGCTCGGACAGCCCGCCCCAGATGCCGAACCGCTCGTCGTTGGCCAGCGCGTACTCGAGGCACTCCGCCTTGACCTCGCACCCGGTGCAGATCTTCTTGGCCTCGCGGGTCGAGCCGCCCTTCTCGGGGAAGAACGCCTCGGGATCGGTCTGCGCGCACAGAGCCCGGTCCTGCCAGCTCTCCTGCTCGTCCTCGACGAGCAGACCGGGGACACCGAGGTCGACCAGGGCCAGCTCGGGTCCCGCGACGGTGCGTGACTGTCGATCCACGGTCATCCCTTCGTGTTGCGTTGTTCGTCTGCGAAAGATCCGCGATGGAGTGCCCGTCACCGGCGCGATCGCGAGAGGCCTCGACCGTGAGGGCACCGTGGGCCCGGCGCCCGGCCGGTGTCCGTAATGTGGTTTACCGTCACCCACCAGGGAATGACACATCTGTGATTACACACATGCAAGCCGCGTAGGTCAAGCGAAATCGACGGAACCTACCATTTTCCCCCTCCGGCTATGACCGGCGACACGCCGCCCCGGATGTGGCGTGGGACACGTCGCCGCGCGGGCCTGCGCAGCCCACCGGGGTCGCGCCCCCGGCCCCCGGGCCCGTCACTACTCTCGTCCCCGTGAAGATCTGTGTTCTGGCCGGCGGCGTCGGTGGCGCCCGTTTCCTCCTCGGCGCCCGCCGACTGCTCGGGCTGGACTCCGGGTCCGCCCGCGCCGACTCCCCCCACCGCATCGACGCGGTGGTCAACGTGGGCGACGACGCCTGGATGCACGGCGTCCGCATCTGTCCCGACCTCGACACGTGCATGTACACCCTCGGCGGGGGCATCGATCCCGAGCGCGGCTGGGGCCACGCCGGCGAGACCTGGAACTGCCGCGACGAGCTCGCCGCGTACGGCGTCCAGCCCGACTGGTTCGGTCTCGGCGACAAGGACCTCGCCACCCACCTCGTGCGTACCCAGATGCTGAACGCCGGCTACCGCCTCACCGACGTCACCGAGGCGCTCTGCACCCGCTGGTCCCCTGGCGTGCGCCTGCTGCCCGTGACCGACGACCGCTGCGAGACGCACGTCGTGGTGACCGACCCGCCGGCCGCGGACGGCGGGGCCGGGGCGGGTGAGGCGGGCGGGTCCGCGACCGGCTCGCGGGCGATCCACTTCCAGGAGTGGTGGGTCCGCCACAGGGCGCAGTTGACCGCCTCCGGCTTCGTCCAGATCGGCGCGGAGTCCGCCTCCCCGACACCCGAGGTGCTGGAGGCCGTCGAGACGGCCGACCTCGTCGTCGTCGCCCCCTCCAACCCCGTGGTCTCCGTCGGCGCGATCCTCGCGGTGCCCGGGATGCGCGCCGCGCTGCGCTCCACCCCGGCCCCCGTCGTGGGCGTCAGCCCGGTGATCGGCGGCGCGGTGCTGCGCGGCATGGCCGACGCGTGCCTCACCGCGATCGGCGTCGAGACCTCCGCCACCGCGGTCGCGCGCCACTACGGCGCCCGCTCCGGCACCGGCCTGCTCGACGGCTGGCTCGTGGCCCCGGGCGACGCGCCCGCCGACGGCTCCGGCGCGGTCGACGGCGTGGCCGTGCGCGAGGCGCCGCTGCTCATGACCGATCCCGACGCCACGGCGGACATGCTCGCCGCCGCGATCGAGCTGGCCGGGCTCGAGGTCCCCGCGCGGGGCGACCGATGACCGACGGCGCCGTCCCCGAGATCCGCCGCTGGAGCGTCGAGCACGCCGCGCCCTCCGACGTGACGATGTGGGCGCCGGACGGCCTGCCCGAGTTCCGTCCGGGCGACGACCTGGCGCGCATCCTCGCCGACGCGCTCACCGCCGACCCGCACGGCCTGACCGACGGCGACGTGGTGGTGCTGACCTCCAAGGTGCTGTCCAAGACCGAGGGGCGGATCGTTCCCGCCCCCACCGACCCGGACGAGCGCGACGCCCTGCGCCGGCGGCTCGTGGACGCCGAGTCGGTCCGCGTGGTCGCGCGCGTCAACCGCACTCTCATCACGGAGAACCGGCTGGGGATCGTCCAGGCCGCCGCCGGGGTCGACGGCTCCAACGTCGAGGCCCGCGAGCTCGCGCTGCTCCCCGAGGATCCTGACGCCTCCGCCGCCGCGCTCGCCCGCGAACTCCGACGCCTCACCGGCGCGCGCGTCGCCGTCGTCGTCACCGACACGATGGGGCGGGCCTGGCGCACCGGCCAGATCGACATGGCCATCGGCGCCGCCGGACTGCGGGTGTCGGTGGGGTACGACGGCGCCGTGGACCGCCAGGGCAACGAGCTGCTCGTCACCGACGTCGCGGTGGCCGACGAGATCGCCTCCGCCGCCGACCTCGTCAAGGGCAAGCTCGGGGCCCGGCCCGTCGCCGTGGTGCGCGGGGTGGGACACCTCCTGCTGGACGACGAGGGGGACGACGACGAGGTGGACGTCCCCCGGCGGGCCCGTGACCTGGTCCGGGGCGGGGAGTCCGATCTCTTCCGGTTGGGGACCGCCGAGGCCGTGGCGCAGGGGCGACGTGAGGCCGTTCCCGCCCGCCGCTCGGTCCGCCGGTTCTCCGACGAGCCCGTCGACGCCGAGGTGCTGGCAGACGCCGTGGCGGACGCGCTCACCGCGCCCGCACCGCACCACAGCACGCCGATCCGGTTCGTGCGGGTCTCGGGCCGGGCTCGGACGCGGCTGCTCGGCGCCCTGCGCGCGGACTGGGAGCGCGACCTGCGCGCCGACGGGCACACCGGCGAGGTGCTGGCCCGCCGACTCGGGCGGGGCGATCTGCTGCGCACCTGCCCGGAACTGATCCTGCCGTTCGTCGACGACGACGCCGGCGCGCACGACTACCCGGACGCCCGGCGGGCCGCCTGCGAGGAGACCATGTTCACCGTGGCCGGCGGCGCGGCGGTGCAGTCGCTGCTCGTGGCGCTGGCCGCGCGTGGTCTGGGCTCGTGCTGGGTGGGCTCGACGATCTTCGCCGCCGACACCACGCGCCGCGAACTGGGCCTGCCGTCCACGTGGCGGCCGTTGGGCGCGGTCGCGGTGGGCTACCCGGCCGAGCCGGTTCCGCCGCGGGAGCCGCGCCCGGCCGGGGACGCCTACATGTCCGTGGAGTAGCGGATCCCGCCGTCGGGGATCTCGACGCCCGGCCACACGCGGGCGCCGCGCAGGAGCTCGCAGCGCGCGCCGATCACGGCGCCGTCGCCGATCACGCCGTCACGGACGAGCGCCCGGTGGCCGATCCTCGCGCCGAAGCCGACGATCGACCGCTCGACCGTCGCGCCCGCCTCGATCCGGGCGCCGTCGAAGACGACGGCGCCGTCCAGCCTGGCGCCCGCGCCGATCTCCGCGCCCCGTCCCACGACCGTGCCGCCGACGAGCACGGCGCCCGCGCCGACCCCGGCGCCCTCGTGGACGAGGGCCTCCCCCGCGTGGCCGTCGAGCGCCGGCGAGGGGGCGATCCCGCGGACGAGGTCCGACGAGCCGCGCACGAAGTCCTCCGGGGTGCCCATGTCGCGCCAGTACGCCGAGTCGACGAACCCGTATACCCGCCTGCCCTCGCCGAGCAGCTGCGGGAAGGTCTCCCGCTCGACCGAGACGGGCTGCCCCTCCGGGATCTGCTCGATGAGCTCGCGACGGAAGACGTAGCAGCCCGCGTTGATCTGGTCGGTCGGCGGATCCTGCGTCTTCTCCAGGAACTCCTGCACGCGGCCGTCGTCGTCGGTCGTGACGCACCCGAACGCGCGCGGGTCGGACACGCGCACCAGGTGCATGGTGAGGTCGGCGTCCTTGGCCCGGTGCAGGGCCAGGATCTCCCGCAGGTCAGTCCCGCCGAGCACGTCGCCGTTGAACACCATGACGGTCGACGCGGTGAGCTCGGGCAGCACGTTGCGGATTCCGCCACCCGTGCCCAGCGGCTCGGTCTCCACCACGTACGAGATGTCGAGGTCCAGATCCGAGCCATCGCCGAAGTGCTCCTCGAACACCTCGGCCTTGAACGACGTGCCCAGCACGACCCGCCGGATGCCGGCCGCGCGGATGCGCGAGAGCAGGTGCGTGAGGAACGGCAGCCCCGCGGTCGGGAGCATGGGCTTGGGCGCGGAGATCGTCAGGGGCCGCAGCCGCGTGCCCTTTCCGCCGACCAGCACCACCGCCTCGGTGTCGGCGATCAGGTCGTCGCCGGTCGCGGCGCTCCCGGTGGTCGTCGAGGTCACGATGAAGCTCCTGGGGTCGTCGGGCCCCGCGGTCGCGCTCGCGAGCCGCCGGGGCGGTGGGTGGATGTCGGTCGTGGGTCGGACCGGGCCCCCGCGGGCTCAGCCGTGGCGGCCGCGGGGTGGGCGCGTGGCACGCCGCGCGGACCGGATCGCGAGACGGCACCGCAGTTCCAGGCCCGCTCTGAGCGCCCAGCGTATCGGGGCCTGCCAGGTCCGTGGGTGCCTGTCCGCCTGGAACAGATAGGCGCTGCGGTGGTGGGCCCGGAGGGTGAACTCGGGCACCGCCTTCGCCGCGTGGCCCCGGTCGTGGTGGATGACGGCGTCCGGGACGTAGACGTTCTGCCACCCGGCGCGCCCGAGTCGGTCGCCCAGGTCCACGTCCTCCAGGTACATGAAGTAGCGCTCGTCGAACCCGCCGAGCGCGTCGAAGGCCTCACGGCGCAGCAGCAGGCACGAACCGGACAGCCAGCCCGCGGTCCGCTCGGTCTCCATGTCCGCGCCGTCGAGGTAGTGGGCGGTCCACGGGTTCCCCCGCCACACCTGCCCGAGCAGGGCGTGACCGATACCGGCCCCGAGCCGCGGCACCGAGCGGGCCGACGGGTACACCGACCCGTCCGTCTCGGAGATGCGCGGGCCGAACGCGGCCGCGCGCGGCCACCGCCGCGCCGCCTCGAGGAGGGCATCCACCGAGCCGGGTTCGAACGTCACGTCCGGGTTGACCACCAGGACGAACTCCTGGTCGAACTCGTCCGGACGCGCGGCGATCTCGGCCACGGCCCGGTTGATCGCGGTGCCGTAGCCGAGGTTGCCGCCGGTCGGGAAGAACTCGGCGAAGTCGTACCGGGCGGCGACGGCCTCGGGCGCCCCGTCTGTCGACCCGTTGTCCGCCATCACCAGCGCCACCGGCCGGGACGTGGCCGCCGGGAGCGTCTCGACGAAGCTGTGGAGGTGGTCGCCCGGCGAGTACGTCACCGTCACGACGGGTAGTCGGGTCGTCACGCGCAACACCCTACGACGCGGCCCGTCGATTCCGACGCCCGGCGCGCGGCGCGGTACCGTGGGATGATCGTCGGCGGCCTCGAGCGGCCCCTAATCGAGGACAAGGACGGTGGATGAGCGCCGAGCTGCCAGTGACTCCCCGTCGCGCCCACAGCCGGGCGCGGGGTAGGCGGCACGCCACCCCGGCCCACCCGATGGCCTCGCGTATAGGCCGCGTCCTCGCCGCTCTCGTCTCCGCGGTCTGCCTTCTGGTCACCGGCGTCGGCTGGACGCTCGTCAGCGGGCTCAGCTCGGACCTGTCCTCCGCCGGCGGCCTGGACGTGGGCGACGGCGGCCTCGACGGCGCGGTGGACATCCTTCTGGTCGGCACCGACAACCGGACCGACGCCCAGGGCAACCCCCTCAGCCAGGAGGAGCTCGCCACCATCCGCACCGGTGAGGAGGACGGCGAGAACACCGACACGATCCTGCTCATCCGCATCCCGGAGGACGGCAGCTCCGCCACCGCGATCTCCATCCCGCGTGACGTGTACGTGGAGACCAGCACCGTCGGCGGCAGCAAGATCAACGGTGTGTACGCGGCCAACAAGGAGGCCCACCTCGAGCGGGTCGTGGCCTCGGACCCCGAGGGCGTCATCACCGAGGAGGACCAGCGCGCGGCCGTCAACGCTGGCCGGAACGGGCTCATCGGCGCCGTCGCGGACCTCACCGGCGTCCAGGCCGACCACTACGCGGAGATCGGGCTGCTGGGTTTCGTACTGCTCACCGACGCGGTCGGCGGTGTCCCCGTCTGCCTCAACGAGCCCGTCGACGAGCCGCTATCGGGCGCGAACTTCGACGCGGGTGTCCAGACGGTCTCCGGCTCGGACGCCCTGAGCTTCGTCCGCCAGCGCCACGACCTGCCCGCCGGCGACCTCGACCGCATCGTCCGCCAGCAGGTGTTCATGTCCCAGCTGGTCAAGAAGATCCTCTCGGCCGGCACCCTCACCGATCCGGGCAAGCTCGGTGCGCTGGTCGACGCCGCCAAACGCTCGTTCGTGATCGACGAGAACTGGGACTTCGTGGACTTCGCCATGAAGCTCAAGGACATCAGCGGCGGCAGCGTCCGCTTCGAGACCATCCCGGTCACCAGCATCGACTCGTACACCGAGTGGGGCGAGTCCATCGTCACCGCCGACCCCGTCCAGGTGTCGGAGTTCGTCGCGGGCTTCGCCAGCACCGAGGATGACGCGGACGCCGCCGAGGGCGGCGACGGCGAGCCCGCCCCCGGCGAGCCCGGCGTCGACCCCTCGACGGTCGCCGTGTCGGTGGTCAACACCACCGCGATCGACGGGCTGGCCGCCCGCGTCTCCGGTGCGCTCACCGAGCTGGGCTACACCACCGGTGATCTGCTCACCGACCCGGCCGCCGCCTACACCTCTCACGTGGCGGCGGGCTCTGCCGACGACGCCGCCGCGTTCGCCGTCTCCGACGCGCTCGGTGGCCTGCCGGTCCAGGTCGACCCCGCGGTCCCGCCCGGCACCGTGCGTGTGGTCCTCGCGGACGACTACAGCGGCCCCACCGGTGAGGCCGCCACGACCGAGTCCTACTCCCCCGCCACCACCACGTACGCGCCGCTCCCGCCGTCGATCGCGCAGCGTCCGACCTTCGACGCCGGCGGCTCCGACGTACCCTGCGTGAACTGACCCCGGAGGCGGACGCGCCGCCCGCCGCACCGGGGGAACCACCCCACGACGCCAGGAGGCCACCCGAGTGAACACCGCCGCAGACACCGTGCTCCAGCCGCTGCTCGCGCTCGACCCCGGGGCGCCGATGGTCACCCACTACGACCAGGCCGCCCCGTCCCGCGTCGAGCTGTCGGTCACCTCGACCGCCAACTGGGCGGCGAAGATCGCGGGCCTGCTCCGCGACGAACTCGGGGTGACGCCCGGTGACGTGATCGTGTGCGACCTGCCCGCCCACTGGCTCACCGCCGGTGTCCTGCTGGGCACCTGGTGGGCGGGCGCCGAGGTCCGCACAGGGTCCGCGGACGACGCCGTCGTCGTCGTCACCGTCCCCGACCGCCTCGACCGCCACCCCACCGACGTCGAGACCCTCCTCATGACCACCGACCCGATGGGCCGCCCCCTGGCCGCCGCGGGCGTCGAGGTGCCGCCGGGCGTCACCGACCTCGCCGAGGCGTGCCGCATCCACCCCGACGCGTTCGTCCCCTCCGGCGGCGGTGACCTCGCCCTCGACGGCCTGCCGCTCGACCAACTGGCCGACCGCGCCCTCTCCGGTCGCGCGCTGGTCGCCGGCCGCGAACGCGACGACGTCGTGGCCACCCTCGCGCGGGTGTTCGCCTCCGGCGGCACGGCCGTGCTCGTCACGGGCGCCGACGCCGACGACCCCGCCGTGGCGGGGATCGCGGACACCGAGCGCACCACGCTCACCGCCTAGAGCACCGGACACCGAGCGCCGGCGGAGCGTTCCGGCGCCGGCGGGGCGGGGCGTTCTCCTCCCGCCCCGACTCCACCCGCCGCCTACCAGGCGCGATCCGGGCCGCAACGCGATCTGCCCCTCCGATTGCGATCCGCCCCCGGGGTTCCGGGGGTCGATCGCGATCGGAGGGGCAGATCGAGGCGGGGTTCAGCCGACCGGTCAGGCCAGGAGCTGGCGGGCCATGACCATGCGGTTGATCTGGTTGGTGCCCTCGTAGATCTGGGTGATCTTGGCGTCGCGCATCATCCGCTCGACGGGGAAGTCACGCGTGTAGCCGGCGCCGCCGAACAGCTGCACCGCGTTGGTGGTGACCTCCATCGCCACGTCCGAGGCGAAGGTCTTGGAGGCGGCGGCCATGAAGCCGAGCTTCTCGCCACCGGGGGCGGAGCCGCGCTCGGCGTTGGCGGCGGCGGTGTAGACCATCAGACGCGCGGCCTGCACCTTCATGGCCATGTCGGCCAGCATGAACTGCGTGTTCTGGAAATCCGAGATCGCCTTGCCGAACTGGCGGCGCTCCTTGGTGTAGGCGATCGCCGCGTCGAGCGCGCCCTGCGCGATGCCCACGGCCTGCGCACCGATCGTCGGACGGGTGTGGTCCAGCGTCTGCAGCGCGGTCTTGAACCCGGTGCCCGGCTCGCCGATGATCCGGTCGCCCGGGATGCGGACGTTCTCGAAGTACAGCTCCGCGGTGGGCGAGCCCTTGATCCCGAGCTTCTTCTCGGTCTTGGACACGCCGAAACCCTCGTCGTCGGCGTGGACCATGAACGCGGAGATCCCGCCGGCACCCTTATCTGGGTCGGTCACGGCCATGACCGTGTACCAGGTGGACTTGCCGCCGTTGGTGATCCACGCCTTGGAGCCGTTGAGGATCCAGTCGTCACCGTCGGCCTTGGCGCGCGTGCGCATCGACGCGGCGTCCGAGCCGGCCTCGCGCTCGGACAGGGCGTAGGAGGCCATCTTCCCCGCGGCGATCTCGGGCAGCACCTTCTGCTTGAGCTCCTCGCCACCGGCCAGGATCAGGCCCATGGTGCCGAGCTTGTTGACCGCCGGGATCAGCGAGGACGAGGCGTCGACGCGGGCGACCTCCTCGATCACGATGCAGGCCGCGACCGAATCCGCGCCCTGACCCTCGTACTCCTCGGGGATGTGGACCGCGTTGAAGCCCGACGCGTTGAGCGCGTCGAGGGCCTCCTGCGGGAACCGCTCGTTCTCGTCGACATCCGCGGCGTGGGGCTCGATCTCCTTCTCCGACAGCGCGCGGATCGCGGCGCGGAGCTCCTCGTGCTCCTCCGCCGGACGGTACAGATCGAAGTCAGGGTTACCGGACATGTGCGGGCCTCCAAAGGGGAATCGTCAGTGCTGGTCACGCGGCGGGCGCCGGTGTCCGGACATCGGTGTGGGCCGGTCGCGCGACGGCGGCGGCTCGCGAGTGGATCCGGGGTGCACCCGGCCACTCAGGTTACCAGCGACTAACTGGATTCCTCCCCCATCGGCGACCCCACTTTCCGCATCGCGGAACGCACCTGCGGGATGCCTCCCGCCCGTCAGCCGAGCAGACGCTGCCGGAGCGCGTCGTCCTTGCGCTCGACCATCGCCTCGAGCTCCGCCTGGAAACCCTCCATCCGCTCACGCAGGGCGGGGTCGGAGGCGGCGAGGATCCGGACCGCCAGCAACCCGGCGTTCCGGGCTCCCCCGATCGACACGGTCGCCACCGGGACCCCCGCCGGCATCTGCACGATCGACAGCAACGAGTCCATCCCGTCGAGATGCTTGAGCGGAACCGGCACTCCGATCACGGGCAGCGCGGTGGCGGAGGCGACCATCCCCGGCAGGTGCGCGGCGCCGCCCGCGCCGGCGATCACGACGCGGATGCCGCGACCGGCGGCCGACCGGGCGTAGTCGAGCATCTTCTGCGGGGTGCGGTGCGCGGAGACGACGCCCACCTCGAACGGGATCCCGAACTCGGCGAGCGCCTCGGCCGCCGCCTCCATGGTGGGCCAGTCGGAGTCACTGCCCATGATGAGGCCGACCTGCGGCCCGTCCTGTCGCGCGGTCATCTCGTCGCCTTTCGTGGAGGTGTGTCAGCGGGGGCGGCCGGGGCGCCGCCGCCCGGGGGGTTGTCCGATGGACGCGGTGTCCGCACAGCATCGGCCGCGCGGACGCGGCGGTGAGCTCAGCGTTCGAAGTCGCCGACGGGCGCGCCCGTGTGAGGGTCCCAGCCGTCGGCCCACCGGGCGTGGGAGAGCCAGTGGGCGGACAGCTCGGCCACCGCGCGCACGGCGGCCACCTGGTCCGCGTCGTCCGGGTCGAGACCCGGGTCGGCGAGCACGTTGACGTGCCCGATCTTGCGGCCGTGTCGCTCGGACTTGCCGTAGAGGTGCACCTTGGCGTGCGGGAACCGCGCTGCGAGGTGGTGGACACGCTCGTCCATGCTCATCTCGGGCGTCTCGGGCGCGCCGAGGACGTTGGCCATCACGGTGAGCGGGGCGGTGGACACGGTCGAGCCGAGCGGGTAGTCGAGCACGGCACGCAGGTGCTGCTCGAACTGGCTGGTGGTGGCCCCGTCCATGGTCCAGTGCCCGGAGTTGTGGGGCCGCATCGCCAGCTCGTTGACCAGCACGCCGGGGCGACCGTCCGAGCCGACGACCTCGAACAGCTCGACGGCCATGACGCCGGTGACGTCCAGGTGCTCGGCGAGCTTGAGGGCGGTCGCCTGGACGGCCGAGCGCAGGTCGTCGGGGAGTCCGGGGGCGGGAGCGATCGCCACGGCGCAGATCCCGTCGCGCTGTACGGTCTCGACGACCGGCCACACGGCGCCCTGCCCGAACGGGGACCGCGCGACCATGGCGGACAGCTCCCGGGTCCACGGCACCCGGGCCTCGGCCATCATGGGCACCCCGGCGGCGAGCTGCTCGGAGGCGATCCGCTCGGCCTCCTCGAGCGAGTCCGGCATCCAGACGCCGCGCCCGTCGTAGCCGCCGCGGGCGGACTTGAGGACGATCCGCCCGTCCTGCTCATCGTGGAAGCGCCGGACGTCCTCGACCGTGTCCACGCCGGTGAACGGCGGGATCGGCGCACCGATCTCGGCGAGGGCACGCCGCATGACGAGTTTGTCCTGGGCGTGGATGAGCGCGGAGGCACGCGGGCGGACGGCGACGCCCGAGGCCTCGAGGTCGAGCAGGATCTGCGGGGGCACGTGCTCGTGGTCGAACGTCATCACGTCGGCGCCCTCGGCGGCGGCACGGACGGCGTCGGGGTCGTCGTGGGCGCCGATCACGACGTCGGGCGTGACCTGGGCCGCGGGGTCGAGCGGGTCGGCGGCGAGGACCCGGAGGGTCTGGCCCAGGGCGACGGCCGACTGGTGGGTCATGCGGGCGAGCTGCCCGCCGCCGATCATCGCCACGACGGGCGCTGCGAGTGGATTGCGGCGGATGCGCGAGTCGTCGTTCACGCCGCCCATCGTCTCACGCCGCCCGGGTGTCAGCGCCGCCCCGGCAGGCCCCAGCGCGAGCGCGGGGCGGCGGCCAGCGGGGCGGGCGGCGATGGCGGGGGCAGCCGGAGCAGCTCGTCGTAGACGGCGGCGTGGACGCGGGCCACGTCGGGCACGTGGTCGATCTCGATGGGCGGGAGGTGCCCCAGTTCGAGGATGAGGCAGCCCGTGCCCAGGGCGCGGTCGGCGAGGGTGTGGCGGAAGCGGACGGCGCTGATGCGGCGCAGCGGCACGTCCACGCACCGCCGGTTGGAGCCGGCCGGGCGATAGAGCACGCGCTCGTCGGTGACGACGAGGTCCGTGCGCGCCCAGCGGATCAGCGGCCAGAGGGCGAACCGGAGGACGACGAGCGAGAACAGCACCGCGACCATCGCCCAGGTAGCGGTCCGGTCCCCGGCGTGGACGACCTGGACCTCGATGAAGCCGCCGGCGATACCGGCGAGCCCGGCGCCGACGAGGGTGACGAGCGCGGGTCTGACGAGCGCGCGCCAGTGCGGGTGGGTGTGGACGATGAGCGTCTCCCCCGGCGCGAGGACCGATCGGACGAAACCCACGGCTCAGCCGCCCCACCGACCGCCGACGCCGCGGACGTGGGTGACGTCGCCCGCGGCCACGGGGAACTCGCCGTCGGTGTCGACGACGACGAGGCGGCCGTCTCGGTCGACCCGGTCGGCTCGCCCGGTCCGCACGATGTCCCCGGGCAGCTCGACCCTCACGTCGGCGCCGATGGTGGAGCAGGCCTCGGAGTAGGTCGTCATGAGCGTGTCCGAGATGGTCGATCCGCTCCCGCGTTCACACTCGCGCCACTGGCCGTGGCGAAGGGCCAGCGCCTCCAGCACGGATCGCGCGAGGCGGTCGCGGTCGACCGATCCGCCGGCCAACGCGAGCGAGGTGGCGTGCGGTACGGGCAGTTGCGCCTGCGTGAGGGACACGTTGATCCCGACGCCCACCACGATGGCGGGCAGGCGCACCGAGTAGTCGCCCCCGGCGGGGACCGTGGTCACCTCGGCGAGGATCCCGGCGATCTTCCGGCCGTCGACCAGGACGTCGTTGGGCCACTTCAAGGTGGCGTCCACACCGCCGGCCTCGCGGAGCCCGTCGCGGATCGCCAGGCCGGTGACCAGCGGCAGCCACCCGAAGAGCGTCGGCGAGACCGCACCCGGTCGCAGTAGGACGCTGACGGCGACCTGCGTGCGGGGCGGGGCGGTCCACACGCGGCCGAGCCGGCCACGCCCCGACGCCTGATGCTCGGCCAGCAGCACACTGCGGTCCGCCGCGCCCGCGGCCGCGCGGGCGAGGAGTTCCGCGTTGGTCGAGCCGATGTCCTCGACCACCTCCAGCGAGGAGTAGGGGGCGTCCGGTCCCTCCACCAGGACGCGACGGAGCGCGTCGCCGTCCAGCGCGGGCGGGGTCTCGGAACCGGTGTCTGCGTGCACGACACCCAGGGTATGTGCCCGCTCCGACACGGGGCGCGGGCCGTCTGGCGGGGGACGTCGGCCGGGTCACGTCGCCACGGGGCGCGGCGACTAGTTAGAGTCTTGCAACATGACGACTGCCTCAGAACCGGACGTGAGCGCCGACGTCCAGACGGACGCCGCGACCCCCGACATCCACACGACCGCCGGGAAGCTGTCCGAGCTGCGTCGGCGCCTCGACGAGGCCCGGGCCCCCATGGGGCAGGCCGCGGTGGACAAGACCCACGAGAAGGGCCTGATGACGGCCCGCGAACGGATCGAGAACCTCCTCGATCCGGGTTCGTTCGTGGAGATCGACGCCCTGGCCCGCCACCGCGCCACCACCTTCGGCCTCGCCGAGCGTCGCCCGCTCGGTGACGGCGTCATCACCGGCTACGGCACGATCGACGGCCGCAGCGTCTGCGTGTTCTCCCAGGACGCCACCGTCTTCGGCGGGTCGCTCGGTGAGGTCTACGGCGAGAAGATCGTCAAGGTCATGGACCTGGCCCTGAAGACCGGCCGCCCGATGATCGGCATCAACCACGGTGCCGGCGCCCGCATCCAGGAGGGCGTCGTCTCGCTCGGCCTGTACGGCGAGATCTTCCACCGCAACGTCCTGTCCTCCGGCGTCATCCCGCAGGTGTCCCTCATCATGGGCCCGTCCGCCGGCGGCCACGTGTACTCCCCCGCCCTGACCGACTTCACCGTGATGGTCGACAAGACCTCGCAGATGTTCGTCACCGGCCCCGACGTCATCAAGACCGTCACCGGCGAGGAGGTGTCGCAGGAGGAGCTCGGCGGCGCCACCACCCACATGACCAAGTCCGGCGTCTCCCACTACACGGCCAGCGACGAGCAGGACGCCCTCGACTTCGTCAAGGACCTGCTGTCCTACCTGCCGAGCAACAACCGGGCCGAGGCCCCGCGGCTCCCCTACCCCGTGGCCGAGGGCGCGATCGAGGACAACCTCACGCTCGAGGACCACGAGCTCGACACGATCATCCCGGACTCCTCGAACAGCCCGTACGACATGCACGAGGTCATCTCGCACATCGTCGACGACGGCGAGTTCCTGGAGGTCCAGGGCCAGTACGCGATGAACATCATCGTCGGCTACGGCCGCATCGAGGGCCGCAGCGTCGGCGTAGTGGCCAACCAGCCGACCCAGTTCGCCGGCTGCCTGGACATCAAGGCCTCCGAGAAGGCCGCGCGCTTCGTCCGCACCTGCGACGCGTTCAACATCCCGATCCTCACCCTGGTCGACGTCCCGGGCTTCCTGCCCGGCACCGGTCAGGAGTTCGACGGCATCATCCGCCGCGGCGCCAAGCTCCTCTACGCCTACGGTGAGGCCACCGTCGGCAAGGTCACCGTCATCACCCGCAAGGCCTACGGCGGAGCGTACGACGTGATGGGGTCCAAGCACATGGGCGCGGACATCAACCTGGCGTGGCCGACCGCCGAGATCGCCGTCATGGGCGCCTCGGGCGCGGTCGGGTTCGTCTACCGCAACGAGCTCAAGCAGGCCGCGGCCAACGGCGAGGACGTCGACGCCCTGCGCCTGAAGCTGCAGGCCGAGTACGAGGACACCCTCGTCAACCCGTACGTCGCCGCCGAGCGCGGCTACGTCGACGCGGTGATCCCGCCGTCGCACACCCGCCTGCAGGTCGCCCAGGCCCTGCGTCTGCTCGACCGCAAGGTAGTCGAGGTGCCCGCCAAGAAGCACGGGAACATCCCGCTGTGACCGCCGAGAAGCAACAGGACGGGGCCGACAAGCCCGAGAAGCCGTTCTTCGAGGTCGAAGGGGGTAACCCAACGGCCACCGAGGTGGGCATCCTGGCGGCGGTCTTCGCAACCGCCCAGGGCAACGCCGCCCACGGCGGGCACGACACCGGGATCAAGAACGACTGGGGCGCCTTCGAGGACCGGCTCCGGCCGCCGTTCGGCTACAACCCCAACTCGTTCCTCAACCGCCGCCAGTACTGACCGGTCGGCCCGGCGCACCACGCGCCGGGCCCGCCGTCGCTCCGTACCGCCGCCCCCGCTCCTGCACTCCCGCCCGCACCGACGCGCGCGCGGGAGTGCAGCGGCGGGGGCGGCCGTCGTCGGCGACCACGCCGGTAGGCTGGCAGAAGGCGCCGCCCGGCCGGTGGGCGTGCCGGTGCGCGAGGAGGGGGTCGCATGTCCGAGGACCGCGAGCACGGCAGGCGCGCGGGCACCGACGAGGGCACCGCCACCCATCACACGGGGATCATCGGACGCGCCGAACCGTCGGCGGACCGTCCCGGCGCCACCGTCATCCACCAGGACGAGACGACCAAGGTCGTGGCGTTCGAGTTCGCCGAGGGTCAGGAACTAGCGGATCACGCCGCCTTCCACCCGATCCTCGTGCAGCTGCTGCGCGGCCGCGTCGAGTTCGGGTTGCCGGACCGCACCCTCGACCTGCGCCCCGGCGAGATCGTGCACCTCACCGCCAAGCTCTGACACAGGGTCCGCGCCCTCGAGCCCACCACGCTGACCGTCACCATGCTGCTGCCGCGCTCGTGAGCACGTGGCTACGCTCTAGCCCATGATCGCGTTCGTCCTCGCCTCCGCCTCCCCGTCCCGTCTCCACATCCTCGAGCAGGCCGGTGTCGACCCGCTCGTCCGGCACCCGGAGGTCGACGAGGACGCGCTCCAGGCTGCACTGCCCACGGGGACACCGCACGTGCGGGTCGTCGAGGAGCTGGCCCGCGCGAAGGCGGAGGATGTCCTGCACCGCGAGGGCGCGCAGCTCGCAGAGGAGGCGCGGTCGGCGGGGGCGGACACCCTGATCGTCGTGGGGTGCGACTCCATGCTGCTGGTCGACGGTCGCCTCGAGGGCAAACCGCACACCTACGAGCGCGCGCTCGAGCGGTGGCACAAGATGCGCGGTCGCCACGGCGTCCTGCTCACCGGGCATGCGCTCATCGTCGCCGACCTCGCCGACGACGCCCCTTACGCCGTGACCTTCTCCGACTCGGACACCTCCGACACCACGGTGCACTTCGGCGCCCCGTCCGACGCCGACCTCGACGTGTACCTGCGCACCGGCGAGCCCCTGGAATGCGCGGGCGCGTTCACGATCGAGTCGCTCGGCGGCTGGTTCATCGACCGGATCGAGGGCGACCCGTCGAGCGTGATCGGCCTCAGCCTGCCGCTGCTGCGCCGCCTGCTGGAGGCCGCGGGGATCAACGCGCACCGCGTCTGGCGCCCCGAGCTGCGCGGCTGACCCCGCCACCCCCGTTCGGAACCTGCAGGTCACCCCGGCCACGGGCCATCGGGGTCCGCCCCCGGCGGTCGGACCGCCGACCCCAACACCACACATGAGGGAGGCCTCTCATTAGACTGCGGAAGAACTCGGTGGGCCTCCCGGCCGACCGCCAGTAAAGACGTCCATCACCAGGAGGCCCTGAGTGCCCAGTCATGCCAGCTCTCACATCACCAAGGTCCTCGTCGCCAACCGCGGCGAGATCGCCGTCCGTGTGATCCGCGCGGCGAAGGACGCCGGCCTGGCCAGCGTGGCGGTGTACGCCGAGCCCGATGCCGACGCCCTGTTCGTCAAGCTGGCCGACGAGGCCTTCGCCCTGGGGGGCACCACTTCCGCGGAGTCCTACCTGGTCTTCGACAAGATCCTCGACGCCGCCGCCAAGTCCGGCGCCGACGCGATCCACCCAGGATACGGCTTCCTGTCCGAGAACGCCGACTTCGCGCAGGCCGTCATCGACGCCGGCCTCATCTGGATCGGGCCCCCGCCGCAGGCCATCCGCGACCTCGGCGACAAGGTCACCGCCCGCCACATCGCAGAGCGGGCCAACGCCCCCATGGCCGCCGGCACCAAGGACCCGGTCGCGAACGCTGACGAGGTCGTCAAGTTCGCCGAGCAGTACGGCCTGCCCATCGCCATCAAGGCCGCCTTCGGTGGCGGCGGACGCGGCATGAAGGTCGCCCACAAGATGGAGGAGGTCGCCGAGCTCTTCGAGTCGGCCACCCGTGAGGCCACCGCCGCCTTCGGTCGTGGCGAGTGCTTCGTCGAGCAGTACCTCGACAAGGCCCGCCACGTCGAGGCGCAGGTCCTCGCCGACCAGCACGGCAACGTCATCGTCGCCGGTACCCGCGACTGCACCCTGCAGCGTCGCTTCCAGAAGCTCGTCGAGGAGGCCCCGGCGCCGTTCCTCACCGACGAGCAGCGCAAGCGCATCCACGACTCCGCCAAGGCCATCTGCAAGGAGGCCGGCTACTACGGTGCCGGCACTGTCGAGTACATGGTCCAGGGCGACACGATCTCCTTCCTTGAGGTCAACACCCGCCTGCAGGTCGAGCACCCGGTCACCGAGGAGACCGCGGGCATCGACCTGGTCCTGCAGCAGTTTAAGATCGCCGAGGGCGAGGTGCTCGAGTTCACCGAGGACCCCGAGCCCCGCGGCGTGGCGTTCGAGTTCCGTATCAACGGCGAGGACGCGGGCCGCAACTTCCTGCCCGCCCCCGGCACCATCACCGCCTACCACGAGCCCACCGGCCCGGGCGTGCGCATGGACTCCGGCGTCGAGCAGGGCGACACCATCGGCGGCCAGTTCGACTCGATGCTCGCCAAGCTCATCGTGTGGGGCGAGGACCGCGACCAGGCGCTCGCCCGCTCGGCCCGCGCCCTGGCCGAGTACAAGATCGAGGGCATGGCCACCGTCCTGCCGTTCCACCAGCACATCGTCACCCACCCCGCGTTCGTCGGCGACGGCAAGAAGTTCGACGTCTACACCAAGTGGATCGAGGAGGAGTGGGAGAACCCGATCGAGCCGTGGACGCCCACCGGTGCCCCGGCCGACGATGACGAGCCCGTCGAGCGCAAGAAGGTCGTCGTCGAGGTGGACGGTCGTCGCGTCGAGGTCTCGCTGCCCGGCGACCTCGCGTTCGGTGGTTCGCACGCCGGCGGCACCGTCCGCCGCAGGGCCAAGTCCCGGACCCGCGGCGGCGCCGCCGGTGCGGCCGCGTCCGGTGACGCCGTGTCGGCGCCCATGCAGGGCACCGTCGTCAAGGTCGCCGTCTCCGAGGGCCAGGAGGTCAAGGCCGGCGAGCTCGTGGCCGTGCTCGAGGCCATGAAGATGGAGAACCCCGTCACCGCCCACAAGGACGGCGTCGTCACCGACCTGTCCGTGGACGCCGGTGCCCCCGTCACCCAGGGCACGGTTCTCTGCGAGATCAAGTGATCCGCTGACGGCGCGGGCGGGACCCGTCCGCGCCGTCGACGACCCACCCCCGGAATCCGCTACTCCCCTTACGGATCCGCTACCCCCGCAGGCGTAGCGGATCCCCGGCCGGAGTAGCGGATTTCGCGGTTGTGGGGTCCTACCGCCCGGCGTCGGCGGGTCTCAGGCCCCCGGGCCGGCCGAGTGCTCGACCACGGGCTCCGCGCTGGCGGGATCGAACGCCGCGTCCACCAGGAATTCGCGGACCTCGGGCACACTCCTGAGGAACTCGTCCGCCTCGTCGTCGGACTCCACCACCTGGCTCGCCCGCTCGGCGACGATCCGCCGCTCGAAAAGCTCCACCTCGCGCGCGACGCGGTCCGGGTCCCATCCGAGCAACCCGGCCATGAGGTCGGCGACCTCGCGCGCGCAGTCGACGCCTCCGTGCTGGTACTCCATCGAGATCCGCGTGCGGCGGACCAGGACGTCCTCGAGATGCAGGACCGCCTCGGCCTGGGCGGCGTAGACGATCTCCACGCGCAGGTAGCGCTCGGCCCCGCCGACAGGATCGAGCAGGTCGGGGCGGTCCGCCGCCAGGTCGAGGACGTCCTCGGCCAGCGTGCCGTAGCGGCCGAGCAGGTGCTGCATCTGGTCCTCGCGGATCTCGTAGTGATCGGCGATCCGGTCGGCGCGGTTGACCATCGCCGGATACCCGTCGGCGCCCAGGAGCGGGATCCGCTCGGTGGTCGAGGGCGGTACCGACGCGGCCCGCTCGCCCAGCTCGGACACCGCCGCGTCGACCGCGTCGGCGGCCATCACGCGGTAGGTCGTGTACTTGCCGCCCGCCACCACCACGGCCCCGGGGGCGACGGTCATCACCGCGTGCTCGCGCGAGAGCTTGGCGGTGGAGTCCGCGCCGCCCGACAGCAGCGGTCGCAGCCCCGCGTAGACGCCACGCACGTCCTCGCGGCGAATGGGCGTGGTGAGCACGGAGTTGACGTGGCCGAGGATGTACTCGATGTCCGCTCCGGTGGCCGCCGGGTGGGCCAGGTCGAGCTGCCAGTCGGTATCGGTGGTGCCGATGATCCAGTACTCGCCCCACGGGATGACGAACAGCACGGACTTCTCGGTGCGCAGGATCAGCGCCGCCTCGGAGTCGACCCTGTCGCGGTCCACGACGATGTGCACGCCCTTGGACGCCCGGACGGTGAAACCGCCCTCCTCCCCGAGCATCCGCTGCAGCTGGTCGGTCCACACGCCGGCCGCGTTGAGCACGACACGGGCCCGCACGTCGGTCTCGTGCCCGGTCTCCGCGTCGCGGACGCGCACGCCGGTGACCCGGTCCCCCTCACGGAGGTAGCCGATCACCTGGGTCGAGTTGGCCACGACCGCCCCGTGGTGCGCGGCCGTCCGGGCCAGGGTGAGGGTGTGCCTCGCGTCGTCGACGAGGCTGTCCCAGTAGCGGATCCCGCCCACCACGGCGTCCTCCCGCAGCCCGGGGGCCACGCGACGGGCGCCGGCCCGGCTGTAGTGCTTCTGCGGGGGGACGCTCTTCGCACCACCCATCACGTCGTAGAGCACAAAGCCGGCGGCCATGTACGGGCGTTCCCAGAAGCGGCGGGTCAGGGGGAAGAGGAACTTCAGCGGGGTGACGAGGTGCGGCGCCAGACGCGTCATGCTGAGCTCCCGCTCGTGCAGCGCCTCGGCGACCAGGCCGAAGTCGAGTTGCTCGAGGTAGCGCAGCCCGCCGTGGAACATCTTGGAGCTGCGGGAGGAGGTGCCCGCCGCGAAGTCGCGGGCCTCGACGAGCGCCACGTTGAGCCCGCGGGTGGCGGCGTCCAGCGCACTGCCCGTGCCGACCACGCCGCCGCCGACGACCACGACGTCGAACGTGTCCTCCTCCAGCCTGCGCCAGTCCTCGGCGCGGCGGTCGGGTCCGAGGACGGATCTGGACCTGGTCGTGCGCATGGACGCTCCCTCCGCGGCCGGGCGTGTGGTTCGGTCGGTCGGACCCGACTCTACGCCCGACCGGACGTAGTCTTGGGCACGTGACTAGGAACACCTACATTCTGGCGATCGACCAGGGCACCACGTCGACGCGGGCGATACTCTTCGACAACCAGGGCATGCCGGTCCCCGCGGCGACGGTCCAGGTGGAGCACCGCCAGGTCCTCCCGCGCGCGGGGTGGGTGGAGCACGATCCGATGGAGATCTGGGCGAACGTTCGCACCGCGATGGGCCAGGTGGCGGGCCGGGTGGACCTCGAGCCGGCGGCGGTCACCGCGATCGGCATCACCAACCAGCGCGAGACGACCGTGGTGTGGGACCGGGTCACCGGCGAGCCCGTCTACAACGCGATCGTCTGGCAGGACACGCGCACGTCGGGGCTCTGTGCGCGCCTCGCCGACGGACACCCCGACGGAGACGACCGCTTCCGAGATGTCACCGGGCTGCCCCTGTCGACCTACTTCGCCGGGCCCAAGATCCGGTGGATCCTCGATCACCTCGATTCCCGGGGAGAGCGCGGCACCGAGCGCGCGGAGGCCGGGGAACTGCTGGCGGGGACCATCGACTCGTGGCTGGTGTGGAACCTGACCGGTGGGAGGCGTGGGGGTGACGACGGCGAGGAGGCCCTCCACGTCACGGATGTCACCAACGCGTCGCGCACTCTGCTCATGGACCTGCGGACCCTGCAGTGGAGCGAGGAACTCTGTCGCGAGATCGGTGTGCCCCGCGCGATGCTCCCGGAGATCGTCCCCTCCTCCGGGGTGCTGGGTCACGTGGCCCGGCGCAGAATGTTCGGCGGTACGCCCATAGCGGGGATCCTCGGCGATCAGCAGGCCGCGATGTTCGGCCAGACCTGCTTCGAGCCCGGCGAGGCCAAGAACACCTACGGAACGGGCGCGTTCCTCTTGCTCAACACGGGAACGACGCCTCAGTTCAGCGACAACGGCCTGCTCACCACCGTGGCCTACCAGCTCGGGGACGACGACCCGGTCTACGCGCTGGAGGGCTCGGTGGCCGTGGCCGGGTCGTTGGTGCAGTGGCTGCGTGACAACCTCGGGGTGATCTCCACCGCGGGCGAGACGGAGGGTTTGGCCAAGTCGCTCGAGGACAACGGGGACTGTTATCTGGTGCCCGCGTTCTCGGGGCTGCTGGCCCCGCGCTGGCGGCCGGACGCCCGTGGCGCGATGGTGGGGCTCACCCGCTTCCACACGCGCGCGCACCTGGCCCGAGCGGCCCTGGAGGCGACCGCGTTCCAGACCCGCGAGATGACCGACGCGATGGTGGCCGACGCCGGTGAGTCCGCGGATTCGCTGCGCGTCGACGGCGGGATGGTGGTCAACGACTACCTCATGCAGTTCCAGGCCGACATCCTCGGCGTGGACGTGATCCGGCCCCAGGTCACCGAGACCACCGCGCTCGGGGCCGCGTTCGCGGCCGGGTTGGCGGTGGGTCAGTGGGATTCGCCCGACCGCCTACGCGAGTTGTGGCGGGAGGACTGCCGCTGGTCGCCGCAGATGCCCGGGCAGGAGCGCGAACGGCTGCTCGCGCGGTGGAACGACGCGGTCGAGCGCACGCTCTGCTGGGCGGACGCCGAGGGCTGAGCCCGGCGGACGCGATCAGTCCAGGTCGTCGTGGCGCATGAGCTGGCGCGCCGCCTCGGTGATCGTGCCCGTCATCGACGGGTAGACCGAGAACGACCCCGCGAGGTCGCCCACCGTCAGCTGATTCCGGACCGCCACCGAGATCGGCAGGATCAGCTCGGACGCCGTGGGGGCCACGACCACGCCGCCGATCACCACGCCGGAGGCCGGGCGACAGAAGAGCTTGACGAAGCCGCGCCGCAGGCTGCGCATCTTGGCCCGCGGGTTGCCGGCCAGCGGCATGACCTCGACGCGGGCGGGGACCTCGCCGCTCTCGATCTGCGCGTGCGAGATGCCGACCGTGGCGATCTCGGGCCGCGTGAACACCGCGGAGGCCACGGTCCGCAGCTTGATGGGGTTCACGCCCTCGCCGAGCGCGTGGTACATCGCGATGCGGCCCTGCATGGCTGCCACCGAAGCCAGCGGGAACAGGTCCGTGCAGTCGCCACCGGCGTAGATGCCCGGGGCGGTGGTGCGGGAGACGCGGTCGACCTTGATATGGCCACTGGACTGCAACTCGACGCCCGCGTTCTCCAAACCGAGGCCCTGCGTGTTGGGCACCGACCCGACACAGATGAGGGCGTGCGAGCCCTTGACCGTGCGCCCGTCACCGAGGCGGACGATGATGCCGTCCTCGAAGTGCTCGACCGCGTCGGCGCGCGCGTGCTTGACCAGCGACACGCCACGCTCGCTCAGTGCCTCCTCCAGCACCAGGGCGGCGTCGGCGTCCTCGTGCGGCAGCACCCGGTCTCGACTGGAGACCATGGTGACCTTGACGCCCATCTCGGTGAACGCCGAGACGAACTCGGCACCGGTGACGCCCGAGCCGATCACGACCAGGTGGGTGGGCAGCTCGGTGAGGTCATAGAGCTGACGCCAGTTGAGGATCCGCTCACCGTCGGGCTCGGCGCCCCGGAGCACGCGCGGGCTGGACCCGGTGGCCATGAGGACCACGTCGGCGTCGAAGATCTTCTCCTGCCCGTTCTCGAAGGTCACTGCCACCCGGTGCGAGGCCATGCCCGGCTGCGGGTCGTGCAGACGCGCCCAGCCGGAGATCAGCCGCACGCCCTCTCGCTGCAGCTGCGCCCGGATGTCGGCGGACTGCGCGCGGGCCAGGGACTTGACCCTCCCGTTGACCTGCCCCAGCTTGTATGCGGTGGGGTCGAAGTGAGCCTGGACGCCCATCTCCTCTGCGCGACGCATGTCCGTGCGGACGCCCGTGGTGGCGATGAACGTCTTGGACGGCACGCAGTCGCTGAGCACACAGTTGCCGCCGATGCCGTCCGCGTCGACGATCGTGACGTCCGCACCGTACTGGGCGGCGACCAGCGCCGCCTCGTAGCCGGCGGGTCCGCCGCCGATGATGATGATGCGTTGCGTCACATGTCCTCCACGGCTCGCTGGGGTAAGGGCCGAGCGCCGCGCCCCGCTGTGGCGGACCGCGTCACGTCCGCCGTACACGGTAGTCGAACGATCCGATCGGGGCCGAGGACGTCGGGCCCGGTGCCGCCCCCAGGGACTAGGGTTGTGACCGTGCCTCTTTACGCCGCGTACGGGACGAACATGCATCCCGATCAGATGAACACCCGCGCGCCGCACTCCCCCTTCGCCGGGACCGGGTGGGTGGACGGCTGGCGCCTCACCTTCGCCGGGGACGATCCCACCTGGCAGGGCGCCGTCGCCACGGTCGTACCGGACCAGGGGTCGAGGGTCTTCGTGGTGCTCTACGACGTCCCCGAGGAGGACGTCCGGGCACTCGACCGCTGGGAGGGCACCGACGAGATGCCCGCGCGCAAGATCCGGGTCCGCGTCACCCGCCGGCCGACGGTGCCCGACGGTCCCCCGGTCGATGCCCAGGAGTCCGAGTTCGCCGTGGACACCACCACCCCCACCGGCACCGGCACAGACGACACCGTGCTCGCGTGGTTGTACGTCATGGACGCCTTCGAGGGCGGGTTGCCGTCGGCGAGGTACCTCGGTCTGCTCGCCGACGCCGCCGAGTGCGCGGGCGCCCCCGACCAGTACGTGCACGAACTGCGCACGCGGGAATCACGCAACGTCGGCCCGGGCGCCTGAGCAGACGATGGCGCCCCTGCTCTCCCCCACCGACGACGCCCGCGACGCGTCCGCACAGATCGCGCGCCTGAGCGGTCGCGACCGCCACGACGTCGCGCTCGTGTTGGGCTCGGGGTGGTCCGAGGTCGTCGCCGGGCTCGCCGACCCGGGCACGGCCGTGACCGTCGCGGCCGCCGACCTGCCCGGGTTCGTCACCCCCACGGCCGCCGGTCACCGCGGCGCCGTGACCAGTTGCCTCGTCGACGGCGTGCCGCTGCTGTCAGTGGCCGGCCGCACCCACCTCTACGAGGGCGCGGACACCGCGCCCGTCGTCCACCCCGCCCACGTCGCGGCCGCGGTCGGCGCCCGCACGCTGGTGCTCACCAACGCCGCCGGTGGCCTGCGGGACGACATGGCCGTCGGGGACCTCGTTCTCATCCGCGACCACCTCAACCTCACCGGGCGCTCGCCGCTGACCGGGCCGCTGTTCGTCGACATGGTGGACGCCTACTCCCCGCGGCTGCGCGCCGCGGCCACCGACGCCATCGCGGCCGCCGAGGGCGTCTACGCCGCGATGCCCGGACCGCAGTACGAGACCCCGGCCGAGATCACGATGCTGCGGGCCCTCGGCGCGGACCTCGTGGGCATGTCGACGGTGCCCGAGACCATCACCGCCCGCGCGTTGGGGTTGGACGTGGTCGCCGTGTCGCTGGTGACCAACCTCGCCGCCGGCGTCACCGGCCAGCCCCTCGACCACGCCGAGGTCCTGGCCGCCGGCGCCGCCGGATCCGCCCGCCTCACCGGGGCGCTGCGGGCGCTCGTCCCGGTCGTCTCCCGGACCTGATCGCCCACGCCCACCGCGAGGAACCGACGGAGCAGCCCGTGACCCTGACCTTCGGCACCGCCGGCGTCCGCGCTCCCCTCGGGCCCGGGCCCGACGAGATGAACGACCGGACCGTCGCCCTGGTCGCCACCGCCGTCGCCCGGCACCTACGCGAACATGAACCCTCCGGTTCGACGGTCATCGTGGGCGGAGACGCCCGGCACGGGTCCGCCCGATTCGTCGACGTCGCGGCTGCGGTGTTGGCGGCGCACGACCTCGTCGTCGTCGTCCCCGGAGGCCCCGTGGCCACCCCGGTGATCGCCGCGGCGGTCCGCGCGCGCGGCGCCGCCGGCGGGCTCATGGTGACCGCGTCCCACAACCTGGCCGGAGACAACGGCGTCAAGGTCTACGGGCGCGGGGGCGCGCAGATCATCCCGCCCACCGACGCCCACATCGAGCGGCACCTGCGCGCCGCGGCGCGCGGGGGGGTCACGGTCCCCACGGCGGTACCCGCGTCGGCGCGCACCGACCCCGCCCGTGGGTCGGTGCGGGTGGACCCCATGCTGGTCGACGACTACGTGGCCTCCGTCGTCGCGGCACTGCCCCGGCCGGGTCGGCCGCCCCGCGTGGCCCTGACCCCCGTCCACGGGGTCGGCGGCGATCTCTGCGTCCGCGTCCTGGCCGGCATCGGTGTGGACGATGTGACGTTGGTGCGCGAGCAGGCCGTCCCCGACCCGGACTTTCCCACCGTCGCCTCGCCGAACCCCGAGATGCCCGACACGACGGCGCGGCTGATGGAGCTCGCGGCGCGGATCGACGCCGACGTGGCGATCGCGCTCGACCCTGACGCCGATCGCTGCGCTGTCGGCCTGGTCGGCCCGGACGGGCGTTGGCGGATGCTCGACGGCGACGAGACCGGGGCGGTCCTGGCCGATCATCTGCTGCGCGCGCCACTCCCCGGCGCGGGCGGGGGCCCGGGGACGGACGCCAGCCCGGGGGCGGGCGACGTGCCGGGAACGGACGGCGGATCGGAAGCGCCCGCGGATGCCGATACGAGGGTGCCGGTCGTGGCGTCGACGATCGTGTCCTCGCGACTACCGTCCCTGCTGGTTCCTGCGCGCGGCGGGCGGTACGTCGAGACGCTGACCGGGTTCAAGTGGCTCGTACGCGCCGGCGAGCCGCTCCGCTACGCCTACGAGGAGGCCATCGGGCACTGCGTGCTGCCGGACGTCGTGGCCGACAAGGACGGGATCGCGGCGGCCGCGGCGTGGTGCGCGATGGTCGGCTCCGGTGGCCCGTCTGTCGCCGCGCGGCTTGATGCGCTCGCCGGGGAGTTCGGGGCGCACACGCGGCACAACGTCCCGCTGCCGCTGGCCTCGGGGACGGACCCGGTGGCCGTGCTGGACCGGGTGGGCGCGCTGCTCGCCACCGTCGGCAGGGTGCGCGCGCTCGACGGCACGGCGGGCCTGCGCGTGGATGTCGACGGTGCGCGCGCGGTGGTGCGCCCCTCAGGTACGGAGCCCCTGCTCAAGACCTACGTGGAGGCGTGGACCCCGGCCGCGCCGTCGCCGGCGGACCGGGACGACGCCGAGCGTCGGCTGGCGATGCTGGGAGAGGCGGTGGCCGACGCCGTCGCCGTGGCCGTGGCCCGCCGCGACGTGGGCTGACCGGCGGACGTCAGACGGGACCGCGCGTCATCGGGGGCCGAAGAGGCGGTCGCCCGCGTCGCCCAGGCCGGGGACGATGAAGGCGTTCTCGTCGAGGCGCTCGTCGATCGTCGCGGTGACCAGCGTCGCCGCCAGGCCCGACTCCCGCACGGCCTCGATCCCCTCCGGCGCGCACAGGACGCACACCACCGTCAGGCCGGTCGCGCCGCGTGCCGTGAGCGTCTCCAGCGTCGAGACCAGGGACCCGCCGGTGGCGAGCATCGGGTCGAGCACCACCACGTGGCGCCCGGAGAGCTCCTCGGGCAGCGAGCACAGGTACGACACCGGCTCGTGACTCTCCTCGTCGCGGGCCAGGCCTATGAACCCGACCTGGGCACCGGGCAGCAGCCGCGTGGCCGGGTCCAGCAGCCCCAGGCCCGCGCGAAGGACCGGCACGATCAGCGGGACACCGTCCACGGCCACGCCCGTCGTCTCCACGATGGGGGTGGTGACCGGAACCTGCTTCGTCGGGATCGAGCGGAAGGCCTCGTAACAGAGCATGGTCCCGAGCGCGTCCATCGCGGCCCGGAACCCGGCGGTGTCGGTGGCGGAATCACGTAGGGTTCGGAGCCGGTCCCCGACCAGCGGGTGGTCCACGACGATGATGTCCATGCCCGTCAGGATTCCACACCGGACGAATCGCGGATCGGGTGGAACCGGATCGCCTCCCCTGCGCGTCGAACCCTGTGACGGACGAGAAGACGGCGTTGAGGGGACGAGGCCATGGCGGACGGGGCGATTGATGTCGATGTCGACGGTTTACGGGAACTGGGCACGGGGCTGACCACCCTGGCCGACACGCTGGGGGGCGCGCTCGAGGCGGTCGACGCGGTGCCGATCGACGCGGTCGCACCGGTGGTGGGGCCGGTCGGGGCCGACTTCATGTCCGCGTTGCTGGCCGCCACCGCACGGCACCGCGAGGTGCTGGCCGATCTCACGCGCGTCACGGACGCCGCCGGTGACCTGGTGTTGCAGACCGGCCGTCTGTTCGAGGAGTCCGACGCCGCGGGCGCGGCCATGATCGGTGCGGCGGGCACCGGGGGCCCGGGAGCGGCGGGTGCGGGCCCAGCGGGGCTCGACATGACCGAGAGGTGGGTGTGATCCGGTGATCGCCGACGCGTTGGCCTACGCGGGCCCCATAAAGCAGATCCTCGACCTGCTGTCCGCCGAGGAGTTCGTCCCCGGCGAGGCCCGCGACATCATGCGGCCGGTCAGCGAGGGCCTCGAGGTGGCCCAGCAGATGGGGCCGCCCCTCGAGCGGCTGTTGTCCGAATCGTGGAACTCGCTCGCCTCCCTCGGTGCGGCCCACTCGATCGCGGAGGTCGGACGGACCATGGGCGCGCTCGGGGAGTCCGCGGCGGAGATCGCGCGCGTCACCGCGGTCGCGGCGGAGATCGTGGTCCGCGGCACCGTCGAGGTGATCGGCATCGTCCAGCAGTTCCTCGCCCGCGCCGCCGCCCTCGGTCCGGCGCTGGTGACCCCGGCCGGGCAGGGTGCGCTGCTCGGCCTGGCCGCAGAGCACCTCGCGCGCGGGATACAGGTAGCCGAGCGCGTGCAGAACGAACTCAGAATCCCCACCGCGGAAATGCGGGCGATCGCCGCGGGCATTCCGCCGGCGCCGCGCATGCCGGGCGCGCTCGCCGCGGACAGCAGCACCGGCGGCGCGATCAACGCAACCACGGTCGCCTACTCGGGGTCGGGACCGGGCGCGATCACCGCCGCCGACAGCGCGGCGGGCGGGGCTCACGGCGGCGCAGGCGGAGCCTACTCCGCGGGTGGCGGCTCTGTGGGTGCGACGGCGTCGCCGGACGGGTACGGCGGATCGTCCGAGGGGGCGGCGACCGCGGCGCCCGGTTCAGTGGGCTTCGGGGACGCCGGTTCCGGTCTGATCGGCGGCGGTACCGAGGTCACGCTGCCCGACGGCTCGGTCGTCACCGCCCCCAACGAACAGGCCGCCGGGGCGGTGCGTAACGCGCTCAGCCAGCAGGGCGTGCCCTACGTGTGGGGCGGCACGACCCCGGGGCAGGGGCTCGACTGCAGCGGGCTCACGCAGTGGGCGTACCGGGACGCCGGAGTGGAGATCCCCCGGCTGGCCCAGGAACAGGGCGTCGGCGTCCAGGTGTCGGCGCAGGACCTCATGCCTGGTGACCTGCTGGTGTGGGACGGTCACGTCGCCATGTACATCGGCAACGGGCAGATCGTGGAGGCCGGGGACCCTGTAGCGGTATCGGGCCTGCGCACCGACAATATAGGCATGTCCTTCTACGGTTTCTACCGCCCGACAGGCGGATGACCCGCGACACCTGCCGTCGCACCGACCCCATGACCGGCGTGGTCGCCGAGGTCGGTACCGACGGCGTGCCGGTGGGTCTGGCCCTGCCTGCTGACCTGCTGGACCGCCCGTCTACGGAGGTGGCGCGGGCGGTCCTGCGCACGCTCACCGCCGCGGCGGGCGACGCCCGCGAACTCCTCGAACGCCTCGCCGCCGAGGAGGGTGACGGACACGGTCGTGACGAGTGGCAGTGGGACGACGACGAGCTGCGGGAGACCGTCTCGTGAGCGGCGGCGGACTGGACGTGGAGGCCTTCCTCGACCGTCTGCGCGGGATCGCGGCCGAATGGGAGTCCGCCCACGACCAGCTGGAGACGCTGCGCGTGGTGTCCAGCAGCCGCGACCAGCTCGCCACCGCCACCGCGGACTCCGGCGGGACCGTGATCGATCTCGTCTTGGCATCCGGCCTGCGCCGCCACGGCTCGGAGACGGTCGCCGCGTCGATCCTCGAGGCCACCGCGGACGCCGTCGAACAGGCCAACGCGCGACGCGCCGAGCTGGTGTCGGGCTCGGTGGCGCTCGCGGTGATCGGTCGTAGGGGCGCCGCCGAGGACGCCGCCCGCCGGCACCCGGACGCCACCCGGGCGGGCCGTGGCACCGGCTGAGCGGGCGTGGATATGCTGACCAGCATGGCCAAGGACATCGTCCCGATCGAGCTCGGTCTCCCGGAGGGAGACGTCACGACCCTCTGGGCACCCAGCTGGCGCGAGGACAACGACGACTGGGAGGCGTTCCTGGGCCTCGGTGACGATCTCTACGCGTTCGACTCGACGGCCGAACTCCTGGCGCTGGTGCGCAGCGGCGCCGAGCACGACCTGCAGGACCACCCCTCGTGGGAGCAGTTCGCACAGTCCGACGTCCTCGACTTCCGCGCCGCCGACGAGAACTGCTACGACCTGGTCGGCGTCCTCGAACTGCTCGGCGAGAACCCCACCGAGTCCTCGGTCGACGAGATCGACCAGTCCTTCGCGATCGCCCGCTCGATCGGCGAGGTGTGCGAACTCGACACCGTGACCAAGTTCTTCAACGGCAATCCCGTCCTGGCGTCCGTCACGCACGGCATGGACGAGTTCTACGGCCGCGACGGGCTCAAGCTGTGGAAGTCCATCCGCAAGACCGTCGCCAAGGGCTGGGACGACGTCCTCGACGCCATCCAGGACGTCATGGCCACCCCCGACCTCGACCGCGGCGAGGTCGAGCGTGCCCGCCGCGACCTCGCGACCGCCGAGGCTGCACTCCCCGAGCCGGAGCCGGAGCCCGAGCCCGCACCCACCGGCTACCCCGAGGGCTCCCTGTGGGAGAGCGTCGGTATCGACCCCGTCAAGATCGTGTTCTCCGATCAGGAGTACCTCAGCCTGCGTTGCTACCTCGGGGACCGCCCCGTGTTCCTCGGGGACGGCGACCAGGCCTACGTCTTCACCAGCCCCCGCGGCCTGGCCCGCTTCCTGGCGGACAACGACGACGCGACGCTCAGCAGGGTGGCCACGTACGAGCGCGTCAAGCTCGCCGCGGTCGACGGCAGCCTCGACGTCCACGTCACCGACGACAACGCCTACGTCCTGGCGGGGCTCGACCGCGACATCGAGGTCGGCCCCGACATGGTCGACTCCGACCAGCTCGGCCTGGCCGTGGAACTCATCACCGACCTCGCCAACTATGTCGGCGACGCCGAGCTCGAGGCGTCGGTCACCGGCCGCGGCTCGGCGCTGCGTCGGTTCCTGCACTACGTGCTCAACCCCGACGACGCCAGGCTGCTCGAGCCGACCGCACCGTTCGACGACGAGGCAACCGAGTGGCGCGACCTCGTCGACGACGTCGAGAAGCTCGTCACCACCCCCGACATGGCCTGACGGGTCACCACCCGCGCAGGCGGTCGGCGACCTCCCCCGCGGGACCGCGCCCAGGGCCCGTCCCCAGGGCGGCCCGGAGCTCGTCGACGGCGGCGGGCAACCGTGCCGCGTCGCCCGCGTGGACGGAGGCCACCACGTCCCCGGCGCTGACCACCTCGCCCTCGACGCGGTCCAGCAGGACGCCGGCGGCGTGGTCGACCGTCTCGCCGGGGCCGGTGCGCCCCGCCCCGGACAACCACGATGCGCGACCGACCCCGAGAGCGTCCCACCTGATCGGACCCGACGCCGGGGCCCGCACCTGTGCGACGTGCGCCGCCCGCGGTGGGACCGCGTCCGGGTCCCCGCCCTGCGCGGAGATCATCGCCCGGTAGGCGTCCATGGCCCGCCCGTCCGCCAGCCGGGCACGCGGGTCGGCGTCCGGGATCCCCACCGCGGCGAGCGCCTCCAGCGCCAGCGCGCAGGTGAGGTCGACCATGTCGGCGGGCCCCCCGCCGGCGAGGATCTCCCGCGCCTCAGCCACCTCGAGCGCGTTGCCCACGGCGCGACCGAGCGGCGTGTGGTTGGCGGTCACCAGGGCGCTGGTCCGCACACCGGCGGCGGCGCCGATCCCGACCATCACCCGCGCCAGCTCGCGGGCGTCGGTGGGGGCGGGCAGGAACGCGCCGGAGCCGAACTTCACGTCCAACACCAGCGCTCCGGTGCCCTCGGCGATCTTCTTGCTCATGATGGACGCCGCGATCATCGGGATGGACGCGACGGTGCCGGTGACGTCTCGGAGCGCGTAGAGGGCCCGGTCGGCGGGGGCGAGGTCCGCCCCGGCAGCGCAGATCACGGCCCCCGTCCGCGTCAGGACGGCCCGCAGTTCGTCGGCGTCGAGGTCCGCGCGCCACCCGGGGATCGACTCGAGTCTGTCGAGCGTGCCGCCCGTGTGGCCGAGTCCGCGACCGGACAGCTGCGGCACGGCGACGTCCCAGGTCGCGAGCAGCGGCGTGAGCACGAGGGTGATCGCGTCGCCCACCCCGCCGGTCGAGTGCTTGTCGACGGTCGGCACCACGGCGTCGCCGCGGGTCACGGTGGACAGGTCCAGTCGGGTGCCCGAGCGCACCATGGCAGAGGTCCACCGGGAGATCTCGTGGTCGGTCATCCCGCGGAAATAGATCGCCATCGCGAGCGCGGACATCTGCTCGGGCGCGACGGCCCCGCTGGTGAACCCCTCGACGATCCAGTCGATCTCGTCGTCGTCGAGCTCCCGTCCGTCCCTCTTCGCCTCGATGATCCGCACGGCGTCATGGCGTCGCGCCGGACCGACCCGCGCGCTCACGCCAGGTCCCCCGGCCCGAACGCGTCCGGGAGGAGCTCGCCGAGGCGCACCGCGCCGCGTGCGGTGTGGACGACCAGGTCGGGGCCGCCGTGTTCGTAGAGGAGCTGCCGGCAGCGCCCGCACGGCGAGAGCGGCTCGCCGGTGTGGGTGACGACGACGAGCTCGAGCAGCCTCCCGCCTCCGGTGCGGTGGAGGTCCGACACGAGCGAACACTCGGCACACAGTGTCAACCCGTAGGAGGCGTTCTCCACGTTGCACCCGACGACGATCCGATCCCGCCCGTCTCCCCGGCCGGGGGGCGGCGTGATCCCGGGTTCCGTTCCCGCGACGGCAGGGCCGACCGGAGGCCCGGTCAGCGCGGCGGCACCGACCCCCAGGCCGGAGTAGGGCGTGTAGGCGTTTCGCGCGGCCCCCAGTGCCACTTCCGTGAGAGTGTCGACAAGAGTGCTGCGTTGTGCTGCGGATTCGTCATGCGTCACGTCGATCTACCCCTCGGTAACTTCATTTAGGGTCGCCTAACAGGCATTACCCGCCCCGACCACGGTACCCACCCTGGTTTTCGTCAGGCAGATCTCAGGTCTAAAGTCCTAGTAGGCGCCCGCTGTGCTCTCGGGCCGGAACGCGCGCCGATGGCATCAGGCCCAGACGATTCGGAGGCACGACAAGCCCATGAGTACTGCGCAGGCGCCGGCGCGTCCGGCCCCCAGAAAGAAGCTCAATCTCTACAAGGGTGACCCGGGGATGTGGTCGTGGGTCGCCCACCGGATCTCCGGCGTCGCGATCTTCTTCTTCCTCTTCGTGCACGTGCTCGACACGTCGCTCGTCACGGTGAGCCCGGAGAGCTATAACGCGGTCATCGACACGTACAAGACGCCGATCGTCGGGCTGATGGAGATCGGCCTCGTGGCGCTCGTGCTGTTCCACGCGCTCAACGGCCTGCGCATCGTCCTGGTGGACTTCTGGTCCAAGGGCGCCAAGTACCAGCGCCAGATGCTGTGGACGATCCTCGCGATCTGGGTCGTGGTCTTCGCCGCCGCGACCGCGCGCCTCCTCTTCCTCCTCTTCGAGCACCTCTAAGGAGAACGATCACCATGGCAGACGCACCTGTTCTCCAGACCTCCTACGACCGCCCCGCCTCGCTGGCGCAGCCCCGGTCCCCGCGCCTCCGCTCGCGCTTCAACTTCGAGCGCACCGCGTGGATCTTCATGCGCTTCTCCGGCGTCGCGCTGGTCATCCTCACCCTCGGCCACCTGACGGTCGGCCTCATGATCGACGAGGGCGTCCACCGCATCGACTGGGCCTACGTGGCCGATCGCTGGCAGAGCCCGTTCTGGGCGACCTGGGACATCCTCATGCTCTGGCTGGCGATGCTGCACGGCGCCAACGGTGTCCGCACCATCATCGCCGACTACTCGCGCAAGGACTCGACCCGGTTCTGGCTCAACTCGATCCTCCTCGCCGCCACCGTTCTGACCCTGGTCCTGGGCACCTACGCCATCTTCGGCCTCGCCTACGACATCTGATCGACGGCAGTATCCGGCCGGCGGACTTCACCCTTCCGAAAGCGAGCACTGAGAAACCCATGACCGATCGTCAGGTCCACCAGCACCAGTACGACGTAGTGATCGTCGGCGCGGGCGGCGCAGGCATGCGCGCGGCCATCGAGGCGGGCCCGCGTACCCGTACCGCGGTCCTCACCAAGCTCTACCCCACCCGCTCCCACACCGGCGCCGCCCAGGGCGGCATGTGCGCGGCCCTCGCCAACGTCGAGGAGGACAACTGGGAGTGGCACACGTTCGACACGGTCAAGGGCGGCGACTACCTCGTCGACCAGGACGCCGCGGAGATCATGGCCAAGGAGGCCATCACCGCCGTCATCGACCTGGAGAACATGGGCCTGCCGTTCAACCGCACGCCCGAGGGCAAGATCGACCAGCGCCGCTTCGGCGGACACACCCGTGACCACGGCAAGGCGCCCGTCCGCCGGGCCTGCTACGCGGCCGACCGCACGGGTCACATGATCCTGCAGACGCTCTACCAGAACTGCGTAAAGCACAAGGTCGAGTTCTTCAACGAGTTCTACGTGCTGGACCTCTGCCTCACGGAGACCGCCGACGGCCCCGTCGCCACCGGCTGCGTCGCCTACGAGCTCGCCTCCGGCGACCTGCACGTCTTCCATTCCAAGGCCACCGTCTTCGCGACCGGCGGCTCGGGCCGTATGTACAAGACCACCTCCAACGCCCACACCCTCACCGGTGACGGCATGGCCGTGGTCTTCCGCAAGGGCCTGCCGCTGGAGGACATGGAGTTCCACCAGTTCCACCCGACCGGCCTGGCCGGCCTGGGCATCCTCATCTCCGAAGCCGTCCGTGGCGAGGGCGGCATCCTGCGTAACGCCGACGGCGAGCGTTTCATGGAGCGCTACGCCCCCACCATCAAGGACCTCGCCCCGCGTGACATCGTCGCCCGCTCGATGGTCCTTGAGGTGCGCGAGGGTCGCGGCGCCGGCCCCGAGAAGGACTACGTCTACATCGACGTGACCCACCTCGGCGCCGACGTGCTCGAGGAGAAGCTGCCCGACATCACCGAGTTCTCCCGCACGTACCTCGGTGTGGACCCCGTGACCGAGCTCGTGCCCGTGTTCCCCACCTGCCACTACGTCATGGGCGGCATCCCGACCAACGTCCGGGGCGAGGTGCTGCGCAACAACTCCGACGTCGTCCCCGGCCTGTACGCCGCCGGAGAGTGCGCCTGCGTGTCCGTCCACGGCTCCAACCGCCTGGGCACCAACTCGCTGCTGGATATCAACGTCTTCGGCCGCCGCGCCGGCATCGCCGCGGCGGAGTACGCTGCGAACCACGAGTTCGTCGAGCTCCCCGAGGAGCCGGAGAAGATGGTCCGCGACTGGATGGAGCGCATGCTCGCCCCGCACGGCACGGAGAACGCCGCCGACATCCGCAGCCAGATGCAGGCCATGATGGACGACAAGGCGTCGGTGTTCCGCACCGAGCAGTCGCTCACCGAGGCCCGCGATGAGCTGCGCGAGCTGAAGAAGCGCTACGCCGAGGTCACCGTCTCGGACAAGGGCAAGCGTTTCAACACCGAGCTCTTGGAAGCCGTCGAGCTGGGCTTCCTGCTGGAGCTGGCGGAGGTCACGGTCGTCTGTGCCCTCAACCGCAAGGAGTCCCGCGGCGGTCACTCCCGCGAGGACTACCCTGACCGCGACGACGAGACATACATGAAGCACACCATGGCGTTCAAGGAGGGCGGTCTCGACCTGCTCTCCGACATCCGGCTGGACTGGAAGCCGGTTGTGCAGACCCGCTACGAGCCGATGGAGCGTAAGTACTGATGACCACCGCAGTCGACACCACCAAGGCCACCGACGGCAGGGACCCGAACTCCGACAACCGTCCCGTCCCGCCCGGCTCGACCATGGTCACGCTGAAGATCGCCCGGTTCAACCCGGAGGATCCGGATTCGGCGGGTTGGAAGGAGTACGAGGTCCCGGCCCTACCGTCGGACCGTCTGCTCAACCTGCTGATGTACGTCAAGAACTACATCGACGGGTCCCTGGCGTTCCGCCGGTCCTGTGCGCACGGCATCTGCGGGTCGGACGCCATGCTCATCAACGGCGTGAACCGCCTGGCGTGCAAGGTCCTCATGAAGGACATGCTCCCCAAGGACGGCAAGTCCATCACCATCACTGTGGCGCCGCTGCGCGGTCTGCCGGTGGAGAAGGATCTCTACGTCGACATGGAGCCGTTCTTCAAGTCGTACCGCGACGTCATGCCGTACCTCATCACGTCCGGCAACCAGCCGACCGCCGAGCGCATCCAGTCGCAGACCGACCGCGCCCGCTTCGACGACACCACCAAGTGCATCCTCTGCGCCTGCTGTACGACCTCCTGCCCCGTGTTCTGGGCCGACGGGTCGTACTTCGGGCCGGCGGCCATCGTCAACGCTCACCGGTTCATCTTCGACTCCCGTGACGAGGGCGCCGCCGAGCGTCTCGAGATCCTCAACGACGCCGAGGGCGTGTGGCGCTGCCGCACCACCTTCAACTGCACCGACGCGTGCCCCCGTGGCATCCAGGTCACGCAGGCGATCCAGGAGGTCAAGCGCGCACTGCTGTTCGCCCGCTGATCATCCCCACGCGGGGCGCCCCAGACTCCGCCGCGGCCGGGGCCGCATCCTCCACTTCCGGAGGGTGCGGCCCCGCCCGCATTTCCGGCCCGCCCGGGCCTGCGCTGCGCGCGTCACTGCGCACCCTACCCATGCCTCCCATGGCCGCCTCTCGCCATGGCGTCTGGCGCGTACCGATGAGCGCGCGAGACGACATGTCCGCGCGCGGCTGTCGAAAGCTGGCGAGCGAGACGCCATCGGGAGGGGCGAGACGCCATCGCAGGGAGCGGCTGCAAGCGACGCCGGGAGCGAGACGCCATCGCCGGGAGCGGCTGCGGGGAATGCGTTCGCCTCGGCGGCCCGTCTCACGGCGGGTCCGGCCCACGAACGCCCCGGCCGGTCATAGAATCTGGACCCGTGACCAGCACCCGACGACGGCCCGCACACCGCGCCGCCGGCCTCGCGATCGCGGCCCTCGTCGCGCTGACACCCCTCGCCGCCGCGGACCCCGCTACGGCCGTCGAACCCGCGCCGGACCTCCCGCTCACGGAGGCGCCGCCGGCGGCCGTGTTGCCGTCGACCACCTCGTCGTCGTACTTCGACACCCCACGCGACATCACCGGCTGTCCCCACCGCACGACCCCGCCCGCACCGGTCGACGAGTCCGAGGTCCCGCTGCCCGGCCAGACCGCGCCCACCCCTCCCCCCGTCCCCGAGATCCCGCCGGGCGGCGACGCGCTGGCCGGCTGCGACGTCGTAGCCCCTGACGGTTTCGAGACGCCCCGCGACGTGACGGCGAGCGCGTGGATGATCTCCGACCTCGACAGCGGCGAGATCGTGGCCGCCCGCGACCCTCACGGTCGCTATCGCCCCGCCAGTCTCATCAAGACGCTGCTCGCGACCGTCGCGCTCGACACTCTCGACCCGGATCGGATCGTCCACGTCACCGACGCCGACCTCGAGGGGGCCGAGGGCAGCCTCGTGGGCGTCGGCCCGGGCGGTGCGTACTCCGTCAAACGGTTGCTCACCGGACTGCTCATGTCGTCGGGCAACGACGCGGCCGTGGTGCTCGCGCACCAGATGGGCGGGATCGAGGCGACGCTCGAGGCGATGAACGCCCACGCCGCCGGGATCGGGGCGCGCAGCACCTATGCGGCCACGGTCAACGGGCTCGACGGGCCCGGCATGATGTCCAGCGCCTACGACATGACTCTGATCTTCCGCGACGCGATGACCCGGCCGACGTTCGCCGAGATCGTCGCCACGCAGTCCACCGGATTCCCCGGGTATCCCGCCGGCGAGGGCGCGGGCCCGCCCGACCCCGCCGAGGCGCCGCCGAACACCGGCCCGGTCATCCGCCCGGACGGGGTCACCGTCAATCCCGGGTTCGTGGTGGGCAACGACAACCTGCTCCTCTACAACTACCCGGGCGCGATCGGCGGCAAGACCGGCTTCACGGACGACGCCCGCCACACGTACATCGGCGCGGCCGAGCGCGACGGGAGGCGGCTGGCAGTGGTGCTGCTCGACGGCACCCGCGTGCCCGCGGCCCCGTGGCAGCAGGCGGCGTCCCTGCTCGATACCGCGTTCGCCACCGGCGGCTCGGTGGGGTCGCTCGGGGCCGGCGAACAGAACCCGTCCGACGACGCGACGGCTCATCTCGCCTCCGGGCCGGTCGGCAGGGCGGGGCGCCCGGGCGCGGCGGACACGGCGGACGTCGGCGGCTCGCTGCTGGGGCGCTACGGGCCGTGGCTGGGGCTCGGTGCAGCCGGACTCGTGGTACTGGCAGGCGCGGTGCTGGCGCTCCGCTCGCGACGTTGAGCGGGTGGCGCGGCCGGGGACGCGGGCCGGATGGCGTAGGGGACACCGGCCGCGATCAGGAGACGGCGGCGCCGGTGAGAATGACCCGCAACCGCGCCGCGCACTCGTCGCGCGCCGTCCGCGCCGCGTAGCCGACGGAGACCTCCACGAGGAGACGGAGTAGGACGACGACGACGAGGTCGGCCGCGATGTCCACGGCGGTGCCGTCCGCTCCGGAGAGCGTCTCGAGTCGGCCCAGGGTTATCCCCAGCCGACGACGCGCGGAATCGACGGCCGTCGTGAGGACGCGATGATCGGGGTGAGCGGTGTCTGCCAGCCCGCGGGCGAACATCCCCCAGGTCTGCGGATCCCGGGTCGCGGCGTCGGCGGCGCGGCCCGGCCAGTCGGTCGCCGGGTCCTCGGTCGGGGTGGAGACCAGCTCGTCGACGAACGCGCCGAGCACGTCCGCCGCGCCGGCCGCGAGCTCGGAAGCCAGGTCGTCGACCGATTCGAAGTGCCGGTAGAACGCGGTGGGCACGATGCCCACCTCGCGGGCGAGCTCGCGGACGACGAGCCCGGTGAATCCGCGGGACGCCACCGCGTTCCGGCCCGCCTCCACGATGAGTGCACGCGTGTGCCGCTTCTGCTCCGCTCGCGTCCTGGGGGTCGTCACGGGTCCGATCCTATCGACTATCTGCTGGGACCGCTCAGACCGGCCACGTCGCCAGATCGTCGCACAGGCCACCGCCGCGGGGGTCTTTTCATTTCAGAGAACACCTGTACACTCACACTCGTCCGGTGGTCGAACCGGGCGGACGCGCCCCCCGGGACGCGACCACGCCCCCGGGGGTGTGAGGCGCGAGGACCACACAGGGGCGAGCGCGGCCGACGGTGCACGACCACACCGACCCACACTTTCCACGGAGGTCCCCATGACCGCCCCGCCCCTTCGCCGACTCTTCTCCCGACGCCTCACCCGCACCCTGCTGACGCCGCATCCGGTCGAGCACTACGTCCGCTCGCTGGGCGTGGCCTGGTCGGACGACCCCACCGGCGCGACGGTCGTGGCCGTCGACCGGCCCGTCCCCGACGTCACCGTGCTCACCCTGCGACTGCCCACCGGCGTCCCGAGGCCCGCCCCCGGCGGCGCGCTCGAGATCGGCGTGGTGATCGACGGCGTCGTCCACCGCCGCCACTACTCCCCCGTCGACCCGGCGTCCCGCGCCGACGGGCTCGCGACCATCGCCGTCCGTCGCCATCCCGGCGGCACGGTCTCCGAGTACCTGTGGGCCGACGCGGCGGCCGGGACGCGACTGCTGCTCGGCAACCCGGCCGGGGAGATGGCGTTGCCCGAGGTCCGCCCGGCCGACGTGCTCCTGGTCAGCGGCGGTAGCGGCATCACGCCGATGCTGGCGATCGCCTCGACCCTGGCCGCAGAGCAGCACTGCTCCGGCGCCGGCCGCGTGGCCTGGCTGCACTATGCCCGGCGTGTGCAGGACGTGCCCTTCCGCGACCGGCTCCGCCAGCTGTCGCGCGCGGGCATCGACGTCCGCGTGGTGCCCACCGCCGGAGGGTCCACGCCCGACGGCCTGGCCGGCCACCTCAGCGCCGGGCACCTCGAGGCGATCGCCCCGTGGCACCGCGACGCGACGGTGTTCCTCTGCGGCCCCGATCCCCTGGCCGGCGGGCTCGCGGAGACGCTCGGCGCGGAGCGCTTCTCCGGCGTTCTCCGCGAGCGCTTCACCGCTTCGAACGGGCCGGTCCCGGACGGCGACGGCGGCACGGTGACCCACCTGCGCAGCGGAATCACCGCCCGCAACGAGGGCACCACGCTGCTCGAGGGCGCGGAGGCCGCGGGGTTGAGACCGCAGCACGGGTGCCGCATGGGCATCTGTCACACCTGCACGGCCGTGCGTCGCTCCGGCGCCACGCGCGACCTGCGGACCGGCGAGGTCGACGCCACGCCCGGCTGCCACGTCCAGATCTGCGTCAACGCGCCCGTCGGCGACGTCGAGATCGAACTGTAGACACCACCAACCGGATCCCGACCCGGAAAGGAACCGCATCATGGCTCTCCTGCAACTCCCCACCCTGCGTCCCAGAAAGCCCGCGGCGCCGAAGAAGGCCGCGAAGATGTCCGCGAAGAAGTCCGCTCTCGCGCCCGAACCGATCGTCCTGTCCGCCGAGTCGGTGGAGATCATCGGCCGCGAGCTCGACGCGATCCGCGACCGGGTCGTCGCCGACCTCGGCACCGCCGACCGTGACTACATCCTGCGCGTCGTCCGCACCCAACGTCGTCTCGAACTGACAGGCCGCGGCCTGATGTTCCTCGGCTTTCTGCCGCCCGCGTGGCTGGCCGGTGTCGCGGCGCTGAGCGCGTCCAAGATCCTCGACAACATGGAGATCGGCCACAACGTCATGCACGGCCAATACGACTGGATGCGCGACGACATGCTCCACTCGTCCAGCTTCGAGTGGGACAACGTGTGCCCCTCCGACCAGTGGCGACACTCGCACAACTACATGCACCACACGTACACCAACATCCTCGACCTGGACCGGGACATCGGCTACGGCCTGCTGCGTATGGAGTACGAGCAGAAGTGGACCCCGCTGCGTCTGGGCAACCCGGTGTACGCGTTCGCGCTGATGATGCTCTTCGAGTGGGGCGTGATGCTCCACGACCTGGAGTACGACAACGTGCTCAAGGGCAAGCGCAAGTGGTCCGACGTCAAGGGCCTCGTCGCCGGCTGGTGGCGCAAGGTGCGCGGCCAGGTAGCGAAGGACTACATCGTCCACCCGGCGCTGACCGGCCCCCTGTTCCCGCTGACGTTCGCCGGCAATCTCACCGCCAACCTCGTGCGAAACGTGTGGGCGTTCTCGGTGATCTTCTGCGGCCACTTCCCGTCCGGCGCGCAGGTCTTCACACAGGAGGAGACGGCCGAGGAGACGCGCGGCGAGTGGTATGTGCGCCAGATGCTGGGCTCGGCCAACATCTCCGGCAGCCCGCTGATGCACCTCGCCACCGGCAACCTCTCCCACCAGATCGAGCACCACCTGTTCCCGGACCTGCCCGCGCACCGGTACCCGGAGATCGCGGTCGAGGTGCGCCGGATCTGTGAGGAGCACGGGCTGCCATACAACACCGGGCCGCTGTGGAAGCAGGTCGGCTCGGTGTGGGTCAAGATGTTCCGCCTCGCCCTGCCGCTGCCGCCGAAGCCGGAGGACGCGCCCGCGGTGATCATCGAGCGCAGGAAGGCTCCCTCCGCCGCCTGAGTCGCGGGTACCGTCAAAGGCCACCATCGACGAGGGGAGCGGTCCGTGAGCGACTTCGAACGCAACAAGGACCAGGTCCAGGCGGGCGTCCAGGCGGGGGCGTCGCTGGTGGGTCGGATCGCGGTCATCGTCACCGACGCGGTCGGGTCGATCGCCAAGGAGATCGGCGACTTCGTCACCGAGGGCATCGAAATGCGTGAGGCCGCCCGAATCTCCCGCCGCGAGGAGCGGCAGCGCACCGCGGACGAGCCGCTGATCAACCTCGACGGCATCGAGGACGGCGACCTGCAGGGCTGACCGGCGACCGGCCGCTTCCCGGGGAGAGGCGGCCGGTCGGCCCCCGTGGCCCCCCGTGGCCGGTGCGAAGTGGCGCCGGCCACGGTGGCAGGATCCCATGTCGTGACGATCATCGCCGCCGCGGACGGCTCCGCTCTCGGAAACCCCGGTCCTGCCGGATGGGCCTGGTATATCGACGACTCGACCTGGCGCTGCGGTGGCTGGAAGCGCGGCACCAACAACCAGGGCGAGCTCACCGCCGTGCTGGACCTGCTGCGCCAGACCGCGCACACCGATGAGCCGCTGCACATCCTGTGCGACTCGCAGTACGTCATCAACTCGGTCACCAAATGGATGAAGGGCTGGAAGCGCAAGGGCTGGAAGAAGGCCGACGGCAAGCCCGTGCTCAACGTCGAGGTGATGAAGGCCCTCGACGAGGCGATGCAGGGCCGCGAGGTGACGTTCGAGTGGGTCAAGGGGCACGCGGGCCACGAGCTCAACGAGAAGGCCGACGCCCTGGCCAACGGCGCCGCCAAGGCGCACTCGTCGCGCAAGGAGCCTGAGCCCGGGCCGGGCTTCCCGGGTGCGACGGCTGTGGGCGCGGGCGAGGACCCGGCCGTTCCCCCGCCCGCCGCGGGGGGCGCCGCCCGGCGATCGCCGTCCGCGGGAGGATCGGGGACGAGCGGGACGACGACGAGGTCAGCGGCCGAGTCCGAGCCCGACCTGTTCTCCCTGGACGCGAACACCCCGGCCGGTCCCGCGGACGAGGAAGGGAGTTCTCCCTCCGCCGCCGGCCCGGGGATCGAGGACCTCGTCGTCGACCTGGAACGCTCCCTGCTGACCGACGCCGTCCGCCGGGACCGCCGCACTCTCACGCGACTGCTCGACGTGCGGTGGCGGCAGGTGGACGCCGCGGGCCGCACCCGGACCCGCCGCCAGCTCGGCGACACGGACGGGTCCGTCGAGGACGTCGAACTCGAGGTGGTCGAGACCCGACGCCTCGGCGACGACGCGGTTCTCGTGCTGTGGCGCGCCACCGCTCCCGGGGGCGAGGTCTCGCTGGGCAGCTCGCTGTGGCAGCGGTTCGGCGGTGACTGGAAGCAGGTCTACCAGCAGGCCACCCGCGAGGCCTGAGGCGGCGTCGGCGTGTCGACCGCGCTACAGGTGTTGTATGGTCGGCGGCCGCGCCGACGCCCGGTTCAGCCCCGACGGGGCGCGGTGAATCCGACGGCCTGATAGACCTGCGACAGGACGGGGCCGGCGACCGCGCGGGCCTTCTCCGCGCCGTCCGCCAGAATCCGCTCGAGCTCGGCGCGGTCGGACATGAACTCGTCGAACCGGCCACGCAGCGGCGTCACGAACGCCTCGAGGGCGTCGGCCGTGTCGGTCTTCAGCGCGCCGTAGCCTGCTCCGGCGGTCTGGTAGTCGGCGACGATGTCGGCGATCGCGCGCCCGGTGAAGGCGGACTGGATGGCCAGCAGGTTGGACACGCCGGGCTTCATCTCGCGGTCGTAGCGGATGTTCCCGTCGGAGTCGGTGACCGCGCTCCGGATGCGCTTGGCGGAAACCTTGGGATCGTCGAGCAGGTTGACGACGCCCTTGGGGTTCTCGCCGGACTTGCTCATCTTGGCGGTGGGGTCCTGCAGGTCGTAGATCTTGGCCGAACCCTCGAGGATCTTGCCCTCCGGCACCACGAACGTCTTCTTGTAGCGGGAGTTGAACCGCATCGCCAGGTCGCGGGTCAGCTCGAGGTGCTGGCGCTGGTCCTCGCCCACCGGCACCAGGTGCGGGCGGTAGAGCAGGATGTCGGCGGCCATGAGCACCGGGTAGGTGAACAGCCCCACGGTGGTGCCGTCCGTGCCCTGCTTGGCGGCCTTGTCCTTGAACTGCGTCATCCGCGCGGCCTCGCCGTAGCCGGTGATGCAGCTCAGCACCCACGACAGCTCGGCATGCTCGGGCACGTGCGACTGCACGAACAGCACCGAACGGGCGGGGTCCACGCCCAGCGCGAGCAGCTGCGCGCAGCCGCGGAAGACCCGCTCGCGCAGCTCCTTGGGGTCCTGCTTGACGGTGATCGCGTGCAGGTCCGGGATGAAGTAGTAGGCGTCGTAGTCGTCCTGCAGCTCGACCCACTGCCGCACGGCGCCCAGGTAGTTGCCGAGGTGGTACGAGTCGGCGGTGGGCTGGATGCCGGACAGGACACGCTGGCGCTTGGCGGGCGCCTGCGCCTCTGCCGACCCGGCGGCGGGCGTGGGGGTTGCGGAGGAGGACGGCTCAGACATGGCCATCATCATCCCACGCTGCCGGGTTCTCTCCGTTGACGCCCTCGGCCCGCCGATGGGACGGGTCAGTCGACCGAGCGTGATGCCATTTCCGGCGGGAAACCGCCGGTCGCGATCGGGCCCCAGTCGTCGATCGTCACGCGGATGAGGCACTTGCCCTGGCGCACCATCGCGGCGCGATACTCTTCCCAGTCGTCGTGCTCGCCGGCGACGCTGCGGAAGTAGTCGACCAGCGGCTCGACCGCCTCGGGCAGGTCGATGATCTCCCCGCGGCCGTCGAGGTGGACGTACGGGCCGTTGAACTCGTCGGAGAGCACGCACACGCTCACCGCCGGGTCCCGGCGGATGTTGAGCACCTTCGCCCGCTGCGGATAGGTCGCCACGGTGAGCCGCCCCTCGGCGTCCACGCCGCACGTGACCGGTGAGGACTGCAGGCCCCCCGACGACTTGCGGGTGATGAAGATCGCGCGGTGCCGCGAGCGCAGGAACTCCTCGAGGCCCGCACGATCAGGGTGCTCAGCGGTCGCGTACTTCGGCATGGGACCGAGGCTACGGGCCCACCCGCCACGCGGCATCCGCGACCGCGGGCCGCCCCGGCGCGGACGCCCTCGTCGTCGTCACCCTCGTCGCCCCGGCGCCGTCACTCGTAGACGACGGTCACCGGCGCGTGGTCGGACCACCGCATGTCATAGGCCTCGGCGCGATCGACCCAGTCCTTGACGGCGCGGTCGACGAGGCCGTCGGAGACCACCTGGTAGTCGATGCGCCAGCCCGCGTCGTTGTCGAAGGCCTTGCCACGCTGGCTCCACCACGAGTACGGGCCCACCTCGTCGGGGCGGCGGTGCCGCACGATGTCGGTCCACCCGCTGCCGTCGGCGAACACGTCGGTCATCCACTCCCGCTCGTGCGGCAGGAAACCGGAGCTCTTGTGGTTGCCCTTGTGGTTCTTCAGGTCCTCTTCACGGTGGGCGATGTTCCAATCCCCGCAGATGATCATCTCGTGACCGTCGCGACTCTTCAGCTCGGCGGCGCGCTCGGCGAGGTACCCCCGGAACGTCTTCAGGAACCGGTCCTTCTCATCCTGCTTGGGCGTGTTGGCCGAGCCCGACGGCAGGTACAGGCTGGCCACGGTGACGGTCTCGCCGTCGACCGCGCCGGGGTAGACGGCCTCGATGTAGCGGCCGGACTCGGCGAACTCCGGATCGCCGTAACCGACGCACACGTCCGACGGCTCCTGGCGGGACAGCAACGCCACCCCGGCGCGGCCCTTCATCGAAGACGCCGATCCGATGAGATGCCACCCCGCGTCGAGCGCGGGCGCGAGCGCCTTGCGGGTCTGCTCCTCGTCCGCGCGCACCTCCTGGAGGGCGACGACGTCCGCCCCGCTGCTCTCCAACCACGGCAGGAACCCGAGGTTGGTCTCCGACCGCTGCTTCACGGCGGCGCGGATCCCGTTGACGTTGACAGTGCTGACCGTGAGACTCACGGCCGCCATCGTAGCCACCCCCTCCAACACGGCCGGGCCGGGATCAGGCCGCCTCCGACCGCCGGACCCAACCCGGGGCACCGGTGCAGCGGCAGTGTCGGACGTCGTCCCACTGGAAACCGGGGCTAAGCGCCCCCGACGACCAACCGGAGCCCACTCGCGTGACGATCGCCCTCATCCGGCTCCGTGCCCGGAGTGGAGGGAGCACCAGGTCGAGCCACGGCAAGGAGTTGGCCGAAGGTGAGGGTGTTTATGTCGTCAGGCGAGAGTCCGGTCTCGGCTGCGAGATCCTCCACGATCGACCGCCCCAGGATCTCCCTGGCGGCGTCGAACACCTTGGATCGGGGCCACGGCATCGACGAGCCCGGTTCCGCACGTCGGAAGCCCCTCGCCGAGAGATCGCGGAACATCTTGGTGATCGAGGAATCCCCCACCACCCCGGCCCGCCGAAGGCCCGAGACGTACGCCATCGCGGACACACCCCATCTGAGCTTCCCGGCGATGAGCGGGTCCAGTCCCACCTCTGGCAGTCCCTCGCTCTGCAGCGTGAGCGTCGGGAGGAGAAGCTCGGACGCGAACGCATCGGCCTCTTTTTCGCACTCGGCCGTGGGATATGGCTCATGTGCGTGGAGAACGAGATGGCCGAGTTCGTGGGCGAGGTCGAATCGCGATCGCTCCGGGGTTTTCAGGCGGGAGAGGAAGACGTATGGACGGCCGTCACGCCACAGGCTGAAGGCATCGACGTCGGCGGACCGTCCCTGCAGGCCCATCACTCGCACCCCGTGCGCCTCCGCGAGCTGCACCAGATTCGGCAGGGGTCCCGGACCCAACGTCCATGCCGACCGCAGCACTCGTGCGGCCTCTTCCGGATCGCCCACCTCGGACAACACCGGCACATCAACCCGGGGCAATGTCAGGCGCCTCGCGAGCGCGCTGTAGAACTCGATTCCGACGAGCCCGTCCCCCGCTGCCGCAGCTCGCGTCGACGACGACGCCGACCGACGCGATCGAAAGTAAATCAAATCCGGCTCAAGCACGTCCGGCTCGTCCAGCTCGAGAAAGGCCCGCGATACCCCTGTCGCTGCCGAAAGGGCGCCCAATCGCCCCACCGGAACGCCCGTGGCCTCCCATGTCCGAACCGTCGACCCCGCGACTCCCACCACGTCCGCCAGTTCTCGCCGGGTCAGACCGGCGCGTACCCGGGCGAGGGCCAGCCTGGATCCATCAGCCTTCTCCTGCGGCGTGGATCTCGAAGTCGACGTCGTCGAACGCGGAGACATCGGTCGCCCTCACTTCCATGGCCGAGAACTGCATGGGGGTATCGATGATTGCACGGTCGCCCCACCGGGTCACCTTGCCACCCTCGATATCCAGCGGGAGCGACACCTCAGCAACGCTCGCCTGCGTCCCGATGTCGTGCCGGTACAGAAGCATCCACGTCTGACACGCACCCGCTCCGTCTCGGTTCGACTCCACGTCTATGTCCAGAGCCAGTTGGATCTGCTGATGCCGCCCGGGATCGTTCGATCGGACGTGTTCTTCCACAGCACGCCCCTTCGGGTTGGACGTCGACGGAATCGCCTCGGGGTCACCGGTACCCGAGTCGCCGCTCGCCACGATGAGGCGCACACGCCCGTTCGGCGACACGATCGTGGGCAGATTCTGCTTGTCCGCCAGCTTCCAGCCGTCGGTCGCCAGGTGGCGCCGGATCGACGCGACCGTCCCTGCCCAAGCGTAGAAACCCGGAGCGATCTTCGGCGCCGCGGGATCGAGGGCGAGCCCTTCGGCGAGACCGTCTCGAACCGCCTCGACTACAGCTCGCTCCGAGATTCCCAGGCGTCCGAGGATCTCCTTCGACGCCGGACGCCCGGGCGTGGCTTGCGCTGCATTCCCCATGGTCAGCCTCTCGGTGTGGTGACGAAAGCCGGTTGTCCCGGCCGCGTGCCCGCACCTTCTCAGACGGCTACGACATTTCAGGGCGCCGCGGTTTCTCCCTTGCGCACCGACCGCACGGCCACGACGAGGATCGCCAGCCCGAGCGCCGCCAGCGCGGCACCGGCGAGGGCGGGCGAGGTGTAACCCCACCCGAACGCGATCACGACCCCGCCGAGCCAGGCGCCGAGCGCGTTGGCGGCATTGAGTGCCGAGTGGTTGAGCGCGGCGGCCAGCGTCTGCCCGCGGCCGGCGTGCCGCATGAGCCGCGACTGCAGCCCGGGCACGAGCGCCGAGCCCGTGGTCCCCACGAGGAACAGACCGATCACCGCGGTCACGGGGTGATGCGCGGCGAGCGCGAACCCCGCCAGCACGAGCGTCATCACGGCGGCGATGCCGACGAGGCCCCGGTCGAGATCGCGGTCGGCGATGATGCCGCCCACCACGTTGCCCGCGACCATGCCGAGCCCGTACATCGCCAGCACAGCGGGCATCCAGGCGCGATCGATGCCGGCGACGTCGACCATCGTCCACTGGATGTAGGTGTAGATCGCGAACATGCCGCCGAAACCCACCGCGCCCACCGCGAGGGTGGCGAGGATCTGTGGCCGCGCCAGGGCGGCCAGCTCCTCGCGGGCGCGCACGACCACCGTGCCGGCCGGTTCGGGGACGACGACGAGGATGGCCGCCACGGTCAGTGCGCCGATCACCCCGACGGCGAGGAAGGCCGACTGCCACCCGACCGACTCCCCGAGCCAGGTCGCGGCCGGGACACCGATCACGTTCGCGACCGACAGGCCCAGCAACACCTGGGAGACCGCGCGCGCCTGCCTGCCCGGTCCCGCGAGGGACGCCGCGACCAGCGAGGCGACACCGAAGTACGCGCCGTGCGGGATGCCCGCGACGAAGCGGGCGACCACCAGCAGTTCCGCGGTCGGCGCGAAGGCCGCCGCCACGTTGCCCACGGTGAACAGGGCCATGAGCACCAGCAACAGGGTGCGACGGCGCCACCGCGACGTCCACACGGTGAGCAGCGGCGCACCCACCACCACGCCGAGCGCGTAGGCGGTGATGACGTTGCCGGCCTGTGGCTCGGTGAGGCCGAACCCGTCCGCGATCGAGCGCAGCAGACCCATCGCGGCGAACTCGGTGACGCCGATGCCGAACCCGCCCAGCGCGAGCGCGAGAATCGCCGCCGTCACCCTCCGGCGGGTGGGCGCGGGCGCCGCGGTGGCGGACGCGGACGCCGCGGTGGCGGAAACGGTGGGGGCGGCGGCCGGATCGGCGGCGGGGTCGGGGCGCGTGGTCACCGGAGCAGGCTACGCCGACCGACCAGGTGGTCCCGCCGCGCAACCCTCTCAGGGGGCGGTACGCATGAGGCGCCGTCCGCCGTAGACCACGAGGAACGAGGTGACATACATGACGATGCTGTAGACGGCGGCGGCGAGACCGACCTCTTCGTCACCGATGACCGTGAAGGCGATGAGCATCGTCAGGGTCGTGTTCTTGATGCCGAACTCCACCGCGACGGCGATCTGCTCGGCGCGGCCCAGTCGGCACACCCACGCGAGGAGCCCGCCGAGGACGATGAACGCGATGTTGAGGACGATCACCGCCGGGCCCACGGTCGCGACCAGGTCGACGATCCGGTCCCGCTCCCCCAGCACGATGCCCACGATCAGCGCCACCAGCACGATAAGCCCCACCACCCCGACGAACCGCTCGATGCGCGCGGCCAGCGACGGCGCCTTCGCCCGCAGCACCATGCCAATCGTCACAGGGATGAGGATGACGCCCAGCAGCAACCCGAAGGTCTGACCGAGCGGGACGTTGACCTCCGAGTCCGCCGCGCCCGGGATGAACCGGACGCCGAGGTCGAACCACAGCGGCAGGGTGAAGATGACCGCCACGGACGTGATCGCGGTGAGGATCACCGATAGTGCCACGTTCCCGCGGGCCAGGTAGGTGATGAGGTTGGACGTGGCCCCGCCGGGCGTCGCCGCCACCAAGACCACCCCGAGCGCGAGCATCGGCGTGAGGTCGAAGAGGAGGGCGACCCCGACGCCCACCAGCGGCACCAGGACGAGTTGGCCGACCAGGCCGACGATCGTGGCCCGCGGCGATCGAGCCTGGACCGCGAAGTCCTCCCGCGTCAGACTCAGACCGATCCCGACCATGATGATGGCCAGGGCGATCGGCAGACCGACGTCGATCAGGGGGCTCTGGTCCACGGAAACTCCTGGGGTCAAGGGGCAGGGACGGCCACACTGTGAAGTGGACCACTGTCCGATTGACCGTAGCCCATCCCGCCGCGGGCGGTGGACCCGCGCGTCGATTCAGCCTGGATCAGGAGCCGGCGCGGGTGCGCTTGAGGTTCTCGTCCAGCGCGGCGAGGAAGTCCTCGGTGTTGAGGTACTCCTGGTCGTCCCCGACGAGCAGTGCGAGGTCCTTGGTCATCTGACCGCCCTCGACGGTGTTGATGACGACGTCCTCGAGCTGGTGGGCGAACTCGATCACCTCGGGGGTGTTGTCGAGCTTGCCGCGGTGCTCGAGGCCGCGGGTCCACGCGAAGATCGAGGCGATCGGATTGGTGGAGGTCGGCTCGCCCTGTTGATGCCGGCGGAAGTGGCGGGTCACGGTGCCGTGGGCGGCCTCGGCCTCGCAGGTCTTCCCGTCCGGGGTGAGCAGGACCGAGGTCATCAGGCCGAGTGAGCCGAAGCCCTGTGCCACGGTGTCGGACTGCACGTCGCCGTCGTAGTTCTTACACGCCCATACGTAGCCGCCCTCCCACTTCAGCGAGGACGCCACCATGTCGTCGATGAGCCGGTGCGCGTAGGTCAGGCCCGCCTCCTCGAACTTCTCCTTGAACTCGCGGTCGAAGACGTCCTGGAAGATGTCCTTGAAGGCGCCGTCGTAGGCCTTGAGGATGGTGTTCTTGGTGGACAGGTACACCGGGTAGCCGCGGTCCAGGCCGTAGTTGAACGAGGCGCGCGCGAAGTCCTCGATGGACTTGTTGAAGTTGTACATACCCATGACCACGCCGCCCTCCTCGGGCAGGTCCACCACCTCGTGCTCGATCGGCTCGGACCCGTCGGCCGGCGTGAAGGTGATGGTGACCTTGCCCGCCCCCGGGGCCTTGAAGTCGGTGGCGCGGTACTGGTCCCCGAAGGCGTGACGGCCGACGATGATCGGTTTGGTCCAGCCCGGCACGAGACGGGGGACGTTGGAGATGATGATCGGGGCGCGGAAGATGGTCCCGCCGAGGATGTTGCGGATCGTGCCGTTCGGCGAGCGGTACATGCGCTTGAGCCCGAACTCCTCCACGCGGGCCTCGTCGGGCGTGATGGTCGCGCACTTGACGCCGACGCCGTGCTTCTTGATCGCGTTGGCCGCGTCGACGGTGATCTGGTCGTCGGTGGCGTCACGACTGGAGATCCCGAGGTCGTAGTACTCGAGGTTCACATCCAGGTAGGGATGGATCAGTTCGTCTTTGATGAACTTCCAGATGATGCGCGTCATCTCGTCGCCGTCGAGTTCGACGACCGTCCCCTCGACCTTGATCTTCGACATCGGTCCCCTCTTTCCCCGCCCGGACCTCGTGAGACCGGCGCTGTCGGTGAACATCGTGACGTGCGTCTCATGTTACTGATCCGGGACACCCGGAGGGTCCGCAGAGCGAGGTGGCCCCTCGTTGCAGCCGCGGAGAGGCTTAGGCTAGCCTGACCCCAGGTCATGAGTTCCAGCGCGAAGCCCCGGCTCGCTGGACGGCAACCCTCCACCGCGGTGGGGTGCCCCGGGAGACGACCTGGCCACCACCCGACCGGGTGACAGGCAAGCGCGGGTCCGCTGTCTCGAGAAGCGGCCGGACCCTTCTGAGGAAAGGAGGGGCTCCGCCCCTATGACCTACGACAACAGCAACCCCGACTGGGCGTTCGAGACCCGTCAGATCCACGCCGGACAGCCCGTCGACTCCGACACCGGTGCCCGGAACCTGCCGATCTACCAGACCACCTCGTACGTCTTCGCCGACGCCAAGCAGGCGGCCGACCGGTTCGCCCTCGCGGAGATGGGCCCCATCTACACCCGTATCACCAACCCGACGGTGGCGGCGGTCGAGGACCGCATCGCCTCGCTCGAGGGCGGCGTCGCGGGTCTGCTGTTCGCCTCCGGTCAGGCGGCCGAGACCGCCGCCATCCAGGCCATCGCCCAGTCCGGTGGACACGTGGTGTCCTCGCCGCGCCTCTACGGCGGCACGGACACCCTGCTGCGGCACACCCTGCCCAAGTACGGCATCGAGACCACGTTCGTCGAGAACCCCGACGACCCCGCCTCGTGGCAGGCGGCGGTCCGCCCCAACACCAAGCTGTTCTTCGCGGAGTCCATCTCCAACCCGCTCAACGACATCCTCGACATCCCGTCGATCGCCGAGGTCGCACATAACAACCAGGTGCCGCTGGTCATCGACAACACCGTGGCGACCCCCTACCTGATCCGTCCCCTCGAGCTGGGAGCCGACGTCGTGGTGGCCTCGGCGACCAAGTACCTCGGTGGACACGGCTCCTCCCTGGGCGGCGTCCTGGTGGACGGCGGCAAGTTCGACTGGCGCGTGCAGCGCGACGGTGAGGACGTCTTCCCGTCCTTCACGACCCCCGACCCGGCCTACCACGGCCTCGTCTACGCCGACCTCGGCGCGCCCGCTCTCGCGCTCAAGGCCCGCGTCACCCTCCTGCGGGACACCGGTGCGGCCGCGTCCCCGTTCAACGCGTGGACCCTCGCGCAGGGCATCGACACCCTGAGCCTGCGCATCGAGCGCCACGTGTCCAACGCGCAGCGCATCGCCGAGTGGCTGGAGGCCCGCGAGGACGTCGCCAAGGTGCAGTACGCGGGTCTGGCGTCCTCGCCATACAACGAGCTGCAGAAGAGGATCTCCCCCAAGGGCGCCGGCGCGATCGTGACGTTCGACATCGCCGTCCCCGACGGCGCGTCGGACGAGGACGTCAAGCAGCGGGCGTGGACGTTCATCGACGCCCTCAAGCTGCACTCGTGCCTGGTGAACATCGGAGACGTGCGGTCGCTCGTGTCCCACCCCGCCACGACCACCCACTCGCAGGGCACCCCCGAGGCCAACGCGATCGCGGGCGTCACGTGGGCGACCATCCGCCTCTCGGTGGGCATCGAGTCCGTCGACGACCTGATCGCCGACCTCGAGCTCGGTTTCGCCGCGATCTCCTGACCCGATCCCATGGTCAGCTCTACCGATCCGCTCGCGCTGTTGCCCCCGGGCGACGGCACCCTCGGCCACGTCGCCATCGGCGACATCACCCTGGTCACGGGTGTCGTCCTCCCGGGGGTGACGCTCGCCGTCCAGCGGTGGGGGCGGATCGCGGAGGACCGGTCGAACGTCGTGCTGGTCGAGCACGCGCTCACGGGTGACTCGCACGTCGTGGGGCCGGTCGACTCCCTGCATCCCACCCCGGGCTGGTGGAACGGGCTCGTGGGGCCCGGTCTGCCACTGGACACCGACCGCTACTGCGTGCTGTCGGTCAACGTCCTGGGCGGCTGCCGGGGCTCGACCGGTCCCAGTTCGCTGCATCCCGACGGCCACTACTGGGGAGCCCGGTTCCCTGCCGTCTCGGTGCGGGACATGGTCGAATCCGAGCGTGTTCTGGCCGATCTCCTGGGCATCGAGCGCTGGGCCGCCGTGATCGGCGGGTCCATGGGCGGCGCCCGCACCCTCGAGTGGATGGTCTCCCACCCGGACCGCGTCCGCGCGGCGTGCGTCCTGGCGGTCGGAGCCCGGGCGTCGGCGGACCAGATCGGCATCCAGACCGCGCAGATCATGGCCGTCACCTCGGACCCGCACTGGCAACAGGGCGGATACCACGGCACCGGCCGCACCCCTGTGACCGGGCTGGGCATCGCCCGCCGCATCGCCCACCTGTCCTACCGGGGTGAAGTGGAACTGGACGAACGGTTCGCCAACCGTCCGCAGCCGGGCGAGGATCCCCGCGGCGAGGACCTGTCCATGTCGGGCCGGTTCGCGGTGCAGTCGTACCTCGATCATCAGGCCGGCAAGCTCGTCTCCCGCTTCGACGCCTGCACCTACGTCCTTCTCACCGACGCCCTGAACCGCCACGATGTGGGCCTCGGCCGCGGCGGCGTCGAGGAGGCCCTGCGGTCGTGCCCGGTGCCGTGCGTCATCGGCGGCGTCACCACCGACCGGCTCTATCCGCTGCGTCAGCAGGAGGAGCTCGCCGCTCTCCTCCCCGGGGCGGACCCACTGGTCGTCATCGACAGTCCCGCCGGGCACGACGGGTTCCTCACCGAGGCGGACGTGGTCGGCCCGATGCTCGAACGCACCCTGGAACTCGCCGAGCAGGGGACCGCCGAGAAGACGCGGGGGCACGCGTGACGGGCCCGGACCGCAACGATCACCCGCATCACGACGCCGAGCGGGACCAGACTCCCCGCCCCGCCGTCATGGGTCTCGCGGGCCTGTCGGCGGGATTCGGCATCATCGGCGTCGCGATCGGCTTCGCCACCTTTCTGGGGGTCACCGCCACGGCCGGCGGTGGCGGCGACACGACGGGTTTCGGCCCGCTGCTGGCCAGCGCGGCCGGATCGTTCGTCGTGGGCATCCTGCTCGTCGTGGGTGCGGTGCTGCTGTGGCGCGCCCACCGGGCCGCCCGCGTGGTGATCGGGGTGGGAGTGGCCCTGCTCGCGTTGAGCTCGCTGTCCCGGATGGTCGTGGACAGCATCACGTTCATCTCGGTGGTCGGGACGGTGCTGTCGCTGCTCGCGCTCTTCGCGATGGGATACCTCCTCGTCTCGGACGACGTCCGCGATCACCTGCGCGAGGGCGTCCCCCTCCGGCTTCGCTGACCGGACCCTCCCCGCCCACGCGCTCGGTGCCGTCGAGTCGCAACACCACCCACGCGCTCTGTGCCGTCGAGTCGCAACGCCGCCCATCGGCTCACGCGCCACCTAAGGGGTCCCCTAGG
>NZ_BCSW01000007.1 GCF_001571065.1 Dietzia cinnamea NBRC 102147
CGATCCGCAGATCCCCGTGAACCACCGGGGTTAGCTCGCGGTTGACGTTGCGGTCAGGCAGGTAGCGGATCTCTTCTACGCAGGCGTCAGGGTTTGGCGATCTTTCAGGCCTTGAGTAGTTTCTGGGTCCGGCGTTCCTGCCTGGCCGTGATCTCCTTGTCCAGGGCGTGGAAGATTTTCTCGGAGAAGGTCCACTCGTCGCAGGCGGGATCGTTGGCCAGGTCAATGACGGTCTGTCCGAGCGCGGTCATCCGCAATTGCGTGAACAGCGGCATGTCGGCGTCGGTGAGATGACGATCAGTCACTGCAGCTCCTCCTTCCCCGCGATGCCGGTGCTGGGGCGGCCGGTCAGGGCGGCGAGACTGAACTGCTCGGGCCCGGCCAGATGCGCCCCGGTGGTATCTCGCCGCCCTGCCGGCGGCTCCACCCGGGCCGTCGTTGCCGGCGGCGCCTCCGTCGTCGTGGGTCGGGCCGCGGCCTGGGCCCGCAGGGCCGCCAGTCGCTGTTTGACGGCGGTGTAGCTGATCGCCCGGCGTGCGGTCTCGGAGACGAGTTGCCCGCAGGCCCGCTCGAGGAGCTGCTTGTTGTCGCCGCGGGCCAGGGCGAGGATGTTCTGGCACGAGCGGTAGCCCTGCGCTTCGATGCGCTGACGATCGAGGACCTCGCTGATCGCGGCGACGGTGTTCGGTCCGATCTTGTGGGCCTGGCGTACGAAGTAGGCCCGCGACCACAGGTCGGATGACTGCAGGTGTTGGGCGGGCACGTGGTCAGGGTCGGTGACGAAGGCGTGCCGACTACCGGAGACGGTGTGGGAGGCGATGACCTCGCCGCCAGCCATGACCACCAGTGTGGGGCCGGTGATCACCCGCGTCGACGTGCTGGCCGGCGAAGGTGTAGGGCACCGAGTACTTCACCGTGGCGATCTCCACGTGATAGTCCCGGTTGACCTTGGATTTCTTCCAGATGACCGGCTGCCAGCGGACCTCGGGCAGAGCGATCAGCTCCGACTGCTCGTGCTCGGTGAACAGCTCGTGGCGGCTGGTCTTCTGGCCGCGGAACGGGATCCGGTCGTTGATCGCCTCCACCTCGGCGGCGATCGCCTCGTTCAGATCGTCCAGGCTGGCGAAGCGCCGATCGGCCAGCCGTCCGATCACCCAGTTCGTCACCACCTTCACCCCGGCCTCGACGTGCCCCTTGTCTGTCGGGCGCACCGGCCGAGTGGGCACCGCGGCGGTCTGGTGGTACTCGAGGAAGTCGCGGTATTCACGGTTGACCTCGCGGGCCCGGTCGCCGCGGGCGATCTGGTTCGATGCCGTCGAGGCGTTGTCCGGGACGATCACCTGCGCCGCGCCGCCGAAGTACTCGAAGGCCTGCAGGTGCGCGTCGAGCCAGTTCGGCATCTTCTCGTCCAGGCAGCCCGAGGAGAAGACCATCCCCGAGTACGGCAGCGACGCCACGAACACCGACACTGTGGTCTTGGTACCGATGACGGGGTCGAAGATCGCCATCTTCGTGCCCGCCCAGTCGACCTGCATCGTGTGCCCGGGCACATGCGCGATCCGCATCGTCAGCTCGCTGACCTCGACGTACGTGCCGACGATCTGGCAGAACCGCTGATAACTGTAGTGCCGCTGCCCCGGCGATCCGTCGCTGTCGAGGTAGTTGGCCCACAGCACCCGCAGCGGCAGCTTGTTCTTGCCCGTGCGCTTCTTCACGGTCGCCGCCACGTCGAAGGCCACGAACTCCGCCGACGGCGTCTTGCGCCCATCGGTGAACAAGGCGTCAATCTCCTCGCCGCTGAGCGCCTCGACCTGATCGACGGCGGTCAGCCCGTGCTCGCGGCACACCTTCCTCGCCTTCGCGACCGTGCGGTGCGAGCAACCCGCGATCGCCTCGATGTCCCGGTAGGACCTGTCCTGCAGCAGTAGCGACATCACCAATCGGTAATCAGTCACCGTGCCTCCTGTTCGGAATCACGCGCAGCCTGGTTGCCACGCGTAGAACCGACACGAGCACACGATGACCGGCACCGCTATCCGATGCTCATACTCGCGCTACCCGATCATCAGAACTCTGCTTTCCGAAGCACGTCCCTAACACATGTCCCAGGGCCAGGACATCCCTGATCCACGTGGTTCAGGGCCACGCCCGCTGCGGAATGCGCTAGCGTGCGATCCATCCAATCGACCTATCGAACGGTGGCGAGCATGAACGGTCTGAGTCTCGGGATCCCCGGCGTCGGCGCTGTGAGTTCGGGAACTCATTTCTGCGCGCTCTACTCGGGTCCAGCCGAGCGCGACCGGCTGTTGTACCCCTTCCTCGAGGAGGGGCTGAGGCATGGCGACAAATGTTTGTGCCTGATCGACGACGTCGAGCCGGCGCTGGTCCGGGACCGAGCCGTCGGGCAGCCCGGCGCCGACTACTCGCGACGCTCGGCGCAGCTCGACGTCGAACGCGCGTCGGACGCCTACCTGCGCTCGGGGGAGTTCAGCGTCGAGGGCATGGTGAGCTTCCTGTCCGGCCGCGTGGACAAGGCGAGCGCCGACAACTTCGACCTCATCAGAGCCGTCGGCGAGATGTCGTGGGTGCTGCCCGGCGTTCCGGGCTGGGACGACCTGTTCGTCTACGAGTCGTCCCTCAACCGCGTGGTCGAGGAGATGCCCGCCATTCTCATCTGCCTCTACGACCTCCAGAAGTTCGGGGCGAGGATGCTCGTCCAGGTGCTCCAGACGCACCCCAAGGTCCTGCTAGACGGCACGGTGATCGACAACCCTCACTACCTGCGGCCGGCGGAGTACCCCGCGGCCCGCCTCACCGAGGCGAGCCGGTACCCCATGGTCAGCGCGGGTTCGCACGGCGACGAGGACCTGGACCGAGGGTGGGGGTCGCTCACCGACGGCGAACTGCGCGTCGTGGCCGGTGTCGCTGCGGGCATGACCAACCGCGCTATTGCCACAAAGCTCCGCCTCTCGCGTCACACCGTGGACGCCCACCTGAAGCACGTGTACCTCAAGCTTGACATCCACACGCGAGTCGAGCTGACCGTGCTGGCGCTGCAGCATCACCTTCCCATGGGATAGCGGGAGACCTGCCCCCTCAGAGATCACCCGTTCACGGGATGCCGGTGACGTGGCCCCTGACCGAGCATGGTCACACACGAGCTTCCGGCGAATGGAGTAGTCATGGGCAGGGCAGTCGGCATCGACCTGGGAACGACGAACTCGGTGATCGCAGCGATGGAGGGTGGGCAGCCACAGGTGATCCCGAACGTGGAGGGCAACCGGACGACGCCGTCCGTGGTGGCTTTCCTGGAGAACGGTGAGCGCCTGGTCGGCCAGATGGCGAGGCGGCAGTCGATCCTGAATCCGAAGGGGACCATCTACTCCGCGAAGAGGTTCATCGGTCACAAGTACGACGAGGTCAGCAGTGAGATGAACACCGTCTCGTTCGACGTCGTCGCTGGTCCGGACGGCGCGGTGCGCTTCCAGGTCAACGGCAAGCTCTACGCACCCGAGGAGATCTCGGCACAGGTGTTGCGCAAGCTGGTCGACGACGCCGGGAAGTTCCTCGGTGAGCGGGTCACCGAGGCGGTCATCACGGTTCCGGCGCACTTCAACGACGCGCAGCGTCAGGCCACGAAGGACGCCGGCCGGATCGCGGGGCTCGAGGTTCTCCGGATCGTCAACGAGCCGACGGCGGCCGCCCTCGCGTACGGGATGGACAAGCGCGAGAACGAGACCGTGCTGGTCTTCGACCTCGGCGGCGGCACGTTCGATGTCAGCATCCTCACCGTCGGGGACGGTGTGGTGGAGGTCCGGTCGACAGCGGGGGACACCCACCTAGGCGGCGACGACTTTGACCGGCGCATCGTTGACTACCTGGCCGAGGAGTTCAGGAAGTCCAACGGCATCGATCTCCGCGACGACTCGCAGGCATTGCAGCGACTGTTCGAGGCTGCCGAGAAGGCCAAGGTGGACCTGTCGGCGGTCACACAGACGGCGGTCAACCTCCCGTTCGTCACCGCGGACGCCTCCGGGCCCAAGCATCTCAACGTGAACCTGATGAGGTCGACGTTCGAGCAGCTCACCGCCGACCTCGTCGAGCGCTGCCTCGGCCCGGTCAGGCAGGCGATGGAGGACGCCAAGGTCACCGCCGACGACATCGACGAGGTCATCCTCGTGGGAGGTTCGACGCGGATTCCGGCCGTGCAGGCGCTGGTGCGCCGCCTGACCGGTGGCAAGGAGCCCAACATGACTGTCAACCCGGACGAGGTCGTGGCCGTCGGTGCGGCTGTCCAAGCGGCGATCATCAAGGGCGACGTGAAGGACGTGCTGCTGCTCGACGTGACGCCCCTGTCGTTGGGACTGGAGACGATGGGTGGGGTGATGACCAAGGTCATCGAGCGAAACACGACAATCCCGGCCCGGCGGACCGAGATTTTCAGCACCGCGGAGGACAACCAGTCAGCCGTCGACGTCGTCGTCCTGCAGGGGGAGCGGGAGAGGGCGGCCGACAACCGGGTGCTGGCACGGTTCCGTCTGGAGGACATCCGCCCCGCGCCGCGTGGGGTGCCCCAGATCGAGGTGACCTTCGACATCGATGCCAACGGCATCCTGCACGTGTCGGCGCGTGACAAGGACACCGGTGCCGAGCAGGAGGTGACCATCAGCGAGTCCTCCACGCTGAGCCAGGAGGAGGTCGAGCGAATGGTCAGGGACGCCGAGACCCACCGCGGCGAGGACGCCGCGCTGCGTGAGCGGGTCGATGCTCGCAACGATCTCGACTCCGTGGCCTACCAGGTGCGCAAGACCCTCGAGGAAGCCGGCGCGTCCGTGCCCGAGCACGACCGCGCTCGTGCCGAGATGCTGGTCGAGGAGGCCCGCCAGGCCGTCGAGGGCGACGAGTCCGTGGATCGTCTCCGAGCGCTGACCGGGGAGCTCCACCAGATGACTCAGGCGCTGGGCGCCGCAGCCCGGGGTGGCGGTGGACCGTCGACCGGGGCGGCCGGCTCATCCGGCTCCGCGTCTGACAGCGATGATGACGACGTCATCGACGCCGAGTTCACGGCCAAGTGACGGCCATGTCCGACGGCGAGGAACCGACGAGCGAAGGCCCGACAGACGCGGCGCGGGGCGACGAGGCACCGGGAGGCGAAGCGCCCGAGAGCGTCGACCAGTCGCGCCAGGTCGCCGAGCTCGAAGACGCGTGGCGGCGCACGGCTGCCGAGCTCGACAACTTCCGCAAGCGGTGCGCACGCGACGTGGTGCGCGCCCGCGAGCAGGAACGGGCGACCGTGGCCACCAGCTGGCTGCCAGTCCTGGACAACCTCGAGCGGGCGCTCGAGCACGCGTCGTCCGACCCCAGTTCGGTGGCCGAGGGCCTGCGAGCAGTGCTCGCGCAGGCGGTCGGCGTCCTGGCCGATCTCGGGTTCCCACGTCGCGACGACGAGGGCACGGCCTTCGACCCAGCCGTGCACGAGGCGGTCAGCACCGTGTCCGGTCAGGGGCTGACGCCCGGCACCGTGGTTCAGGTCGTCCGCCCCGGATACGGACCCGACGACAAGCTCCTGCGTCCGGCTGCGGTCGTGGTGGCGACCAGGGATTCCTGATGGCCATGGACTTATATGAGGTCCTCGGTGTCTCTCGCGATGCCGACCCGGACGAGATCCAACGCGCCTATCGCAGGCTGGCGCGCCAGAACCACCCCGACGTCAACAAGCAGGCCGGGGCCGAGGAGAGGTTCAAAGACATCGCCGAGGCCTACGACGTCCTGTCGGACCCCGAGCAACGGCGGCGCTACGACGCCTTCGGCGAGGACTTCCGACGTGTACCACCCGACGCGGACCCGGCCGCCTGGCGCCAGGGCCGCGCCTATGCCGATGCGGGGGCAGGCGCACGCGGCCGGTGGTCGGGGGGTGGGCCGTCCGGCGGCTTCGGAGGGGCTGACTTCGGTGACGAGATCGACATCGAGGACCTGCTCGGGGGGATCTTCGGTGGGCGAGGGCGGGGCGGCCGGGGCCGGGCCGGTTGGGGACCCGGCCCGGTCCCGGGGGCCGACCACGAGGCGGAGGTGGAGGTCTCGGTCGAGGAGGCCTACCGCGGCACCGAGCGCAGCCTCACGATCACGGGTCCTGACGGCCCCCGCACGCTCGACGTCACGATCCCGCCGGGAGTCGTCGACGGCCAACGGATCCGGCTGCGGGGACAGGGCGGCCCGGGAAGCGGTGACGCGGCGGCCGGAGACCTCTACCTGGTGGTCCGGATCGCCGACCACCCGCGCTACCGGGTCGAGGGTCGTGACGTGCACGCACTCCTGCCGGTCGCTCCCTGGGAAGCCGCTCTCGGGGCGTCGGTGTCCGTCGACACGCCCGGCGGAGCAGCCACCGTCAAGGTCCCGGCCGGGTCGTCCAGCCACCGCCGCCTGCGGCTCAAGGGGCGTGGGCTCCCTCACCCGAAGGGCACGCCCGGGGACTTCTACGCGGAGCTGCAGGTGCGCGTGCCCCGCACCCTGTCCGACGACGAGCGGCGGCACTTCGAAGAGCTCGCCAAGGTGTCCCGCTTCGACGCGAGGAGCAGACAATGAACGCGTCCACGCGCTTCGCGCTGGCCCGACCCCACCGGCTGAGCCTGGAGAGCTATGCGCAGATCACCGGCGTACACCCGGAGCTGGTGCGCCGCCTGGTCGCGCTCGGGCTGCTGCAGGTCACTCGCGACGCACAGGGTCGCCTGTGGTTCGACCCGTCCCAGGTGAAGGAGATGGCCAGGATCCAGCGGCTGCGGATGAGCCTGAACCTCGGCTACTGCGCCATCGGGCTGGTCGTCCAGTTGCTCGACCGGATCGCGGAGCTGGAGAACGCACAACGGCGCACGACACGACGAGGAGACGCTCCATGGACATGAACAGACTGACCCAGAAGTCACAGGAAGCGCTGCACGACGCGCAGACCAAGGCGCTGCGCTTCGGCCACACCGAGGTGGACGGCGAGCACCTGCTGCTCGCGCTGCTCGACCAAGCCGAGGGCCTCGTCGCGCCGCTGCTCGCACGCGCCGGGGCCGACCCGGCCCGACTGCGTGAGGAACTTGAGGCCGAGCTCGGCCGGCGCCCGCGGGTCAGCGGGCCGGGCATGACGCCTGGACAGGTGCGCGTCACGCAGCGGCTTTCGCGGCTCCTCGACACTGCTGACGGCGAGGCGCGCAGGCTCAAGGACGAGTACGTCTCGGTCGAGCACCTCGTGATCGCGCTGGTGGAGGAGGGCTCGCAGTCAGCCTCCGGGCGGCTCCTGCGGGACCAGGGCCTGACACGCGACTCCTTCCTGGCTGCGCTGACCGAGGTGCGCGGCCACCAACGGGTGACGTCTGCGACGCCCGAGGGGACCTACGAGGCGCTGGGCAAGTACGGCCGTGACCTCGTTGAGGCCGCGAAGTCGGGAAAGCTCGAGCCGGTGATCGGCCGGGACTCCGAGATCCGTCGAACCGTCCAGATTCTGTCCCGGAAGACCAAGAACAACCCCGTCCTCATCGGCGAGCCCGGAGTGGGCAAGACGGCGATCGTCGAAGGCCTCGCCCAGCGGATCGCCGACGGGGACGTCCCCGAGGGCCTGCGGGACAAGACCGTCTTCGCGCTGGACATGGGTGCGCTGATCGCCGGCGCGAAGTACCGCGGCGAGTTCGAGGAGCGGCTGAAGGCCGTGCTCAACGAGGTGCAGAGCGCCGAGGGCCACATCCTGCTGTTCGTGGATGAACTCCACACCGTCGTGGGCGCCGGCGCCGGCGAGGGTGCGATGGACGCCGGCAACATGCTCAAGCCATTGCTCGCACGCGGCGAGCTGCACATGATCGGCGCGACCACGCTGGACGAGTACCGCTCGCACATCGAGAAGGACGCCGCCCTCGAACGCCGGTTCCAGCCCGTGCTGGTCGACGAGCCCAGCGAGGAGGACGCTCTGTCGATCCTGCGTGGGTTGCGCGAGCGGTTCGAGGTCTTCCACGGGGTGAAGATCCACGACGGCGCCCTGGTGGCGGCGGTGACGCTGAGCCACCGCTACATCTCCGACCGCTTCCTGCCCGACAAGGCCATCGACCTCGTCGACGAGGCCTGCGCGATGCTCCGCACCGAGATCGACTCGATGCCGGCCGAGCTGGACGAGCTCACCAGGCGCGTGACCCGGATGGAGATCGAGGAGGCAGCGCTGTCGCAGGAGGAGGACGCGGCGAGCAGGGCCCGTCTGGAAGAGCTGCGCAAGGAGCTGGCCGACGCCCGGGCCGAGGCCGACGCGCTGCGCGCACAGTGGGAGGCCGAGCGGTCGGCGCTGCGCGAGGTGCAGTCCCTGCGTCAGGAGCTGGAGCAGGTACGGCTGGAGAGCGAGCGGGCCGAGCGCGAGTACGACCTCAACCGGGCAGCGTCCCTGCGGCACGGCCGGTTGCCGGAGATCCAGCGGCGGCTGGAGGCGGCCGAGTCGCGGCTCGCGGGCAAGCAGAGCGGTCGCCGGCTGCTGCGCGAGGTGGTGACCGCCGACGAGATCGCCGACATCGTGTCGCGCTGGACCGGGATCCCGGTCACCCGCCTACAGGAGGGAGAGCGCGACAAGCTGCTCCGGCTCGACGAGGTGCTCCACGAGCGGGTCATCGGCCAGGACGAGGCGGTCCAGCTGGTGGCCGACGCCGTCGTCCGCGCCCGCTCCGGCATCAAGAACCCGCATCGCCCCATCGGGTCGTTCATCTTCCTCGGCCCCACAGGCGTGGGGAAGACGGAGCTAGCCAAGACGCTGGCCGCGGCCCTCTTCGACACCGAGGAGAACATGGTCCGGATCGACATGAGCGAGTACCAGGAGCGCCATACCGTCAGTCGACTTGTCGGTGCGCCACCCGGGTACGTCGGCTACGAGGAGGGCGGTCAGCTCACCGAGGCCGTGCGGCGCAAGCCGTACTCCGTCGTCCTGCTGGACGAGATCGAGAAGGCCCACGTGGACGTCTTCAACACGCTGCTGCAGGTGCTCGACGACGGCCGCCTGACCGACTCGCACGGCCGGACCGTCGACTTCCGCAACACCGTGCTGATCATGACGTCCAACATCGGCTCGGAGTACCTCCTCGGGGGGATCACCGCGGATGGCGAGGTCGAGGACGAGGCCCGCTCGATGGTGATGCGCACCCTGCAGTCGCACTTCCGCCCCGAGTTCCTCAACCGCGTCGACGAGATCGTGATGTTCAAGCCGCTGACTTTGGCCGAGATCGAGCGCATCGTCGACCTCCAGCTCGAGGAGCTGCGGGTCCGGCTGGCGGAGATGCGGGTCACCCTTGAGGTCACGGCCGAGGCGCGCCGGTTCATCGCTGACCAGGGCTTCGACCCGGCGTACGGCGCCCGCCCGCTGCGGCGATACATCTCACGTGAGGTGGAGACCCAGGTGGGCCGAGCGCTGATCCGCGGCGACGCGGCGGACGGGGGCACGATCTGGGTGGACCTGGCCGACGGGGAGCTCGTGGTGACCGCGTCCGGCAGTCCGACCCAGGGGCACGCCGTGACATGACCGCGAACGCTCAGAGGACGACCACGGTTGTGTGCGGGAACTGCGGAGCCAGGAACCGCATGCCGGTGGTGGCCGAGGGCACGCCACGCTGCGGGAGGTGCAGTACTCCGCTGCCCTGGGTAGTGGACGCGAACGACGCTGACTTCCACGCGGTCGTGGACGAGTCGAGCATCCCGGTGCTGGTCGACGTGTGGGCTCCGTGGTGCGGCCCATGCTGACGAGCTGGTCCGGTGCCGTCCACCACGGGCGTGAGGTCGACCAGCACGGTCACGAATGACGAGCTGCCGTCGCCGCGGACGTGCTTCCACTTGTCAAGCCCCGGGTCTTGTAGAGGGTGGTTATCTGGTGTCGATGAGGTCGTCGACGGGCTCTGGTAGTGGTTCGACCGCGGCGTGTTGGGCTTCGTACTCGGCCGGTGGGACGTAGCCGATCTCGCCGTGGATCCGTCGATGGCCCGAACCAGTCGATGTACTCGGCGACGGCGATCTCGAGGTCCTCGATGTCGCGCCACGGCCCCTTGTGGCGGTTGCGGATGAGCTCGGCTTTGAACAGGGAGTTGAACGCCTCCGCCAGTGCGTTGTCGTAGGAGTCGCCGCGTGAGCCCACCGAGGCCACCAGGTCCTGCTCGGCGAGCCGCTTGGTATAGCGCAGTGCCCGGTACTGGACGCCGCGGTCGCTGTGGTGAATGAGTCCGCTGAGGTCGTCGCCGGCGTGTGTGCGCTGCCAGATCGCCATGTTCAACGCGTCCAGAGCCAGGTCGGTGTACAGATTTTTGGACAGCTGCCAGCCGACGACCATCCGCGAGTAGACGTCGATGATGAACGCCGCGTACACCCACCCGGCGTACGTGCGGATGTAGGTGATGTCGGCAACCCACAGCTGGTTTGAGCGCTCGGCGACGAACTTACGTTCCACCAGGTCAGCGGGCCGCTCGGTTTCGGCCTTCGGGCGTGTGGTCCGCGGTGACTTGGCTCGCTGGACGCCTTTGAGGCCTTCGGCTCTCATGAGGCGTTCAACGGTGCAGCGGGCGACCTGGTGGCCGGCGCGGCCCATCTCCTTCCACATCTTGCGGGCACCGTACACGTGGTTGCATGTCGCGGTCAGCTGAACAGAGCACCACCGCGTCGAGAGTTCGATCGCCGGTCATCTCGAGCAGCTGCATGCCGAGCTCCATGTCGACGCCTTTCTCTTTGCCGTCGAGGTTGTTCTCCATCGCGATGACGGTGATGCGCCTGTCGCGCCGCCAGTAGCGGATGTATTGCTCGGTGATGGCGCGGGCGTGGGGGTTCTGGCGCTGGTGGTGAAGGCCGATCACCACGGTGATTCGAGCGACTCGGGAGGGGCGGTTCCGCTCGCCGGCGATCAGCTCCGAGATACTTCCGAGATTGAGTACGTGATCGTCGATGCTCTGTCCGAATCCCAGGATGGTGTCGGCTCCCCTGAGGAAGTTCCAGCCGTCGTACAGCAGGCCGATGTTCTGGGTGAGCGGGACTGTGTAGGTGTTCATGTTCATCCTTTTCTGTTCGTGTATTCGGTGTCTGCTGCGTAAGAAATGGGCTAGTGTCGCGCCTTTTATGCGTTTCCGCGAGTTCGTTTTCCTAGCGATTGTCTCGCTCTTTCCGGCTAGCTGACAAGGATGACACTACTCAAGTGGAGAGGGTTTGCAAGGCCCTGACGGGCGCCGGATCGGCGTCGATTTCCACAGGCGTCGGACAGGGTTTACGGACGCGACTAGCTGCGCTTGTATGCCTCTTGGCGTGGCATGTTCTTGATTTGATTCCTCCGGAGAATCACGAAGTTTCCCTCTTGAATCCACGGTATTCGGCTGGAACTTTTACTTACTTCTGGTGAATTGCCGGACGTAACTCCAGAAGTGAATGAAATCGCCTGGCTAAAGGGTTTCCCGGAATGTTCGACTTTCGGGGGCGAGCCCACTGTCCTGCGGAAATGGCGCGCGCGTCGGCCGTGGTCGCTCGGGTGTGGCGGCGGCGGCTGGCGGCGTGAGGGTTCCGGGCGTGCGGCGGCGAGGGGCCCCCGGTGGGTGAAGGGCGCTGGAGGCGGATGTCGGCGCGTCGTGATGCCGCGTCGGGCGGGGGTTCGCAGCTGCCAGGGTCGGGCCGATGAGCTGCTTTGTGTGATATAAATCACACATGCGCCCTATCTGCGGTTTTGGTGTTCGGGCGCGCGTTGACTGCTCGCTGCTGATTGCGGGCGCGCAGCTGCACCAGTAACGTTCTACCTACTTGGCGGCTGCCCCGAGGCGCCGCGGAGAGGGAGGACGATACGTTGACCACAGCTCGCAACGACCACTCGGATACCGACTACCGGGTTCTGCAGACCGTCTCGGACTACTCGGTGGCGCAAGAGATCGTGGATCGACTGTCCGATCGCGGATTCCCCGTTGACCGGGTCCGGATCGTCGGCAGTGGCCTCCGCTCGATCGAGCAGGTGACGGGTCGCCTGACCACGGGCAAGGCCGCGGGCCGCGGAGCACTGGCGGGTCTGTGGTTCGGCCTTCTGCTCGCGATTCTCTTCCTCATCCTGGCGCCCCTCGCGAGCTTCCTGTGGATCCTCGTCTGGTCCCTCGGCTTCGGCGCGCTGTGGGGCGCGCTCTTCGGCGCCATCGGCCACGCCTCGACGGGCGGACGCCGCGACTTCTCGTCGGTGCAGACGATTGAGGCCGACTCGTACGATGTTCTCGTTGAATCCACGCACTTCGACGATGCTGTCCGGCTGATCGGCTGAAACGCGCCCCACGCTGAACCCCAGCTCTGACCTACTCACACACGCGACGACACCGACGCATCTACGCGACGACCCGGGGGCCCCGCCCGCCGGACACCGAGATGTCCGGGGCGGGAGCCCCCGGGTCGCCGGGAAGCCGTGGTTAGGACAGTCCGCCGAGCAGATCGGTCGGCAGGAGGCCGGTCAGCGAGGCGGTCGCGCTGCCGGAGCCGCTGCCGGGCCCACCGAGAAGCGAGCCGAGGCCGAGCGAGCCGAGGATGGGCGCCGCGAGTGACCCCGCGGCGAGCGAACCGAGCGATCCGAGAGCTTCAGAACCCATGGATGTGTCTCCTTTCGACGGGCATGTGGCGTGATCGGAGAGTGATCTCCGCTCACTTGGCCGAGGGTAACAGCGCCTCCCGCCCACTGTCGGGTGCCGCGGAGACGCCGCCCGTCCGTCACCGGCACGTACACAAACGGGTCCTGGGTCGGGGACGGTGGCTCGTCGTACCTGATGGATGCGGAGATGCACGAGGACGGCGATCCGGAACCGGACGACGAGCCCCGCGAACACGACTAGGGTCGGCCGCAACGGGGCCCGGCGACGGGCTCATGGGAACGGCACAGTCAGTTCGAGGAGGCGCCATGACCGGATACTCGCACTCGCCGATGAACAGTGGGCCGTCAACGGAGAACCGCCATCGGGTGGTCATCATCGGGTCGGGATTCGGCGGGCTCGCCGCCGCCCGCGCGCTGGAGAAGGCCGACGTCGACGTCACCCTCGTCGCCCGGACCGGCCACCACCTCTTCCAGCCGCTGCTGTACCAGGTCGCGACGGGCATCCTGTCCGTCGGCGAGATCGCCCCCTCGACCCGGCTCGTCCTGCGGGACCAGAAGAACGTCACCGTCGCAATGGGGGAGGTGGACCAGATCGACGTCACCGCCCGGAGGCTGCACGCAACGGCCGGGCACGTCGACTTCGAGCTCGAGTACGACTCCCTCATCGTCGCCGCCGGGGCCAACCAGTCCTACTTCGGCAACGATCACTTCGAGCACTGGGCGCCGGGCATGAAGTCCATCGACGACGCGCTGGAACTACGGAGCCGCATCATGGGCTGCTTCGAGCAGGCCGAGGTGTCGGACGACGAGGAGGAACGTCGCAGGCTGCTCACCTTCGTCGTCGTCGGCGCCGGTCCGACCGGTGTGGAGATGGCCGGGCAGATCGCCGAGCTGGCGCGACGGACCCTCAAACACAGCTTCCGGCGGATCGACCCCGCCCGGGCCCGGGTCATCCTCCTCGACGCCGCCCCGGCGGTGCTCCCGCCGTTCGGGAACAAGCTCGGCAACGCCGCCCGGGCGCGCCTCGAGGAGATCGGCGTGGAGATCCAGCTCAACGCCATGGTCACCGACGTGGACTACTACGGGATCGAGGTCAAGGACCCCGACGGGTCGCTGCGCCGGATCGACGCCACCTGCAAGATCTGGTCGGCCGGCGTCCAGGCGAGCCCACTGGGCAGGATGCTCGCCGAGCAGACCGGCGCCGAGGTGGACCGGGCCGGGCGCGTACTCGTGAACAAGGATCTCTCCCTCCCGGGCCGGCCGGAGATCTTCGTGATCGGCGACATGATCAACCTCGACAACCTGCCGGGCGTCTCGCCGGTCGCGATCCAGGGCGGCAAGTACGTCGCCAAGCAGATCGCCCGCGAGGTCGCGACGGGACGGTCGCCGGCCGCCCGCCGCCCGTTCAAGTACTTCGACAAGGGCTCCATGGCGACCGTGTCCCGCTACAGCGCGGTCGCCAAGATCGGCCCCTTTGAACTCCACGGTTTCGTCGCCTGGGTCCTGTGGCTGGTCGTGCACCTGGCGTTCCTCATCGGCTTCCGCAATCGCGTCATCACCCTGCTGTCCTGGGGACTGCACATGGGCGATCATCGCTCGCACCTCACCTCCACGGCCCGGTGGGCGTACGGGCGGCAGGCCCTCGCCCGCGCGGAGCAGGCCGCCGAGCGCGACACCGACCGCGCACCGGCCGACTGACCCCGCGCCCGGTGGGCGCAGTCGCCGACTGACCCCGCGCCCGGTGGGCTCAGCGGTCGCGGCCGACGGTGCGGGGGTGGGACCGTGGCGGTCGACGACGACGACGTGAGCCCGGGCGGAAGGGGTGCGGTGACCCAGTCAGCTGATGAGTCCGCGAAACGTGCCCGACCCGTCCGCGCCAGCCCTGAGGTGCCCCGGCGGCCGGGCCGCCGAGGCCGGCGACGTGGTCGCGATCAGCGACCGCCCGTCGGCCACGCTGCCGACCCTCGTCGTGAGAACCCCGGTCAACGCTCAGCCTAGGGGCGGAATCCGGGGTTAGGCTGCCCCCAACGTCCCCGCGCCATCCGCGAAAGGCCGACCATGGGCACGCTGAGCTACACCGCGACCGTCTCGCTCGACGGGTACGTGGCAGACGCGGACGGGGATTTCCAGTGGTCCGCGCCGGACGCCGAGGTCTTCCGGTTCCACGTGGACCGCATGGGGGCCGTCGCCCACGAGGTGCTGGGCCGCAACACCTACGCGTTGATGGAGTACTGGCAGAACCCACCCGAGGGCGAGGAGTCGGGACCCGACGAGCAGGAGTTCGCGCGGCGCTGGCAGGCGATTCCGCGGACCCTCGTCTCGTCCACCATGACGGCCGCCCACCTCGCCTCCGACACCGACCGCCTGGTGCCGCGTCTCGACCCGGGCACCCTGCGCCGCATCGTCGACGAGGTCGACGGTGAGGTCGAGATCTTCGGTCCGACCACCGCGGCGGAGGCGATCCGCGCGGGGATGGTCAGCGACTTCCTGTTCTTCGTCGTCCCCCACGTGGTCGGCGGGGGCCTTCGCGCCCTGCCGCCGGACGCGCGCCTGGATCTGGAGCTCGCCGAGCAGCGCGTCTTCGGAGGCGGGACGGTACTCCTGCACTACCGGAGCCGGTGAACACGTAACCGAGTGCGTGAGCTGCGTAGCCCAGCCCGCGAGCCGTTGCCACGTCGTCGTCGTCACACCCCCGCCCGTACACCCGACGGCGTGTCCGGGATTGGACACGGTGCCCAGCGGGCGAGAAAAATGACGATCCACACTGTGCCACGTGCACATCCACCGCTGGGCGACGTGACCGAGATCACCAATCCGCCTAGCCTTGTCGCGGTCATCGGTAGCCACCCCCGCTACCCGGACCTAGGAGGAACATGGCAACGTCTGACGGGAAGATCGATCCCCACGGGAGCACGGCCGCGGTCGCCGAGACGATCTCGGCCGAGCCGGTGCCCCGTCACCGGATCATCCTCGCCTCGCTCATCGGCACCACGATCGAGTTCTACGACTTCTACATCTTCGCCACCGCCGCGGTGTCGGTCTTCCCGCTGCTGTTCTTCGCCGGCGGCGACGCCAGCACGGCACTGCTGGCGTCGATGGCCACGTTCGGCACCGCGTTCATCGCCCGCCCGCTCGGGTCCATCGTCTTCGGGCACTACGGTGACCGTCTCGGCCGCAAGGTCACGCTCGTCGGCGCCCTGCTCACCATGGGTATCGCCACGTTCCTCATCGGCCTGCTGCCGACGATCCACCAGATCGGCCTGTGGGCCCCCGCGATGCTCACGATCCTGCGCTTCTTCCAGGGCATCGGCCTGGGCGGCGAGTGGTCGGGTGCGGCGCTGCTGGCGTCGGAGACGGCGCAGCCGGGCAAGCGTGGGTTCGCCGCGATGTGGCCGCAGCTCGGCGCACCGTTCGGCTTCATCCTGGCCAACGGCATCTTCCTGCTGCTGACCATCTGGTTCTCCTACGATTCCACCGCCGCCGACCTGGGCGAGCCGTTCCTCGTGTGGGGCTGGCGCCTGCCGTTCCTGCTGTCCATCGTCATGGTCGGCGTGGGCCTGTACGTGCGGCTGCGCATCGAGGAGACCCCGGTCTTCGCCCGGGCGGTCGCGAACAACGAGCGGGTCAAGACCCCGGTGTCCGAGGTGTTCCGCCGCAACTGGTGGGAGATCATCCTCGGCACGTTCATCATGCTGGCCACCTACGGCCTGTTCTACCTCATGACCACGTGGATCCTGTCGTTCGCTATCGGCGCCGAGGAGACCGGCGGGCTGGGCTACGGCTACCAGTCGTTCCTCATCATCCAGGTCATCGCGATCCTCCTGTTCGCCGCGTTCGTGCCGGTCGCCGGCTGGCTGGCGGACGTGCTCGGTCGGCGCCGGATGCTCATCGGCGTCACCGCCGCGATCATCGTGTTCGGCCTGAGCTTCGGCTGGTGGCTGAACCCGGACGCGATGGGCACCGGCGAGGGCCTGGACGTGACCCGCATGCTGCTGTTCCTCAGCGTGGGCATGATGCTCATGGGCCTGACCTTCGGTCCGATGTCGGCGGTGCTGCCGGAGCTGTTCCCCACCAACACCCGGTACACGGGCTCGGGTGTGGCCTACAACTTCTCCGCGATCCTCGGCGCGGCGCTCACCCCGTTCGTCGCGGTGTGGCTGGTGCAGAACTACTCGGTCGCCTACGTCGGCTACTACCTCGTGGGCCTGTCGGTGCTGACGATCATCGCGCTGATCCTCGCGCCGGAGACCAGCAAGACCTCGATGTACACGGAGGAGTCGCGCTCGGAGGACGCCCTGGCGTGACGCCCGCCCCGCGGTGGATCGAGCTCCGCTGAAGGGGCGATCCCCACCGGGACAGACCCCGGGACCGTTGGAGGGTCCCGGGGTCTGTCGTGTCAGGGGGCGACGACGACGAGGTGGGCGGCGCCTGGGCCTGGCTCCCAGGATGGTCGAGCAGATCCGCGACATCATCATGGAAATCAACGCGCAGGGGACCGGCGTCCTGCTGGTCGAGCAGAACGCGGCGATGGCGCTGTCGATCGCCCGGCACGGCTACGCGGTGGAGACGGGGCGCGTGGTCATGGACCGGCCGGCGGCGGAGCTGCTGGACGACGACATCCGCGCGTTCTACCTCGGCGCGCGGTCCGGACCGCCAGTCACGGCCCCGCGCCCGGCCCCTCGGGCGGCCCCGCGCCGGTGCTGGAGTTCGCGATCATCGGGCCCAACGGCGCCGGCAAGACGAGCATCTTCAAGGTCCTGTCCGGCGTGTGCCGGCCACAGGAGGGATCGGTGACGCTGCGGGGGCGGCAGCTCGTGGGGCTGCGCCCGCACCGGATCGCCCGCCCGGCTCAGCCGGACGGGTAACGACGCGGTGCGGGCGCTCGATATGGAGAGGGAGACCTGCCCATTAGCCCCGCGACCCGCGGTCGCGACCCGCCGCCGCGCGGAGTTCCTCGCCTAGGAGTCATCCGTGATCTTCCGTCCGAACGGCCCCATCAGCGGCCCGATGTACGACGCCATCAACGCGGCATTCGGTGCGATCGCCCGCGGGCTGGAAGCGGTCGGTATCCCGTTCGACCAGTCCGCCGTGCCCCTGAGCTTCCTCGCCATACCGTTCGTGGCGGGCTCGAGCTACCTCCCGGCGGCCGTGGGTTCCTGATGCTCCTCGGGTAGTCTCACTGCTCGTCGGTCCAGGGAACCCGGTGCGAGTCCGGGGCTGTCCCGCAACGGTGTGACCCTCCCGCTTCGCAAGCGGGCCGGGTCGAGCCCGATACCTGCCGACCGCCGCCCGCGTCCGTGGTCGGTGTGTGCCAGGCCGAGGAGCCCCACCGCATGACTGCCGCTGCTACCGGCGCCGCGTCCCTGCTCGTCGCAGGAACCACCTCCGATGCGGGCAAGAGCGTCGTCACCACCGCCCTGTGCCGCGCCTTCGCCCGCCGGGGCCTGAGGGTGGCGCCGTTCAAGGCGCAGAACATGTCCAACAACTCGATGGTCGTGTCCGCCCACCACGCAGCCGGGCCCGCCGATACGGCGTCCGCGGGCACCGCCGAGATCGGCCGCGCCCAGTGGATCCAGGCCCTCGCCGCATGCGCGGTGCCGGAGCCGGCGATGAACCCGGTGCTGCTCAAGCCGGGCGGCGACCGCCGCAGCCACGTGGTCGTGATGGGGCAGCCGGCGGGCTCGGTGTCTTCGCGGGACTTCGTGGACGGGCGCGCCCACCTGGCGGAGGCGGCGTTCGCGTCGTACGACGATCTGGCCTCCCGCTACGACCTCATCATCTGCGAGGGCGCGGGAAGCCCGGCGGAGATCAACCTGCGCTCGAGCGACTACGTCAACATGGGTCTGGCACGCCACGCCGACATGCCGGTCGTGGTGGTGGGCGACATCGACCGCGGCGGCGTCTTCGCGGCGCTGTTCGGGACGGTCGCGCTGCTCGAGCCGGCCGATCAGCGGCTGATCGCCGGATTCGTCGTCAACAAGTTCCGCGGCGACCCCACGCTCCTCGAGCCGGGGCTGCGCCAGCTCACCGCGCTCACCGGCCGCCCGGTCCACGGGGTGCTGCCGTGGGATCCCGACCTGTGGCTGGACTCCGAGGACGCCCTCGCGGTGAGCCCGCGCACCGCCGACGCGCCCACCGCCCTGCGCGTGGCGGTGCTCCGTCTGCCGCGTATCAGCAACTTCACCGACGTCGACGCCCTCGGCCTCGAAGCCGACGTCGAGGTCGCCTATGTCACGGAGCCCCGCGACCTCGCGGGCGCGGACCTCGTCGTCGTCCCCGGGACCAGGGCGACCCTCGACGACCTTGCGTGGCTCCGCTCGCGGGGCCTCGACCGCGCGGTCATTACACATGTCGAGCGCGGCGGCACGGTGCTGGGGATCTGCGGCGGCTTCCAGATACTCGGCGGCGAGATCGCCGACCCCGACGGCATCGAGGGCACCCCCGGCGCGCGCGTGACCGGCCTCGGCCTGCTCGACGTGACCACGCGGTTCGGCGCGGAGAAGGTGCTGCGCCTGCCCACCGGGACCGCGCTGGGGCAGCCGGTGAGCGGGTACGAAATCCATCACGGCCGGGTGAGCGTCGGCGGCGGGGGAGAGACGGGCGACGACGACGAGGTGTTCCCCGGCGGGGCCCGGCGGGGTCGGGTGTTCGGCACGATGTGGCACGGGAGTCTCGAGTCGGACGGTTTCCGGGGCGCGTTCCTGGACGAGGTCGCGGCAGGGTCGGGGCGAACCCGCGAACCCTCGGACGTGAGCTTCGCCGCCGCGCGGGAGCGCCGCCTCGACCTGCTGGGCGACCTCGCCGAGGAGCACCTCGACCTGGACGCGCTGCTCGACTTGGCGCGCGACGGTGCGCCCGCCATGCCCGCGCTCCCGCCGGGTGCCGACCGGTGATCCTCATCCTGGGCGGCACGGCCGAGGCCCGCGAGCTCGCCGCCCTGCTGGTCGAACGCGGGGTGCCCGCGTTGTCGTCGCTGGCCGGGCGGGTCTCGAAGCCCCGGCTGCCGGTGGGCGAGGTGCGGATCGGCGGGTTCGGCGGCGTCGACGGGCTGCAGCGATTTCTGCGCGAGGCCGGCGTGACCGCGGTGGTCGACGCCACCCACCCGTTCGCGGCCGGGATCTCGGCCAATGCCGCCGCTGCGTGCGCGGCCGCGCGGGTCCCGCTGCTGCGCCTCGAGCGACCCGGCTGGGCTGCCGCCCCGGGGGCCGACCGCTGGCATTGGGTGGGCGATCACGACGAGGCCGCGGGCATCACCTCTCGCTCGGGCCGACGGCCGTTCCTCACCATCGGGCGGCAGTCGCTGAACAGGTTCGTGGGCCCGCTCGCCGAGCATCACGCGCTGGTCAGGGTGGTGGACCCGCCCGAGGTGGAGCTGCCCGAGCCGTGGCGGCTACTACTGAGCCGGGGCCCGTACTCGGTCGACGGAGAGCGCGCGCTCTTCGCCGACCACGGAGTCGACGTGCTGGTCACCAAGGACTCGGGTGGCGGTCACACGTGGTCGAAGATGGCCGTGGCCGACGAGCTCGGCGTGCCGGTCGTGGTGGTGCGCCGACCCGGCCCCGCGCCGGGCGTGCAGGTGGTCAGCGACGCCGTGGCCGCCGCCGAGTGGGCCTGCGGCTAGTCTCGCGCCCTCCGCCCCGCTTTTGGACGCAGCCCCGGCGGAACTGGCAGCAGTCACGGCGAGATTCCGCCTGCATCGCCGACATAGCTGCTGCCAATTCCGCGTCAGGGCCGGGCGAGTTGGGCTGGCCGGCGGCCCGGAGCGCTGCGGTCATGCCAGGGCGCTCTGGCGAACGTCCGGACCTGCGCCGCGAACCGGGTCGCGAGCAACGGATGTCCGGCCCAGTGGGTGTGCAGGTAGGACGCGTGGACCGACCCGGTGACGAAGCCCTCCGGCCCGGCAGTGCTCGTCCACGCCGGGCTCGCGCTCGAGAGCGGGCCCTCGACCGCGCCTGATTCGGCCCCCGCGGGACGCTGCCCTGCAGCCGTACCCGCCGTACCCGCCGTACCCGCCGCACCCGCCGAACCAGCCGCACCAGCCGCACCCGCCGTCGGCGTGACCGCCGTGCGATGGAACTCGTGCCCGGTGACCTCGGTGCCTGCGGCGGCCAGGATGCTGTCGGCCACGGCCGTCGAGCGCCGGTAGGCCAGCGTGAGCCGCGGGGCCATGGCGGCGTCGGCGTCGATCGCGCCCACCATCGGCACGCCGTCCAGGCTCCGGCAGAGGTACAGCAGGCCCGCACATTCGGCGACCGTCGGCACGCCCGCGGACGTCGCCGCGCGCAGTGCCCGCAGCATGGGCTCGTTGGCGGCGAGGTCGCCCGCGTGCACCTCGGGGAACCCGCCACCGAGGTAGATCCCTGCGGTCCCGTCGGGCAGGGACTCGTCGGCCAGCGGGTCGAACGGCGCGACCGAGCAGCCGGCCGCCTCGAGCAGCTCGACCGTCTCGGCGTAGCGGAACGTGAAGGCCCGGCCGCCGGCCACGGCGATGAGCGGGCGGCCCTTGTCGTCGTCGCCGCCGGATCCGCGCCCGCCACCTGCCACCGCCTCCTGCGCCGACCACGCCTGCCCGCGCAGCGGCGGCGCGGACCGCGCGATGCGCATGACGGCCTCGAGGTCGATGGATGCGGCGACCTTCCCGGCGAGGTGGTCGAGGGACCGCGCGGCCTCGGGGCGCTCGGCGGCGGGGACGAGGCCGAGGTGGCGGGAGGGGGCGGTGACGTCGTCGTCGCGCTGGAGCACGCCCAGCACGGGGATGCCCAGGGGCGCGAGGCCGCGGCGGACTTCGTCGGAGTGGCGTACGGACCCCGCCTTGTTGAGCACCACCCCGGCGATCCGGACGTCCGCGTCGAACGTGGCCATGCCGAGCACTGTGGCGGCGATGGTGCGCGAGGCGTGCGAGATGTCGACGACCAGCACGACGGGGGAGTCGGTGAGGCGGGCGACGTGCGCGGTGGAGGCGAACCCTTCGCGGCCGATGTGGCCGTCGTACAGGCCCATGACGCCCTCGATCACCGCGATGTCGGCCGGCCGCCCGCCGCGGGTCCCGCCGAATCGCGCACCGTGCAGCAGCAGCGGCACGATCCGCTCCTCGCCCACCAGGTGCGGGTCGAGGTTGCGGCCCGGCCGCCCGGTGGCGAGGGCGTGGTACCCGGGGTCGATGTAGTCGGGGCCCACCTTGTGCCCCGAGACCTCCAGCCCGGTGCGGCGCAGCGCGGCCATGAGGCCGGTGGCGACGGTGGTCTTGCCGTGCCCCGACGCCGGCGCGGCCACGACGATCCGCGGCAGCGCGGTCACCATTCGATGCCCCGCTGACCCTTCTGCCCGGCGTCCATCGGGTGCTTGACCTTGGTCATCTCGGTGACCAGGTCGGCGACCTCGAGCAGCCGTGGATCGGCGTCGCGGCCGGTGATCACGACGTGCTGCCGCCCGGGCCGCGCGGCGAGGGTGGCCACCACGTCGTCGACGTCCACCCAGCCCCATTTCATGGGATAGGTGAACTCGTCGAGCAGGTACAGGTCGTGCCGCTCGTCGGCGAGGCGCCGCTTGATCTCGGCCCATCCTTCGGCGGCATCGGCGGCGTGGTCGGCCTCGGTGCCGTCCTTGCGCGACCACGACCATCCCGAGCCCATCTTGTGCCACTCCACCGGGCCGCCCTCGCCGGTCTCGGCATGCAGTTGGCCGAGGCGTTCCATGACGGTCTGCTCGCCGATGCGCCACTTGGCGGACTTGACGAACTGGAAGACGCCGATGTCCCAGCCCTGGTTCCACGCGCGCATGGCCAGGCCGAACGCGGCGGTGGACTTCCCCTTGCCGGGCCCGGTGTGGACCATGACGAGCGGGCGGTTGCGGCGCTGGCGGGTGCTGAGGCCGTCGTCGGGGACGGTGGTGGGTTGTCCCTGGGGCATCAGGCGACCTCGTTTCGCGTCGTGGGGGTCGGTGCGGTGGTGTGTTCTCGGACGGTGCGGGTGAGGCCGTCGGCGGTGACCTCGCCGAGTGGCACGTGCTCGGCGCCGAGGTGCGCGGCGAGTTCGGCGGCTAGGCCCATGCGGAAGCGGCCGGTCTCGCAGTCCACCACCACGGACGCCACGCCGAGGGAGGCCAGTCCGGCCGCCGCGGTGCGGGACCGGGCGAGGGCGTCCGGGCCGTGGGTGGCGCGGCCGTCGGTGACGACGACGACGAGAGGTCGCCGCTGCCGATCGCGGATGCTCTCGATGCGCAGGACCTCGGCGGTGGTGAGCAGTCCCTCCGCCAGTGGGGTCCGGCCGCCCGCCGGGAGGTCGGCGAGGCGGGTGGCCGCGACGTCGACCGAGGAGGTGGGCGGGAGGGCGACCTGCGCGGCGGACCCGCGGAACGTCACCAGGCCGACCTTGTCGCGGCGGCGGTAGGCGTCCAGCAGGAGGGACAGGATCGCGGTCTTGACCTGCTCCATGCGGGTGCGGGCGGCCATGGAGCCCGAGGCGTCCACGCAGAACAGGACGAGGTTGGATTCGCGGCCCTCGCGCACGGCCGAGCGCAGGTCCTCGGGGGCGAGCAGGAGGCGGGCGCGTTCAGCGCCGTCGTGGCCGGCCATGCGGCCGCGGGCGGCCTGGTGCGGCGCGGCCGTGCGGATGGTGGCGGGAAGGTGCAGGTCGGCGCCGGTGAACTCACCGGCGCCGACCCGCCGACCGCTGCTCGTGCGGGCCCGGGACCGACGACCCGCCGCACCCTCGCCGGTGCCGGCGACGCTGAACAGCCGCGTCCGGTACGGCTCCGACGCGGAGGCCACGGTGCCGGGCTGCGGGGCGGCGGGACCGGGTGCGGAGCCCGAGGCGGTGTCGGGGTCCGGGGTGGTGTCGGGGTCCGGGCTGCCCTCGGGGTCCGGGCTGCCGTCGGCGTCAGCCGGGCTGTCCTGCTGAGCGTGCCCGCCGCCGTCGGTCGCGTCGCTGCCGGGCCCGCCGGCCGAGGCCTCGGCCGGGGTCTGGTCGGTGGACGGGGTGTCCGCACTGCTCGAGTCGTCGGCGGACTCGGACGGACCGGCGTTCTCGCCCTGCGGATCCTCGTCGCGGGGGTCGGGATCGGGCTCGTCGTCGTCGCCCAACAGCCGGTCCAGCAGCTCCTCGTCGAGGCCCGGCGCGTCGAACGGTGCGCGGCGGCGGCGGTGGGGCAGCGCCATGCGCGCGGCGACCCGGATGTCCTCGCGCGTGATGCGGACGCGGCCCTGCCACGCGGCGTGCGCGGCGGCGGTGCGGGCGGTGACGATGTCGGCGCGCATGCCGTCCACGTCGAAGCCCGCGCAGACCCGCGCGATGGTGGCCAGCGCCCACTCGGTGAGCCTGACCCCGCCGAGGACGCGCCGGGCGGCGGCGACCCGCTCACGCAGGGCGCGCTCGTCGTCGGCGTACGCGGCGGCGAACCCGGCGGGGTCGGCCTCGAACGCGATGCGGCGGCGCACCACCTCGGCCCGGAGCTCGGGGTCGCGCGGCGCGGCCACCTCCACGGTGAGACCGAAACGGTCCAGCAGCTGCGGGCGGAGCTCGCCCTCCTCGGGATTCATGGTGCCGACCAGCACGAAACGGGCGGCGTGCTCGACCGACAGGCCATCGCGCTCGACGGTGACGCGGCCCATCGCGGCGGCGTCGAGGAGCTGGTCCACCACGTGGTCGTGGAGCAGATTGACCTCGTCCACGTAGAGGATCCCGCGGTGGGCGCGAGCGAGCAGGCCGGGCTGGAACACGGTCACGCCGTCGGACAGCGCGCTCTCCAGGTGCAGCGACCCGGTGATCCGGTCCTCGGACACCCCGACCGGAAGCTCGACCAGGCGGACCGGCCGCCGCTCGGTGGGAGCGTCGGTGGGGATGCGGCCGTCGGGGGTCTCGGCGCCGCGGTCGTCGGGCGCGGAGGAGAAACGGTCGCCGGTGACCACCTCGATCTTCGGGAGGACTCCGGCGAGGGCGCGGACCATCGTGGACTTGGCCGTGCCCTTCTCACCACGGATGAGGACGCCGCCGACCGACGGCGACACCGCCGTGAGGATGAGGGCCAGCGACATGTCGTCGGAACCGACGACAGCGCTGAAGGGGTAGTGCAATGGCATGGGGGCTCCCGCTCTCGTCTGCCAGGCTGGTCAGCGCGAGGCCGGTCTCCGGACTTCCCGGCTCATCTGTTGACGCTGCGCGTTGGCGCGGTGTCGCGAGAGGCCGGGTTACCGTAGCGGGCCCTGTGCCGGATTCTCACCGGCTTCCCTGATTCTCCCCTCCGTCCGCTCTCGCGGCCGTGGGGCACCTCGTGCTGTGGGTCGTGTTCGGTTGTGGTGCTGAGGGTAGTCCAGGCACCGGTCACCAGCGGCACAGGGGAGCAGCGGACCCGCCCGGCTAGACGGCTCCGAGTTCGCGGGCCCGGGCCACGGCTGCGGTCCGCGTGGTGACGCCGAGCTTGTCGAAGATGTGCACCAGGTGGGTTTTGACGGTCGCCTCCGACACGTTCAGCGAGGCGGCGGTCTGCCTGTTGGTTGCACCGTCCGCCACCGCCCGGAGGACCTCCGTTTCGCGATCGGTGAGTAGTGGACGCGGGTCGCGTAGTCGGCCCATGAGCTTGCCGGCGACGGTGGGGGAGAGCGCACTCTCGCCCGCTGCGGCGGCGCGGACCGCGCCCAGGAGGTCGTCGGGGCCGGCGTCCTTGAGGAGGTAGCCGCAGGCGCCGGCCTCGATCGCGCCGAGGATGTCCGAGTCCGTGTCGTGACTGGTGAGAACCAGGACCTGGGGAGGGTCGGCGAGCTCCCGGATCCTGGCCGTGGCCCGGACCCCGGCGGTGGCATCGCCGGAGAAGCGCAGGTCCATGAGCACCACGTCCACGTCCCCGATCCTGCAGCGCTCCACGGCGGCGTCGGCATCAGCGACGTCTGCGATCACCTCGATCGTCGGATCGGAAGCGAGTAGCGCCCGCAGCCCCGTGCGCACCACCGCGTGGTCGTCCGCGATCAGCACCCGCACCCTCGTCACAGCTCCTTCTCCGTCGTCCCCGTCGGCAGCACCGCACGGACCGACGTACCGCCGCCCACCTCCGACTCCACTTCGAGTGTCCCTCCCAGGTCATCGACCCGACGGGCCATCCCGTCCAGCCCGAACGAGGCCGCGGTGCGAAGGGCGGTGGTGTCGAACCCGCATCCGTCGTCGTGGACCTCCAGCTGCACCGAGGTGGGGCGGTGGTCGAGGGTGATCCTGATCTGGTGGGGCGACCCGTGCTTGACCGCGTTGGTCAGGGCCTCCTGAGTCACCCTGACGAGTACCGCGGAGAGTTCCGCGGGTGGGTCGGCGGTCGGATCGCCACCCACCGACACGGCGAGTCCGGGGTTCTCGGTCCCCACCCGCTCGGCGATCCGGCGCAGGGCCCCGGCCAGCGAGACACCGTCGAGTGGTGCCGGGCGCAGCGCGGCGATGAGCCTGCGCGTCTCGGTGAGGTTCTCGCCCGCCACCTCGCGGGCGAGACGGATCTGCTCCACCGCGGGATGCGAGGGATCCGAGCGCTCGGCGGCGTGCAACAGCATTCCGATGCTGGACAACCCCTGCGCCACGGTGTCGTGGATCTCGCCTGCCAGCCGGGCCCGCTCGGCCTCTCGTCCCACCTCCCGTTCCCGGGCGGCGAGCTCGGAGCGCGTGGCCATGAGTTCGGCGATCACCGCGCGCCGGGCCTGCGACTCGCGGTGTAGCGCGCGCACGCCGGCCCCCAGGCCGAGCGCCACGAGTGCTCCCACCACCGGCCCGATGATCCCCGCGGCGGTGAAGCCCTCGTGTAGTCCCAGAGCCAGCACCGCGACTGCGGCGAGAAAGGCCACCGCCGCCGCGCCCGTCCACACGCCGAGGAGGAACTGGGCCAGGAAGAACAGTGGGAACACGAGGTAGGCGGCCTCGGGAACCTGGACCACGAGAGCCGCCCACAGCACGAGGACGGCGGCCAACCAGCCCAGGCGGACGGTGCTGGCCGTCTCGCGACGGCGCTCCCACACGGTTCCGATGCAGTACACGGCAGCGAATCCCGCGGCGGTCGCCGCGGCCGGGACGTTGAGGACGCCGGAGGCGTCGCTGTGCGCGCCGACCAGGGTGAGCACGAGCAGTGCTGCCACCAGTGTGTGCAGGGCGATCTGCAGTTGGGTGAACACCACACGTACCCCCGCCGACTCGGGCGGGAGCTCCGCGGCGGTCGTTGGCTCCGAGGTCACCAGGTCGACGCTAGTCGTAACCCGCCGGGGCCGGCATCCATCGAAAGGTGGAGGAGCGGCCCGCCTTTCGACTCGGGAGAACCAACCTCGCGGTCGATCCGAGTCCGTGGCCGGGAGACGAACCTTGAGGCATGCCTTCGGAAAGGGAAAACCGTGTTCTTCGCGCTTCGTGACCTCCGCACCGCCCGGTGGCGGTTCACCCTCATCACCGGGGTCGTGCTGTTGCTGTCCGTTCTGGTGGCTGGACTTCTCGGCCTGACCGCCGGGCTGTCGAACCAGAGCGTGTCCGCGCTCCGGGCTCTCGGATCGGGCGGTTCGAGCTTTGTCCTCCCCACTGACGACAAAGGTGTCGTCGACCTCGACCGCGCCGCTCTCACCGACGGGCAGGTGGAGTCGATCACGGCACTGGACCCCTCCGCCGTGCCGGTAGGACTCGCCCGGCTCACCGTGGACGACGGCACGGAGACAGGCGTGTCCGCCGTCGCCGTGGGTCTGGCGGCACCGGTGGGCTCGGTGGCCCCGCCGTCGAGGGGGGAGGTCCTGGTGTCCACCGGGGTCGACGACGAGGTGGGCGGCGGCGTGGATGAGATCGGAATCGGTGGCGACACCCTGGCGGTCGCCGGAGACGCCGGCGATCTCTGGCACTCGCACACGCCTGTGGTGGTGACCGACCTCGACACGTGGAGAGAACTCGCCCCCCGCGGCGGGGCGGCCACCACCATCGCGGTGTCGTCGGAAGCACTCGCTGATTCCGCCGTGCTGGATCAGGGCCTCGGCCTGGTCGACTCCGCGGGACTCGTGGGTGCGTTGCCCTCGCACCGGGCGGAGAACACCTCGCTGAGGACCATGACCTACATGCTGCTGGCTGTCACGGCGCTGGTCGTGGGTGCGTTCTTCACCGTCTGGGGGATGCAGCGCCGCCGTGATGTCGCCGTGCTCAAGGCGCTCGGTGCGTCCACGGCGATGGTCGTCCGCGATTCCATCGGACAGGCCGCGATCGTGTTGGCCGTGGGCATCGGGGGCGGGGTGGGGATCGTCGCGCTCCTCGGGTTGGCCGCGGCCGGCACCGTGCCGTTTGTCGTCTCCGCCGGGACCACGCTTCTGCCGGCCGCTCTGCTCGCGGTGCTCGGTCTGGGCGGCGCGGCCGCCTCGCTGGGGCCGGTCCTGAACGCCGACCCCAACTCCGCGCTCGGGGCCGCCCGATGAGCAGCCCCGATCGCAGCGGCCCTTCGCTGATGACGCCGCCCTCCGACTTCCTGCAACAACCGTCTACCTCCGGAAGGAATCTCATGTCCGACACCGCTCTGCTCGAGGCGCCGTCGACCACCGCGCTGAGGATGAAGGACGTCCTCCTGACCTTCCCCGACGGTGAAGGCAGGGTCACCGCCGTCGACCACGTCTCACTCTCGATCGATCGTGGGCGCAGCCTCGCCGTGACGGGACCTTCAGGCTCGGGAAAGTCCAGCCTGTTGGCGGTGGCGGCGACTCTGACCACGCCCGACTCCGGGCAGGTGTGGCTGCAGACCCGGGACGGCATGGTGGACCTGGCCGCGGTGAGCCCTGCGGAGGGTGCGGAGTTGCGCAGGAAGGACATCGGGATCGTGTTCCAGCAGTCCAACCTCATCGAGTCGCTCACGGCACGCGAACAACTCGAGGCCATGGCCTGGCTCGGATCACGACCGTCACGGGCGCGGCGCCGCGACGTGCGCGGACGAGCGGACGAACTCCTCGGTGTGGTCGGCCTGGGTGACGCTGGAGAGCGGGCGGTCGGGGCGCTGTCCGGGGGGGCAGCGGCAGCGGGTGGCGGTGGCGCGCGCCCTCATGAATCAGCCGGTGATGGTGCTCGCCGACGAGCCCACCAGCGCGCTCGATTCCGAATCCGGTGGGGTCGTGATGGATCTCCTCCTGGGTACCGCCCGGGATCTCGGGGTGGCACTGATGCTGGTCACTCATGACGCATCGATGGCGGCGCGGTGCGATTCACAGCTCCGTCTGGTCGACGGAGCTGTGACGTCCTCGACCGGGCTGGATCGGCAGCCGCGGGGAGGCTCGGTCGTCTGACTGGGCGCTGAGGCAGCTCGGCGGAGGCTGTAGGGTTCCGCGTCATGACAGCGCGGGTGACGGTGGTGGGGATCGGCGGTGACGGCTGGGCGGGTCTCGACGCGGCCCGCCGTAGCGCCGTCCTCGGTGCCGAGGTGGTGCTCGGCGGCGATCGCCATTTGGCGATGCTCCCAGCTGAGGTCTCCGCTGAGCAGGTGCCGTGGACGAGGCCCTTCCGCGAGGGTGTGGCAGAGCCGCTAGCCCGGTTCGCAGGCCAGCGGATTGTGGCTCTGGCCTCGGGTGATCCGCTCGTCGCGGGAGTCGGTTCGACATTTGTCGAGCTGCTCGGCGCCGAGGCGGTGAAGGTGCTGCCGGCGGTGTCCTCGGTGGCGTTGGCGCGGGCCCGGATGCGTTGGCCGGCCGAGTCGGTGGCGGTGCTGCGTGACCACCGGACGCTGTCTCGCGAGCTCGCCCCGGGCCGGCGCCTGCTGGTGCTGTCCGCCGACCGGCACACCCCGTCGGCTGTCGCCGCGATGCTCCGCGAGGCTGGTTTCGGGGGGAGTGCGCTCACCGTGCTGGCCGATCTGGGCAGCCCCGCGGAGTCCTCTGAGCGGTGTGTGGCGCGGGACTGGGCACCCGGCAGCGAGGCGCCGCAGCTCCACGTCCTGGCAATCGAGTGCGTGGCCGATGCCTCAGCCCGGCCCCTCGGCCTGGCGCCCGGGCTGCCCGATGACGCCTTTGAGAACGACGGCCAACTCACCCGACGCGACCTGCGGGCCCCGGCGCTGTCCCGGCTCGCGCCCTCGGCCGGGGAGCTGCTCTGGGACGTGGGGGCCGGCGCCGGGTCGGTGGGCATCGAGTGGATGCGGATGCACCCCGCGTGCCGGGCGATCGCCGTGGAGGCCGACCCCGAGCGTGCGGCCCGGATCGGGCGCAACGCCGCGGCGCTGGGGGTGCCCTCGCTGGAGATCGTGGAGGGCCGCGCCCCGGGCGCGCTGGAGGGCCTCCCCCGACCCGACGCGGTGTTCATCGGCGGAGGCGGCACCGCCCCTGGCCTGCTGCGAGAGTGCTGGGACGCGCTCGCGCCGGGCGGCCGGCTAGTCGCCCACGCGGTGACGCTGGAGACCGAACGCGTGATGATCGACGCCCGCGCCGAGTTCGGCGGCGAGCTGACGCGGTTCCACGTGGAACGCAGCGATCAGATCGGCTCGTTCACCGGCTGGGCGCCGGCGCGGGCCGTGGTGCAGTGGGCGGCCGTGAAGCCGCGTGGTGATGCGATGGAGGAGAACTGGTGACCGTTCACTTCGTAGGTGCCGGCCCCGGCGCCGCCGACCTGCTCACGCTGCGAGCGGTCGATCTGCTTCGCGCTGCCGAAGTGTGCTTGTACGCGGGGACGTACCTCGATGAGGGAGTGTTGGAGCACTGCCGGCCCGAGGCCCGTCTGGTCGATACGCAGAATCTGGATCTGGACGGGATCATCGGCGAGATCGTCGCTGCCCACGCAGACGGGCTCGAGGTGGTGCGGTTGTGCTCGGGCGATCCGTCGATCTACTCAGCGCTGGCCGAGCAGACCCGCCGACTGGACGCGGCCGGGGTGCCGTGGGCCGTGGTCCCGGGTGTGCCCGCCTATGCAGCTGCGGCCGCTGAACTGGGCGTGGAACTGACGGTTCCCGAGGTGGTGCAGTCGGTGGTGCTCACCCGGGTGCAGGCCCGGTCCACGGCGATGCCCTCGGCCGAGGCGCTGGAGAACTTCGCCGCCACCGGCGCCACGTTGGTGCTTCATCTGGCGATCACTCGCATCCGCGAGCTGGCCGAGCGACTGGTCCCCACCCACGGCGCGGACTGTCCGGTAGCCGTGGTGGCTAGCGCGAGCCGCCCGCACCGCGTTGAGCTGAGGGGGACTCTGGCCGACATCGCTGATGCCGTGGAGACGGCCGGGCTGCGGCAGGCGGCGGTCATTCTTGTCGGGCGCGCGCTGGTGCGGCCGGGGGAGGCCGAGTCGTGGCTGTACGCGTCGAGCCCGGAGCGGGAGGCGAAGCGAACTGATCGAATCGGGCCTGGAGGGTTTACCAGAGTGGGCGGTACAGAAAACTAAGTAGACGGCCATCCGAAGAGCGCTTTATGTAGCTCTTCGTCTTCGGGGGATACAAGCTTCTCATCCGCTGACCCGTTGACACATCCGAGTAGCGGGCTCGGCGCTGATGCTGAACGGGGCTTGTGAAGCATAATAAGCTGGGAAAATTCGTTAATCAGGGAGATTCCGGTGCGCATCAGCGTTACCGCGACAGTTGCCAAGTCGGCAACAGTGGAAGGTGTATCGGAGAAATCGACCGGTTGGGTTCGCCAGACTCCGAGCTGATCGTAATGATCTTGTGTTAATTTGCTGCCAGTTGCCCCTGGGAGCAGCTTGGTAATCGGATCTAACTTGAGGGCGATGCTGAGTGAACTTCCGTAGGTGCGGTCAGGGTGCTGGTCTACTGGAAGGATCCCATCGTGGATATGATTTCGAAGTTCTTTGCAGACTGTCGCATAGACGTGTAGCCGTCGCAATTCAGTCAATAGGTCTGCATCGTATTCCTTCTCTAGATGATCGGTTACGAATCCGCTTGCGTCGAGGGAGAAACGGTAATTCCTCGGATTGCGATTTGGGTCAATAAGTAGCAGGAACCGCCGACCGTAAATGTCGAAGGCGGCAGCTAGATAGAGCAGCTGACGGTCGAAAGCTTCTGCGGCGCGCTCCACTACATCTTTGCGGCGCTTCTTTGCGGGATTGGACAAGGCGGAAAGTAGGCTGTCGAGAGCTCGTGCGGATCGCATGATTCTGACTCGTATCGAGCGGAGAGCATCTAGTGTTTCGGCATCCGATTGCAGTGTTGCAGCGATTTCGAAGCATTCGAGCATTGCAAGCTGGGTTGCGATTCCTCGCTCGTATAGGTCCGTGACGGTTCCAGTGCTCGTCGCTCGCCTCCATGTGCCGCTGCCGTTACTTAGCGAGCCAGTGCGAACGTTGACGACCGGGTTGCTTGTCACGCGGAGATAGTGGCCAATAAGGCCAACGGCATCGTCCGGGGAAATGCTGATAACAACGTCGTTGTCTGGGACATCGCTCCGACTTGTTGTTTTTGCCATGGAAACGACGGCATCGATTCCAAGATGGGCGGCCGCGGCGGCGTATGCTGCAGCTCGGTGGCGCTGCTCGAGGTCCAAGGGCGAGGCCCATCCAGGCGCCACTTGATCGTCTAATTGCTGGAGAACCGGGAAAAAGCTCACCCTGGCGTGGGTCGTAGAAGTCTCTGTTTCTGTCGTCACGCCAAACTGGACAGTGTCTAAGAAAGGCGTTGCTTCATCAACTGTGGTGTATGCCATCTTATGTATAAGAGGGGCTTGAAGAGCGGTCAGCCATTCAGTAGGTGGTTCAGATCCGTTTGGTACTAGGAGTTGCAAGTCGATCTCTTCGCGTCCGATGAAGCTTGAAAACAAGCCTGCCGGAGGGGTGGGGACGGTTTCGACATCGATTCCCAGTCGCAGGCGGCGGGTCTGCGGTTGCAAAGGGAAGAGTGGGGAGTGTTTATCAACTTCTGTGGGCGGCCTGACGTATCTCATGAAACGCCGGTTTGGTTGTCCCTCGGGGATGGTGACAGTCATGGGCCCATGCTCTCACCTCGGGCGGATGATCGTGGAGCGATCCGGCGATACGAAGTTTGGGTTCAACGGCCGAGCTAATGGTCCCTGCCTCGGTGCCTCCGAGGCTTCATCGGGGGTCACGGGGATGAGTAACATCCTCTTTCGTAGCCTAACCGGACAACAGATGCACATCCTATTGACTGGGCGGTCGCTTCTGTCTCATCGACGGCTCCGGCTGCCGATGGGGTTGAGTAAGTACTCAGATCCATTCGACGGATAGCGCCTTGTGCTGCCCCCACCCGACCGTCTGCAGCAGTGGTTCTGGCAGGTCCAGTGCCGGGCGCCCGATGCACAGGTAAGCGAGCGGGCGAGCGCTGGCAGGCAGAGGGACGGCGCTGCCGAGGTGGGCGGGGTCGACGAGACTCACCCATCCCATGCCCAGGCCCTCGGCGGTTACCGCGAGCCAGAGCAGGGTGATGGCCGAGACCACGCTGTACTCGGACGCGGTCGGCATGCTGGTCGTGCCCAGCGTGGGGCCGGCGGGTGGTAGGTGGCTGACGATCAGTCCGACCGGGGCTTCCAGAATTCCCTCGAGGCGGAGCGAATTGTAGAGGCGACGGCGCTCGCCCTCGAACCGCTGGGACTCGGCGGCGCGAACCTCACGGAATCCCGCGTGAATAGCCTCGCGTGCCCCTCGGTCCTGGACCACGGTCACGTGCCACGGTTGACTCAGGCCCACGCTTGGCGCCACGTCGAAGACCTCGAGCAGTCGCTCGATGGTCTCCCGAGGGACCGGGTCGGAGAGAAAGTGGCGGTGATCCCGACGGGTCGTCAGGATGCGCCACAGCGCCTCTGCGTCGCGATCGGCCGGCTGGCCAGCGGCGTCGAGGGCGCCGGAGTGCGGCTGGGGCGGGTGGCCAGGGGCTGAGTTCATGCGCGGACGAACCTCGGGCTCCACGCTCGCCCGGATTCGGTGAGCCGGGTTCCTGACGCGCCCACGAGGAGCAGGCACTTCATGTCGATCGAGGCGCAGTCGAGCTTGCCGAGCGTCGTGACCGTGAGCGACTCCTCGGCCCGTCCGACGTCGCGGCCTACGACGACCGGCGTGGCGGGATCGCGGTGACGCAGCAGTACCTCGCGGGCCTCGGCCACCTGGTGGGTGCGCGAGCGGGAGGCCGGGTTGTAGATCGCGAGCACCAGATCCGCAGCAGCGATCGCGTCAAGGCGACGCTCGACCACGGACCACGGCTTGAGCCGGTCAGACAGGCTCACCACCGCGAAGTCGGCGCCGATCGGCGCACCCGCACGGGCGGCCACCGCCTGGACTGCCGAGACGCCGGGCGCGACGCGGATGTCGATCTCGGCGTACGCAGGATCCTCGGCGGCCTCGAACACGGCCGAGGCCATACCGAACACGCCCGCGTCGCCACCGGAGACCACCGCGACCCGCTCGCCGGCCAGCGCCAGATCGAGGGCGAACCGTGCCCGGTCCACCTCGACGGTGTTGCCCGAGGCGTGCCGGGTGAGGCCGACTCGCTGGGGGACGCGGTTGACGTACGGGGCGTAGCCGACGATGTGTTCGACCTGCGACAACACCTCGGTGACCTCGGGGGTGATCCAGCAGTCGGGGCCGGGACCCAGACCCAGAACGTGGACCATCGGGCCGCCGTCAGCCGTCGATGAGGCGGGCGCGGCGGGCACGGAGACTGCCGCGGTGGTGCTGGACAAGGGAACCCCGCGACGCCCGGTCGGGTCCTCGTGGCGCGAATCGCCGGGGACCACGATGAGCGAGAAGTAGGGGACCGAATCCGGGTCGACGTCGGCCACGGCGTGGAACTGCTCGGCGGTCATCGAGGCGCGCTCGACGTACACCGCCCCGTCGACGCGGCCGGCGGCCTCCAGCGCCCGGCGGACGGCGGGGAAGTTTCGGCCGAGCTTCATGATGATCGCGCCGTCGGTGTCGGCCAAGCGGCGGGCGAGCTCGGGCTCGGGCAGCGTCCCGGGCAGAACAGTGAGAACGTCGGTCTGGCGGACCAGGGGAGTGGCGGCGGTGGCGGTCGCGGCGGCGAAGGCCGGCACGCCGGGCACGATCTCGATCTCGAACCGAGGAGCGAGTCGGTCGTGCATGTACATGAAGGACCCGTAGAACAGCGGGTCACCCTCGGAGAGCAGCACGACGTCGCGGCCGGCGACCAGGTGCTCGGCCAACCGCGCGGCGCTGCGCTCGTAGAAGTCTGCGATCGCGCCCGCGTACCCGCCCGGGTGGTCGGTGGAGCCCGTGGTCACCGGGTACTCAAGTCGTTCCTCGATGGCGTGGGCAGGGATCAGGTCGGCGGCGATGCGGCGCGCGTTGGACTCCTTGCCGCGGCCGGCGTGGAAGGCGACGACGTCGGCGGCGCCGATGAGCCGGGCGGCCTTGAGCGTGAGCAATTCGGGATCGCCGGGGCCCACGCCCACCCCGTACAGGCGGCCGCTCACTCCTGCTCCTGCGCCAGTGCGTTGAGCGCGGAAGCGGTCATGGCCGAACCGCCGCGCCGGCTGTGGACGGTGACGAAGGGGATGTCGATGCCGTGGTCGCTGGCGAACGAGGCGAGCGCAGCCTTGGACTCGGCCGCGCCGATGAAGCCGACCGGGCAACCGACGATCGCCGCCGGGCGGGGAGCGCCGTCGAGCAGCATCTCCAGCAGGTGGAACAGGGCGGTGGGCGCGTTGCCGATCGCCACCACCGCGCCGTCGAGGCGGTCGCCCCACAGCGACAGCGCCGCGGCCGAGCGGGTGGTCCCCATCTGTGCGGCCAGGTCGCGCACACCGGGTTCGCTCAGCGTGCACACCACGTCGTTGTCGCGCGGGAGCCGAGCGCGGGTGACGCCGGAAGCCACCATGTGGGCGTCGCAGAGGATCGGCGCCCCGGCATACAGTGCCGCGCGGGCGGCGGAGACGAGCCGAGGGTGAACCTGCAGGTCCGCGGTGAGATCGGTCTGGCCCGTGCCGTGGATCATCCGAACCGCCAGCCGCTCGGCATCGGCGGGGATGCCGGACAGGTCGGCCTCACGCCGGATGGTGGCGAAGGAGTCGACGTAGATGGCCGGGCCGTCGTCGACGTAGTCGTAGCGACGCGGCGGCCTCAGGGCAGCACTCATCAGGTCCTCCTCGGGGTTCTCGCCCCGGTGTGAGAAGTCGCAGCGCTGCGGCATGAGCGGCGCTGATCCCCGGTGAGTATCTGGCTGGGCCCCTCGCGCTCAAGGGGCCTCACAGTGGCGGAACCGCCCCGGACTCTCACCGGGTTCCTCGCCGTGAGACAGCTGGCAGCCTACGCGTGCACGGCCAGAACCCCACGCCACGGGGTGACGACGAGCTCGGTGACCCCGGGCGCGGTGAGTCGCTCGATCAGGGCGGGGGTCAGGACGCCGCCGGGTGCCTCGATGTGCTCGATCCGGCCCGCCGAACCGGGGACCGGCCCGAACGGCAGCGGATCCGCGGGCCGGGGCAGGCGAGGGTCGGGATCGACGGCCGGGACCAGCGACCGGGGCAGGGCGGTCGCCGCCGGATCAGCCTTCGCCGCCGCACCGGCCTGCGCGAGGAGCTCCCGCACGTGCCACGGCGCGTCCGGCCCGGTGCCACGAGCCTGCACGAACGCGCGGGCCAGCTCGACCAGCCAGGCGGCGGCGCCGGCCAGCGGCACCACCTCCGACCACCGATCACCCACCCGCAGCTGCGCGCTCTCGGCATCCAGGGCGACCAGGCCCAGGTCGCAGGAGCGCTCGATGAGGTCGCCGGAGCCGTCGTCCAGCACGAACAGGAACCGCCCCGGCAGCCCGCCCAGCGACGGATCCGCCAGCAGTCCCGCGTCCAGGGCATCGGTCACCGGCCGCAGGTCCGCCCGGCCTAAGGCCTGCCCGCCGAGCGACTCGCCCAACCCCGTCAGCGGCGAGACCATCACGTTCCGCACCAGCTCGTGCCCGGGAGCGGGCAGGAGGCCGGTCGCGGCGATCGCCGACACCACCTCACCGGGGAGCCGCCCGTCCGGACCGATCGGCAGGGCCCGGAGCTGCAGGTTCGCGCGTGACGTGAGGTGCACGTCGTCGTCGCCATATCTCACGGCGACCCCGTGCACCGCGGCCAGGGACGCCGGCGAGAGGCGGCCGCCCGGGACGCGCAGGCGGACCAGTGCCCCATCGGAGGCCGGCCACGGCCGCAACACTCCCGGGCACAGGTCGCCGCGGGTCCGGCGGAGGGGTTCGGAGATGCTCACGCCGGACAGTGTGCACCGGGGTAGCGATGCTCGGGCCACGGGGCGGCTGCTTGGATGGGAGATGTGCACGTCGAGCGTCAGCGAGGCACCGACCCGGGTGACCGCTCGCCGAACTCCGTGAACACCCTCCAGGTGCCGTGTGTCTTCATGGCATCCACGACGAGTTGATAGTCGGGCTCGCCTGCGTACCGAATCTCGAAGAAGAGGCAGATCTGGCGCTGGAGGTCGAATATCGCCGTTCCTTCCAACTCAGGGTTCTCGCCGTTGGTGAGATTGATCCGCGCGACAGGCCCAGGGGTGGGCGAGCGGTGCCAGTCGGGTTCGCCGGTCCCCATCGCTGCTGACTCCTGCCAGAGGACGTCAACACTCCCCGGGAGATAGTCATCGGAGATGTGCCGAATTCCGCCCCACATCGGGAACCGTTCGTAGTAGATCAGGCTCGACGGATGCTGGATGTGTGCCCGCGGCATGGGGCCACCCGAGCGCTCTGACCCGGTAACCATGCCGCCGGGGCCGAGGTTGGCATCCGGCGGACTGAGCTCGTACACGGTCTCCCAGGTATTGAACGCTGGCGCGATGTCCAGGTGGAACCACTCAGGTCGATGATCGTGTTTGTGTTTACGCCCCCACAATTCGACTCCGGTGCTCGATGATCCACCGATCAATGACTCGAGCACTCCAGAACCGGCGATTGTGTTGAAGTGGCGGATGGACATTCGTACGTAACTGCCGCCGAAGAACGCCTGACCCTCTCGGCCGACTCCATGACTTGCAGCGAGTCTGGTCCAATAGTCGTCCGCGGTCGGCGGTAGTGGAGTCGTCATGTGCCGAGGGTAATCAGGCGGGCGAACGTCGCAGGATGTTTTGTATGCGGCCCAGACGCAGCGCTTTCGGGCACAGGTCGCCGCGGGTCCGGCGGGCGGGTGGGCCGCGGGCGCCGAGCCGCCGCACTCTGCGGGCGAGTTGTCACTAGAGCCGGCTGACTCTGGTGCGCTAGTTCAAGTCCGGCTGCTTGCTGTACCGGCCGCCGGCGCCGCCTAAACGCGCGATCGCGGCGATCAATCCTGCGGCGGGGACAAGCATGGCGACCAGCGCCGCTGGCGGAAGCCCGTCTTCCGGCGAGGCGGCGGCGAGGCTGATGCCGAACTGGGCGACGGCCAGGAACAGCAGCGCGGCCGACGCGAACAGGAGGAGGTCCTCTCGAAGAAGCCGCTCGAACCTGCGAAGCCTCAAGGGGGTAGCGGCCCACTAGTCCCGGTTGGGGGCATTAATTGCCCGGGGTGACCGTAGCGTCACAAGGGAGGAAAGCAGGGCAGTGAGCGTGATCACGGCGGCCGTCAGTGCGAAGGTGATGAGCGCGCTCGCCTTGCTCGTCCAGTTCGTAGGTGGCCCGCTGAATTCGAACTGGGTGGGAACTCGCGGCGGAAGAACCCCGATCTGCCAGATGAAGACCCCGAGCCAGATAGCCGCTGCCACGGTGGCAAGTCCGGATATCCATCGACTCGTGGGTTCACGAGGCAGCCGACGAGCCTCGTCCGTGATCGAGCTCGATGTCATACAGCCTTCTCCCTGCCGTGCCGACCGGCTGAAGGCATAACTTTACAGTGAAAACACGCATCAGCGTGGACTTGCACAGCGCCGCCGGAGTGGCCCATGTTGTAACCGTCACGCCGAAACGGCTTGAGAGGAATGTGCGCTGGGCTGGCGCCCTATCGCGTAGGGGTGGGCTACGCGCTGGCGAGTCGCTGGGCCGCCCACTGATTGAGGGAGACGTGGTTTTCCGCCGCCTCCATCACCAGACGGCGGTGGACCTCCGCCGAGGTGCGGACGTAGATGGTGCCGCTGTAGGTGCGTTCGGCGAACGGGAGGGGGACCTTCTCGCCCGCGTCGGTGAGGTCATCCACGACATCGGCGACCAGCTTCACGAGACCCTGGAGTGCTTCGGTCTGGTCCTGCTCGAGGTAGGACAGCGACGGGAACTCCAGAACGGTGGCGACGTACTCGTCGTCGTCGGGCGACCACTGAACTCGGTACGAGTAGCGGCGGGGATCGATATCGCTCATGACTGTTCCTCCATCTTCTTGATCGCTGCGAGCACTTGCTTGACCTGGTACGGCTTGGCCTGGCCGTTCTTGCCTCGCTGAATGTTCACTCGCGGGTCTCCCTGCCAGGGCATCTTGAACACCGCGTGGCTGGTTCCCTGCTGGCGAGGCTCCCCGAAGGCGCGCACGCACAGTGCGTACAGGTCGCTGTAGGCCACCGAGCCGGGGTTCCGCTCGATTGCAGCCCGGATCTTGTCGGCCTTGGACACGATCCCATGCTAGCGCATTCGCTAGCATCTGTCTCCCCTTGGCGAGGCAAGGGGACCAAGGGCGAAGGCGGACTCGGTCGGCGGATAGGCTCGCCCGTGCCGTGGTGCTCGGGAAGCCGGAGGAAAAGCCGGCGCGGCCCTCGCCACTGTAGTCGCGGAGCCACGCGACCCTCGTCCGTCCCACGCGTGGGGCGGAGGCCACTGGGCGGGAGCCCGGGAAGGTCGGTCGCGCGGCGTTGATGCGGAAGCCAGGAGACCGGCCACGGCGACATGTTCCACGAGGGTTTGGAGAAGAACATGCGCCCCGACCGGCGTTCGGCGTCCCCTGATGACGCCCCGGCACGCTCCGACGTGCCCCACATCGCACTGCTGTCCACCTCCGACACGGACCTGCTCTCCGCGCGCGAATCCGGCGCGGCGTTCACGCTCGGCAACCCGTCGCGCCTGGACGTCGAGGCCGACCTAACCGCGCTGATCGAGGCCGCCGACCTGGTGGTGGTGCGGATCCTTGGCTCGCGCCGCTCGTGGGACGACGGGTTCGCCGCCGTCCTGGGCGCGGGCGTGCCCGTGGTGGTGCTGGGCGGCGAGCAGACGCCCGACGCCGACCTCATGGAGCTGTCGACGGTCCCCATCGGCACCGCCGCCGAGGCCCACCGCTACCTCGCCGAGGGCGGGCCCACGAACCTCGCGCAGCTGCACGCCTTTCTGTCGGACACCGTGCTGCTCACCGGCGCCGGGTTCGAGCCGCCGGTGAGCGTGCCGGTGTGGGGGATGCCGGGGCGGCCGGGAACGCCGGGCGTGGGCGCGGGCGTCGACTCCACGGCGAGTGGTCACAAACGCGGCGATTCCCGGGACGCGACCTGGGAGAACGTGAACGAAATCGACCACTCGCCGAGGGTCGACCAGCCACCGCGCAACACCGACCACTCGCCGCAGGTCGACCACTCGGCGGGCGGGCCGGGCGGCGGGCCACGCGTGGGCGTGCTCTACTACCGCGCCCACGAGGTGAGCGGGAACTCCGGATTCGCGCACGCGCTGGCCGACGCGATCGACGCCGCCGGCGGGGTGGGCGTGCCGATCTTCGCCGGCTCCCTGCGCTCGGCGCCCGACGAGCTGTTCGACGCCTTTAGCACGCTGGACGCGCTGGTCGTGACCGTACTGGCGGCCGGCGGCACCACGCCCGGGGCCGCCAGCGCGGGTGGCGACGACGAGGCGTGGGACGTCGAGCGCATCGCCGCCCTGGACATCCCCGTGTTGCAGGGCCTGTGCCTGACCTGGGGCCGCGACGACTGGTCGGAGTCGGACGACGGCGTCAACCCGCTGGACTCGGCCAACCAGATCGCGATCCCCGAGTTCGACGGGCGCATCATCACCGCTCCGTTCTCGTTCAAGGAGATCGACGCCGACGGCCTGCCCCGCTACGTCGCCGACCCCGAGCGGTGCGCGCGCGTGGCCGGGATCGCCGTGGCCCACGCCCGGCTGCGCCACGTCGCGCGCGCTGACCGCAAGATCGCGCTGGTCCTGTCGGCGTACCCGACCAAGCACTCCCGCATCGGCAACGCCGTCGGCCTGGACACCCCCGCGTCCACCATTCGCCTCCTGCGGCGGATGCGCGAGGACGGCTACGACCTGGGCCCGGCGGACGGACCCGTCGCGAAGTTCCTCGACGAGCAGGCCTACGCCACCGACACCGCCGCCGGCGACGCCCTCATCCACGCCCTCATCGACGCGGGCGGCCAGGACGAGGAGTGGCTCACCACGGCCCAGCTCACCGAGAGCCACGTCCGCATCTCCACCGAGGACTACCTGCGCTGGACCGCCGACCTGCCCGCGACTCTGCGCAACGAGATGGTCGAGGCGTGGGGCGAGGCGCCGGGCACCCTGTTCGTCAACGACGCCGGCGAGATCGTCCTGGCCACCCTTCAAGCGGGCAACGTCGTCCTGTTGATCCAGCCGCCCCGCGGCTTCGGTGAGAACCCGGTGGCGATCTACCACGACCCCGAGCTCGCGCCGTCCCACCACTACCTGGCCGCCTACCGCTGGCTGGCCCACGGCTTCAGCGCGCACGCGCTGGTGCACATCGGCAAGCACGGCTCGCTGGAGTGGCTGCCGGGCAAGAACGCCGCCCTCTCGGCTGACTGCGCCACGGACGCGGCCATCGCGAACCTGCCGCTGATCTACCCCTTCCTCGTCAACGACCCGGGCGAGGGCGCGCAGGCCAAGCGCCGCGCGCACGCCACGATCGTCGACCACCTGGTCCCGCCCATGGCCCGCGCGGAGTCGTACGGCGACATCGCGCGGCTCGAGCAGCTGCTCGACGAGTACGGCAACATCGCCGCGATGGACCCGGCCAAGCTGCCGTCCATCCGCGCGCAGATCTGGACCCTCATGCAGGCCGCGCACATGCACGAGGACCTGGGCCTGGAGCAGCGTCCCGATGACGAGGAGTTCGACGACTTCCTCCTCCACGTGGACGGCTGGCTGTGTGAGATCAAGGACGTCCAGATCCGCGACGGCCTGCACGTCCTCGGCCAGGCGCCCGACGGTGAGGCCCGCGTCAACCTGGTGCTGGCCATCCTGCGCGCGTCCCAGGTATGGGGCGGGCAGTCCGGCGCGGTGCCGGGCCTGCGCCGCGCGCTCGGCCTGGCCGAGGGCGCGCCCACCGAGGAGGTCGACCGCGTGGAGGCGCGGGCGCGCGCGTTGGTGGAGGCCATGGAGGCGCGCGACTGGGACGTGGCCGCGGTGCACGAGGTCCTGGCCGAGGTGCGTCGGGCCGGTGCGTCCGGTGACGCCGGGGAGCGTGGCGACGGTCCCGGGGGCGACGACGACGAGGTGGCGCAGGTGCTCGGCTTCGCCGCCCGTGAGGTCGTCCCGAGGTTGGCCGGTACGGCCGACGAGCTGGACGCGGTCATGCACGCCCTGGACGGCGGGTTCATCCCGGCCGGCCCCTCGGGATCCCCGCTGCGGGGCCTGGTCAACGTGCTGCCCACGGGGCGGAACTTCTACACCGTGGACCCGCGGGCGATCCCGTCTCGACTGGCGTGGGACACCGGCCAGGCCATAGCCGACTCGCTGCTCGAGCGGCACCTGGAGGAGACCGGCTCCTACCCGGCCTCGGTGGGGCTGTCGATCTGGGGCACCTCGGCCATGCGCACCTCGGGCGACGACATCGCCGAGGTGCTGGCCCTATTGGGCGTGCGCCCGGAGTGGGACGAGGCCTCCCGCCGCGTCACCGGCCTCGAGGTGATCCCGACCGAGGAGCTGGGGCGCCCGCGCGTCGACGTGACGGTCCGGATCTCCGGCTTCTTCCGCGACGCGTTTCCGCACGTCATCGCGATGCTCGACGACGCCGTCCGGATGGTCGCCGAGCTCGACGAGCCGGACGAGCTCAACTACGTCGCCGCCCACACCCGCGCCGACCTGGCCGAGCACCACGATGGGCGGCGGGCCACCACCCGCATCTTCGGCTCGGCGCCCGGGTCGTACGGCGCGGGGATCCTGCAGACCATCGAGGCGGGCAACTGGCGCGACGACCGCGACCTGGCCGAGGTGTACACCCGCTGGGGCGGCTATGCCTACGGCCGCGACCTGGCCGGGGTGCCCGCCGCCGACGACATGCGCACCAACTACCGGCGCATCGCGGTCGCCGCCAAGAACATCGACACCCGCGAGCACGACATCGCCGACTCGGACGACTACTTCCAGTACCACGGCGGGATGATCGCCACCGTGCGCGCGCTTACCGGCGCCGAGCCGCGCGCGTACGTGGGCGACTCCACCACCCCGGACGCGATCCGCACCCGGACCCTGGCCGAGGAGACCCGGCGGGTGTTCCGGGCCCGGGTGGTCAACCCGCGCTGGATCGCCGCCATGCAGCGGCACGGTTACAAGGGCGCGTTCGAACTCGCCGCGACCGTGGACTACCTGTTCGGGTTCGACGCCACCGCCGGCGTGGTGCAGGACTGGATGTACGACACCCTGGCCCGCGAGTACGTCCTCGACGAGAAGACGCAGGACTTTCTGCGCCAGTCCAACCCGTGGGCGCTGCGCGGGATGATCGAGCGACTCTCCGAGGCCGCCGACCGCGGCATGTGGGCCGAGCCGAACGCCGAGGTCATGGATCAGATGCGGCAGGTCTACCTCGACGTCGAGGGCGATCTCGAGGACTCCCATGGCGACTGAGAAGCGGCGCGTGCGCGTGGTGGGCATCGGCTCCGGTGGGCTCGACCAGATCACCATCGAGGCCGCCGAGGCCCTGCGCGCGAGCGCCTATGCCCTCGCCGCCGTGAAGGGCCCGGCCGACGCGTTGGTCGATCTCCGCGCGCGGCTGCTCGCCCGGCACGCCCCGGACGTGGAGCTGGTGGGCGTGCCCGATCCGGAGAGGGACCGCTCGTGGTCGTCGACCTCCACCGACGGTGACTACCTCGGCGTGGTTCAGGACTGGCATGAGGCGCGCTCGCTGGCGTGGGAGCGCGCGATCGCCGCGCGGCCCGGCGACGTGGCGATCCCGGTGTGGGGCGACCCGGCGTTCTACGACTCGACGCTGCGGATTCTCGACCGGATCACCGAGCGCGGCCGCCTGGCGCTGGACGTGGAGGTGCTGCCCGGGATCTCCGCGCTGCAGGTCCTGGCCGCCCGGCACCGACTGGTCCTGCACGAGATCGGCGGCACCGTCACCGTGACCACCGGCCGGAGGCTGCGCGAGGTGGTGGCCGCTGGCGCGGACAACGTGGTGGTGATGCTCAACGCCGAGCCTCCGCCGGACGAGCTGGCCGACTGGCACATCTGGTGGGGCGGCAACCTCGGCGACGGCGGCGAGACGCTGGTGGCCGGCCGCGTCGGCGACGTGCTGGGTGACCTGCGTGCCCACCGCGAGCGGCTGCGCGCCGAGTTCGGCTGGGTGATGGACGTGTATCTGCTGCGACGCAGAGAAGGGACGACGGCCTGATGACGGGTGAGATCGAGTGCACCGGCCGGGTGGTGTTGGTCGGCGGCGGGCCGGGGGATCCGGGGCTCATGACCGTGGCCGGCCTCGACGCCGTCCGCAGCGCGGACGTGGTGGTGACCGACCGCTTGGGGCCGGTGTCGATCCTCGACGAGCTCGATCCGGGCATCGAGGTGATCGGTGTGGGCAAGGTGCCGTTCGGTCCCGCCACCCCGCAGGAGGAGATCAACCGGATCCTCGTGGAGCAGGCCCGCCGCGGCCGGACCGTGGTGCGGCTCAAGGGCGGCGACAGCTTCCTGTTCGGTCGCGGCGCCGAGGAGCATCTCGCGTGCACGGCCGCAGGAGTGCCCGTCACGGTGATCCCGGGCGTGACTTCAGCGTTCTCAGTGCCCGCGCTCGTCGGGGTCCCGGCCACGCACCGTGGGCTCTCGCAGGGAGTGTCGGTGATCTCCGGACACGTCCCGCCCGGCGATCCGCAGTCGACTCTGGACTACGGCGCGCTCGCCAGGTCCGGGACGACGCTAGTGCTGCTCATGGCGGTGACGACCCTCCCGGCCATTACCGCCGAGCTGCTGGCCGAGGGGATGCCCGGGGGCACCCCGGCGGTGCTGATCGAGAACGGCTCGACGCCGGTGGAGCGGGTCTTGCGCGGGACGCTGGCGACCATCGCGCGGCAGGCGGCGGAGGCGGGGGTCGGGCCGCCCGCGATCACGGTGATCGGCGCGGTCGCCGGGCTGGCGGGGGAGCTGGTGCCCGGGCTGCCCTTCGCCTGACCCGGCCGGTCGCCTAACCTGGCCGGTCGCCCGGGGTCGCCGGGCGGCCCGTAGCCGCACGGTGGGCTGGGCCCTTCCTCGGCGAGTGGTCGCAAATGCTCGGGTCGCGAGAACGCGACCTGGGGGAACGTGAGCAGATGTGACCCCGCGATGAGGCCGCCCGAGGGACGCAGCGCCGTGCGCTGCACTCACCCGGCTACGTCCGATCGCCTGGCCCGTCAGAATGGCCCGTTCGGGCGGGATGGGCCTCCACTCGCGCGGCGACATCGTCGGGGGCACTCAGCGTCGATGACAAGGAGAGGGAGCCGACGGGCAAGTGGGAGACGGCCTGTGTGAGTGACTATCGAGGAATCGGCCACTACCGTCGGACCTGAGCGCGGCACCGTGGGTGTCGGGCGAGTCGCAAGGCCAGGTGCACCCGGGGCAGACCGAAACCCTGGCTTTGCGCACGATCAGTAAGTCAGATTTCCCACCTGAGTAGGCCAGGCACCTGACTACGTTTGTTGATGAACTCTGCCAGCGCGGGGTCGATACATCCCGCGACGCTGAGTAGGTCGCCGTAGCGAGCCTGCACATCTTCCGACCACACCCGGTGGTGGTGGCCGATCCGGTTCCGTAGCTCGCGCAGTCGTTTTACAGGGTCCTGAATGGTCGACTGGTCGCGCGTGGGTGCGTGGGGGAACGCGCCGGCGATATCGGGCCAGAGGAACATCTGGCGGCGGGAGACCATCTGGTGCCAGAACCCGAACGGCAGTTCGGAGATAATCTGGCCGGGGTTCAGCGGCTTGCGGTTTCGCCTGACGCGGCCGATGCTCTCGGCGATGTCTTTGTACGGCTGGCGGTGCTTATCTACTCCGTTGCCGTCGCGACCCAGCTCTCGGAAGTCGTCGAATACCCAATGGCCCGAACGTCCAAGCGCAAGATGACGTTCGGCCAAACGCGCATCGAGAGCATTGCGGAACGCCACCTCGAAGTAGGCGAACGATTGCCAGAAGGCGCCGGAGATCGCGACGTTCCACCGGTACAGTTCCATCGCCATGACGTGATCGCCCTGGGCGCGGGCGAGATAGTGCTGCAGCCGCGCCGGGGCGAAGTGGCGCTCATAGAACGCCCAGTTGCTCGCGCTGGTCACACCTGCCTCCGCTGGGTACTATTGGAGTCGAACACCCCGGACCCGTCCCTGTAGTCCTCCTCGGAGGGCCGATCACACGGCCGGGGTTCTGCTTTTAAACCGCTCCGGTTGCTGCTGCCGCGATTCCGTCCAGCCAGCTCGTCAGCGGCCCGTCTCGGGAGGGGACGCTACCCGGGAGTTCCGGCCCCGTGGGGCGGGCTACATTCGCCGAAGCAGCTCCGCCCGACGGTCGTCCGGGGCGCGGCGCGGGCAGCTCGCGCACTTGCCGCCGTCGGTCGCCACATAGATGAGGCAACACGAACTGCGGCGGACGAACCGTCGCGTCCGGTCGGGGCCCTCCACGTCGACGTAGCGGGCCGGCAGCAGCGGTGGCCTGCACACAGCGAGAGCGAGCTCGACGCCGCGGTTCTCGTCGCCTGCGGCCCGGCCAGCCTCGAGCGCCCGGTTGGCGATGGAGTCCGTGGCGATCGCCCACAACGCCCGCGGTGCCGCGCCCGAGACCTCCGCGAGGGCGGCGATCACCTCGCTGTGGGCCTCCACCAGCGCGTCGGCGAACGCCGCGACCGACGGAAGGAGTCGATCAGACCGCGCCGAGTGGAGATAGCCGTTCGGCTGCAGCGAGACGCTGAGCCGCCCCGGGCGGGGATCGGGCGCGCGTCCGGTGGCGAGCAGCATCGCCAGCGGCGCCGCGACCAGCGTTGAGCTGGCCGAATACCACCACAAAGTCCCGTTCACCCGCGGATCGTCATGGTTCCAGCGCCGGCCGGTGTCCTCCACCCGCCGGGCCAGCCACCGCGGGTCCGTCAGCACCTCCCCGGGCAGGACGGTTGAGGCGTGCTCGATGGTGCGGGCGAAGTCGCCGAGGAGGGCCCAGGCGCCCGCATACGCGGCTGCCACCGTGCCGGGGGTGCGGAGATCGTCGTCGTCGCCGTCGTCACCCACCGGCTCCCCACCCACGCTCGCGCCACCCACCGCTCCGTCACGCATCGGCCAGCCCCACCACGTCGAGGGTGCGGCGACCGTCCGGCCCCGCCCGTACCTGGCCGCGCACGCCGAACACCTCCCGCAGCACCGCGGCGTCCAGGACCTCCTCCGGCGCGCCCGTCGCGACCAGGCGCCCGCGGTGCAGGACGGCGATGGCGTCGCAGTACTCGGTCGCCATCCGCAGGTCGTGGAGTGTGAGCAGCACCGCAAGTCCGCCGGCCGCGAGCTCGCGCAGCAGCGCCAGGACCGACAGTTGCTGGTGGAGGTCGAGGTGGTTGGTGGGCTCGTCCAGCAGGAGGACGTCGGGCTGCTGGGCGAGCGTGCGCGCGATCGACACCCGCTGCCGCTCCCCGCCGGACAGGGCGAGCACGTCCCGGTCGGCGAGCTCGGTCAGCCCGACCTGCGCGAGGACGGTCTCGACGACCGCGGAGTCGTCGGCGCCGAGGGGCTCGAACGGCCCGCGGGTGACCGTCCGGCCCAGGCGCACCGACTCGCGGACCGTGATGCCGCCCAGCGAGACCGGCTCCTGCGTGCTCGCCCCCACCGCGCGGGCGAGCGTACGGCGGCGCAGCGAGCTGATGTCCGCGCCGTCGATGGTGACGTGACCCGCCGTGGTGGGCAGCGCTCGGTAACACGCGCGCAGCAAGGTCGTCTTGCCGCTGCCGTTCGGCCCGACCAGGGCCGTGACCAGACCGGGAGTGACGGTGAGGTCGACGCCGTCGAGGATCTGCCGGCCGCCCAGGCGGGCGGAGACACGGTCCGCGCTGAGGGTGGTCATATCGACGCCCTCCCGTAGCGGCGCCACAGCATCACCAGGAACACGGGCCCGCCCACGACGCCTGTGATGACGCCGACCGGCAGCTCTGTGCCCTCGCGCACCGAGCGGGCCGCGATGTCGGCCAGGACCAGGGCGAGGGCGCCGAGCAGCGCCGCGGTGGGCAGCAGGCGCGCGGACGTCCGGCCCGTGAGGAAGCCCGCGAGGTGCGGGATGAGCAGGCCGATGAACCCGATGGTCCCCGACACCGCCACGGCGCCCGCGGTGAGCAGCGAGACCAGCAGCAGCATGAGGATCCGGAACCGCGGCACGTTGACGCCCATGGCGGTGGCGCCGTCGTCGCCGGTGAGGAGCAGGTCCAGGTGGCGGCTGCACAGCATCACCACCGTGCCGGCGACGGCGAGGATCGCGATCGGCGCCCAGACCATCGTCCACCCGGCGTCGCCGAACCCGCCGGCGAGCCACCGCATGACCGTGCCGAGTTGGTGGTCGTCGCCCAACACCAGCAGCGTGAAGGTGTTGAGCGCGCCGAAGACCATCGTCATGGCCGCCCCCACCAGCACGATGGCGGTGGTGTCGTGGGCGCGGCGGGCCACCAGCACCACTCCGGCCAGCGGTAGCAACGCGCCGACGAACGCGGCCATGGGCAGGGTGAACACGCCCCACATCCCGGCGCCCACCCCGAGGACAGTGAGGGCGACGACGCCGAAGCCCGCGCCCGAGGAGACCCCGAGCAGGTACGGGTCCGCGAGCGGGTTGCGGGTCACCGCCTGCGCCACACCGCCCGCGACGGCCAGGGAGGCGCCCACGGCCGCCGCCATGAGCGCGCGGGGCAGTCGCGACTCGAGGACGATCGCCTCGCGGGCATCGGTCCACCATGGCTCGAACGCGCCCGGGGCGAAGCGGTGCGCGACGATCGCCCAGACGTCTCCGATCGGGATGGACACCGAGCCCAGCGAGACGCCCGCCGCGATCGACACCGCGAGCAGGGCCGCGAGCGGCAGGCAGATGAGCGTGAGCGGGCGACGTCCGGTGGGCACCGCGGGCGGGACGGAGGCGGCGACCGGGTCCGTGGCCGCGGCGGTGCCTACCGTGTCGGTGGTGTCGGGGCTGTGCTCCGTGCGACGGTTCTCGGCTACCGACGTCATGTCACTGCCCGAACGCGTGCGGGTGCAGTTCGCGGGCGATCGCCTCGGTGGAGGTCGTCATCCGCGAGCTCTCGAAGAAGTCAGACAACGGAACCACCACGATGCGGTCCTCCCGCATCGCCGGGGTGGTGGCCATGATGGGCTGGGCGCGCAGGTAAGCGATCTTGTCCTCGGCGCTCGTGGCTCCGTAGTCCAGCACCACGATCGCCTCCGGGCGGCGCTCGCCGAGGATCTCCCACGTGGTCTTGAGGTAGGGACGGTCGCCCTCGGAGAAGATGTTGTCCGCGCCCGCGTATTCGCCGATGAGCTGGCCGATGCCCACCCCGCCGATGGTCGTGGGTTCGGCCTCTCCGCTGTCGTAGAAGAAGGTGGGGAGCCCGGTCACGCCCGCGGCGTCGAGCGTCGCGCGGACGTCCTCCATCTCGTCGGTGATCCGGTCCGTCAGATCGCGGGCGCCGTCCTCGACGCCGAGGACGCGGCCGAGCTGGGAGAAGTCGGTCTCGAGCATCGACAGGTCCGGGAAGCCCTCGCCGCAGTACTCGGAGAACAGGAACGTGTTGATGCCCGCGGCCTCGAGGGCGTCGCGGCTGCGGCCCTCCTTGTCGTCGAACGCACTGCGCATCCCGGCGACCACCAGGTCGGGCTCGAGGTCCACGATCTGCTCCCAGGTGGGGTACTCCTCGGCCAGGGAGGGGATGGCGTGGAACTGGTCGGCGACCTCCGGCAGCACATCGTTCTGCTCGCCGTAGCCCATCCCGACGATCCGGTCGCCCGCACCCAGCTGGATGAGGGTCTCGGTGACGTGGTCGTTCATCGAGATGATGCGCTGCGGCGGCTCGGTGTAGGCGGCCTCGCGCTCGCAGTTGGCGATGGTGACCGGGTTGGCGAAGGGCTCGGCCGCGCCACCGCTCTCGAGCGCCTCGCCGCGGGAGCAGCCGGCGAGCGCCAGGCCGGTCACGAGCAGCGCGGCCAGCGCGGTTCTGGGGTGGTGACGGAACATGATCAGACCTCGGATCGTGTCGTGTGGTCGACGACCACGGCAGACCCGCAGGACGGCTGGCGTCGAGGACGCCACGTCACCTGACAGGACCCCGGATCGCAGACCTCGGCGATGACTGGTGGAGTCAGGCCTCCGGGCAGGCGATCGGGCTCGCCGCCACTTGTGGTAGCGGCACACCGTTGCGGGTCAGCGCCGGATTCTCACCGGTCTTTCCCTGCGTCCGGAAGTCGGTAGTTCATGTCGAGCATAGGCACACCGCGCCGCGCGGAGGTAGTCGTCTCCAGCTCAGCCACCTGCGTCGACGGCCAGCGCCGCCTCAACCGTGGGATGACGCCAGAGTCGTCGACGGCCGCGCCGGGCGGGCTACTCTTCGCGCTGGACCTCACGCAGTTCGCCGGTGGACACGTCGTAGACGAACCCGCGCACCGCGGTGCTGTGCAGCAGGAAGGGGTCGGATTCCACGCGGGCGATCGACTGGCGGACGTCGGCCTCCGGCTCCGGGAACGACTCGGGCGCCCAGCGCGGCCGCAGCCCGGTGTCGGACTGGATCTGATCCTTGAAGTCGTCGTCCCGGAAGGTGAGCATCCCGCAGTCCGTGTGGTGGATGAGGACGATCTCCTCGGTCCCGAGCAGTCGCTGGCTGATGGTGAGCGATCGCGAGACATCGTCGGTGACGACCCCGCCCGCATTGCGGATGACGTGGGCGTCGCCCTCGGTCAGGCCCAGCAGGCCGTACGGGTTGAGGCGGGCGTCCATGCAGGCCACGACGGCGACCTTGCGTCCGGGCGGCATGGGGAGATCGCCCTTGTCGAAGTCGGACTGATAGGCCTTCGCGGCCTCGAGCAGCTCATCGGTGACGGTCATGGCCGCAGGTTAGTCCCGGCCGGCCGGACCCGACGGGGTTTGGCTCGCAATGGCGGGAACCGTTGTCAGGCCGGGGCGCGGAGCGGCGCCTCATGCGCCTCGCGGTCGAACTCCGGAAGTGGCTCGGCCGCCCGCAGGGCCCGGGCGATCGCCGGATCAGCCAGGTGCATCCGGCCGATGGAGATGAGATCGAACTCGCCACGCTCCATGCGCTCCACGACCGAATCGATGTTGTCCGCCGCCACGGCCACCTTGCCCGACTTCTGCTCGCGCAGGGACGTCCCGATCCCCACGCCGCCCACGGCGCCCGCCGGCTTACCCGTGAGCCTGCGGGCCCACCCGGCGAGGGTGACCTCGCCGTCGTCACCTTCCAGGTCGGGGAACGCCGAATCGCTGAAGCGCCTGGTCGACGCGTCGAACAGGTCGACGCCCGCCTCGGCGAGTGCGCCGAGGTAGACGCCGAGTTCGTCGGGGTCGGTGGCCTTGAGGACCGTGTAGTCCTGCTGCGTGTGCTGCGAGAAGCGGTAGAACAGCGGCGCCTCCGCGCCGATGGCCTCACGGACCGCCGCCACGACTGCTGCGGGGAAGCGGCTCCGCGCCGCCAGGCCGCCGCCCCACTCGTCGGTGCGGCGGTTGGTATCGGCCCAGACGAACGCATCCAGCAGGTAGCCGTGGCCGCCGTGCAGGGTGACCCCGTCGAACCCGGCCTCGAGGGCATACCGTGCCGACCGGGCGAAGGCGCCGATCACGTCGGCGATGTCCGACTCGGTCATCGGCTCCACCGCCGGCGACCAGCGCTCGATGCTCCGATCCGAGTACGTGGTGACGCCCGGCGTACCCCACAGGCCCGACGGACGCATGGGGTGCATCGCCATGAGGCGGTCGCGGCTCCCGCGATCGAAGCGGGCGTTGGCGCCCCACAGCGGACCGACGTGCCACAGCTGCGCCATGATCCGGCCGCCCGCGGCGTGCACGGCGTCCGTCACCACGCGCCACGCCGCCACGGACTCCGGACCGTCGAGGCGCGGGATCGCGGAGTGGTCGACCGACGTGGGGTGGTCCACGCCGATGCCCTCGGTGACGACCAGCCCGGTACCGCCTGCGGCGCGGGCCGCGTAGTAGTCCCGGTTGATCTCGTCGGGCAATCCGCCCGGGCAGCCCATCCGCGTCATCGGCGACATGACCAGGCGGTTGGCCAGGTGCAGTGAGCGGACGTCGAGCGACCGGAACAGGGTTTCACGACCGGGGGCGACCAGCGGATTCATGATGTGAGACCTCGTGATTCTCGGTGTGGCGACGAAGGCGGAGTCCTGATCTGGACACTCTTGTCGTTGACAGGCGTCAAGTGTAGACCAGCCAATGGTGTTCGCGGAGGTCCTCGAAGTGGCGCTCCGCCGACGCCGCCCGCGTACCCGGCGCCCCCTCAGCCGCGGGCGGCGCGGACCGCGTCCCGGGCGTCGCGGGCCGTGTCGCTGTCGAGCGCGATCCGGGCGAACTCGCGGCACTGCTGGAGCGTGACCCCGGCCAGCGCGGCGCCGACGTGGGGGAGGGCGGCGGTGGCCACCGACAGCGAGGTGACGCCGAGCCCCAGCAGGACGCAGGCGAGGTCCGGGTCGGCCGCCGCTTCGCCGCACACGCCCACCGGGATCGACCGGCCGTCGGGGGAACGGCCGGCGGCGTCGGCGACCGTGCGGATGAGTCGCAGCACCGCGGGCTGCCAGGGATCGGTGAGGGCGGCCAGGTCGGGGGACATCCGGTCGGCTGCCATGACGTACTGGGTGAGGTCGTTGGTGCCGACGGACAGGAAGTCCACGTGCGGCAGGAAGCGGTCCACCGCCACGGCGACGGACGGCACCTCGACCATGATCCCGGGCGTGAGGCCCCGGCCGCGGCAGCGGTCGGCGAAGTCGCGGGCCTCGTGGACGGTGGCCACCATCGGCGCCATCACCCACGGTGAGGACTGCGCTCCGCCGACCTGCCGGCCGGCCGCCGCGAGGGCGTCGAGCTGGCGGTCCAGTAGCCCGCGGTCGAGCAGGTCCACGCGGATCCCGCGCACGCCGAGGGCGGGGTTGTCCTCCTCGGTCATCCCGGCGAACGCGAGCGGCTTGTCCGAGCCGGCGTCGAGGGTCCGGGTGACGACGCGCGCGTCGGAGAAGGCGCCGAGCACTCGGGCGTAGAGCGCGACCTGCTCGTCGTGGGTCGGCTCGTCGGCCCGGTCGAGGAACGCCAGCTCGGTGCGGAACAGGCCGATCCCCGCGGCCGGGCCGGCGGCGGCCGCCTCCGCGCCGTCGCCGTCCTGGACGTTGGCGAGCAGGGAGACCGCGTGGCCGTCGGCGAGGGCGGCGGGTCCGGTCCAGCTCGCCGCCGCGGCGCGGCTGCGCCGGTCCGCCTCGGCCGCCGCAGCGGCCGGGCCCTCCTCGGGCTCGACCGTGACGGTGCCCGCGGCGGCGTCGACGAGCACGCGGGTGCCGTCGGCGACGGCGGACAGGCCTCCCGCGGCGACCATGCAGGGGATGCCCAGCTGCCGGGCGATGATCGCGGTGTGTGAGGTGGGGCCGCCCTGCTCGCACACGATCGCCAGCACGAGGGCCGGGTCGAGGCCGGCGGTGTCGGCGGGGGCCAGGTCGTCGGCCAGGAGGATGCCGGGTTCGTCGAACTCGGGGATCCCCGGTTCGGGCAGGCCGCGCAGTTCGGCGACCACCCGGGCGCAGAGATCGCGCAGGTCGGTGATGCGTTCGGCCTGCCGGCCGCCGATCTTGGCGAACTTCGCGGCGAAGCTCTCGGTGGCGGCGACCGCCGCGGCCTCGACCGCCGCGCCCTTCTTCAGCTCCTTGGTGACCTCCTTGGCCCAGCCGCGGTCGCGGGCGAGTACGGCGTTGGCGGTGAGCACCTCGGCGCTGACGCCGGTCGCCAGGGCGGCCCGCTGGTCGAGGCGGTCGGCGACGGTGGCGGCCGCGGCAGCGAAGCGCTCGCGACCGCGCTCGACGGCCTCCTGGTCCACCGCGCCCGGCGTGTCCGGGGCGGCGGCCGGGGCGGGCCCGTCAAGGGCGTCGGGCCGGACCACCCATCGGGCGGGCCCGTGGGCGAGTCCGGCGACCACGCCGGTGCCGCGGATGACCGCCCCGGCCTTCGACTGCTGCGTCATTGGGAGCTCCTAGCGGACCGGGCACCCGCGCCCGGCCGATCGAGTGGTTCTGTGACGAGAATAACTAAGACCGCTTGACTTTCCAACCGTTTCGGGCAGAATCCAACACACTCGGTCACAGGCGAAAGGCTCACCATGTACGGCAGCGAGCGACGACGGCGCATCACGGAGACCCTCGCCGCGTCCGGGCGGGTCACCGTGGCCGAACTCGCCGCCGACCTCGACGTGAGCGCCGAGACCATCCGCCGCGACCTGTCGGTCCTGGAATCAGAGGGCCACCTCGAGCGCACGCACGGCGGCGCGGTGTGCGCGGTCCCGGGTGGTCGTGTGGAGCGGACCCTCGCCGCGCGCCGGTCGGAGAACGTCGAGGCCAAGACCGCGATCGGCCGGGCCGCGCTTCGCCTGCTGCCCGCCGCCTGCGGGACCGTGCTGGTCGACGCAGGCTCCACCACCGCGGCCCTCGCCGAGGCGCTGCCCGCCGACCACGGGCTGACGGTCATCACCAACTCGGTCCCCGTCGCCGACGGCCTGCACCGCGCGGCGACCGACGACCTGCACGTGCTCGGCGGGACGGTCCGCGGCCTCACCGGCGGGTGTGTGGGCGCGTCGGTGCTTCGGGCGCTGGAGGCGATCCGCGTGGACGTGGCGTTCGTCGGCGCCAACGGCCTCCACCCCGACCGCGGCCTCACCACCCAGGACCCGGACGAGGCGGCGGTGAAGAACGCCATGTGCGGCGCCGCGCGGCGGGTGGCGGTGCTCGCCGACTCGAGCAAGTTCGGCCACGAGTTCCTCGTCTCGTTCGCCCGCCTCGACCAGATCGATGTGCTGGTCACCGACTCGCCCCCGCCCGGCCCGCTCGCCGCCGCGCTGGACACCCACGGAATCGAGGTCGTGCTGCCATGATCGTCACGCTCACCATGAACCCGTCGGTGGACCGCACCGCGCAGCTGCCGGCGCCGCTCGCCGTGGGCGGGGTCAATCGCATAGCGGCCGTCGACGACTCACCCGGCGGAAAGGGCGTCAACGTCGCACGTGTGGTGGCTGCCGGCGGGGTGGAGGCGCGCGCGGTGTTCCCCGCGCCTCCCGAGGACCCGTTCGTGACGATGTGCGCCGCGACCGGCGTCGCGACATCCGTGATGCCGACGACCGGGGCCGTGCGGATCAACCTCACCCTCGCCGACCCCGAGGGCACCACCACCAAGATCAACTCCCCTGGCCCCGAGCTCGATGCCGCCACGCTCGACCGGGTCCGGTCCACGATCGCCGACCTCGCCCGCGACGCGCAGTGGGTGGTGCTGTGCGGATCCCTGCCGCGCGGCGTGGAGGACGACTTCTACGCCGACCTGGTCACCGCCCTGCGTCCGGCGGGGGCGCGCCTCGCCGTCGACACCTCCGACGCGCCCCTGGCAGCCCTCGCCGCGCGACTCCCGGACGCCGCGCCGGACCTGGTCAAACCCAACGGCGAGGAGCTCGGCCAGCTCGCCGGCGTCGACGGTGCGGAGCTGGAACGACGCGCCGCCGACGGTGACACCGGACCCGTGGCCGCCGCCGCACGCGCCCTGCGTGAGCGGGGCGTCGGCGCGGTCCTGGTCACCCTGGGCGGTGCCGGAGCAGTCCTGGTCGACGACGACGAGACGTGGTTCGCGAACGCCCCCGCCGTGCAGGTCAGGTCCACGGTCGGGGCCGGCGACTCCGCGCTCGCGGGATATCTGCTCGCCGGGGCCCGCGGACTCCCGCCGCGGGACCGTCTCGCATGGGCCGTCGGTCACGGCAGCGTGGCCGCCTCCCTGCCCGGCACCGGACTACCGCTGGGCCTCGACCCCGCCACCTTCCGCGCCACGCTCAGGCGCCTCGACTGAGGTCCCCGTCCCCGCCCCCCCTCTCACCGCGAACCCCTTCTCACCACGACACGGAGCACGGCCATGAACCAGCCCATCATCGAGACCGCCACCGTGCGGCTCGACGCCGACCTCGGCGGCACCAAGCAGGAGGTGATCCGGGCGCTGGCCCGGACCCTCGTCGACGCCGGCCGCGCCGATGACCACGACACCCTGGTGCGCGACCTCCTCGCCCGAGAGGACAAAGCGGCCACCGGCATGAAGGGCGGGATCGCGATCCCGCACTGCAAGTCCGAGGCCGTGACCTCACCGAGCCTCGCGTTCGCCCGACTCGACCCGCCCGTCGACTTCGGCGCCAAGGACGGACCCGCCGACCTCGTACTGATGATCGGCGCCCCCGCCGGCGGCGGCAAGGAACACCTCAAGCTGCTCGCCACGCTCGCGCGGAACCTCGTGCGGGCCGAGTTCGTGGACGCCCTCCGGGCGGCCGCCACGGCCGAGGACGCGGTCGCGGCCATCGAGAAGGTGCTCGCCGCGCAGGAGCAGAAGGCCTCGTCGTCGTCCTCGTCGGCGCCCGCCCCCACGGCGTCCGGCGGCGGGGCGGCGACCACAACCGACGGTGGTGGCGACGCGCCGCTGCGCCTGGTCGCGGTGACCGCCTGCCCCACCGGCATCGCCCACACCTACATGGCCGCCGACTCCCTGGCCCAGGCCGCGCAGGCGCGTGGCGTCGATCTGCAGGTGGAGACCCAGGGCTCGGCGGGCGCCACCGCCCTCGACCCGGGCGTGATCGAGGCGGCCGACGCGGTCGTGTTCGCCACCGACGTCGGCGTCCGCGACCGCGGCCGCTTCGCCGGCAAGCCCGTCGTCGAGTACGGCGTGAAGAAGGCCATCGACGCCCCCGACCGGGTCCTCGACGAGGCGCTGGCCGCCGCGCGCGACCCCCGCGCCCGTCGCGTGTCGGCCGACTCCGGCGACGGCTCGGGGACCGCCGCGTCGGGCGCGTCCGGCGCCGACGAGCACTGGGCCCGCGGACTGCAGCGCGCGGTGATGACCGGCGTGTCCTACATGATCCCGTTCGTCGCTGCCGGCGGACTGCTCCTCGCGCTCGGCTTCCTCTTCGCCGGCTACGACGTCGCGTTCGTGTGGCAAGAACTGTCCACCTCGTTCACGCTCACCGACCTGCCCGGCGAGGTCTGGTACCTCGACGGCGAGATCGTCTCCGCCGGCACCGCCGGCGCCGAGGCCCTCACCCACGCGGGCCTGCGCCTCTACATCGGCGCAGTGCTGTTCGCGATCGGCCAGGCGGCGATGGGGTTCATGATCGCCGTGCTGTCGGGGTACATCGCCTACGGCCTGGCCGACCGCCCCGGCATCGCCCCGGGCTTCGTCGGCGGTGCGCTGTCCGCGACCCTCGGTGCCGGCTTCATCGGCGCCCTGGTCACCGGCATCCTCGCCGGCTACCTCGTGCGCTGGATGACCACGTGGAAGACCCCGCGCTGGCTGTCCGGCCTCATGCCCGTCGTGCTCATCCCGTTGATCGGCTCGCTCGCGATCGGTCTGCTCATGTTCCTCCTGCTCGGCCGCCCGCTGGCCGCGCTCACCGAGGCCATGGAGTCCTGGCTCGGCGGCATGACCGGCTCCTCGGTGATCCTGCTCGGCGTGATCCTGGGTCTGATGATGTGCTTCGACCTGGGCGGGCCCGTCAACAAGGCGGCATACACGTTCGCCACCGCCGGACTGGTCGCCGACAACCCCGCGACGCTGCGGATCATGGCAGCGGTGATGGCCGCCGGCATGGTCCCGCCGCTGGCGATGGGCCTGGCCACCGTCGTGCGCAAGCGGCTGTTCAGCCCGGCCGAGCAGGAGAACGGCCGCGCCGCGTTCCTGCTGGGCGCGAGCTTCATCTCCGAGGGCGCCATCCCGTTCGCCGCCGCCGACCCGCTGCGCGTGATCCCGTCGATGATGGCCGGCGGCGCCGTGACCGGCGCGCTGATCATGGCGTTCTCCGTGGAGTCGTACGCGCCCCACGGCGGCCTGTTCGTGGTGTTCGCCATCAACCCGGTCTGGGGCTACCTACTGGCGATCCTCGCCGGGACCCTGGTGGCGTGCGCGGCCGTGGTGGCCGCCAAGTCCGCGCGCCGCACCCCGGCAGTGGCCCCGGCCGCCGCGGCCGAGCCGGTCGCGGCCTGACCGCCCACCCTGCACGATGGCGGCAAGGCCCGACCCCCGCGCCCCCGCCACCCACCCCACAGGAGGAGACACCATGGCCAGCACCACCGTCATCGTCGGATCGGCCGAGGGCCTGCACGCCCGCCCGGCCGGCATCATCGCCGAGGCCGCCGAGAAGTACGACACGGACATCGAGATCACCTTCGACGGCGAGGAGGCCGACGCCGCCTCCGCGATGCTCATCATGGCACTCGGTGCGGAGAAGGGCGCCGAGGTCACGGTGAGCGGCGACGACGCCGACGCCGTCGCCGAGATCGCCGCCCTCATCGAGCAGGACCTCGACGCCGACTGAGTCGGCGCTGCGCCCGCCCGGCACTCACCGTCGAGAAGACGGTTCCGCCCGTATCGCCCGAGAGGCGACGTGCGAAACCGTCTTCTCGATGAGGACGAGGGCCCGGCGCCGGACCCAGGCGACCTCCGGCGAGGGGACGGCTCAAGTATGAGCCCGCCGGGGTGAACCTGTTGTTATTTCGCGAGCGACAGTGCGGTGAGGACGGTCTCCACCTCGGCCCGGTCACGTCCCCGCAGACCCAGGAGTGGTCGGGGCAGGCAATGCCCCGGAGCCAGTCCGAGCAGTTCGGCGACCGCCGCCACCACCCGCAGGCTCCCGTGCCGGACGAACAGGTCCCACAGTAAGGCGAGCCGGTCCGACGCGGCGAAGGCCTCCCCGCTGTCGCCCGCCAGCGCCGAGCGGGCGATCTGGAGGGCAGGGCCGGGCAGGGTGCCGGCGAGGACGGAGTACCAGCAGTCGCAGCCACCGAGGAGCGCCGCGGCGGCCGAGGGATCGCCGGAGACCCCCAACCCGACGCGCGCGGGCACGGCCTCCCGGAGCCGCGCTATGTGGTCGCGCGCGGCCTCGGCGGCGGGTGGGGGCGGCGGGATCTTGATCGACGCGACCGCGGGAAGCTCAGTCAGACGGGCGTAGAGCTCGGGCGTGAAGTCGAACCGGGTGGTGCCGGGGTTGTCGTAGACCACCATCGGGACGGACAGCTCGGTCGCGACGTCGGTGTACAAGCCCACCACGTCGTCGGCGGTGAGCGGCTGGTAGCTCATGGGGGCGAGCATGACCGCGGCGGCGCCGGCCGCCTGCGCGTCGTGGGCGAGCGCCCGCGCGTGGGAGGTGCGCAGCGCGCTGATGCCGACGATCACCGGGGTTCCGCCCGCGTGCCGAACGGTCAGCTCGGCCACGCGGCGCCGCTCGGCCCCGTCGAGGTAGGCGTACGAGCCGGTCGAGCCCAGGGCGCCGATCGAGTCGATCCCGGCGCGCGCCAGCCGCTCGACGATCCCCGCGTATGCGTGCTCGTCGACACGGTCGTCGCGCAGCGGGGTGAGGGGGAACGCGCTCAGGCCGGTGGTCACGCCCGCGCCGACCGCCTCCGCGGCCGCGCGCGCCGCCCCGGCCCGGTCGGCGGTCACAGCCTCAGCACCCGTCCGCACACCACCGGGTGCACCTCGTCGCAGCACTCGGCGACGGTCTGGTTGAGCGCACCGAGCAGGTCCCATGCCGGGCCTCCTTCGTCGTTGTGGTGACCTGACTCTAGAGGGTCGCGGGACGTGTCGATCCCCTGATGGCGGCGCCCGACGGCAGGGTTTCCGGGCAGCAGTCGACTGGTGACGTCGTGATGGGCGGCGTCGGCGAGCGGGCCGGCGTGCTCAGGGAGCCCGGCGTGTGTGGGGTCCGTCGCCGCCGAGCCCGGTCCCGCTCAGCCATCGACGGCGGCTCCCAGTCCTTCTGGCCTGACGCGGAACCGCACACGGACGTACCGTCGGGGTATGACCCCGCAGGCAGCATCGCCCGTCTCCCTCGGTTCCCGGTACGCCACCGAGTTCCCCGAGCTCGGGGTGCCGTGGAAGGCGGCCGAGGCGCCGGATCCGCGCCTCCTCGCACTCAACGAGCCGCTGGCCGCCGAGCTGGGACTGGACCCGGAGTACCTGCGCGGTGAGGAAGGGGTGCGCCTGTTCACCGGCAACCACGTGCCGGACGGCGCCACGCCCTTCGCCCAGGCGTACGCGGGCCACCAGTTCGGCGGATACTCGCCGCGTTTGGGCGACGGCCGCGCGCTTCTGCTCGGCGAGCTGCCCGACGGTCGCGACCTGCACCTCAAGGGCTCGGGCAGGACCCCCTTCGCGCGCGGTGGCGACGGCCTGGCCGCTGTGGGACCCATGCTGCGCGAGTACCTCATCAGCGAGGCGATGCACGCCCTCGGCGTGCCCACCACCCGCTCACTCGCCGTGGTGGCGACGGGCAACACCGTGTACCGCGAGACGCCGTTGCCCGGCGCGGTGCTGGCGCGGGTCGCCGCGAGCCACCTGAGAGTGGGGACGTTCCAGTTCGCGCGGTCGACCGACGACGGCGAACTGTTGCGTCGGCTGGCCGACCACGCCATCGCCCGGCACCACCCGCACGCCGCGGACGCGGAAAACCCGTACCTGGAGCTGTTCACCTCCGTCGTCGGCACCCAGGCCGACCTCGTGGCGCGCTGGATGCTGCTCGGGTTCATCCACGGCGTCATGAACACCGACAACACGACCATCTCCGGCGAGACCATCGACTACGGGCCGTGCGCGTTCATGGACACCTTCGACCCGGCGACCGTGTTCAGCTCGATCGACACCGGTGGCCGCTACGCCTACGCCAACCAACCGCCGGTGCTGCAGTGGAACCTCGCCCGCTTCGCCGAGACTCTCGTGCCGCTCATCGATCCGGACCCGGAGGAGGCGGTCCGCCTGCTCACGGAGGTCCTCAACACCTACCCGGAGAGGTACCAGCAGACGTGGACGGCCGGGATGCGGGACAAGCTGGGACTGTCGGCCGAGGTCCCGGACGCCGAGGCGGACGACCTGATCGAGGAGCTGTCCCGGCTCCTCAACGCGACCCGGCCCGACCACACCGGCTTCTTCCACGCCCTCGGTGCGGCCGCGGCCGGGGACACCGCGCCGGTCCGGGAGCACGTCGGCACCCTGGCGGAGGGCTGGCTCTCGACGTGGCGGGCCCTCGGACCCGACCAGGGATCGATGGCCCGTGCCAATCCGCTGTACATCCCGCGCAACCACCTCGTCGAAGAGGCCCTCGACGCGGCCACGGCAGGGGACATGGGACCGTTCTTCGAACTCCTCGTCGTCGTCACCGATCCCTACACCGAGCGCCCGGGGCGCGAGCGCTACGCACAACCGGCCCCTCCGGACGCCGCGAAGCACGTCACCTACTGCGGAACCTGAGCCGGATCTCATTACCGTACAGGCGTCTTGACAGGAAACATTTACTTATTGACTCTGCCGTTTGTCAGCCGTTCGTATGACACTGAGGTTGTTACATCAATCTCGTGGAGCGCCGGTGGGCGCCCTGGGGGTCATGCAGTGCGGATATTCATCGCGGACAGCGACGGCGGCTACCGGCAGCCCTCGAGGATACTCGGGCGGTTCGTCGACAACCTGGCGGACTGGACAGGCGCCCGGGACACCGTCAGGGTGCAGTGGCCGACCCCGGGGCAGGTGAACCCGCGACGGTCCCCACACCTGGGAATCCGCGGCCGCCGCCGGCGTGGCCGACCTCAGCCGGCTCGTGCGCCTGCATCCGTCGGACCCCCTCGTGCTCATCGGGGTCTGCAGCGGAACGCGCGTCATCTACGACTGGATGGACGCCCACCCGGAAGACATCGACCGCGTGGTGGCCGTCGGGATGATCGGCGACCCTCACCGGCCGTGTGACCGCTGGCTCGACGGCACCCCGGACCCCGGGGGGCAGGGCGTGGCCGGCCCACGACGCGGCCCGATCCCCGACCGCACCCTGTGGGTGTCCGTGCCGGGGGACCCGCTGAGCGGCGTGCTCCCGGACTGCCTCCTGAAGGGCGTCGTCCGCGCCTCGACCCTGTCCCCCGACCAGGTCTACGACGAGCTGCTCGAGGACCTGCCGGACACCCGGCCGCGCCTGGCCGCCCGACTCAAGCTGGCGCAGCAGCCCGCGCAGTGGTCGCCGCAGCTCCTGCGCAGACTCGACGACGCCGTGGCAGTCCTGGCGACCTATCGGGAACGCGAGTACGCGGCCCTGTACGAGTTCGGTGAGGGCGGGGCGTCCCCGCTGACGCGGCTCGGCGCGGCCATCGTCGACCGCGTCGAGGCATGTGGCCGCGAGAGCGGCGGCCACTCCGGTGATGTCACCGGCCACGGCCCCGGTTCGGGGGCCGGCTGTTCCAACGGCGCGCGGCCGAAGCTCAGCGAGTGCGCATCCGGGATGGCGTAGCGAACGGCCGGTTCCGGCCCGCGGCGCCGAGCAGGTCCTCGAACGCCGCCGCGGACCGGGGCGTGGGGAGCAGCCCCCCGTTGGCGTCGGCGAGCAGTGAGTTCACGGTCTCCCGCGCGCACGTCTTGTTGGTGCCGAGGAACCCGCGCGGGCCGCGCTTGATCCAGCCCACGACGTACAGGCCGGGGACGACGCTGCCGCCGACGGCGTCGAGGACGCGGCCCTCGCGGCTGGGGATCGTCGCGGTGTCCGGGTCGAACGGCACGCCCGGCACCTCGACCCCGCGGTAGCCGACCGAACCCAGCACGAGACCCGCCGGGATCGTCTCCTCCGAACCGGGCCGGGGCACGGCGCGGACCCGGCCCGTCTCGCCGCCGACGAGGTCCGTGCGCACCACGCGCAGGCCCTCGGCCCGCTCCGTGCCCACGACCTCGACCGGGGCGGTCTGGAATCGCAGGACGATCCGGCGGCGCTCGGTGTCGCCGGTGTCGCCGGTGGCGGCGGTGACGCCGGGGCCGCTGGTGCCGTCCGCGGGCACGGCCTCTCCGGCGGGGCGGGCCGCGATGCGGGCCAGGTACTCCGCCTTCAGCCGACCCTGGCGGGTGGTCGCGGCGTCGGGGTCGATGCCGTCCGGGGCGTCGACGCGCAGGTCGATGTCGTCCCGCGCGGCGAGTCCGACCAGCTCGGGCAGCGTGAACGCGGCGTGCTCCGGGCCGCGGCGGCCGAGCACCACGACCTCGCGGACCCGGCTGTTTCGCAGCGCCTCGAGGGCGTGGCGGGCGATGGAGGTGTCGGCGAGCCGCTCCGGGTCGGTGGCGAGGATGCGCGCGACGTCGAGGGCCACGTTGCCGTTGCCGACGATCACCGCGCGCTCGTGGTCCAGCGGGACGTGGGCGTCCGCGTGGTCGGGGTGGTCGTTGTACCAGGCCACCACTTCCGTGGCCGACGTGCTCCCGGGCAGATCGGTGCCGGGGATGTCCAGCGGGCGGTCCGTGCCGGCGCCGGTCGCGTACACCACCGCGTGATGATGGGCCGCCAGTTCCGCGGCCGTGACGTCCTCGCCGACGTGCACCCCGAGGCGGTACCCGAACCCGGGCTGGTCCTCGATCGCCCGGAACAGGTCGGCGACCGCGCGCGTGCTGGTGTGGTCGGGCGCCACCCCGTGCCGGGCCAGGCCGTGCGGCACGGGCAGGCGCTCGAACACCGTCACCTCCACCCCGGGCTGGCGGAGCAGCTCGTCGGCGGCGTACAGCGCGGCCGGGCCGGCGCCCACCACGGCCACCCGCACGGTCGTGCGCGTGGGGCCGAGGCGCACGAGCGTGGGGACGCGCGCCTGCGGCCGGGAAGGGCGGTCGTCACCGGTCAGGTCGGCGTTGATCTGCAGGAAGGCGCGCTGCTCCGGGGCCAGCTCGGTGTGCGGCACGATCGCCCCGACCGGGCACGCCCCCACGCACGCCCCGCAGTCCACGCAGGACACCGGGTCGATGTAGAGCATCTCCGCCGTGGCGAAATCCGGCTCGTCGGGCGTCGGGTGGATGCAGTTGACCGGGCACGCGTGGACGCAGGAGGCGTCGGCACAGCAGGCCTGGGTGATGACGTGGGGCATGGGTGGGCGCCTGTCCGGGAGGGGGTGTGGTCAGTCGCGGAACGCCACGGGTGGTTCGCCCCGGTACCGCGAGGGTCGTCCGTCGATCTTCAGGGCCTTCCACAGCCGGCGGGACGTCCGGTTCATCAGTCCAGACTCCTCGGCCAGCATCCGGACGTCACCGAAGAGGTCGGACAGGAACCGCCGCGACTCGGGGTTGTCCCAGTAGAGTTCGCGGACGACCTCGTCGGGGATGTCGAAGGTCTCCCGGAACTCGCGGGTCGGCTTGAGGATCGCGTCGCACAGCACCCGCATGATCACCGGGAACGCCAGGGAGACGAGGTACGCGTCCCGGCGGGACAGCTTGGGGGCGTTGCGCGCGACGTAGGTGTGCGCGAACGAGATGTGGCGCGCCTCCTCGGCGATGTGGATCTCCATGATCCGCGACAGCACCGGCGGCAGCGAGTCCGAGTTGCGCAGGACCTGCTTCTGCGTGTGGTCGATCGGCTCCTCGCCGGCCAGTACGGCGATGAAGAAGGCGACCGGGAAGCGACCGGCGGCCAGCGGGAGGAGCGGTGAGAGTCGCCGCAGCCAGCGCGGCATGCCAGGGACGTCCGCCCCGATCTGGTTGACGCCCTGCTGGAACATCTGCGTGTGGTGGCATTCCTCGGTGGCCTCGTGGGTGAGGTACCGGAATTCCGCGGAGCCGTTCTCGGCCGTGAAGACGTACTGCATGATCCCGCGGATGAGGATGTTCTCGAACTGCAGGCCCACCTTCATGATGTTGGCCTGACGCCACAGCCCGATCTCGATCTGCTTCTCCAGCGGCTGGGACTTGTACCAGGGGTGACCACCGAGCGGATCGAGCCCGGCGGGCAGGACCCAGCGCTCGTCCGTGGGGTCCACGGAGAAGTCAGGGTGGTCCCAGGCGATGTCCTTGAACGGGTCGAAGCTGCGGTGCACGGAGGCGTGCGACAGGCGGCGGAGCGTGTCCTCGTACTCGTCTGTGCTCGTCGTGGGGGCGGGTGCGGGTGCGGCTGCGGACATGATCTTCCTTCCGGTCACCGACCCGGCGGGTCGGGAGGCGTGGAATCCAGCGGATGAGACAGAGAGACATCCGCGATCTATTTGTCCCTGACGCTAGACACAGGCCGTCGATTCGTCAAGCAGTCATGGGGGGATTGTCAGCTCTGCCGGCGCGCACCGCGCGGGTCAGCGCTGCGGGTGCGCACCGAGGAGGGGGCCGAGGTGGTTCCGGGCGAAGCCCCGCGCGACGGTGGGGTCGTCGAGGTCGATGGTCGTCGACGGCGTGAGGACGAAGGAGACGACCAGTCGGGCGGTCAGTTCGGCCACGACCAGCACCTCTTCGTCGCTGCGCGGCTCGGGGGCGGCGCGGCTGATCTCCGCGGCGAGGAAGTGAGCGGCGGCGGTGATGAGCGGCGCGCCCTGGACGGTGAAGTGGGGGACCGTCGCCTCGGGCTCGGTCTCGAGGAGGCGGTTGAGCAGGTCATGGTCGCGGAGCGTCTGCACCGTGAACGCGAAGCCCTCGGTGAGTTTGTCCTCGATGGATTCGTGCGCGTCGAGTTCCTTCTGCAGGTCCGCGAGGAACCACGACGCCTCGCGCAGCAGCGTCGCCTCGACGAGTTCCTGCTTGTTGGCGAACCTGCGGTACAGGGTCATCCGCGCCAGGCCCGCCCGCCGGGTGATGTCGTTCATCGTCGACCGGGCGATCCCGACACTCTCGAACTGCGCGGCGGCCGCGTCGAGGAGCTGTTCGCGGATCGGGTCGTCGACCTCGACGGCGTCCGGCAGTCCGCGTCCGGAACGGAGCATCGCCAGGGGGTCGGACGACGGGTTCTCGCTCATGGGGTCGATTGTCCCACCCCGCCGTGGCCGTGCCGGACCTCGCGCGCGGTCATGCCCCACCACCGGCGCGCGTACTGGCTGAAAGTGGTCGCGTCGCCGAGGTCGAGGGCCGAGGCGATCTGGTACAGCGGGATCTCCGTGGTGGTGAGCAGCCGCGCGGCGACCTCACGACGGACCTCGTCGCGGACCGCGGAGAAGCTCGTGCCCTCGCCCGCCAGGCCGCGCTGCAGCGAGCGGGGTGACATGGACAGCAGCCCGGCGATCCGCGCCAGGGACGAGGCGCCGGCGTCGAGGGACTGCTGGAGCGCCGCGCGGGTCCGGTCGGTCAGGCTCCGGCGGTCGGTGGGCACGTGCTGCTCGAGGTACCGCAGCGCCAGCTGTTGCACGGCGTCGTCGCCGCCCGAGATCTCCCGGCCCAGAAGGTCGGACGGCACGCGCAGGACGGCGGACGGGGTCGACGGCGTGACCGGCGCGCCGAAGAGGGCCTCGTACTGCGCGGCGTGGGTGTTGAGCGGGCCTGGGAGCTCGACGGAGAGCAGCCCGTAGTCGCCGCCGAGCACGGTGCGCATGGCCCGGTGCAGGAAGAGCAGCACGAGGTCGACGGCCTGGGGCGGGATGAGCTGGGCGGGGTCCCGGTAGCCGAACCGCACGCCCAGCACGTCCGGCTCACCGCGCGGATCGGGGACGACGGTGATCTCTATCGACCTCGAGTGGAAGAACAGGTACTTGGAGGTCATCTCGAGCGCCTCGGTGGTGGTGCGCGCGTTCTTCACGACCACCGCGACAGGACCGAGCATGTCGAGGTCCTGGTGTTCGGCCACGCGCAGCCCGAGGTCGGGGCATCCGAGTTCGGCGGCCGCGGTCTCCAGTAGGAGCGCGATCGCCAGGTCCTCGACCAGCATCTCGTCGCTGTCCAGGGCGCCGTGGGGCAGGCCGGATCGCCGCGCGAGGTCGTCGGCGTCGCCGCCGAGCCCGGACACGACGGCGCGGACGCCACGCAGTCCTGCGGATCGGATGAACGCCATGGGAGCACTCTGGGCGACGTGGCGCGAAAGAGCAACTTGTTGGCGCATTGCGGAAACCCTCGCCCGCCGCGGGCGGTTACGGTACCTGGCATGACTGGAAGCACCCACCTCCCGGACGGGCCGGGCACCGAGCCCGCCGACCCGCTGGACCTGCTCATCGTCGGGGCGGGGATGTCGGGCATAGACCTGGCCCACCACGTCCACCGCGCCTTCCCGGACTGGCGCTGGGAGATCCACGATGTCCACGACGACCTGGGCGGGACCTGGCACACCTTCCGCTACCCGGGCATCCGCTCGGACTCGGACATGGCGACCTTCGGCTTCCCCTTCCGTCCCTGGCCCCACGACTCGACGCTCGGCAACGGCGAGGACATCAAGGAGTACATCCGCGACACCGCCCGCGAGGCCGGCGCGCTCGACCGTCTCCAGCTGGGCTCGTGGGTCGCGGACGCCGACTGGCGGAGCGACGTACAGATGTACCGCGTGACCTGCCGGAACGCCGACGGCGAGCGCATCGTATGGGCCCGCCGCGTGCACTTCGGCTCCGGCTACTACTCGCACTCCGAGGGTTTCCGCCCGGAGTTCCCGGGCGAGAATGACTTCCGTGGGCGGATCATCCACCCGCAGCAGTGGCCGGAGGACCTCGACTACGCCGGCCGACGGTTCGTGGTGATCGGCTCGGGCGCGACCGCGGTGACGTTGGTCCCGGCGCTGGCGGAGCTCGGCGCGGACGTGACGATGCTGCAGCGCACTCCGAGCTACATCGGCCCGCTGCCCGGGAAGGACGTCATCAGCGCGGTATGGAGGCGGTTGCTGCCGGCGCCGTGGGACCACCGGGTGGCCCGCCTCAACCACGGCGCGCGCGACACCGCGCAGTTCGTGATCGCGCAGCGCCTGCCGTGGTTGTTCAAGGCGGCGCTGCGGGCGATGCAGCGACGCTACCTGCCGGCGGAGGAGATCGACCGGCATTTCACGCCGCCGTACCGGCCGTGGGACCAGCGCGTGTGCAAGGCCCCCGACGGTGACATCTTCCGCGTCATGCGCCGTGGCGCCGCGCGGGTGGTGACCGGGCACATCGACCGGTTCACCGAGAGCGGCATCCGCCTCACCACGGGCGAGCACGTCGACGCGGACGTCATCATCACCGCGACGGGCCTGCGGCTGCAGGTCTTCGGGGGCGGCACGCTGAGCATCGACGGCGAGCCGCTCGACGTCCCGTCGCTGGCCACGTACCGCGGCATGATGCTGGCGGGCGTGCCCAACGTCAGTTTCACCGTGGGCTACATCAACTCGTCGTGGACCCTGCGCGCGGACCTGGTCTCGCGCTACATGGTCCGCCTGTGGGGGTCCGGTGAGGAGGTCTACGCGCCGCGAATGCCCGACGGCCCGGCCGATCAACTCCTGCTGGACTTCGACGCCGGCTACATCCGGCGCGACGGCCACCTGTTCCCCAAGCAGGGCGCCGCGCGGCCGTGGCGCTACGTGCAGAACTTCCTGGTGGAGATCCCCGAGCTCGCGTTCGGTGACCAGCGCCGGGAGATGGCGTTCGGGGAGGACGTGGTCCTGACCGGCGCCCGCCGCGCGCCGGGCGCCGGTGGTGCCGCCGTGCGTGAGGTGACCGAGATGAGCGACGACGACGAGGTGGCGCGATCATGACCCGTTTCCTTCCGCGCCGGAGCGCCGGACGGTCCGGGCGGGCCGCCTCCGACGGTCCGGGCAGGCGCGTGCTCATCACCGGGGCGGCCTCGGGGCTGGGCCTGGCGCTGGCCCGGGAGTATCTGGAGCTCGGCGACGAGGTGATCCTCACCGACGTCCACGCCGATCTGCCCGCGGCTGTACGGGGGCTGCCCGGGCGGTGGTCGTACCGCCGTCTGGACGTCACGTCCGACGCCGACTGGGCGGCCGCCGCCGAGGACGTCGACTCACTGGACGTCCTCGTCAATAACGCCGGCATCGCGGTCGGGGGTTCGCTGGAGACCACGTCCATGGAGTCGTGGCGGCGGATCGTGGACATCAACCTGCTCGGCGTCGTGCGGGGTTGTCGAGCGCTCGCGCCGAAGCTCGGCCGGGGCGGCCGCCTGGTCATCACCGCCTCGGCGGCGGGTCTCGTCCATGCGCCGAAGATGGGGGCCTACAACGCGACCAAAGCCGCCGCGGTCGCGCTGGGGGAGACCCTCGACGCCGAGCTGCGGCCGCGCGGGGTGTCCACGTCGGTGATCTGCCCGCAGTTCTTCCGGTCGGGTCTGGCCGACTCGCTCTCCGGCGACGACCCGAAGGCGGACGACATGGCGAGGAAGCTCCTCACGAGGACGCCCCTGACGTCGGAGATCATCGCGCGACGGTCGGTGCGCGGCATCGAGGCCCGTCGGGTGGTCATCACGCCCGACGCCCTGGCCACTATTTTCTGGTACTCCAAGCGCTTCTCCCGCGTGCCGTTCCTCGGCTCGACGCGCCTCATCGGCCGGGTGGTGGCGCGCACGGGCTGAACTCCGCCGGCAGGCGCCAGCTCGCCCGCGGGCGCGGGAGAGGCGGGTGCGGGCGCGGCGGTGGCCCCGCCCGCGCCCCGGTCAGTCCCGCGGGTAGACGAAGCCGCGCCGGACGTCGACGCCCACGGCCTCGCCGACCCGGCCGGGCGCCGCGGTCCCGGCGGGGGTGAGAATCCGGAGCTCGGTGTCGCCGTGGCGGCAGATGACGGTCCTCCCGCTACGACCGTAGAGGGAAGTGATGAACTCGGCGCCGATGCGACCCTCCGCCACGCCGGGGGTGGCGAGGTCGAGTCCGCCGGGGAGCAGGGCGAGGGTGGCGGGACCCGTCACCGTGCCGGCGGGCCCGGTGAGGACGTCGGCACCGAGCGTGATGCCCCCGTCGTCGGAGCGGAAGCCGTCGCCGTCGACCGTCCCGTCGACGAGAGTGGCGTCGTGCAGGAACCCGGCGACGAAGGCGCTGTTCGGGGCGGCGTCCAGCCGGTCGGGCACGTCGCACTGCACGAGTCGTCCCCGGTGCAGCACGGCCACCTCGTCACCGAGGGCGAGGGCCTCGCCCCGGTCGTGGGTGACGTGGACCATCGTGAGGCCGTGTTCGGCGGCGAGCCGGCGCAGTACCAGGCGTAGTGAGGCGCGCAGCGGCTCGTCGAGCGCGGAGAGGGCCTCGTCCAGTAGCAGGACGCTCGGTCGCGCGACGATGGCCCGGGCGAGCGAGACCCGCTGACGCTGCCCACCGGACAGGGTGTCGGGCCGCCTCCGGGCGAGCTCGCCCAACTCGACGGTCTCGAGCGCCTCGGCGACGAGCGCGCGTCGGCGTGCGGCCGGCACCTTCGCACGGCGCAGCGGGTAGGCGACGTTGTCCGCCACGCTGAGGTGGGGCCACACGGCATGGTGCTGGAAGACCATGCCGAGGTCGCGCTCCTCGGGCGGGAGGTGGACTCCGCCGCCGACGAGGGTGCGGCCGCCGACCCGGATGGTGCCCGCCGAGGGGCGCTCGAACCCGGCGACGGCGCGGAGGAAGGTGGACTTGCCGGAGCCGGACGGGCCGACGAGGGTGAGGATCCGGCCCGAGTCCACGCGGACGTCGAGGTCCTCCAGGGCGACGGTCTCGCCGAATCGGACGCTGACGCCGCGGGCGTCGAGTTCAGGCACGGATCCTCCCGGATGCGGCGTCGGACCCGGTGTCGGGTCGGGTGTAGCGGGCACCGAAGGCGGCCAGGACGAGCAGGCCCACCGCCATGAGCACCACGGACAGGGCGGAGGAGGCGTTGTAGTCCCCGGCCCGTTGGTACTGGAAGATCACCACGCCGAGCGTCTGGGTTCCCGGGGCCACGAGTAGGACGGAGAGTGTGAGCTCCCGCACCGCGGTGACGGCGACCATGACCGAGCCGATCCCGGCGGCGGGCAGGGCCATGCGCACGCTCGTGTCGATCCGCGAGCGTAGAGCCCTGGCACCGCCGATGCGGGCGGCCTCCTCCATCGACGAGTGGATCCCCGCCAGTGGGCCGCGGACGGTCTGCACCACGATCGCGGTGAAGGCGGTGACGTACGCACCGAGGATGACCCAGCGGGTGTTGAACAGCCCGGTGTAGCGGCCGAGGATGAGCCACCCCGTGGCGATGACTAGGCCGGGGACGGCCTGCGGCAGCAGCACCGACATGAGGAGCGGTTCGCGGTCGCGTCCGGCCAGGCGGGTGGTGAACAGTCCGACGAGCAGTCCGAGGACGCCGCAGATGAGCGCCGCTCCGAGCGCGAGGACGACGGAGTTGGTGACTCCGTCGATCGTGGTGGAGGCGGTCAGCGCCCGCCGGAAGTTGTCCAGGGTCGCGGTCTCAAGGGTGAGGGGCACGCCCGGTGCGGGGAGGAGGGCCCGGACCGCCAGGCCGACGAGCGGGGCGAGGGTGACGAGGACGCTGACGGTCCACGCGATCACCGCCAGGGGCAGCCGAGACCGGCCGAGGGCCTGGGGCGCGGCGGGCCGTCCGGTGCCGCCGAACTCGACCGACCCCTTGGTGACCTGCCGGTCGAGCAGCGTGCCCAGGGCACCGATCAGAAGCAACACCACCCCGATCTGGGAGACGGTCTGCAGTGGTGAGGCCACGGATCCGGATTCGAGGAACCGGTAGACCATCGTCGACAGCGTCTCGAACCCGGCGGGCAGACCCACGATCACGGGGATACCGAAGTCGCCGATCCCGCTGACGAAGGTCAAAGTGAACGCCGCCGCCATGGCCGGCCGGATGAGGGGCAGGGTGACGTCGAGATGGGTGCGCGTCGGGCGGGCACCGGAGAGGCGGGAGGCCTCCTCGAGTTCTGCGGGGATGCGTCGCAGCGCGGCCGCGACGACGAAGTACGCCATGGGGTAGGCGTGCAGGGTGAGCAGGAAAATGACGCCGGGCCCGCCGTAGAAGTTCCAGGGCGCGAACCCGATCAGTCGGTCGAGGAGTCCGCCGTCGGTGAGCAGGCCGCTCCAGGCGATGGCCCCGATGAAGGGCGGTATGAACAGAGGCGTGAGCAGCAGCAGGCGCAGCGCCCCGCGGCCCGGCAGGTCGGTGCGGTCGAGGCCGAACGCCATCAGCGTGCCGATGATGACGGCCCCGACCGCCGAGAGCAGAGAGCTGACGAGGCTGTTGGCGGTGGCCGTGAGCAGACCCTGGTCGATGAGTTCGGGAAGGTGGTTGGCCCCCAGCGCCAGCGAGACGACCAGGGCCAGGGGCAGCACCATGACGCCCGCGAGGGACGCCCACAGGGCCAGCCTGAGGGGGAGCGTCACCTACCTGACGGCCGCGTTGAAGGCGGCCACGGCGTCGTCGCGGGAGGCGGCGATCGCCTCGAGGTCCTGGTCGAAGAGGGCGATGTCGCCCAGCGCGGGGGCGCCCTCGGGGCTTCCGGCGTCATCGCGCACCGGAAGGTAGTTCTGGTCGACGGCGAGCTCCTGGCCCTTCTTGGAGACGAGGAAGTCGAGGAAGAGCTTGGCGGCCTCGGGGTTGGGTGCGTCGGCGAACACGGCACCGGGCTGGGTGATGTAGGGGACGCCCTCATCGGGATAGCTCACGGCGATGGGCGAGCCCTGGGAGGCGAGGTCGCGGACGAGGTAATCCACCACGATCCCGACGGGCCGGGAGCCCTCGGCGACGGCCTGCGAGACGGGCCCGTTGGACTCCGCGACCTGCGGGTTGTTGGCGCCGAGCTGTTCGATCCACTCCTCGCCCAGGTCCGGCTGCAGGCTCCACGCCGCGGCGTTGAAGGCGGCCGCGCCGGAGACGTCCGGGTTGGGCAGGATGATCCGGTCGGCGTACCCGGGCTCGGTGAGCTCGGCCCACGAGGTCGGCGGCTCGGTGATCTCGTCGGTGTTGTAGGCGATCACGGTGGGGATGATGCGGGTGCCGACGTAGAACCCGTCGGGGTCGATCGCCACGTCGGACAGGGCGTCGGCCTCGCTGGGCTCGAACTCCTGGAAGAGGTCCTGGTCCTTGTAGTCCTCGAAGGTGGGCACGTCGGCGGCGAGCAGGATGTCCGCGGCGACCCCGCCGGTGGTCTTCTCGGCCTCGATGCGCGCCTTGAGGTCGCCGGTGCCGGCGCGGAAGACCTTCACCTCGATGTCCGGCTGCTCCTCGTTGAACGCGGCGATGATCTGGTCGATCTTGGCCTGCGGCTCCGAGGTGTAGAGGGTCACCTCGCCGGAGGCCTCCGAGGACGTGGTGCCCTCGCCGGATCCGGGGGCGGCGGGTTCGGAACACCCCGCGAGTCCGAGGGCCCCGGCGGCGAAGACCGCCACCGACGCCAGTACCGCTCGACGACCAACAGACCGCGACACGCGACCACTTCCCATCTGCACCATGAAACGGACACTCCATCCTGGCACCCTCGTCGGTCCGGCTCGGGAGTACGGGGTGAACCCACGGTGAATTCGGCGCCGATCGCTGACCGGATGCGCCCCGCCGCGGCGGCGGGCACAGTGGAGTCATGACTGATTCCAACGCCATCACCGTCGAGCGCGTGATCGACCACTCGGCGGCTGAGATCTTCGATTTCCTCTCCAATCCGGAGAACCACGCCCGCCTGGACGGCTCCGGCTTCGTGCGCGGCGACTACAAGACCGACCGCATCCAGCGGGTCGGGGACGTGTTCGCCATGGATATGGAGGGCGATCACATGGGTGGCGAGTACCGCACCGAGAACCACGTCACCGGCTTCGCCAAGGACAAGTTGCTGGCCTGGCAGACCGCGCCCGCGGGCACCGAGCCCAAGGGCTGGGAGTGGGTCTGGGAGCTCGAGGCCCAGGGCCCGGACTCCACGCTGGTCCGCCACACCTACGACTGGTCCAAGGTCACCGACAAGGACCTGCTCAAGAAGGTGTCGTTCCCGCTGGTGTCGGAGAAGCAGCTCGAGGATTCGCTGAGCAACCTCGCCGCGGCCGTCGCCGGCTGAGCGGGCGGCCCGGCCCGGCCCGCCGCCTGCCGCCCGACGATCGGCTCCTCGCCCAACGATTGGCTCCTCGGATCTCGATCCGCCCCCGGAACTACGGGGGCGGATCGCAATCGGAGGGGCGGATCGCCGCACCTGCAGTCGCGCGGCGGGCCCGCTGCCGCATCACGTCCGCAGCCTTGCCGAGTCTGCGGGCACATCACCTGCCCGCGCCGCGCCACCTATCTGATCGCGCGCCGCCTATGGGATCCCGTAGGCGGTGCGCGATCAGATAGGTGAGCTGTCGCGTGCGCTCAGAGCCGGGCGTGCCGCCGACGTGGATCGCGGATTGCGCCCCTGCCCCGAGCGCCGCCCCCGCCTCGAGCGCCGCCCCCGCCTCGAGCGCCGCCCCCGCCTGGAGCGCCGCTCGCGCCCGGCCACGTCCCGCTCTAGTCGATCTTCTTCAGCGCTGAGCCCTTGTGCATGGCCATGTGGCCGGTCCTGTCGCTCTCGATCTCGTACTGCGGCTCGTCCTTGCTGCACCTCCGCATGCGTCCCTTGAACTCCACGTCCTCTGTGTGGATGTCGCGGATCACTCCGCGCACCATCCCGGCCTCGGAGTTCCACTCGACGTGGTCGCCCTTCTCGAAGTCGCTCATGACGCCAGTATGGGCGCCGGACGACGACGAGGTGAGCCATCTCACGCACTCGATCCCGCCCGCCGCCCGATCAGCGGGGCCTGCGCCGTGACCTGCATGCCTGCACGTCAGCGGTCGCCCAGCGCACTGGCCGGTCGGGCCCCGGATCCCGCTCCCGGGGGTTGCGGGGCCCCTCCCGGCTCTTCGTAGTCTCGGCGACCGTCCGACAGACGACGTCGAAGCAGACGAACCAGTCGTAGAGCACGACACGAGACCTTCAGGAGGTCACGAGGGATGCAGAAGAAGCTCGTCCGAACCCTGACCGGTGCGATGTTCGCGGGAGGCGTGGCCGCGGCCGGTGTCTCACTCGCCGCCCCGGCGGCCAACGCGGCCCCGGCCAGCAGCTGGGACCAGGTGGCCCAGTGTGAGTCCGGAGGCAACTGGCAGATCAACACGGGGAACGGCTACTACGGTGGCCTGCAGTTCTCCGCGCAGACGTGGAGCGGGTACGGCGGTGGCGAGTACGCCGCTACGGCCGACCAGGCCACGCGTGAACAACAGATCGACATCGGCGAGCGGGTGCTCGCGGGTCAGGGCGCGGGCGCCTGGCCGAACTGTGGTGGGCCGCTCGCCTGATCCGAGCGCCGCACACGGATATGCGCACGACCGGCGCCGGGGCGATCCTCCGGCGCCGGTCTGACGTCTCTCCGCCGGCGGCCTGGGCGGGTGGCGGAGTGGTAGACGGCGGAGGCGGCTAGTCTTCTGAACGGTGACCACCGCCGATCGTGTCTACTCCCGTCTCGTCACCCGCTCCGTCGACGCGGAACACGAACTCCCCGAGCCCGTCCGACGCGACCTTCCGCGCAACGGCCTGCGCCTCGTCGCCGCCAACACACTGCAGTCGTCGGGGGACCAGACCGTCAACGCCTCCACGGTACTGCCGTGGCTGTTCCACGTCCTCGGCGTGCCGGCGGCCTTCGTGGGCCTGCTGGTGCCGATCCGCGAATCAGGGTCGATGCTGCCGCAGGCGTTCCTCACCCCGCTCGTGGTGCGGGTGCGCCGCCGGAAGTGGGTCTTCGTCACCGGCGCGGCCGTGCAGGCGGTGTCGGTGGCGGTGATGGCCGCGATCGCCGCGCTCGGACACGGGACGGCGGCGGGCGTCGGGATCCTGGCCGCGCTCGTGGTGTTCTCGCTGGGCCGGTGTCTGTGTTCGATCGCGTCGAAGGACGTGCAGGGCCGCACCATCCCGTCTGGGGAGCGCGGGCAGATCGTCGGTCTGGCGACGTCGGCGGCCGGGCTGGTCGCCATCACCCTCGGCGTGCTCATCCGGATGCTGGGCGGCGAGGATCTCGACCACACCGCGCTGGCGATCCTGCTGGCCGTGGGCGCGCTGCTGTGGACGCTGTCGGCGTCGGTGTACGCGCGGGTGCGCGAGCCGGCCGGCGAGGCCCGCGCTGCCGACGAACCGGAATCCGGGGCGGAGGCCCCCGCGTCCGACGAGTCGTCACCCTCCTGGTTCGCGGACGCGGCGCGGCTCTTCCGCGAGGACGCCACGTTCCGGAAGTTCATCTCCGTGCGCGGTCTGCTGCTGGTGTCGTCGCTGAGCCCGCCGTTCATCGTGACGATGTCGATCGCCTCGGGAACGGGCGCGCTGGCCGGACTCGGCGGCTTCATCCTCGCCTCCGGCGTGGCGTCGCTGATCGGCGGGCGCATCTTCGGCCGGATGGCCGACCGGTCTTCTCGCCTGCTCATGGCGGGCGCGGCGACGGCGGCGTCGATCGTGGCGGTGGCCCTGGTGCTGATCGAGTCGATCCCGGGCTTCGACGGCGGCTCACTGGTCGGCGCCGCGGTGTTCGTCGGCGCGTACTTCCTGCTCACGCTCCTGCACTCGGGCGTCCGCGTGGGCCGCAAGACCTACGTGGTGGACGTGGCGGAGGGCGACACCCGCACCGCGTACGTCGCGGTCGGCAACACGATGATGGGCGTCATCCTGCTCGTGGTGGGAGGCGTCAGCTCGGCGCTGGCGGCGGTGAGCGTGGACTGGGCGCTGGTGTTCCTGGCGGTGCTCGGCCTCATCGGGGCGGCGTCGGCGGTCTCGATGCCCGAGGTCTCCCGCGGCGCTCAGGCCTCGGGGTCGAACCCGACCACGTCGTAGATGAGCTTCTGCACGCCGTTGCCGTAGGCCTCGCTCTCGACCAGCTCGAGCTTCTGCCGCGGCTTGTCGGTGTCGCTCCACATGCGTTTGCCGGCGCCGAGGATCCACGGGAACACCAACAGGTGGTAGCGGTCGATGAGGCCTGCGTCGGACAGGTTCCGGGCCAGCGTTGCCGATCCCTGCACGAGGATCGGCGCTCCCTCCGCCTGCTTCAGAGCCGCCACCTCGTCGAGGTTGCGCAAGATCGTCGTCGTCCCCCATCCCTCCACCAGGTCGCCCTCGGCGAGGGTCGTCGACACGACGTACTTCGGCACGGCGTTGTACTTCGGGAACTCGTCGACCATCTGCGGCCACACGGCGGAGAACGCCTGGTAGCTGACGCGGCCGAGCAGCATCGCCCCGGCCTCGTCCTGCTCGCGGGCCTTGAGGCCGTACGCCTCCTCGAGGAAGTCCACCGCGAACGTCCAGCCGGTGTTGCGGTAGCCGGGCTCGCCGCCGGGGGCCTCGACCACGCCGTCGAGCGAGACGAACGCGGTGTAGATCAGCTGGCTCACGGCGGGCTCCTCGCACGGGAGTGCCAGAGTACGCCCGCACGTGCGGCCTGTGAACAGTGACAAGGGCAGCGGCGGGTGTCGCCGCGGTGCCGCCCGGGCCCGTGTGACCGCGGCCGGTGCGACGACGAGTACGACGACGAGGAGTTCCCATGGCCGACCACCAGACCACCCTCGCGGACTTCGAGGCCAGCCTGCTCGACGGGAGCGAGAAGGATCTGTCCGACTACCTGGGGCAGGTCGTCCTGGTGGTCAACACCGCGAGCAAGTGTGGGTTCACGCCTCAGTACAAGGGACTGCAGGCGCTGTACGAGGAGTTCCGCGACCGCGGCTTCGTGGTGCTGGGGTTCCCGTGTGACCAGTTCGCGCACCAGGAGCCGGGCACGGACGAGGAGATCGGCGCGTTCTGCGAGCGGAACTTCGGCGTGGAGTTCCCGCTGTTCTCCAAGATCGAGGTCAACGGGTCGGGCGCGCACCCGCTCTACGACTGGCTGAAGTCCGAGAAGTCCGGCGTGTTGGGCGGGCGGATCAAGTGGAACTTCACCAAGTTCCTCGTTGGCCGTGAGGGTCGGGTGATCGACCGGTTCGGGCCCGCCCGCAAGCCCGAGGACCTGCGAGACGCCGTAGCCGACGCACTGCGGGGGTGAGCGGAGCGGTGCGCGGTTAACACCCCGAACTCAGTCGGTATTAAGGTTCCTCAGACACTTCTCATCACTCTTTGGAGCCACATGTCTTTCGGACTCCGTCGCGTCGCCGCTGTCACAGCCGGCGCACTCGCCGTCGCGCTGACCATCGGGTCGGCCTCTCCCGCTCTCGCCCAGACCGCGAGTATCGATCCCTCCACGCTCGGCCAGGACGATCTCGAGTCGATCATCGACGCCGTCGGCTCGGTGCCGCTCGCCTCCACCGCCGGACTCATCGGCTCGGTCGGCTCTGCCGACATCCCGCTAGACGCGGGATCGACCGAGAAGGTGGGGACGCCGACCCCGGTCGACCCCACGATCACGAAGACCGAGTTCCTCGGCATCGAGCGGTACCGGAAGGACGAGGCGGGCAACGCGCGGGCCTACGAGTACTGGACTGTCGCCTCGAAGGCCATGCAGCGCGAGATCACCGTCGAGGTCGTCCCGTCGCGTGGTGAGGGCGCCGCGCCGGTCCTCTACATGCTCGATGGGGTCGGGGCGCCGATCACCAGCACCGGGTGGGCTCACCAGGCGGAGATCGCCGACCGTCTCAGAGACGAGAACGTGCACGTGGTGAACCCGGCGGGCGCCTACGCGTCGTACTACACCGACTGGGAGGAGACGGACCCGACGCTCGGCCACAACAAGTGGGAGACGTTCCTCACCGAGGAGCTCCCCGCCGTCGTCGAGCAGCAACTCGACACGACCGCCAAGGCCGCCGTCGGGGGCATCTCGATGGGCGGCCAGGCCGCGATGCACCTCGCCGCCGCGCACCCCGATGTCTACGACGCCGTGATGTCCTTCAGCGGCTTCTACTCCACGATGGACCAGCTCGGATACCAGACCGTGCGTCTGAGCGTGGAGACCCGCGGCGGCGATGTCGAGAACATGTGGGGCCCGCACCGCAGCAAGCGGTGGGCGGAGAATGACACCATCTCGCACCCGGAGGGCCTGCGTGGCAAGGCCGTCTACTTCTCGGCCGGCAACGCCGAGATCGGTGAGGCCGACCTCGAGCAGTATGGCGCGAACTACCAGAGCCTGCTCATCGGCCTGGTGCTGGAGAAGGGCGTGTACGAGAACTCCAAGGCGTTCGAGAAGGCCCTCGATCGCGCCGGCGTCGAGCACAGAGTGGACTTCTCCGACACGGGCCTGCACAACTGGCCGAACTTCCTCAAGAACTTCGACTCCGGTTGGGACCACATCAAGCCCGCCCTGTACGGCGGTGATGTCGAGTCCGGAACGGGGACCCCGGGTACCTCCGGTTCCGTGGGCTCGGCCGGGTCGTCGGGCTCGTCGAGCTCGTCCGGTTCCTGACCGACCGCTTCCGCGCGCGTGTAACCCCGGGCGTGTAACCCCGGGCGTGTAACCCATCGAGAAGACAGTTCCGCACACCGCCTCTCGGCCGATACGCGCTGAACTGTCTTCTCGATGAGGGCGGGGCCGTGCGGCCGCGGCGGTGGGCGGCGCTGAACCCGGCCCCTCACGACACCGCGACCGTCAGCCTGCTCTCCAGATGGCGGGCGATCGCGCCGACCGCGCGCTCCAGCACACCGGCTTCGGGCAGACAGACGATCCGGAAGTGATCGGGGTCCGGCCAGTTGAAGCCCGTGCCGTGTGTCACGAGGACGTGTTCCGAGCGCAACAGGTCGAGAACGAACTCCTCGTCGTCGTCGATCCCGTACATCTCCCGGTCGATCCGCGGGAAGCAGTACAACGCTCCGCGCGGCGCCACGCAGCTCACGCCGGGGATCGCGTTGAGCCTCTCCGCGGTGAGGGCCAGCTGCCGCTCGATCCGGCCGTCGGGGTCCACGACCTCCGGTCCCCACGGGGAGTCCTCGGCCAGGGCGACAGGGATCGCGAACTGGCCGGGCACGCCGGGGCAGACCCGCATGTTCGACAGCAGCGTCAGCCCCTCGAGTAGGTCGGTGGCGCGGTCGAGCGGCCCGGTCGCCACCACCCAGCCGGCGCGGTACCCGCACACCCGGTACGCCTTGGACAGTCCGCCGAAAGTCAGGCACAGCACGTCGTCGCCGGCCGCGAGCGCGGCGTGGTGGTGCACGGCATCACCGAAGACCAGCTTCTCGTAGATCTCGTCGGACAGCAGCACCAGTCCGTGCCGGCGGGCGATGTCGGCCATCCCGCGGACGGTCTCTTCGCTGTACACCGCGCCGGTCGGGTTGTTGGGGTTGATCATCACCAGCGCGGTGGTGCGCGGGGTGATGCGGGACTCGATGTCCTCGAGGGACGGGTTCCAGCCGTTCGCCTCGTCGGCGAGGTAGTGCACGGGCATCCCGCCGGTGAGGTTCACCGCGCCGGTCCAGGTGGGGTAGTCGGGTGCGGGGACGAGGATCTCGTCGCCGGGGTCGACCATCGCCTGCAGGACGAGGGTGATGAGCTCGCTGACCCCGTTACCGCAGAACACGTCCGCCGGCGAGACCCCGCGGACGCCGCAGCGGCGGTAGTAGTCCGCGACGGCCTCGCGGGCCGCCGGGATGCCGCGCGAGTCGGAGTACGCCTGCCCGTCCTCGAGGCCTCGGGCGACGGCGTCCACCAGCTCGGGCCGGGCGTCCAGGCCGAACGGGCGCATGTTGCCGAGGTTGAGCCGGAGGACGTCGTGCCCCTCGGCCTCGAGGCGCATCGCCTCGGTGAGGATGGGGCCGCGCACGTCGTACCGGACGTCGCGGAGTCGGCGGGACTGGCGGTAGGTCTGCATAGCCCCCATTCCAGCCCGGAAGTGGCGCGGGCAGAAGATCCACTTCGCACATTTCCGCGGGACCACTTCTCGCCTGCCTCGCCTAGGCTGAAGCGCATGGCCCGTCCCACCCGCCCCGTCTCGCTCGTCGTGGGCGAGGTGGTCGGCGCGGCCGACCTCGTGGACGGGATCATCGACCGGATCGCGGAGGGGGCGCTGGCCGACGGCGACCGCCTGCCCTCGACCCGCGCGCTCGCCGAGCAGACCGGGCTCTCGCGCGGCACGGTGGTCCGGGCGTTCGACGAGCTCGCGGCGGCCGGTTTCGTCGAGTCCGCGCACGGGTCGGGGACCCGTGTCAGCGCCGGTGCCGGGCTGGCCGCGCGGGCGGGCGCGCGCACCCGGGGGCACGCCGACCCCGTCGCGTCGTCGGCCCCCGAGCCCCGCCGGGGCCGCTCGCCGCGGGACCTCCGGCCCGGCATCCCGGACGCCACCCTCGTGGATCAGCGCGCGTGGCGGGCCGCGGTGCGGGCGGCCGCCGCGCAGGGGCTGGCCGGCCTCAACCCGTGGGAGGAACCGAGCCCGTCCCTGCGGGCCGCGCTCGCCGGGCACCTGCGTCGTCACCGCGGCATCGCGGGCGCGGAGCCCCTGCTGTTCGACAGCTCGCGCTCGGCGATCGCGGCCCTGTGCGCGGCGTTCACCGCCGCGGGCCCCGACCGGCCACCCGCGGTGTTCCATATGGAGGACCCCGGTTACCGCGGCGCGCGACTGATGGCCCGCGAGCAGGGCCTCGAGGCGCGCCTGCACCCCGCCGAGCCGGGCGGCCTCGACGCCGCGCGTCTGGGCGCCGAGCGCGCGATCGTGTTCACCACGCCCGCGCACCAGTTCCCCCTCGGGCACCGCATGAGCGTGGACCGGCGGGTCGCGCTGGTGGAGTGGGCGCGCAGGACAGGGTCGCTGGTGATCGAGGACGACTACGACGGCGAGTTCCGCTACGGCGTCGCCCCCCTGCCGGCGCTGGTCACGCTGCCCGGCGCGGCGGATCACGTGGCGTACGTGGGCACCTCGTCCAAGTCGGTGGCGCCGGATCTGCGTGTGGCGTGGTGTCTGCCGCCCGCGTCGTTGTGGCGTGAGGTCGAGCGATGGCTGGTGGTCCACCGCCGGGGCCCGTCGTCGTTGCCGGCCGAGGCGCTCGCGGCGTTCCTGGAGTCGGGGGCGATGGACCGGCACCTGGCCCGCGCCGCGCGGGTCTACGCCGACCGCCGGAGCCGCCTGGTGGCGGCGCTCGCGCGCGAGTGTCCGGGCCCGGAAGTGACGGGTGTCGAGGCGGGCCTGCACCTGTGCGTGGTGCTGCCCGGATATGACGACGACGAGGTGGTCCGTGCCCTCGAGGAGACGGGGTGGCGCACCCGCTCGCTCAGCGGGCAGGCGGAGAGCCACGCGGTGGCGGGGCTGGTGCTGAGCTACTCGAGGCTCGCTGCGCGGGACGCGGCCGAGTTCGCGTCGGACCTGCGGCGGGTGCTCGAGAGGCTCGGTTCCGGTTACTCCTGAGGCCCGTACCCGCGCCCACCGAGCGGGTGCGGGTACATACGGCCTGTCTTACAGTGAGCGCCAGCGACATCCGCGGCGAGAGCTCAGAGGAGACGCACCATGGGCACATCATTCTGGCGACGCACGACGATCGACCCCCCGGCGACGGAGTTCCCCGAGGACGAGCACGTGGACCTGGTGATCGCCGGCGCGGGGTTCACCGGCCTCATCACCGCCCTCATGGCGGCCGCGCGAGGCAAGTCCGTCGTGGTCCTGGAGGCGCACACCGTCGGCGCCGGGGCGAGCGGCGCGACCACGGCCAAGGTCTCGGTCCTGCAGGGCACGCGACTGTCGACGCTGCGGTCGAGGCACGGGCTCGAGACCGCCCGTCATTACGCCGAGGCCCATCAGTACGGGCTGGACTGGTGGGCGGAGTTCTGCGAGACGCACGGTGTGCCCGCCCAGCGCAGGCCCGCGCTCAGCTACTCGCGCGGCGCCCTGGGGACGGCATCGTTGCGCAAAGAGAAGCAGACGATGGACGACCTCGGTATTCCCGCCCGGTGGTACGATCGACTGGATGTCCCGTTCCCCGCTCGATCGGCGGTGGAACTGCCCGACCAGCTGCAGATCGATCCCGTCCAGGCGCTGGCCGCGCTCGTCGAGGCCGTGGACGCGCTCGGGGTGCGCATCGTCGAGCAGTCCCGCGTCACCAAGGTGACCCCGCGCGGCGACGGCGCCGACGCCCATGCCGAGGTACGCAGTGACCGCGGGATCCTCACCGCGCGTGACGTGCTCCTGGCGACGTCCGGGCCGTCACTGGACCGCGGCCCGACGGTGGCGACCATGGAGGCCGAACGCTCGTACCTATGCGCTTTCGAGTACGACGGCGGACTGCCGGAGGGCATGTACGGCTCGGTGGAGACGCCGGTGCGCTCGCTGCGGACCGTGCCGACCGAGAACGGGGAGGTACTCTTCGTGGGCGGCAACGGCCACCGCACCGGAACCGTCGCCCCGACCGGATCCAAGATCGAGTCACTGCGGGAATACGCGGAGAAGTACTTCCCCGGTGCGCGGATGACCCACGGGTGGTCCGCGCAGGACTTCCACCCGGTCGAGATGGTCCCCAGGTCGGGACCGCTCCCGTGGGGGAGGGGCCGCGTGCACTACGCCGGTGGCTACAGCAAGTGGGGGGTCAGCGGGTCCGCCGCGGCGGCCGGGATCATGGTCGACCGGCTGGAAGGGCTCGACCCACGCGTGTCGTTCGGCAAGCCGACGCTGACCGGCGTGATCAAGACCGCGCCGTCGATGTACGCCGACCTGCCCGTCCACATGGCCGCCGCCGCGGCGAAGTCGGTGGTCCGGCGCCCGCGGCCGAGCGTCCGACCGAGGGGCGAGGCGACGGCCGACGACGGCGAGAGGTGCACTGTCGGCCTGCTGTGCCCGCACATGGGCGCCGTGCTCAGCTGGAACGACGTCGAGCGCTCGTGGGACTGCCCCTGGCACGGGTCCCGCTTCTCGGCATGTGGTGAGCTCATCGAGGGCCCCGCCACGAGCAACCTGAAGCGCCACGATACGACGTGACGGCGATCCCCGGACGCCGCCGGACACCGCTGCGACCGACCTGCGCACAACCTCACGCCTGCTCGATCGACGTGCGGCTCGCGGTCCTGCACCGCACTCCGTTTTTCGCCGACCTCGACGCCGACGGGATCGCTGAGGTGGACCGGCGGGCGGTGTCCCTGTCGTGGGGCTCCGGCGACGCCGTGTATACCGAGGGCGAGCGCTCCGGCTACCTCTACGTCATCGCCCACGGTCGCGCCAAAGCGTACCGGAACTCCGAGGACGGCAGGACCGTCGTCGTCGACCTGCTCGCACCGGGTGATTTCGCCGGTGGTGTCGACTCGCTCGGCACGCCGCGGTACGGCGAGACGGTCGAGGCGATCGACACACTGTGCGCGCTGCGGATCAGCGCCGAGGACTTCCGCGACCTCCTCACCCGATTCCCGCAGGTGGCGCTGCGCGTCGTCGACCACCTCACGGGGCTGCTCGAGGACGCGCGGACCACGGTGACGCACCACGCCACCCGTACCGTGTCGCAGCGGGTGGCCGGGACACTCCTGCGTGTCGCCGACAAGTTCGGTGAGGCCCGCTCCGGGTTCGGCGACGGCCGCGCGGCGGGAACGCTGCTGGAGCTACCGCTGACGCGATCCGACCTGGCAGGGATGACCGGGTCCACACCCGAGTCGGTGTCACGGGTGATGAGCAGGCTCCGGCGGGAGGGGATCATCGATTCCGGTCGCCGCTGGACCGCCGTGCTCGACCGCGAGCGACTGGCCGAGATCGCCGAGCCGCGCTGAGCGCCCGCGAGCGTTCGCGGGGCGTTGCACAGCCTGTCCTTGGTTGAAAGTGGCCCGGGAGTGACCGAAACTCGGGAGGACAACATCGGCCGCCGGCCACAGTGTGTACCCGCCTACGGAAGCAGGAATATCGATGAGCCCCACTGACCAGGGTCCGAACCCGTTCGTCGTCGACATCGAGGAGGCCACCCTCGCCAACGACAACTACCGGACCACCCTGTGGACGGGATCGCACATGCAGCTCACCGTGATGAGCATCCGCCCCGGGGACGACATCGGTCTCGAGGTCCACGACGACCACGACCAGTTCCTCCGCGTCGAGGCCGGCACGGGTCGGGTCGAGATGGGGCCGGCGAAGGACCAGCTCGACTTCGTCCGCGAGGTCTCCGACGACTGGGTCATCCTCGTGCCCGCCGGGAGCTGGCACAACGTCACCAACATCGGTGATGACGACCTCAAGGTGTACTCGCTGTACGGCCCGCCCGAGCACGAGCACGGCACCGTTCATCAGACCAAGGCGGACGACGACCACTGATCTGACGAGACACCGCGGGCCCGGTCCGGTCGATCTTCCGGTGCGGGCCCGCGATGTGGTGTCAGGTCAGGCCGAGACCGCCTCGCGGTGCCGCCCCCGGCGATCCGGGTCGGCGACGGTGCGGTGGACGTCGACCCGCCGACGCAGGAGACGCATCGCGTTGACGATGACCACCAGGACGGACGCCTCGTGAACGAGCATTCCGATCGACATGGTGACCCCTCCGGCGAAGACACCTGCCAGCAGCGCGGCCACGGTGATCATCGCGACCGCGATGTTCTGACGCATCACCGACACGGTGCGCTTCGCCAGACCGACGGCCTCCGGCAGCTTGAGCAGGTCGTCACCCATGAGTGCGATATCCGCGGTCTCCACCGCCACGGCTGACCCGGCGGCGCCCATCGCGACACCGATGTCCGCGGTGGCCAGCGCGGGAGCGTCGTTGACACCGTCGCCGACCATGGCCACGGTGTGGCCCGCCCGCTGCAGCTCGGTGACCGCGTGCAGCTTGTCCTCCGGCAGCAGCCCCGCCCGGACCTCGTCCACCCCGGTGGCCGCGCCGACCGCCTCCGCGACCAGCGGGACGTCACCGGTGAGCATGATGACCTTCTCGACACCGGAACCGTGGAGCCGGGCGATCATCTCGGCCGCATCGGCACGGACGGTGTCGGCCACCGCGATGACGCCGGCCACCTCGTCGTCGACGGCGATGATCATGGGGGTCTTGCCGTCGCGGGCGAAGTCGTCGGCCGCCCGTGCCGCGCCGCCGTCGTCGGCGATCCCGAACTCGTCCAGCAGCGCCTGGTTGCCGATCAGGACGCGATGCCCGTCCACCTGCGCGGTCAGACCCTTGCCCGCGATAGGCCGGACCGATTCGGGAGTGTCGTAGGCGACCCCCTCGGCCGAGGCCGCCTCGAGGATCGGCCGGGCCAGCGGGTGTTCGGAGCCCGCCTCGCCGCCTGCCGCCAGGGCCAGCACGTCGGCGCGGGACCTGTCAGGGGCCAGCACGAGGACGTCGGTCAGTTCGGGTCGTCCCTCGGTGAGGGTTCCGGTCTTGTCCACCGCGACGACGTCGATCTTCGCGGAGGTCTCCAGGTACTCCCCGCCCTTGATGAGGATGCCGTTGCGGGCCGCCCTGCCGATGCCGGCGACGATCGCGACCGGGATCGAGATGACCAGCGCACCGGGGCAGCCGATCACCAGCAGGGTCAGCGCCAGCACCACATCGCCGCTGATCAGGCCGGCGACCAGCGCCAGGACCATGATGCCCGGGGTGTACCACGCGGAGAAGCGGTCGATGAAACTCTGGGTACGCGCCTTGGCGTCCTGCGCCTCCTCGACGCGGTGGATGATCCGCGCCAGGGTGGTGTCGGCACCGATGCCGGTCGCCAGGACGTGGAGGAATCCCCCGCGCGACACGGTGCCGGCGAACACCTGGTCGCCCTCGGACTTCTCCACGGGAATCGACTCGCCGGTGATCGAGGCCTCGTCGAGCGCACCGGAACCGGCCACGACCTGGCCGTCGACGGGGACCTTGGCGCCGTTCTTGACCAGTACGATCTCACCCTCGCGGACCTGGCCGGCCGGGACCTCCACCTGTTCGCCGTCACGCATCACCACCGCGACGTCCGGTGCCACGGCAACCAGCTCGGCCAGCGCGGAGCGGGTCTTGTTGAGGGTGGCCGACTCGAGGGCGTGACCGATCGCGAACAGGAAGGTGACCGCGGCCGCCTCCCAGTAGTTGCCGATGATGATCGCGCCGATCCCCGCGACCGACACCAGCAGATCGATGCCGATGTGGCGGATGAGCAGGGCATCGACCGCCTTCTTGACGATGGGGGCTCCCGCGACGACAGCGGCGGCGAGCATCAACACGTCGGCGAGGACCGCGTTGTCCTCGAGCCCGCGGAAGTCCGAGCCGGCCACACCGGATGCGATGAAGGATCCGATGATGAGCAGCCCCGACAGGATCGGGACGAACCAACGCCCGTATATCCATTTACGGATGGTATTCATGACCTACTCCTCGATATCCGGGTCCAAATTTCGGTGCGGTGTTTCCGACACATCTCCTCGACCCGTCGGAATTACCATAAGAGCGTTCCGGTGAAGCGACCATGACGGTGATCAATTAACCGCACGATCGGATACGGCAGGCCCGGCGGTGGGGGAATGTCCGGAAAACGCGGCTCCGCCGTCCCGGGCGAATCGGCGCGCGGGACGGCGGAGGGCAGGTGAAGGGTCACCGGTCCGGTCAGAAGGCGCTGGGACGTGCCCTGTAACCGGCCTTCGCCACGGCGGCCACGAGGTCATCGACGCTGGACACCCCCGGGTCGTGGTCGACCTCGATCCGCGAGGAGGCGAAGTGCACCTCCACCTTCTCGACACCCTCGAGTCGACCGACCTGCTTCTCGATCTTGGCCACACAGGACGGGCAGGAGAACCCCTCCGCGCGCAGGATGCTGTGAATGACATTCTTTACGGCCATGACGTTGTCCTTTCCTCTCGGTCCCGGTCGGCACCCGCCGCCGAGTAATTCCCACGATAGAGACGGGCCGCTGCCGGAACATTGACGCGGATCACTTATCCGCACAATTCTTTCCGGTCGTGTCGCGGGGACTATTTCGAGGCGTGGTCCGCGTTGATCGACATGAGATCAAAGGAAAAGGGGGGATCAGGAACATGACATATGAGGACATCCCGAGCGCGTACGTGGCGCGGGCGGAGGTGCTGGCGGGCGTGCTGGGCAGGGAGGTCGCCCCGGACGATCCCGACCGCGAGGTCATCGAGGCGTGGGCGGGTGGTGTCCCCGGGCGCATCCTCGACGTCGGCTCGGGCACGGGACGGTGGGCCGGGCACCTGGCGGCGCTGGGGCACACGGTGGACGGGATCGAACCCTCCGGCCCGTTCGTCGACATGGCCCGGGAGAGCTTTCCGACCGTGGCGTTCCGGCACGGCGCGATCTCTGATCTGGACGGGACGCAGGAGCGCTGGGCCGGCCTGTTGGCCTGGTACTCGCTCATCCACATGGATGGACAGGAGCTCCCCGTGGCGCTGGCGACCCTCCACCGGGTTCTCGAGGCGGGCGGGCAGCTGCTCCTGTCGTTCTTCACCGGACCCTGTCACGGTCCGTTCGCCCACCCGGCGGCCACGGCCTACCTCTGGCCGATGGACTGCATGGTCACCGCTCTGGAGCGCGCGGGCTTCAGGGTGACGGGCCGGCGTACGCAGCCGGGTGCGCCGCACGCCGTCGTGACCGCGCGGTCCGCCGCCTGACGGGCATCGCAGGCCCCGCGCCCGGGACTGATCGGCCCCCGCGCGGACGGTCATGACACTCTGGTGGCGTGAAGACACCGGTACCTGATTATCTGCTCGAGATCCGCGACGCCTGCTCGGACGGCGGGGAGGGCCGGCTCGCGGACTACATCCCCGAACTCGCGGCCGTGGACCCGGACCGGTTCGCGGTGGCCGCCTGCATGATAGACGGGGTCGTCTACACAGCCGGCGACGCCGACGCGGAGTTCACGATCCAGTCGATGAGCAAGCCGTTCGTCTACGCGCTGGCCCTGCGCGACCGCGGGATCGAGGCTGTCCTGGAGAAGGTCGAGGTGGAGCCGTCCGGCGACGCGTTCAACCAGATCTCCCTCAACCGGGGCACCGGCCGGCCGCGCAACCCGATGATCAACATCGGGGCGATCGCCACGCACACGCTCGTCGGCCCGCCCGGCGCCTCGGAGGACGAGCGCAACACGGTCATCGCGGACGGGTTGTCGGCATTCGCGGGTCGGCGGCTCGAGGTCGACGGCGCCGTGTGCGAGTCCGAGCTGCGCACCGCGTTCCGCAACCGCGCGATGGCCAACCTGGTCCGCGCCGGCGGGATCATCGACGGCGATCCCGACGAGGCCTTGCGCGGATACACGCGGCAGTGCGCCTACCGGGTTACGGTGCGGGACCTCGCCGTCATGGCCGTCACGCTGGCCACCGGCGGCGTCAACCCGGTCACGCGCGAGCGGGTGGTGTCGGCACCGGTCGTGAGGCAGGTCCTCGCGGTGATGACGACGTGCGGGATGTACGACGCCGCCGGCGACTGGATGTCCACGGTGGGGATTCCGGCCAAGAGCGGGGTGTCCGGAGGGATCCTCGGCGCGCTGCCCGGTCAGGTGGGGCTGGGGGTGTTCTCGCCGCGGCTCGACGAGCACGGGCACAGCGTCGAGGGCGTACGCGCCTTTGAGCGGCTGTCGCGGGAGCTCGAGCTCCATCTGATGAACACCACGGTCACCGAGGTCGAGGCCGTGCGATCCGTGCGGTTCGACGAGATCTCCGGGCGCCGGACGTTCCGCCTGCAGGGCCCCATGACCTTCGCCAGTGCCGAGCAGGTGCTGCGGCGCCTGGCCGAGATCCCCGAGGGGCCGGAGGAGGTGACGCTCGACCTCAGCCGCGTGTCCTCGGTCAACGCGAGCGCCCGGCGGATGTTGCTCGAGGCGATGCGGCGGTTGGCCGATGACGGGCACACCGTGGGCCTGGCCGACCCGAGCCGGCGCCTGCCGGAGCCGGACCTCGGCGACGGGACCCGCCCGGTCACGCGCCGCGCGGCGCGCTGACTGTCCCCGTGGTGCTCACCCGCCGTTGAGCCCGCTGACCGGGGCGAACTCGTGCCCCTCGCCGCCGGCGCGCGATGTTCCAACGTCCCGTAGCGACTAGCGATCACCAGGGGGTCGTGACGCGGACGCGGTCGGGGGATAGAGGGTGACAGCCGACGTCGAGAGGTCCAGTCGCATATCGCTGAGTCGGCTCAGTCACACCCCGGCCCCGTTGGCGGCGAGCGCCGACCGGACTGTCGCGGGAGCGGTGGTCATGGAGTGCTCGAACGCCTGCGTGCGGCGCGCGCCGTTCATGAAATGCGCGCTCAGGCCGGCGAGATCGGCGGGGGTCGGCAGGATCGGCACGACGGTCGTGCCGCGGGCGCGGACCGTGTCGATCTCGGCGTGCAGGACGGTCGACATCGGGCGGCGGATCATCCGGTACTCGAGCGAGCCACCGGGGCCGGGGATGCGGACGCCCGGTGCCGACGCCATCGGGGCGATGACGTAGATGAGGTCCACCTCCTCCGGACCGATGAGGTCGACCGAGGCGGTCGAGCCCATCCCGCCGTCGACGAAGATGCGGTCCCCGATCGGCACCGGCGGCATCCAGCCGGGTGTCGCCCAGGACGCGCGCAGCGCCTCGCCGACGGTCGCGTGAGGCGACCCGGGTGCGCCGAACACGACCCGCTCCCCGGCGCGGACGTCGTAGGCCACCATCCGGGCCGCGGGGTGGGGGAGCCAGGCGCCGACCTCGAACTGCTCGGCGAGTCGCTGCAGCCACCGCGCGTCCGCGCGTCCCGTGGGGGCGATGCCGGTGAGGCCCGCCAGCCCGGTGCGCTTGCGCAGGAGGCCCGGGTTGAGCAACGGAAGCCGCGGCAGCGGCGGCACGCTGGGCGGAGTGGAGGCGATGTGGTCCCGCAGCCTCGGGTCGGTGGCCCGGCCGTACTGCATGTCGACCAGTTCGGAGACGGAGACGCCGCCGGCGAGCATGGTGACGAGTTCGGCGCCCGCGGAGGTGCCGAGCATGACGTCGGCCTCACGCGGGTCGAAACCGGTCTGCTCGCCCAGGGCGTGCATGGCCGCGATCGCCCAGGCGGCCCCGATGGTGCCGCCGCAGCCGAGCACGATCGCCGTCCTGCTCATGCGTCGGACTCCTGAGGTCTGCGACTCACGTCCGCGCCCACCATTCGTCGCGCTCGGCGCCGGTGACCTCGCGCGCGGTGTAGTCGCCGACCCGCGGGGGTTCGTATCGTCCCGTCAGCGGCATGGAGTCTCCTCGGATCGGCGATGTCCTGGCAGTGAGTGGAACCTTACGCGGCCGGAGCACTCAGGCGTACCGGTCCGTGAACCGGGCGACCGCGTCGACCACCGCGAGGTACCGCGGCGAGCACACCGCGTCGAAGCCGTGCTGCGCGCCCGGCAGCTCGGCGTAGACCACCGGGTTCGGCGACCCCGCACGCAGGTGCCGTACGAGCCGCCGCGAGCCCTTGACCGGCGTGTACGTGTCCAGCGTGCCGTGGATGATCGCCACCGGCGGCGCCCCGGACGCCGGATGCCGCACAGGGTCCGAGACGTCCCGGGTCGCACTGCCCAGCCGGCCGTAGTACCCGTAGAGCCCGACCGCCGCGGCCAGCGTGGTGTCGACGTGCTCGAAGCCGGGCTGGAACCGGGGATCGTTCGCGGTCAGCGCGGTCATCATCGCGATGTGGGCGCCTGCCGAACTGCCCGCGACGACGATCGGCGCATCGGCCGGGATGCCGTGTGACGGGCCCTCGACGCGGATCCAGTGGAGAAGCCGCTTGATGTCCACCAGGTGGCGCGGGAAGCCCGCCTCGGGGGTGGGCGACAGGGTGTAGGTCGCGCTGATGGCGACCCAACCGCGACGCGCGTGGTCGAACAGCATCGCGCGGGACTCGCGGCTCGGTGCGCCCGCGCGGAAGTGACCGCCGTGGATGTGGACGAGCACGCCGCGGACCCCACCCACCCCCGCGCCGAACTCACCGACACGGGACCCGGCCCCGCCGTCGCCACCAGGGCGGAGGTCTGCACGGGTGTAGAGATCGAATCGGTGCGCCACGGGGTCCGGACCGTAGACCATGCCCCGGCGGGCCCGCACCCCGTGCGGAGGCAGCGGCCACGGACGGGCCAGCACCGTCGGCCAGGGCGTGCGGTGGCGTGGGGCGGAGCTCGTCGTCGTCGCCGTCTCGCGGCCCTCCGAGCCGTTCCGCGGCGCCCCCTCCCGCAGCGCGCGGTCCAGGGCGGGCCCCGCGGCGAGGTGGCGGGCGAGCACGGCCCCCAGCCCCGCGCAGGTCAACGCGGCCATCCCCGCACCCACCACGTCGGACGGACGCCGCTCCCCGCGGGCCAGCGCGCTCGCCGTGGTCGCGCCCACGAGCGCGCCGATGTGCAGCGGCACCTCGAGCGCCGGCAGGCTCGCCACCCACCCCGCGGTGGCGGCGGCGAACGGCCGACGGATGGGGCGCAGGGCGAGCGTCGTGGACACCGCGGCGGGCGCGACGAACGCGGGCAACGGGACGCGGGTCGGTCGGGACACGGTCACTCCTCGGGCTGGTCAGCGCGCTCCCAGGCCGCCACCGGGCCCGGGATCAGGTCGAACATCGGGTGCGGCCGCGGGGCGACGAGCCGGTCCAGCCAGGGCGGGTCGCGCTCGATGACCTTGGCCCGCAGGTGCGCCCACTCCAGCGCGAGCTGGCCGTCGGTGAGCGGCAGGCGCTCGGGCCCGGGCGGCAGGACGACGCGCGTGCGGTCGAACCGATACCCGCGCGCGTCGGCGGCGTCGGCGAGACCGTGCAGCCACGTGGCGATCCCCGCGACCGGGTCGGCGAGCGTGCGGAACCGCTCGAGCTGCGGATGCGCGCGATAGCCCTTCGTCAGCCCGCGGAGTACCTTCTGGGCCAGGAGCCCCTCGCGCCACCCGGCGACGAGCGCGGCGCGGTCGAGCAGGTCGGGATGGATGCTCCACAGGCGCACCCCGGCGAGTATAGGGACGCCCCGCGCGGCGGGGGCCGGCGTGCGTGGCGGCGGGCGCGCCCGGGAGGGAGAGGACGACGACGATGACGACGATGACAACGCCGACGCTCGACGAGGTGATGGCCGAGCTCGCCGGGCTCGAGGACGCCCGGATCCGGGAGGTCAACGCCCGGCACGGCGACGACCACGCGGTCAACCTCACCAAGCTTCGCGCGGTGGCCAAGCGGGTGAAGAAGAACCAGCCCCTGGCGGTCGAGCTGTGGGCGACCGGCGACTCGGCCGCGCGGCTGCTGGCGATCCTCGTGTGTCGGCCGAAGGAGCTCTCCGCCGACGAGCTCGACGCCATGCTGCGCCAGGCCCGCACCCGGAAGGTCCACGACTGGCTGGTGGGCTACGTGGTGATGAAGGGCCCGCACGCCGAGGACCTGCGCGTGGCGTGGTTGGACGACGCCGACCCGGTCGTGGCCTCCGCCGGCTGGGCGCTCACCGCCGACCGCGTGGTCAAGAAGCCGGAGGGGCTGGACCTGCCCGCGCTGCTGGACGTGATCGAGGCCGAGATGGCCGACGCCCACGAGCGGCTGCAGTGGGAGATGAACACCTGCCTGGCGCAGATCGGCATCCACCACCCGGAGCTGCGCGGGCGGGCGCTGGAGATCGGTGAGCGGCTGGGGGTGCTGCGGGACTACCCGACGCCGCGCGGCTGCACCTCGCCGTACGTGCCCGAGTGGATCGGCGAGATGGTCCGCCGGCAGGAGGGCTGACGCCGCGCGCGGCGAGTGGTCACAAACGACGATGCCTGGCGTCAGCGTCCTGGGTGAGGTCCAGCGCTGCGCGGTAGATCGCTGCGTGGGTGGCCGCGACGGCGGCGTCCTCGGCGTCGGGCGCCCGCTCGGGGACGGGCGGGCCTCCGAGCGCGGTGCCCAGTGACTCCCGGAGTTCGGCGGCGTCGGGTGAGGCGGGGTCGTACGAGGCGACGGCGTGCCCCCACTGCTCGACCAGGCATCCGATGCGGGGGACGACGGGCGGCAGGCCCAGGTCGCGGCAGAGCTCCAGCCACCCCGAATGCGTCCCGTGCCGGTGCGGGAGCACCAGGGCGTCGAACCCGGCGAGCGCGGCGCACAGCTCGGACTCCGGCAGGTGGCCGTGCGGCCGCACCTCCACCTCGGGGCGGGCCGCGAGGCGGTCCAGCGCCAGCGCGACCCGGTGCCGGGGGTGGTCGGACTCACGGGCCGCGGCGAGGGCGTCGGCGCGGATCATCACGACCAGCCGGGTGTCCTGCGGCAGCGCCTCGGCCAGCGCGGGCAGCAGTTCCTCGGCCGCGACGCCCGCCCGCAGGGTGCCGAGCACTACCCCCACGGTGCGGCGGGACCGCCCGCCGACCCGCTCCCGGCGCAGCGGCTCGGTGACCCCGGCCGGTACGAGGCGTGGATGCGGGATGACCCGGGCGTCGACGCCCCACCGCTCCCGGATCTTCGCGGCGGCGCCGGCGGTCAGAGTGAGGACTGCGGAGGCCCCGCGGACGAGATGACCGGTGCGCTCGAGATGCGCGGCGGGGTCCGGTTCGTGGGGGTTGGTCAGGTCGTGGACGGTCACCACCAGCGGCATCGCCCGGGCCCGGAGAGCCGAGACGAACCCCGCGACCTGATCGGGCGTGCGGTGCTCGTACCCGAAGTGCAAGTGCACCAGGTCGGCGCCGTCGAGGACCTCGGGCCGCTCGGCCGCCTCCAGCGCGGGATGCGGCCACCACCGGGAGGGTTCGGCAGGGTCGAGCACCGGGTCGTCGAGCGCGACGACGTCGGCGGCGCCTCCGAGGGAGTGGCGGACGTAGTCGTGCCCGGCGGGCACGGAGCGGACCCGCATCGTCGGGGCGGGGGAGGCGCCAGAGTTCACCTCGTCACCGTGCCATGCGTCCCCGGCGCCGTGACCCGGGGCCTACTACTGTCGACGCGGTGAGCACCCCCGACCGGCCGACCGTCATGGTGATCGGCAACTGCCAGGCCGACGTCTACCGCGACCTGCTGCGCTCCTCGGACGAGGTCCGGGTCGTGGACGTGCGGCCGGTGTACGAGATGACGGCCGCCGACCTGCCCGGCCTGCATGCCGATCTCGCGCGCACGGACGTGCTGATCGTCCAGCCCGTCCGCGACGACTACCGCGACCTGCCGCTCGGGCACCGCCAGCTCGCTGCGCATCTGCCGCCCTCGGCGACGGTCGTCCTCGTCCCCGTCCTGCGCTACGCCGGCCTGCATCCGTACCAGGTGCTGGTCCGGCCGCCTCGCGACCGGTCGCTGACCCCGCCCCTCGCGCCGTACCACGACCTGCGCACGATCCTCGCCGCCGCGACCGGCGACCGCGGCGTGCTCGAGGCCGTGCCGACCGCCGAGCAGGCCCGGACCGCCGGCCGCGAGTCGGTCGAGGCGCTGCGGGTCCGCGAGCAGGCGCACGGCACGCTGACCGCCTCCGACCTGCTCGACGTATTCCCGCGCTGGCACACGATCAACCACCCCGACCGGCACACGCTGGCCACGGTGTTCGAGCGCATCCTCGAGCGGCTGCCCGCGGGGGTGCTCACCGACCCGCCGCGGATAGGTGACCGCGAGCCCCTCGGCTCCACACGCGCACCCGTGGAGCCTGCCGCGGCCCGCGCACTCGGCGTGACCGGATTCGATGGGACCGCCTCGGGCGACTGGCTCGTCGACGGCGTGCCGGTGCGCACTCGGGAGATCATCGACGCGCATCTGGCCTGGTATACGGCCACGCCGGGCGTGGTCGAGGAGGGCCTGCGCCGCCACGCCGACCGCATCGACCTGCTGGGGCTGCGATGACGGCCCCGGGCTCCGCCGCTCCGAGCCCCGGCGCCGCGGATCCCGCCCCGGACCCCGGAGCCCCGCTGACCATCGCCCTCGGCCCGCCCGAGCACGGGGTGACCCGCTTCGCCGTGGACAGCGCGCGCGCCGCGGGCACGCCGGTCCTCGAGGTCCGGGAGGTGGCCGCGGTGCCCGCCGCGCTGGCGGGGCGGGGGCGCGGACCAGTGCACCTGCACATCACCGACCCGCTGTTCGGCCGCACGCCCGACGAGGCCGCTGCGGCTGTGGAGGCACTCGCCGCGGACCGGCCCGTCAGCGTGACCCTCCACGACGTGCCCCAGCTCGCGGAGGGTGCCGAGCGGTGCCGCCGCCGCACCCGGGCCTACCAGTGCATCGCGCGGGCCGCCGGGCTGGTCGTGGTGAGTTCCGAGCACGAGCGGCGCCTCTGCGCGGACGCCGGCATCGCCGTCGACGCCGTCATCCCGCTGCCGGTCCCGGCCCTCGGGCCGCCCGCCGACCTCAGCCCTGACGCGCGGTCGGTCGGGGTGTTCGGGTTCCTGCACCCGGGCAAGGCCGTCGACATGGTCGCCGAGGCCGTCGCCGCCCTGGCCGCTGGGGGTGACGCCGACATAACTCTACGGCTGTTGGGCGCCCCCGCTGACGGGCACGACGACTACGTCGACGCCGCGCTGCAGACCGTCCGCGCCGCCGGTGGGCGCGCCGAGGTGACGGGACGGGTCGACGACGAGGACCTCGCCCGCGTGCTCGGCGAGGTGACGGTGCCCGTCGCCCTGTTCCGCAACGTGTCGGCGTCCGGGTCGCTCGGCACGTGGGCCGCGGCCGGCCGGCGCCCCCTGGTCTGGGACTCGGACTACATCCGCGAGATGGAACACGACCGCCCCGGCTCCCTGCTCATCACTGACGGCACCGACCTCGCCGGCGACCTCCGGCGACTGCTCGGCGATCCCTCGCCCACACGCATCCCGCCCCCGCCGCCGGGGATCGAGGAACTCGGACGCGCGTACCGCGCGGCGTGGGCGCAGTGGCCGACGGGACCCGGGGGGCTCGCATGACACGGAGCGTCCCCGTGCGCGGCGGCATCGACGTGGTCATCCCGTACTACCGCGACCAGCGCATGCTCGACCGGATCCTCGCCGCCCTCCGCGGCCAGACCGGACTCGACCACCGGGGCACGCTGCGGGTGATCGTCGCCGACGACGGCTCGCCCACCCCGCCGACGGTCCCGCCCGACGTCACCGTCGTGCGGCAGGACGATCGCGGTTTCCGTGCCTCCGCCGCACGCCACCTGGGTGCGGAGGCCGGCGACGGTGAGCTCCTGCTCTTCCTCGACGGGGACACGGTCCCCGGGCCCGGTTACGTCGCCGCGATGTGCGAGGCGCTGGAGGGCCGACCCGATCTGCTGGTGGTGGGGCGGCGTCGGTACGGGCGCTTTCCGCACCCCACAGAAGAAGTGGAGCCCGCCGAGATCCTCCCGGACCCCGAGTGGCCGGCCGCCTACTACGCCGAGACCGCGAACCTCACCCGGGGCGAGGACCTGTGGCGCGGCGTGCTGTCCGCCGTGTGCGGCCTGCACCGCCGCCTCTACGACCTGGCCGGCGGTTTCGATCCAGACATCGTCGGCTACGGCGGCGAGGACTGGGACCTCGCCTGGCGCTGCCAGCAGGCCGGCGGCCACCTGCTGTACGTCCCCGACGCCGTGGCCTGGCACGACGGCCTCGACTGGTCCGGCCGCGCCGACACGGCCGAGCGACCCGGGGACGACCGCGCCGACGCCGGCCGCCGCCACGACGGCTCAGCCCACCTCACCCAGAAGAACGCCGAGACCGCTCGCCTGGCCCCGCTCATCGCGTCGACGCTCACCCGACCGGCCGGCGGGATCTACGCGCTGCCCTCGATCGCCGTCCACGTCCACGCCGCCGATCCGGCGTTCGGCGGGACCGGCACGGCCGCCGCCACCTGCGCATCCCTGCTCACCTGGGGTGATGTCGCGGTGACCGTCGACCCCGCCACATCCGACGCCGCCGTGATCGCCGAACTCTTCGCCGACGACCCACGCGTGGACCTCCGCCCGCGCAGCCCGTGGTGGCTCCCCGGGACGCCGGGGGCGGGTCCTCGTCGTCGTCCCCCCGTCCTCGTCGACATCCACCGTCCCTGCGCGCTCGGGGCGCTCGACGCGCGGCGGCTGCGCGCCCTGTGCCCGCCCGAGGGGAGCGTGACCCTGGACGACGACGAGGGGCGCACCCTCGCGGACATTCGCAGTTCCCGGGCCCTGGCGCGCGAGCAGGAGTGGGGCGAGCGTCCTCCCGTGGCGCAATCGATCGCCGCGGCGGGCGTCGGGGTCCGCAGCCTGGGAGGCGACGGCGACGGTGTGCGGCTCGAGCGGATCATCGCGGGCTGGTGACGGTCGGATGGTGCGACGGGGGTGACCCGCCGGTGCCGCAGCGGTGGCGCGGGGGCCCCCGACAGGACACTATTCAATGTTCTGGCAGCGCCCGGACCGGTCGGGTGCCACGAGAGGACGAGGGGGGCTGTGGACGACCGTAGCGAGCAGCGTCTGGACATCGCCGTGATCGGGCCGTCCCGGTTCCCCATACGGGAGCCGTACGCCGGTGGGCTCGAAGTGGTCGTGGCCAAGGAGGTCCGGGCCCTGCGCGCCCGCGGTCACCGGGTGACCCTGTACGCGGCCACCGGCAGCGACGGGCACGACCCGCGGTTCGAGTTCACCGCCATGGCCACCGCGGCCGGCCGCGGCGACAGCTACTACCCGCCCGGCGGCTACGAGGCGGACTCCCTCGAGTTCGAACGACTCATGGACCACGTCGCCGTGGCCGGCTACGACGTGGTGCTCAACCACAGTCTCAGCCACGTCCCGCTCGTACGCGCCGCCGAGATGGGCACGCCCATGATCACCACGCTGCACTGCCCGCGGCTCGAGCCCATGCAGGAGGCGTTCGACCAGCTCGGTGAGGCCACCGGCCACGTGCTCGCCGTGAGCCGATCCGTCCTCGGCACCTGGCGGGTCCCGCAGGGGGCCGACGTCCTGCCGAACGGCGTCGAGCTCGTGACCTGGCGGCCCCGGGAGACCGGGTCCGACTCGCGGCGGGGTGCGGCGCCCCGCGCGGTGTGGACCGGCCGGATCGTGCCCGAGAAGGGCCCGCACCTGGCAATCGAGGCAGCGCGGCTCGCGGGGATGCCCCTCGACCTCGCCGGCCGCGTCGGTGACGACCGGTACATGCGGCGCGTCCTCGGACCCCGGCTGAGCGAGGCCGGTGACCTCGTGCGCTACCACGGTCCGCTGGGCCGCGACGCGCTGGTGCCGCTGGTCGCGAGCGCGGCCGTCGCCCTGGTGACCCCCTGCTGGGAGGAGCCGTTCGGACTGACCGCCGTGGAGGCGCTCGCGTGCGGCACCCCGGTCGTCGCCCTGGCGCGCGGCGGCATCCGCGAGATCATGCGCGGGCAACCCGGCGTGATCCTCGTCGACCCCGGCGACGACCCGGCGTCCGCGCTGGCCGCCGGCATCCCGGCCGCGCTCACCCTCGACCGGGCCGCGACCGCCCGCGCCGCTGCCGCCGCGTTCTCCCACGACGCCCGCATCGACGCCCTCGAGGAGCGACTCCGGGCACTACTGATGGGCGTGGCGTCGTGATCGGGATCTACGCCCACCACCACGGCAGTGGGCACGTGCAGCGGGCGCTGTCGGTGGCCGCCGCGCTCGACGACGAGGTCACCATCCTCACCTCCGCCCGCGTTCGCGACGATGCTGTTCCCGATCCCGGGCGCGTCCGGGTCGTCTCGCTGCCGTTGGACGTCGGCGGGTCAGGAGACGGCGCGGGGCCGGACCCGACCGCCGGGGGGCGGTTGCACTGGGTCCCGCTGCGCCACGACGGGTTGCGCCGCCGGATGGCCGTGCTCGCCGAGTGGATCGACCGCCACGCGCCGACCGTGTTCTGGTCGGACATCTCCGTCGAGGTGACGGTCGGCGCCCGGCTCACCGGTACGCCAGTGGTCTCCACCGTGCTGCCGGGCCGCCGCGACGACGCCCCGCACCTGCTCGCCCACGGGGTCTGCTCGGCGTTGGTCGCCGGGTGGCCCCGCGCGGCCGGCGCACCCGTGCCCGCCGGGGCCACGCGTCCGCTCGTGCCCGTCGGCGGCGTCTCACGGTTCGCCGGTCGGGACCCGGGCGCCGGTCCGCGTCCGGGCGAGCGCCACGGGGAGCGGCCCCGCGTACTGCACCTGCGCGGTTCCGGCGGAGGCGGCCACGATCGACGGTGGGACGCCGTGCGCGACGAGCTCGGTGAGGTCGACTGGATCTCCCTCGGCGGTCCCGGCGGCCGCTGGGTGGCCGACCCGTGGGACGAGCTGTGCCGCGCCGACGTGGTGATCAGCGCGGCCGGGCAGAGCTCGATCGCCGACCTCGCCGCCGCCGACGCGCACGTCGTCGTGGCACCGGAGGAACGGCCCTTCGGCGAGCAGGACGCCACCGCCGCGACCCTCGCCCGGCTGGGCCTGGCCGAGGTCGTGCGCCGCGATGACCCGGTCGACCAGCTGGTGGGAGCCGTCCGGCGCACCCTCGAGGTCGCCCGCTCCTCGTCGGGCGCGGGGTCCGGGCTGCGCGAGACGTGGGAGGTCGACGGCGCCGCCGAGCGGCTGGCCGGCGTCCTCGAGGCGGTGGCCGAGGGGCGGGAAAACGGAGTCGAGCGGCCCGCGGAGCCGACGGTCGGAGCGGCGCGATGACCACCGCGGCGTCGATCGCCGTGGTGACGGTCTGCACGCCGGGCCGCGCCGAACACCTGAGGTCCCAACGCCGCGCGATGGCCGCGCACCTGCCCGGTGCCCGGCACGTGGTGGTGTTGCCCGACAGGCCCGGCGGTCGGGATCTGGCCGCCGAGCTCTCCGCCGAGGGCGTCGAGATCGTGGAGTTGCCCGCCGGCCCCGACCTGCCGATCGCCCGCAGCCGCAACCTCGGTGGCGACCGGGCGGCCGAACTGGGAGCCGACCTGATCGTCTTCCTCGACGTGGACTGCATGCCCGGCCCCGAGCTGGGTCGGCGGTACTCCGAGATCCCCGACGGCGCCGTGGGACTCGGGCCGGTGACCTACCTTCCGGAGTCCGCCGGAGCGCCCGATCCGGCCGACCTGCCCGCGTTCACCAACCCGCACCCGGCCCGACCGTTCCCCTCCCGCGGCACGCGGCGACTGGAGCCCGACGAGTTCGGGATGTTCTGGTCGCTGTCGTTCGCCGTGCGGCCGGGCCTCTGGCTCCGGTTGCGCGCGGACTTCGGTGGGTTCGACGAGGCCTTCACCGGGTACGGCGCCGAGGACACGGACTTCGGCCGCAGGCTGCTCCACCGGCGCGTGCCGGTGATCCTGGTGGCCGGCGCGCACGCGTACCACCGGTGGCACCCGGTGGCTGATCCGCCGGTCGACCACCTGACCGACCTGCTGCGCAACGGCGCGCACTACGCCGCGCGGTGGGGGAGCTGGCCCGCGCCGGGCTGGTTCGAGAAATTCGAGCAGATGGGCCTGGTGCGCAGAGTCGGCGACGGCTGGGAGGCCGTGCCCGGCGCGACCGGTGACTGAGCGGCGCGGGCGCGGGGCAGCGCGACGAGAAGAGCGTCCCGCACACGATTCCCGAGTGGGGGTGTGCGGAACGCTCTTGTCGATGGAGTGGGCCGGCGCGTGGCGTCGGCGTTCCACGCGGGTGGCTCAGCCGAGGAAGGCCTGATCCGACAGGGTCGCGCCCTTGATGTTGGTGAACTCGCGCAGCAGGTCCTGCACCGTGAGCTTGGATTTGGTCGCGTCATCGGCCTCGTACACGATCCGGCCCTCGTGCATCATGATGAGCCGGTTGCCCAGGCGGATGGCCTGCTCCATGTTGTGCGTGACCATGAGCGTGGTGAGGCCGCCCTCGCGGACGATGCGCTCGGTGATCGACGTGACCAGCTCCGCGCGCTGCGGGTCGAGGGCCGCGGTGTGCTCGTCGAGCAGCATGATGCGCGGCTGCGTGAAGCCCGCCATGAGCAGCGACAGTGCCTGCCGCTGACCGCCCGACAGCAGCCCCACCTTGGCGGTGAGACGGTCCTCGAGGCCCAGTTCGAGCATGGCGAGCTGCTCGCCGAACCGCCCGCGCCGCTTCTTGCTCAGCCCACGCCCGAGACCGCGACGCTGACCGCGGAGCAGCGCCAGCGACAGGTTCTCCTCGATGGTGAGGTTCGGGGCGGTCCCGGCGAGCGGGTCCTGGAACACGCGGCCGATGTACTTGGCGCGCTTGTGGTCGGGCAGACGGTTGACGCGCACGCCGTCGATGTCGATCGCACCGGTGTCCACCGGCAGCTTGCCGGACACGGCGTTGAGCAGGGTCGACTTCCCCGCGCCGTTGGAGCCGATCACGGTGACGAAGTCGCCCTCGCCGAGCGTCAGTGTGAGGTCGTTGAGCGCCCGGCGCTCGTTCGCGGTGCCCGGGAAGAAGGTCTTGGACACTCCGGTGACGGACAGCATCGTCAGACCTCCTTGGTGCCGGGGGCGGTAGAGCCGGGGGCGGCGGACCCGGTGGCGGCCGCGTCGGCGGACGTGCCGGGGCCCGGATCGACCGCGGCACCGACCCCGGCCACGGCCCGCTCGTTGGCCGCGACCGGGGTGGTCGGCTTGCGCCCGAACCGGCCACCCACGGACTTCCAGCGAGGCAGCAGCAGCGCGATGACCACGAGCAGGGCGGTGATGGCCTTCATGTCATTGGGGTTCAGGCCCACCTCGAGCGCCGCGAAGATGATGAGGCGGTAGAGGATCGCACCCACGACTACGGCGAACACGGCCAGCCACAGGCGACGCTGGCCGAGGATCGCCTGACCCAGGATGACCGACGCCAGGCCGACGAGGATGAGGCCGATGCCCATCGAGATATCGGCGAAGCCCGAGTACTGCGCGATGAGCGCGCCGCACATGCCCACGAACCCGTTGGACAGGGCCAGCGTGAGGGTCTTGGTGAAGTCGGTGGAGACGCCGAAGGAGGCGATCATCGGGCCGTTGTCACCGGTCGCCCGGATGGACAGGCCGAGGTCGGTGGTGAGGAACCACAACACGACCAGGCCGAGCAGGATGACGGCCACCGCGAGGACGGCGACGCCGCCCCAGGTGCCGAGGATGCCGGCCTCACGCAGCGGCGTGAACGCCGTGTCCTGCCGCAGCAGCGGGACGTTGGCCCCGTCCATGATCCGCAGGTTGACGGACCACAGGGCGATCATGGTGAGGATGCCGGCGAGTAGTCCGTCGATCCGACCCTTGGTGTGCAGCAGGCCGGTGACCGTGCCGGCCAGGAACCCGGTGCCGAAGCCCGCGAGGGTCGCGAGCACCGGGTTCCAGCCGGCGAGGAGCCCCATCGCCGCGGTGGCGGCGCCGGTGGTGAAACTGCCGTCGACGGTGAGGTCGGGGAAGTTGAGGACGCGGAAGGTCAGGAAGACCCCCAACGCCATGACCCCGTAGATGAGGCCTACCTCGACGGCCCCGATCACTTGCGATCAGCCTCGGCGAGGATGTCCTCGGGGATGGTCACGCCCTGACGCTCGGCCGCGGCCTCGTTGACCACGTAGGTGAACTCGGTCGCGGTCTCGACCGGCATCGTGGCCGGGTCCTCGCCGTCGCGCAGGATGCGCAGCGCCATCTCACCGGTCTGGCGGCCCAGCTCGGTGTAGTCGATGCCCAGGGTGGCGACGGCGCCGCCCTCGACGGTGCCCTCCTCCGCGGCGATCACCGGGATCTGCTTGTCCTCGGCGACCTGGACGAGCGAGGCGATGCCGGCCACGACCATGTTGTCGGTCGGCACGTAGATCGCGTCGACGTCACCGAGCGCCTCGACGGCCTGCTGGATCTCGTTGACGGTGGTGACGGTCTGGGTGACGATCTCCAGCCCCAGCGGACCGGCGGCCTCCTCGGCCTGGTCCACCTGGACCTGCGAGTTGACCTCGCCGGAGGCGTACACGACGCCGACACGCTCGGCGTCCGGGACGAGCTGCTTGAGCAGCTCGAGCTGCTCTTCGATGGGAGCGGCGTCCGAGGTGCCGGTGACGTTGGAGCCCGGCTCCTCCATCGAGTCGACCAGCTCGGCCGAGACCGGGTCGGTGACCGCGGTGAACAGCAGCGGGATGTTGATGATGTTCTGGGCCATCGCCTGCGCGGCCGGAGTGGCCACCGCGAGGGTGAGGTCCAGGTCGTCGGCGGCGAACTGCTGGGCGATGGTCAGCGCGGTGGCCTGCTCGCCGTTGGCGTTCTGCTCGTCGAACTCGACCTCGACGCCGGCCTCGGAGAATGCCTCCTTGAACCCGGCCGTGGCCGAGTCCAGAGCCGGGTGCTGGACGAGCTGGTTGATGCCGATGCGGTAGGACTCGCCACCATCGCCGGAGGCGTCGTCACCGCCGCCCGAGCAACCTGCGAGGACGAGAGCCGAGGTGGCGACCAGTCCGGTGAACAGCTTCGCGCGTGTGAATGCCATGTGCCATGCCTTGTCTGTGCCGTCTGGGCCTCCCGGGTGGGTACGCGAGGGGCCGGATGCGTGAACGGTGCTGGCACATGAGGGTACCGGGTCGCCCCGACACGATGAGCCCGGACTCACCTGACGGGCTGCGGGCCCTCCTCCGACTCGGCCAGTTCGCGCTTCCAGGTGCGGAAGCCCTCCTCGGTCCGGCCGCGCCGCCAGTAACCGGAGATCGACGCCCGGGCGGCGGGCACGCCGCGCTCGCGTCGCAGGTACGGCCGCAGGTGCTTCATGACCGTCTCGGCCTCGCCGTGGACGAAGACCTGCACGTCGCCGCCCGGCCACGGCAGGTCACGCACCGCGCCGACCAGCGGAGCGTCGCCGTCGATCAGCCCCGGGCCGGCGTCCGTCGAGGGGGTCCCGCGGTGGATCCAGGTGACCTCCACACCCGCCGGCGCGACGAGGTCGACCTCGTCGTCGTCGCCCCCGACCTCCAGGAACACCGCGCCCACGGCGTCCTCCGGCAGCGACTCCAACGCCGCGGCGACGGCCGGCACCGCCGTCTCGTCCCCGGCCAACAGGTGGAAGTCGGCCTCCGGGTCCGGACGGTAGCCGCCGCCCGGGCCGCGCAGCGCGACCTGCGTGCCCGGGGTGACCGAGCACGCCCACGGGCCGGCCACTCCGGCGTCACCATGAACGACGAAATCGATCCAGACCTCCCGCGCGACCGGGTCGCATCGCCGCACGGTGTACGTCCGCACGACCGTCTCGCCGGCGTGGGGAAGCTCGATCTTGACGTAGCTGTCCGTGTCCGCGCGGGCGGCGAACGAATCGAAGCCCTCGCCACCCAGGATCACCCGGACCAGGTGGGCGGTCACCGTCTCGGTGCGCAACACCGTCAGGACGATCGGGGCGGGGGGCTGGCGATCGCGGGCCACTCGTACTCCTTCGGCAGGGGGTTAGGTAACCCTATCCTCCCGGAGAGTCGCCCCCCGCGGCCGGGGACGACCGCGCGGGGTGTCGTCCGCCACACAACCTTGCACAGACTGTGCAATCGTGCAGAGTCCGTGCAAAACTGCGAGGGTTCGCGAGTTGCACCCACGCCCCGAGGAGCCAAGCGCATGGCGTCATTTCTCTACCGCATCGGCCGGTCGGCCTACCTGCACAGGTGGCGGTTCATCGTCGCGTGGCTGCTCATCATCGCGGGCATGGGCACGGCCGCCGCCACCCTGTCGCAGCAGACCACCAGCAGCTTCGAGATCCCCGGCCTCGAGTCGATCGAGACGCAGGAGGCGATCCAGGAGCGGTTCCCGGGTTCGCCCAGCCAGCTCGACGCGCCGACGGGCACCGTCGTCATCCGGGCACCCGAGGGCAGCACCCTCACCGATCCGGCCGTCGCGGAGGACGTCGACGCCTTCCTCGCCGAGGTGCGGGAACTGGACTTCCTCACCGGCACCGAGGCGATCGTCAGCCCGGTGATGGCCGCCGAGGGCATGCGTCAGCAGATGACCGAGGCCAAGGCCGCGCAGGGCATCCCGCAGGAGCAGATCGACGCCGACCTCGCCGCGCTCAGCCCGCTGAGCGAGGACGGGACGACCGGCACGCTCCAGGTGCAGTTCGACGCCGAGACCACGATGAACGTCGAGGCCGAGGACCGCGAGGCCTTCGCCGACCTCGTCGCGGAGCATCAGGACGGCCTGACGATCGCCTACTCGGGTAACGCGTTCCAGACCTCCGAGATCAGCGCGACCGGCGAGATCATCGGTATCGCCGTGGCCGCCGTCATCCTCACCATCACGTTCGGCTCGCTCATCGCGGCGGGCCTGCCCCTGCTCGTCGGCGTGGTGGGTGTGGGCATCGGCATCGCCGGCATCTTCGCCGCCACCTCCTTCACGGACACGATCAGCAACTTCACGCCGACCCTGGCGTCGATGATCGGCCTCGCCGTGGGCATCGACTACGCCCTGTTCATCGTCTCGCGCTTCCGCACCGAGCTCGTCAAACACATCGGCGGCAACGACCTCGAGCCCAGGGAGCTGGCGCAGCAACTCAAGACCATCCCGTTCCGCGAGCGCGCCCACCTCGCCGGGCTCGCGGTGGGCAAGGCCGGTTCCGCCGTGGTGTTCGCCGGCCTGACCGTGCTCATCGCGCTCGCCGCGCTGTCGATCATCAACATCCCGTTCCTCACGGCGATGGCGCTGTCCGCCGCCGCGACCGTCGCGATCGCCGTCTTCGTCGCGATCACCCTGCTGCCGGCCGTCCTCGGCGCCGTCGGCACCAAGGTCTTCGGCGCCCGCGTCCCGGTCGTCAAGGCGCCGGACCCGGAGGACGAGAAGCCGACGATGGGCCTGACCTGGGTCCGCCGCGTTCGCAAGCACCCGATCCTGCACGCCGTGGTCGCCGTGGTGCTCCTGGGCCTGCTCGCGATCCCGGCCGCGCAGCTGCGGCTCGCCATGCCGTCCGACGGCACGATGTCGCCCGGCACCCCCAACCGCACCGCGTACGACCTCACGGCCGAGGCGTTCGGCCCCGGCCGCAACGCGCCGATGATCGCCCTCGTCGACACCCTCGAGGTCCCGGCGGAGGAGCGTCCGGCCGCGTGGGCCACCGCGGTCGAGGACATCCAGGCGGTGGACGGCGTCCGCAACGCGCAGATCATCGAGTCCAACGAGGCCGGCGACGCCGCTCAGGTGCTCATCACGCCCGAGTACGGGGCGACAGACGAGCAGGCCGCCACGGTGCTGGACAGCATCCGCGCGGGCATCGGCGAGTTCGAGGAGCAGACCGGCGGCACCTACTCCGTCACCGGCGTCACCCCGATCTACGAGGACATCTCCGAGCGACTGTCCGAGGTGCTCCTGCCGTACGTCGGCATCGTCCTGGCGCTGGCGTTCATCCTGCTCATGCTGGTGTTCCGCTCCATCTGGGTGCCGCTCATCGCGGCGCTGGGCTTCGGCCTGTCGGTGGCCGCCACCTTCGGCCTCACCGTCGCGCTGTGGCAGGAGGGCTGGGGCGGCATCGTCTCCGACCCGCAGCCGATCATCAGCTTCCTGCCGATCATCCTCATCGGCATCGTGTTCGGCCTCGCGATGGACTACCAGGTCTTCCTCGTCACCCGCATGCGCGAGGGCTGGGTCCACGGCAAGACCGCGCAGAACGCCGTGTCCAACGGCTTCAAGCACGGTGCGCGCGTGGTCACCGCGGCCGCGCTCATCATGACCAGCGTGTTCGCCGCGTTCATGACGATCGACGAGCAGTTCATCAAGGTGATGGGCTTCGCGCTGGCCGTGGCCGTGCTGTTCGACGCCTTCGTCGTCCGAATGACGATCATCCCCGCGGTGATGTTCCTGCTCGGGGAGAACGCGTGGAAGATCCCGCGCTGGCTCGACCGGATCCTGCCCTCGGTGGACGTCGAGGGGTCGGCTTTGGAGGACGTCGGCGCGGACGGTCCCCGCGGAGCCGGGGACCGCGCGGGATCCGGTGACGACGACGAGGTGGTCCACGCCGACGCGGTGGCCGCGGGCCGGTCCACGAGGTCCGATGCCTAG
>NZ_BCSW01000008.1 GCF_001571065.1 Dietzia cinnamea NBRC 102147
CGGGCGGACCGGGGGCCGGCGCGGCGAGCAGCGGCCGGCCGGGCCAGGCCAGCGGCGCGCAGCCGGCGGAACCGGCCGGGCCGCGCAGCCCGGGGGAGGCGCGGTCAGCGGGCTAGCGCGCGGTCCAGCACCACGGGCTGGCGGGGGTCGCCGCCCAGATCGGGCCGGCCCAGGCGGGCCGCCCGCAGCCCGAGCACCACCAGGAACACCAGCGCCCAGATGAGGTAGGCGTTGCCGACGAGGTGCTCGACCGGGCTCCAGCCCAGCTCGCGGCCCTCGCTGTTCGGCACCCACCACTGGGGAGTCGCCAGGAAGATCACCACGCCGCTGGCGGCGAGGCCCAGCCAGAGGCGCTCGTCGCGGTCGCCCCGCCGCCCCGCACGGTCGGCCCACACCAGCGCGAGCACGACCGCCGGCACCGCCCACACCCAGTGGTGGCCCCACGACACGGGCGAGCAGAACAGCGCGACGTGACCCACCGCCACCGCAGCGGCGACCTCCTGACCAGACCGCAGCAGACGCCACGCGACCCACGCGATCCCCAACCCGATCGTCGCGGCCACGAGGAACCACACGATCGACGCGGCGGTGTCCTCGAGGCCGAGCCGGTAGACGACGCCGTTCACCGACTGGTTGGAGGTGAACGCGAGGCCGCCGATCCGCTCGGGATCACGGATGGCGAAGCTCCAGTAGCGGGCGGAGTCGTCAGGCGCGAGCAGGTGGCCGAGGCCGGTGAACGCCAGCGCGGACACCACCGCCGTGGCCAGCCCACGCCAGTCCCGCCGCAGGAAGAAGTACAGCAGGAACACCGCGGGCGTGAGCTTGATGGCCATCGCCAGCCCGGTGAGCGTCCCGCCCCACCACCGCCCGCGGCCGAGGATGACATCGACCAGCACGAGCGCCATGAGGAACACGTTGACCTGTCCGAACCCGATCGTCTCGCGGACCGGGCCGAACCATAGCGCCACCACCATGACGGCGGCCGTGAGCCACCACAGCTCGCGCGCCGGCCGCTCGCACGTGCGCGTGAGCACCAGCTGCACGACGAGCGCCAGCACCGCGATGGTCGCCAGCGTGACGAGCGCGGACGCCACCGGCAGCGGCACCAGCGTGAGCAGCGAGAAGATCTGCGCGGACAGCGGGGGATAGGTGAACGGCAGGTGCGCGCCCTGCGCGAGCTGCGGCAGTTCGCCGTACAGCTCGCCGCCGTCGCGGAACACCTGTCCGCCGACGCGGTAGACGTCGAGGTCGATGCGGTACGGCGGGATCTGTTGCAGGCCCGGGACGCCGACGGTGTGCAGCAGCGTGCCGACGGCGGCGAGGACGACGACGACGAGGCGACCGACCGCCGACGAGAGGTAGCGGTCGACCGCTCCGCCGGTCACGCCGGGTCGCCGTTCTGCCGGTCCGTGTCCGGTCCCCCGGCCGGCTGGTCCCCGCCGTTCTGCTCGGCCCACCACCGGAGGAGTTCGGCCTCGGCCTCGTCCCGGTCGAGCGGGCCGCGGTCCAGACGCAGTTCCTTGAGGAACGCCCACGCTCGGCCGACCTCGGGCCCGGGCTTGAGGCCGAGCAGACTCATGATCTCGTTGCCGTCGAGGTCGGGGCGGACCCGCGCGAGGTCCTCCTTCTCCTCGATCTCGGCGATCCGCCTCTCCAGCGAGTCGTAGTTGGCCTGCAGCTTGGCCGCGCGGCGCCTGTTGCGGGTGGTGCAGTCGGCGCGCACGAGCCGGTGCAGGCGGGGGAGCAGGTGACCGGCGTCGGAGACGTAGCGGCGCACGGCCGAGTCGGTCCACTGGCGCTCGCCGTACCCGTGGAAGCGCAGATGCAGGAACACCAGTCCCGAGACGTCCTCGATCATCTGCTTGGGGTACTTCAGGGCGCGCATGCGCTTGCGGACCATCTTGGCGCCCACCACCTCGTGGTGGTGGAACGTCACGCCGCCGCCGGGCTTGGGCGCGCGGGTGGCCGGCTTGCCGATGTCGTGCAGCAGCGCCGCCCAGCGCAGGACGAGGTCGGGACCCTCCGGCTCGAGGTCGATGGCCTGCTTGAGCACGGTCAGCGAGTGCCAGTAGACGTCCTTGTGCTGCATGTGCTCGTCCCGCTCGAGCTTCATGCCGGGCACCTCGGGCAGCACGTGGTCGGCCAGGCCGGTCTCGCACAGCATGTTGATGCCGTCGATCGGGTAGTCGCCGAGAATCGTCTTGTCGAGCTCGGCCCGGACCCGCTCCGCGGTGATGCGGTCGATCTCCGCGGTCATCTCCGTCATCGCCCGGAACACGCGTGGCGCGAGGGTGAAGCCCAGCTGGGAGACGAAGCGGCACGCCCGCAGCATGCGCAGCGGGTCGTCGGCGAAGGACTGCTCGGGCGCGGCCGGGGTGTCGAGCACGCCGGCCAGAAGCGCGTCCATCCCGTTCAGCGGGTCGACGAACTCGTGCCGGCCGTCGGGGTGGAGACGCACCGCCATGGCGTTGACGGTGAAGTCGCGCCGCACGAGGTCCCCGTCGAGGGTGTCCCCGTAGACGACCTCGGGGTTGCGGGTGACCCCGTCGTAGGAGTCCGCGCGGAAGGTCGTGATCTCGATCTGCTGCTCGATCCCATCGCGGTCCCGCTTGACGGCGGACAGCGTGCCGAACTCGATCCCCGTGTCCCACACCGCGTCCGCGTAGCGGTCGAGGATCCCCCGGACCGCCTCCGGGCGGGCGTCGGTCGTGAAGTCCAGGTCCGTGCCGAGCCGCCCGAGCACGGCGTCGCGGACGCTGCCGCCCACCAGATACAGCTCGTGCCCGGCCTCACCGAACGCCGCCGCCAGCGGGGACAGCACGTCGGCGAGCTGGTTGAGGGTGGTCTGGGCACCGGCCAACAGCCGGACCCTGCGGGCCTCGACCTCCGCCGGATCGGGCCTGGCGCCGGGGCCGTCCTGCAGACCCGAGAACACCGCGGCATCGTGTCGGTCGGAGGCGGCACGATCGCCGGCGGCGCTGCGATCGGAGGTCGGTCTGCGGGCTGTCACGGCGCTGACTTTACCGAGTGGGCCCGACATCCCCCGGCCGGGCGGAGAACCGGCGCTGGCGACCCGCCGCGGGTCTCAGTCGTCCGCCACGGCCGTCTTGGACCACAGCGGCTCGACCGCCTCGACCTCCGGCGGCCCGCTCAGCAGGTCCCCCGACTCCTCGAGATACCGCAGGTAGGCCGGGTTGCCGAGGAACTCCTGCGCGGCGGCCGCGTCCCGGTAGTGCTGGAACACCACCATCACGTCCGGGTCCACGTACGAGGCGCACAGGACGTAGGCGCGATGCCCGTCGTTGGCCTGTACCGCCCCGGGCATGTGCCGACGCCACGCCTCGATCAGATCCTCGCGACGGCCCGGCTTGGCCCGGTGTCGCAGGACCAGGGCGTGCGCGGGCGGGCCAGAGCTCATACAGCGGACTCTAGCCGCGCCCGGGTCGCCGGTCCCGCCTCACGTGGCGCCCACCCCGACACCCTGTGCCCTGTGACAGGAGTGACTTAGAGTGACGGGCGTGTCTCGTCGTCGCCGCCCCTGTCCACGCCTGTCACCCACCCGTCGGACCGGCGCCCCGGCCGCCGTCACCCTCGCGGCGGTGGCGGCCCTGACCGGCGCGGCGGCCACCCTGACCGCGGTCGTCCCCGGGACCGTCCCCACGGCGGCCGCACAGTCCGCCGGCGGCGTCGACACCTCCACCGCCCTGGGCTTCACCACCGCCCCGCGACCCACGGCCCCGCCGCCCGCCGACCCCGCACGCCCGCAGGTCCTGCGCGTCCAGCCCGTGGAGGGCCGCAAGGTCCTCGCCGACGTGTGGTCGCCGGCCATGAACAAGGCGGTGCCGACGTTCGTCCTCCTCCCGCCGAGCGCGCGCCCGGCGCCGCTGCTGCTGCTGCTCAACGGCGTCGGCGGCGGCGAGGACCACGTCGGCTGGGCCTACCACACCGACTACCAGGACTTCTTCGCCGACAAGCACGTCCTCGTCGCCAGCCCCGAGGGCGGCCGGTTCAGCCTCTACACCGACTGGCAGCGACCCGACCCCGTCCTCGGCGTCAACCGCTGGCACACCTTCCTCGACTCCGAGCTGCCCGCCGCGCTCGCCGAGCGACTCCGCGGCACCGCCCTCTATCTCGCCTCCGCACCGGGCAACCCCGGCCCCGACGACGCCGCGGAGTTCGGTTCGGCGACCCTCGCGATCGGCGCCCCCACCGAGCTCGCCGCCGACCTGGGGACCCGCCACATGGCCGCCGCGCTGCGGGCCGGCGGCGTGCCGTTCACCTACGACCGCTATCCCAGCGGCGCGCACACCTTCGGCCTGTTCTCCCGCGAGCTGCGCGACTCGTGGCGGGTCGTCGGGCCGGCGCTCGGGGCCTGACCGCGCGCGGCCCGGCGACGGCACGCCGTGGATTCCGGTCAAGTCACCCCCGGCCGGTAGCATCGATGGGTGTCCGAAGCCGATCGTCCCGCCGACCCGCGCGCCAACGCGCCGCGGCGTCGTCGTGCGCGTCGGCCGGCCGGACCCGGCACCCCTGGACGTGAATCCGCAGGTCATCGGTCGGATCGGACCGGAGCGAAGGGCTCCGACGGGCAGCGGTCCGGGCAGGGCGACGCCCAGAAATCAGCCCCGCAGAAGCCCTCCGGCGGTGCCGGCGGCGCGTCGGGCCCGAAGGCCGCCCACGGGGGACAGTCCGGGGCCCCCGACGACGGCCAGCACCGCCAGGGCCGGCGACGCCGTCGCGGGGGCCGCGGACGACGCGGCGGCCGGGGGCAGGGCCGCGCGGCCGAGGCCCAGAAGCAGCAGAGCGCCGACACCACCCACACGGTGAAGTCCGGCGACGGCACCGCCGGCGCGACCTCACGCCAGGCGCCCCGCCACCCACGCGCCTCCACCCGGTCCCGATCCGGTGGGGGACAGGCGGCCTCGGCCAACACCACCCGCACGTCGCCGCCCGCGAAGGCCGGCGGCAAGGGCGGGTCCAAGACCGGCGGTAAGACGGCCGCCAAGAACGCGCCCAAGACCGGCGCCAAGCCGGGCGCCCAGGGCGGCAAGGGCGGCGCCAAGAACGCCCGCGGCGGCCGCGGGGGAGCGCGCCATCCCCGCGGGGGCCAGCGCCTCAAGACCGTGCTGGAGACCTCGGCCGGCGGGCTGGTCGTGCGCGGTCTCGAGCGCGCCGCGAGCGGGCCCGAGCCGGACCTGTCCCGGCTCGAGGTGGCGCTCATCGGTCGCCTCGACCGGCGCGGGCGCATGCTGTGGTCCATGCCCAAGGGGCACATCGAGCCGGGCGAGACCGTCGAGGAGACGGCCCGGCGCGAGGTGCTCGAGGAGACCGGCGTCGACGGCACGGTCCTGGCGGCGCTGGGCACCATCGACTACTGGTTCGTGGCCGAGGGCCGACGCATCCACAAGACCGTCCACCACCACCTCATCCGCTACGACCACGGCGACCTGTGCGACGAGGACCCCGAGATCACCGAGGTCGCGTGGGTGCCGTTCGACGACCTGCCCCGCCGCCTGGCCTATCCGGACGAGCGGCGGCTGGTCGAGGCCGCCCGCACCCTGTTGCCGCAGCTCGCCCGCGCCGAGGCCGCAGGCGACAACCCTCCGCCCGCCGACGCGCAGGTGGTGGACCCGTCCCGCCGGGCCGACGGTCCGGAGCCGGTCCGCCGCAGTCACGCCCCGGGTTCCGCAGCCGCGCCCCGCGACGACTCCCCGGAGGAGTCAGGGCCGTGATCGGGCGGCCGGTTGGGCGTGCAGTCCGGGCGGTCGTCCCGACGGCGTTGTGCGCGGCACTGGCGATCGGACCGGGCTGGGGCGTCGGCACCGCGTGGGGCCCGGCCGCGGCCCGCGCGATCACCCCCGAGCAGGCCTCGGCCGCCGGCTACATCCCCGATCCGGCCCCCGCACTGGCCAGGATCAGCATCGACGAGCTCACCCCTCGGGTCCTCGACGGCGCGAACGACCCGGCGGGCGCCGGGGGCGGGGGAGGGGCCGCCGTCGGCACCGAGGCCGGCGTCCCGGTCGTCACGGTGTCGGGGACCATCACCAACGTCGGCGACACCCCGCTCGAGGCGGTCGACGTGCGCCTGCAGCGCGGGCCGCGGTCCGCCGACGCCGAGTCGGTGCGCGAACCGCTGGTGTGGTCGGAACCGTCGTTCGGGGTGCGCGGCGAGTTCGTCCGCGTGGCGGAGGCCGTGCCGCCGGGCGCGTCGGTGACGTACCGGGTCTCCATGCCCGCGCGCGCCGTGCCCGGTGATCCGGGTCCCGACCTGCAGCTCACCGAGCCCGGCGTCTACCCGCTGCTCGTCAACGTCAACGGCACGCCCGCGGGCGGATCCCCCGCGCGCCTCGACGACGCCCGCACCCTGTTGCCCGTGCTGGAGGCGCCGCGGCCGGCGACCGTGCCGGGGGTCGACGACGACGAGGTGGTCGACCCCTCGCCGGCGGACGAGCAGCGTCCGGCGCCGGTCCCGCTGACGGTGCTGTGGCCGCTGGCCTCGTCACCGACGCGGGTCGCGGCGGTGCCCGGTGTCGAGGGTCCCGATCCCGTGGTGATGCTGACCGACGATTCCCTCCTGCGGGAGCTGTCGGACTCCGGTCGCCTCACCGGTCTGGTCCGCGCGGCCGACGAGGCGTTCGACGGACCCGGGGGTCAGGAGCTGCGGCGTTCGATGTGTCTGGCGGTGGATCCGTCGCTCCTGGGGACCGTGTCCGAGATCGCGGGCGGCCGCCCCATCGTGATCTCCGACGACGCCGGATCCGATCGCACGGGTGACTCCTCCGCGCGTGGCGCCAGGGTCCGCGGCGGTGGCGATGACGACTCCGGGTCCGGCGGCGCCACGACGCGCCCGGCCGATCCGGAGGCCGTCGCCGCGGACGCCACGCGCTGGTTGGACGAGCTGCGCGCCTTGGCCGACGGCGCGTGCGTGGTGAGCCTCCCGGCCGCGCAGGCGGGTCTCGAGTCCGTCGCGGCGGTCGGGTCCACCGACCTCACGCGTGCGGCACTCGACAACGCGGGCTCCGTCGAGCGGATCCTCGGGGTGGCGCCCGTCCCCGACGTCGTCGTGCCCGCCTCGGGCACCCTGGCGCCGGGCACCGCCGAGGCCCTCGCCCCGCAGGGCGGTGGCGCGGGCAGCGCCGTGGTGGCCGCGCCGTCCACCCGCACCGACACCGGCCTCGTGCCGCCCCCCGGGGTCGTGGGCCTGGCCGGCACGGCGGCCGGGCGCGCGCTGACCTACTCCGCGACGATCGGCTCGGCCCTGGCCGCGACCGGCGACGTGCCGGAGAACCCGCGCTACTCGGACCCGGCCACCCGGTACTGGCTCACGGCCGACTCGCCGGCAGCCCGGCTCCAGGACGCCCGCGCGGCCCTCCTCGCGCCGGTGGTGGACGCGATCGACGCGGCGGGTGGCCCGGGGGACACCACGGCGGACGCTCAGGGCGTCCTCGCCGTGCCGCCCCAGGTGTGGACCGTCGACGGGGAATCGGCCGGCTCCCTGCTCGAGTCGCTCGGCGCCCAGCTGGCGGCCGGCCGCATGCGGGCGCTCCCGCTCACCGAACGCCTCACCGGCCCCGTGACCGTCCCCGACGGGACCCTCGCCCCGGATCCGACGGGCGCGGTCGACCCCGGCGCGCCCGACCCTGCCGACGCGGACCGGCGCATCGCCACCGCCCTCGAGGCCGTCGGCACGCTCCGCTCGTTGGTCGACACCTCCGATCCGACCTCCGCGGGCGCCCAGGATCACCTCGACCCGATGGTCACCGACGCGCTGCGGGTCCTCTCGGAGACCGGGCGGCGGGCCGGCGGCGACGGTGTGGACCCCGGATCCGGGACCGGCGAGGACGCACTGGCCCGGTCCGCCGCGCGACTCGACCGGCTCGAGGAGACGGTGAGCGCCTCCCTCGACCGCGTCGACCTCCTGCCGCCGGGCAGCGTCTTCACGATGGCCAGCCCCAACAGCCCGCTCCTGCTCGTGACGCGCAACGCCCTGCCGTTCCCGGTCCGCGTCGGCGTGACGGTGACCGCCCCGGAGGACATCCGGGTGGACCCGGTGGGGGTCGTCCAGATCCCGGCGAGCGGATCGCGCACCCTGCAGGTGCCCACCCAGTCCGACGCCGAGGGCGGCACCCGGCACGCCGTGACCTTCATGCTCACCGGTCCCGACGGCCGACCGCTGTCGGAGCCGGTGGAACTGTCCGTCCAGACCGGCGGGTACCCGGTCGCGCAGGCGTTCGCGTTGGCCGCGGCGGCGCTCGCCCTCGTCCTCGGGGGTCGGCGCTACCTGCGCTACCGTCGGGGCATCCTCGACCCCGCGGACGAAGGGCACCGACCGTGAACGACGAGCAGGGGTCCACCGGACCCGAACTGCGCAGACCGGATCCCGGCCTCAGGGCCAGGCGGCGTGAGTCGGGCAGCTGCGTGCTGCCCGGCCCGGCGTCGCCGCCGCCGGTCGCCGACTCGTTCGTCCCCGACGCGATCCCGACCCCCGCGATGACGGCCGCCTCCGTGAGCGCGGCGACCCCGGCTGCCGGCGCGTCCACGGACGGGTCCTCCGAGTCCCGCTCCGGGGGCGGGACCGGGGGCCGCACGCGCGACTCGTCCGACGCGTCCGTGATGCGGTCGACGGGCTCGATGGCCGTGGCCAACCTCGCGAGCCGTATCACCGGCTTCGTCCGGATGATCCTCATCCTCACCGTGCTGGGCCCCGCGGTCGCGTCGGCGTTCAACACCGCCAACACGCTGCCCAACATGATCACCGAGCTCGTGCTGGGTTCGGTGCTCACGGCCATGTTCATGCCGCTGCTGGCCAAGGCGGCGCAGGAGGACGCGGACGGGGGAGTGTCCTTCATCCGCCGCCTGCTCACCGTCACCTCGGCGCTCGCGCTCGGCGCGACGGTGCTCGCCGTGGCGTGCGCGCCGCTGCTCACCGAACTCAACCTCGGCGACGGCGAGGTCAACACCGACCTGGCCACCGCGTTCGCGTTCCTGCTGCTTCCGCAGATCTTCTTCTACGGCGTGTTCTCCGTGATGCTGGCGGTGCTCAACTACAACGGCGTCTTCCGGCCCGGCGCGTGGGCGCCGGTGTGGAACAACGTCGTCGCGATCGCCACGCTCGCCCTGTTCGCGGTGGTGGGCAGCGGTATCGACCCTGCGGCGCCGGTCAACCTGCTCAGCGGCCCGATCCTGCTGCTCGGTCTGGGCACGACGCTCGGCGTGGTCGTCCAGGCCGCCGTCCTCGTCCCCGCGCTGCGCCGCGCCGGTGTCGACCTGCGCCCGCAGTGGGGGCTCGACCCGCGGATCAAGCAGTTCGGCGGGCACGCGCTGGCCGGCGTGACGTACGTGCTCATCTCGCAGGTCGGTCTGGTCATGACCAACCGCATCGGCGCCGCCGCCGACGAGGCCGCCATCGCGATCTACCAGACCTATTGGCTGCTGCTGCAGGTCCCGTACGGGATCATCGGCGTCACGCTGCTCACGGCGATCAACCCCCGCCTCGCGGACAACGGCGTCGCCGGCCGGAACGACGCGGTCGTGCGCGACATCTCGCTGGGGACCCGGCTGTCCCTGTTCGGCCTCCTGCCGATCATCGCCTTCATGACGGCGTTCGGACCGACCATCGCCACGGGCCTGTTCCGCTACGGCAACTTCGACGCCGAAAGCGCCCGGGTCCTCGGCCTCACCGTGGCCGCCGGCGCGTTCACCCTGGTGCCCTACGCGATCGTGCTCCTGCAGCAGCGCGTCTTCTACGCCCGTGAGGACTACTGGACGCCCACGGTGATGATCCTCGCGATCACCGTCGTCCGGGTCGTCCTCTCGCTCCTCGTCCCCGCGGTCGCGGACGAGCGCTCGCACGTGGTGATCGGCCTCGCCCTGGCCAACGGCATCGGCTGGGTCGTCGGCGCGGTGGCCGGGTACGTCCTGCTCCGCTCGAAGCTCGGGTCGTTGCGCGGCCGGGAAACCCTCCGGTCCGCCGCGTGGACGCTCGGCGCCTCGGTCGCCGGCGCCCTGGTGGCCCTCGCGGTGGACACGGTGCTGCCGATGGACGCGCTCACCGACGCCGTCGGCAGCATCGGCTACGTGCTCCGCGCGGCGCTCGCCGGTGTCCTCACCCTCGCGGTCACCGGGCTGGTCCTGTCGAGATCCCGTCTGCCGGAACTGGACTCCATCACCCCCGTTCTCCGCGGCCTCGTGGGGCGTCTGAGGCGATAGTCGATTCCCCGGGCGGGCGGTACGTACACTCGAGGGGTCACGAGCGGCCGACGGGAGGCCGGGCGCACCAGGCGAGGAGGACAGCGGGTGGGCGATCAGACCGGGGCCCCCGTGGGGTCCGCTTCCCCCACTCCTCCTCGTCTGACCGTCGGCGGCCTCGTCTCCGGTGGCCGGTACGAGCTGCTCGAGCCGTGCGGCGGCGTCGCCGGGCAGGCGTTCTGGAAGGCCCGCGACCGGCGCCTCGACAGGTTCGTCGCCCTCACCTTCGTCGACCCCCTGCCCGGCGAGCAGCCCCCGGGCTCGGCCACCGGGGTCCTCGACCGGACCGTCGCCCTGACGTCCGTCTACTCCGACGGCCTCGCGCGCGTGCTCGACGTCATCCGCGGCCGCGCGGGCGGCATCGTCGTCACCGAGTGGATCCCGGGCCGCAGTCTCGCCGCCGCCGTCTCGGAGCCCGACCCGGATTCCGCCGTGGGCGCGGTGTGGGGCCTGTCCGACGCCGCGACCCGCGCCGAGGAGGCCGGCCTCGCCCTCGGGTTGGACTCGCCGGACCGGGTCCGCCTCACCGAGGACGGGCGCGCCGTACTGTCCTTCCCCGGAGTGCGCGAGGGCGCGGACGCCCGCGCCGACGTGCGGGGTCTGGGCGCGGTCCTCTACGCGCTGCTCACCGGGACGTGGCCGCTGCCCCTTCCCGACGGGTCCGACCGGCACGATCCGGCCGACGGGCGCCCGGGGGAGGCCCCGAGGGGCGACGACGACGAGGTCCTCGATCCCACGGTGGTCGGCGCCGGGGTCTCGCCCGAGTCCGCCGTGCTGGCGATGCGGACGCTCGACGGGTCGTCGGTGAGCTCGGCGGCCACCGTGAGGTCCATGGTTGCCGACCGCGTCGGCGGGCCGGTGCGCGCCGCGCGTGTCACCCGCCCGGTGGACCCGGACCCGGCGGGCGGGGCGTACGACGGGGCGTACGCGGGCGGGACCGCTGAGCCGTACTCCGAGCCGTACTCCGATCCGGACCCGGAGACGCAGAAGCGCCGGTGGCAGATCATGGCCGGCACCTCCGCCGCGGCGGTCGTGGTGATCGTCCTGGTCCTCACGTGGTTGCTCGGCGGCTTCGGCGGCACGAGCAACAACACGCCGTTGTCGCAACAGCTCGACGCGATCGAGCGGGCCGCCCAGGCCAGCCGGGCGTCCCAGACCACCGAACCCGCGCCGGAGGACCAGGCGGACGCCGACGCGGACACCGAGGAGACCGAGTGGGACACCCCGGACACGCCGGTCGAGGTCTCGACCGTGACGACCTGGCAGCCGGCGTCCTCGGCCGGCACGGCGGAGAACTCGGCGAGCGCGCCGAACGTGGCCGACGGTGACCGGTCCACCTCGTGGTCGAGCGACACCTACCGCGCGCAGATCGGCGACTCGCCGTCCGCCTACAAGCCGGGCATCGGGCTGATGTTCACCCTCGACGGCGAGCAGGAGGTCCGGCGGGTGGTCCTGCACTCCGAGGACGACGACGTGCGCTTCGAGGTGCGCTCGGCGACCAGCGCGACGCCGAGCTCCCTCGACGAGACCACCCGGCTCGGGACGGGCACCGTCCGCGACGGCGAGGCGACCGTGACGATCGACGAGCCCGAGGAGTCGCGGTACCTCCTCGTGTGGATCACCCGGCTCGGCACGTCCGGTGCCCAGGCCTACGACGCCGAGATCACCGAGGTCGAGCTCACCCGCTGACCCGCCCGGCGCCGAGGTGGCACCCCCACCGGCCGAGGCACCGGGTTACCGTGACGCCCGTGAACACCGGTGCCACCGTCACCCCCGCCCCGGCGACGACGCGTGCGTCCCTGCGGGCGGAGTCCCCGCTGACGGACGCGGAGTTGATCGACGCGCACGTCGCCGGCGATCCGGACGCGTTCTCCGCGCTCGTCCGCCGTCACTACGACTACCTGTGGCGGCTGGCCATCCGGACGTCGTTCAACCGCGATGACGCCGCGGAGGCCCTCCAGGAGGCCCTCGTCTCGGCGTACCGCAAGGCGGACACGTTCAAGCACGCCTGCCCCGTCCAGGGATGGCTCTACCGGATCGTGGTCAACGCGTGCCTGGACAAGATGCGCGCCCAACGCCTGCGTACCCATACGCAGCTCACCCCGTCACTGCACGAGCAGGTCACCCTGCGCGATCACTTCCACCAGGATCCCGCCTACGCGATCATCGTCGCCGAGGCGCTCGCGGGCCTGCCCGACGATCAGCGCGACGCCGTCGTCGTCGTCGACATGTTGCGGTGCACCGTGGCCGAGGCCAGCCACCTGCTCAACGTCCCCCCGGGCACCATCAAGAGCCGGTGCGCCCGCGGCCGCGCCAAGCTCGCCGTCCTCCTCGAGGGGGTCACCCTCACCGCGTGAGGGGGAGACCGGGGACACTGGGGGAACAAGCCGCCCCACCCGCGTGTTGAGCCCTGGTGAGTAGGCCTGACACGGTGGTGCAGGTCCGCCACCCTCCCCATCGACCGCCCACCCCGAGGAGCCCCGAGAACTCATGAGCGACACCGTCCACGACGTCATCATCGTCGGATCCGGCCCGGCCGGCTACACCGCCGCCATCTACTCCGCGCGGGCCGAGCTCAAGCCGGTGGTCTTCGAGGGGTCGCAGTTCGGTGGTGCGCTCATGACCACCACCGACGTGGAGAATTTCCCGGGCTTCGCCGAGGGCATGATGGGCCCCGACCTCATGATGCAGATGCGCGAGCAGGCCGAGCGGTTCGGCGCCGACCTCCGGATGGAGGACGTCACGTCGATGGACCTGGCCGGCGACGTGAAGATCGTCCGCGTCGGCGAGGAGGAGCACCGTGCCCGCGCCGTCATCCTCGCGATGGGCGCGGCCGCCCGCTACCTCGGCGTCCCGGGGGAGCAGGAGTACCTCGGCCGCGGCGTGAGCTCCTGCGCCACCTGCGACGGCTTCTTCTTCCGCGACAAGCCCATCGTGGTGGTCGGCGGCGGCGACTCGGCCATGGAGGAGGCGACCTTCCTCACCAAGTTCGGCTCCTCGGTGACCATCGTTCATCGCCGCGAGGAGTTCCGCGCGTCGAAGATCATGCTCGAGCGGGCCCGCGAGAACGAGAAGATCTCCTTCATCCTCAACACGACCGTCGACCAGGTCGTCGCCGGCAGCACCGGCTCGGTCGAGAAGCTGTGCCTGCGCAACACGGTCACCGGAGAGACGAGTGAGCTCGAGACCGCCGCGATGTTCGTGGCGATCGGCCACGACCCGCGGTCGGAGCTCGTGCGCGACCAGGTCGAGGTGGACGAGGACGGCTACGTCCTCACCGGCCAGACCACCGCCACCTCCATCCCCGGGGTCTTCGCCTGCGGCGATCTCGTCGACAAGCGCTACCGCCAGGCCATCACCGCCGCCGGTTCCGGCTGCTCGGCGTCGATCGACGCCGAGCGTTGGCTCGCCGAGCAGGCCTGACCCCAGCCACCCGAACCTCCACCGAAAGGACCGCCATCATGGCCGACACCCCCAACATCGTCGACGTCACCGAGGCCGACTTCGCCGACGCCGTCCTCGCCGCCAGCGCCTCCAAGCCGGTGCTCGTGGACTTCTGGGCCACCTGGTGCCGCCCGTGCACCATGATGGCGCCGGTCCTCAACGAACTCGCGGGCGCCGAGGCCGACAAGCTCACGGTCGCCAAGGTGGACGTCGAGGCCAACCAGGAGCTGGCCGCCGAGTACCAGATCACCGCGATCCCCGCGCTCCTGCTGTTCTCCGAGGGACAGCCCGTGAAGCGCCTCACCGGCGCGAAGTCCAAGTCGGCCCTGCGCTCGGAGCTCAGCGACGTCCTGGGTTCCTGAGGGTCCCGCAAGAATCTGCTGAAAGACCCCCTGAGCCGTCCCCCGCCGCGCGGCGCGGAAACGGCACTCGGGTGGGTGAGGCGGTAAGTTCATTCGAGTACGTAACTCGAGAGAGCGGGAGGAACCCATGGCGTGGAGGCGTGGTGACCGCGGGCCCGAGGTGGCCGCGATCCGGGCCACCCTCGCTGGGATGGGCCTGCTTCACAACATCGATTCGGTCGGGGTCACCGAGCCGGAGACCGGCTCGGTCCTCGCCCGGACCGACGCGGTGTTCGACGCCGATCTCGAGACGGCCGTTCTGGCCTTCCAGCAGGCCCGTGGGCTGATCTCCGACGGGATCGTGGGTCCGGCGACCCAGGCCGCCCTCGACGACGCCAGCCACGTCCTGGGGACGCGGGATCTGAGCTACATCGTCTCCAAGCCCATGGCCGGGGACGACGTCGCCCAGCTCCAGCGCCGGCTCGGGGAGCTCGGTTTCTACGCCGGTCTCGTCGACGGGACCTTCGGCGCCCTCACCCACGCTGCGGTCACCGACTTCCAGCGGGACTGCGCCCTCGAGGCGGACGGCGTCGTGGGTGCCGAGACCCTCGACACCATCAACCGCTTCTCCACCCTCTTCAAGGGCGGCGACATGGCGTCCCTCGTGGAGACGGAGCGCGCCCGCACCTCCGGTCCGATGCTCGCCGGCAAGCGGATCGTGCTCGATCCCGGCCCCAGCGGGTCCGAGAACCCGATCCGCATCGAGACCCCGAACGGAACGATCACGGATGCCGAGCTCCTGTGGGACATCACCCGCCGACTCTCCGAGCGGATGAACCAGGCCGGCGTGGAGGTCTTCCTCTCGCGGCCCGAGGCGATGATCCCCACCGATCCCGAGCGCGCGGAGATCGCCAACGCGTTCAACGCCGACCTCGTGATCTCCCTGCGGCTCGACCGGCATCCCAATCCCGTGGGCAACGGGGTCGCGACCTTCTACTTCGGTAACTCGCTGGGCGCGGAGTCCATGCTCGGTGAGGCTCTGTCGGGATTCATCCAGCGGGAGATCGTCAGCCGCACCGAGCTGCGGGACTGCCGCACCCACGGCCGCAGCTGGCCACTGCTGCGGATGACCCGTATGCCGTCCGTGCAGATCTACCTCGGGTACGCACACAACGCCGGCGACCTCGCCATCCTGGGGGACCGCGACGCGCAGGACACGATCATCGATTCGATCCTCGTGGGCGTCAAGCGCCTCTATCTACTCGACGAGGACGACCATCCCACCGGGTCTATGTCCGTCGACGACCTCATCGACTACGAGCAGCGCCAGCGCAGCTGAGCCCCGCGGCTCGCCCGGCACACGCATTCACGCGCTACCAGGCTCGCCCGGCACGTACTACCCGGCCCCGGCCGGACCTCACGCCCGGGCCGACGCCCCCGACAACACGCCGACTCGGCGGGTGGCGAAGCCGTGCTCCGCGAACAGCTGATCGAGGGCGCGCTCGACGTCCGCCTTCCACAGGTGCTCGCTCTGGATATCGAGCCGGAGCCTTGGATGGGTCTCGTGCGGCGCGATGATGGTGAACCCGTGCTCGATGAGGAAGCTCGTCGCCGGCACGCACGAGTCCGCGCCGCACGTGTCACGTGACGCTATCTCGCCCGTGTCCTCGGACGTCACCCCGAAGGCCTCGATGGCCTTGATGCCGCGACTCCGCAGGTCCACCACGACCGCGTCGAGGAGCGAGGTGAGGACTCCGGCGGGGGCGCCATCCTCGACGCTCATCCCCGCCAGGAGGATCGCGTCGGCGCCGACCGGTGAGGTCGGGAAGCAGGACGCTCGGGGGATCATCCCCGGGGGCGCGTAGAACGCCGCCGCCGCGGGCTTGTCGGCGGCCCGGGCGATCTGTCCGCACACGCCCCACTCGAGCGAGACGTGGGAAATCCACGCCTCCTTCTCGAACTCCGGATCCCCGGGGGAGCCACTCGTCGACTCGCCGTCCGTCTGCCAATAGACGCAACGCCGGGCCCGCGGGCCGAGATGGTCCACGGCGGACAGGTCCAACGAACGAATCGAGATCATCGTGTCGTACCGGTCGACCCGCCCTCGAGTAGAGAGAGGACACGCGCCAGGTCGTCCGCGTCCCCGACATCGATCGTGATGCGGCCCTTGCGGCGACCCATCGTCACCGACACCGAGGTCTCGAAGCGGTCGGACAGTCGACCGGCCACCGCCTCGAGCTCGGGGTCCTTCCGACGACCGCGGGGAGCGGGCTTCGGCTTCTCCTCGACATCTCCGGCATCACGGTTGGCCAGAGTGACGATCTCCTCCGTGGCGCGGACGGATAAGCCCTCCGCGACGATCCTCGCGGCGAGCTCGTCCTGCGCGGCCGCGCCCGCCTCCAGCCCGAGGAGCGCGCGGGCGTGCCCTGCGGACAGGACGCCTGCCGCAACCCTGCGCTGGACCGCCGTGGGGAGCTGGAGGAGACGGATACTGTTCGTGATGGCCGGCCTGGACCGCCCGATCCGGTTGGCGAGCTCGGACTGCGTCACGTTGAACTCGTCGAGCAGCTGCTGGTACGCGGCTGCCTCCTCCACGGGATTGAGCTGCACTCGGTGGATGTTCTCGAGCAGGGCGTCGCGGAGGAGGTCGTCGTCCTCCGTCTGACGGACGATCGCGGGGATCGTCGCCAGCTCGGCCCGCTGGCTCGCGCGCCAGCGGCGCTCGCCCATGATGAGCTGATACCGGCCGCCGGACATCTCACGGACGACAATCGGCTGCAGTAGGCCGAACTCCTTCACGGAGTGCGCGAGTTCGGCGAGCGCCTCTTCGTCGAAGTAGGTCCGCGGCTGCTTGGGGTTCGGGTCGATGTCGCTCGGCGAGATCTCCCGGTAGACCGCGCCCGGATCGACCAGGTCAGCGGTTTCACGTGAAACCTCGTTCGTACGCTCGCCGCGATCGCCGGTCGGCGTTTCACGTGAAACAGCGCCCCGCTCACGACCCCCTCCTGCGGACGCCGAGGATTCGGCGCGGCCCGCACGGGACACTCCGGCATCGCCGGCGGACTCCGCCGGCGCCGCGGTATCCGCAGCCGCGCGACGGGGGCGCGGGGGAGAGGTACGGGGACCGCCGGCGCGGGGGCCCAGGATCACGTCGGCCGCGTCGCTACCGAGCCGCGGGCCGTCCTCGGGTCCGGTCGGGATCAGGGCCGCCAGCCCACGTCCGAGACCACCCTTGCGTTGCTGACTCATCGACTCTCCTCCGGACGCGATTCGTCCGCGCTCATGCCGGGGGCGGGGGTGCCCACCAACTCGTCAGTCGTCGTATCGCCACCCGGGCTACTCGCCCCCCGGTCGTCCGGCCCCCGGTCGCTTGCGCGCCGGCTGGTGACGCCCCGGCCGTTGATCTCGCGGGCGGCGTCGAGGTAGGCCAGGGCACCTCGGGATCCCGCGTCGTACTGGAGAATGGTCATCCCGAAACCCGGCGCCTCCGACACCTTGACGCTCCGAGGGATGACCGTCCGCAGCACCGTGTCGCCGAAGTGGTTCCGTACCTCGCCCGCGACCTGCTCGGCCAGCTTGGTCCGGCCGTCATACATGGTGAGCATGATGGTCGAGATCTCGAGCTCGGTGTTGAGGTGCTGCTGAATCAGCTCGACGTTGCGCAGCAGCTGCCCCACACCCTCCAGTGCGTAGTACTCGCACTGGATGGGGATGAGCATCTCGCTCGCGGCCACCATCGCGTTAACGGTGAGCAGGCCCAGGGAGGGCGGGCAGTCGAGGAAGACGTAGTCGATCCCGAGCAGCCGGAGATCGTCGGGGTGAAGGACCTCGGCCAGTCGCCGCTCCCGGTGGGGTAGGCCGACGAGCTCGATCTCCGAGCCCGCGAGATCGATGGTCGCGGGGATGCAGTACAGCTGCTCGGCGTGCGGGCTCTTCTGCATGAGGTCCTCGATCGAGGCCTCCCACATCAGCAGCTCGTAGCTCGACGGCGTCCCCTCGCGGTGGTCCACACCGAGAGCCGTGCTCGCATTCCCCTGGGGGTCCATGTCGATGACGAGGACACCGAGCCCACCGAGAGCCAGAGCTGCAGCGAGATTGACGGTGGACGTCGTCTTCCCGACGCCGCCCTTCTGGTTGGCGATCGTGATGATGCGCGGCGTCTCAGGCCGGGGGAGCGTGGGGGCATCCCCGTGGAGCACCTCGTTCGCCTGCCTCGCAGCCGCGAAAATCGGGGTCTCGTCGTCGGACATCCGTCACCTTTCGACTTCCATCATGGACACCGGCGGTGCAGCATCCGCTGCCCGTGGAGTCAGTGTTTCACGTGAAACCGACACGATCCCGGGCCGGATGCCCGGGCCGGTCACCGGACGCGTCGTCCTCCCCCGCGAGATCGCGAGCCACGGTGTCCCATCCTAGTCGCCAGACTGCCGATCACCAGTCTCGTCGGCTCCGCATCGGGGGCGGCCACGGTCTCGACGCGAAGCCCCTCGAAACCGAGCGTGGCGAGCGTCCCGCGATCCCGCTCGACCTCGTCTGCCGCGGACTCACCCTTCAGCGCGACCATTCGCCCGCCGACCCGGAGTAGGGGAGCGGACCACCCGGCCAGCTTGGCCAGCGGCGCGACCGCGCGGGACGTCACGACGTCGGCATTCCCCGCCGTCGCGATGACGGCCTTCTCCTCCGCCCGGCCACGCACCACTCGCACGTCGATACCGAGCTCGTCGATGATCTCCTCGAGGAACGTCACGCGCCGCAGCAGTGGTTCCACGAGCGTCACGCGGAGATCCGGTCGGGCGAGAGCGATCGGGATCCCGGGCAGGCCGGCGCCGCTGCCGATGTCCACGACCGCCTCCCCGTCCTCGAGCGCAGACGCCGCCGCAGCCGAGTTGAGGACGTGCCGATCCCACAGACGGGGACGCTCCCGCGGCCCCATCAGACCGCGCTCCAGTCCCGCGGTTCCGAGGAACTCGACGTACCGGATCGCCAGTGGGAGACGCTCGCCGAACACGTCCGCGGCGCCTGCGGGCACGCCGCCCAGGCCGCTGTCACGTGTCGTTTCGTTAGTGGTGTCGTCGGTCATGGCGTTGCGCTACCTCCATCGGGCCCAGGCCCGGTTTCACGTGAAACATCGAACTACATCGTTGTCATTCTTCCCCGGACACGCGACAGGGGTGCGAGCCGCTCGACTCGCACCCCTGTCGGGTCCTCATCGCCTCACTCCGGCAGGACGACCACCCGGCGGTTCGGCTCGACGCCGGTCGAGTCCGACGTGACCCCGTCGATCTCCGCGATCGCGTCGTGGATGATCTTCCGCTCGAACGGGGTCATCGGCTCCAGTTCCTCCGACTCTCCGGACTCGAGCACCCGCTGGGCGGCGACACGACCGGCATCGGTCAACGCCTCCCGCTTCGCCTCGCGCCATCCGGCGATGTCGAGCATCAGCCGACTCCGGTCACCCAACTCCTGCTGGACGGCCAGACGGGTCAGCTCCTGGATCGCATCGAGCACCGCGCCGTCCGGACCCACGAGGGTGTCGAGATCGTCGCCACCGACGATGCTCACGACCGCGCGGTCGCCCTCGACATCCAGGTCGATGTCCCCGTCGAAGTCCAGGATGTCGAGGAACTGCTCGAGATAGTCACCGGCAACCTCGCCCTCCTCGACCAATCGTTCCTCGGACACCTCGATGCTCCTTCTGGACATGGACCCGCCTCCGTCGTGACCGCCGATCGCCGCACCCACATGAGCCGACGAGTATCTACCCCAAGTATGGGACAAGGTCCCCGACGCCGGAGCATCGGGGACCTCGTCCAGTGGCGTGCCCTACCGGGTCACCGCTTCTTTTTCTTCTTCTTGTTCTTGGGCCGCGATCCGGAGGCCTTCTGAGCCGGCCTACTCCGCTGACCGCCCGGCGCCTGTGGGCGCTGCCCCGGGCGGGGCCCGCTCGGCGAGGGAGAGGCGGGAGCGGCCTTCGGCGGGACCACCTCGTCGTCGTCCCCCTTCACCTCATCCGCGCCCACGGTGGGCGCGGTGGCCACGGCGGTACCCGAGGCGGCGGCCGACCCGCTCCCACGGCCCTTCTTGGGATTGACCGGCTTCACCCCGACACGCGGGGCGAGGGCCTTCTGCTCCTCACGGCGCGCCAGCGCGGCGGCGTCGTCCTCCTTGGCCATCCTCTCGTACAGGAAGTACTGCTGGCCCAGCGTCCACAGGTTGTTGGTGACCATGTAGACGAGGATCGCCATCGGCCAGAACGCGCCGGTCACCAGGATGCCGATGGGGAACGCCCACAGCATCAGCTGGTTCATGATCTTCGCCTGCGGGTTCGCGGCCGCCTCCGGCGACTGGCGCGACAGCGACACACGGGCGTTGAAGTGGGTCGTGACCGCCGAGATGATCATCAGCGGGACGGCGACCAGGATGATGTTCCAGCGGGCGAAGTCCAGCGCGGCACCCGGCTCGACGAAGGCCTGGAACTGCTCGACCGGCTGCGAGATGAACGACGACAGCGGGGCGCCGAACAGGCGGGCGTCGAGGAAACTCTGGACCTCATCCGCGTTGAACACGTAGTTGCCCGTGTTGCGCGTCTCCTCGGCCGTCATCCCCAGCGCGCCGAACTGCTCACCCATCCGGTTGAACGAGCGCAGCACGTGGAACAGACCCAGGAACACCGGGATCTGGATGAGCATGGGCAGGCAGCCCAGCAGAGGGTTGAAGCCCTCCTGCTTCTGCAGCTTGCGCGTCTCGACGGCGAGCTTCTCGCGGTCGTTCTTGTACCGCTTCTGCAGCTCCTTCATCTTGGGCTGCAGCTCCTGCATCTTGCGAGAGAAGCGGATCTGCTTGGCCGCCGGCCAGAACAGCAACGCGCGCAGCGTGACGACGAGGAAGATCACCGACAGCGCCCAGATGACGCCGTTGGAGTCCGGCGCCTCGACCCAGGGGAGAAGCCCCCCGAGGAAGGCGAAGATCTTGTGCCAGAACCAGAGGATCCCGGAGATCGGGTAATAGACCAGCGGGTTGGTGATGAACGACATGGGTGTGTGAGTCCTAGCTACGTTCGTGAATTGTGGTCGTGCGCGTCATGCCCGTCCGGGGGATCGGGCGCGCGTGGCTCCGGGACCGGGTCCCACCCGCCCGGCGTCCACGGGCCGCAGCGCAGCAGGCGCCACACAGACAGCCAGGTGCCGTACCAGGCGCCGTGGACACGCACGGCCTCGACGGCGTACGCGCTGCACGTCGGCTCGAAGCGGCAACTCGGCGGGGTGAGCGGCGAGATGCCCTTCTGATAGAAGTCCAGCATCCACAGCAGGACCCGTGCCACGGGCCCCGGCCGGCCCCGGGTCACGATGACCCCCGAGCCCGCGACGCCGCCGCGGCCAACCCGGTTCTCATATCCCGCACCAGATCGGCGTGAGGCGCCGTCGCCGCCGCCGGGTTCGCGCGCACGACGACCATGAGGTCCGGGTCGACGTCCGCCAGCACCTCGGCGGCGATATGACGAAGCCGCCGGCTGACCCGGTGGCGTGTCACCGAGTCCCCGACGGCTTTGCTCACGACGAGCCCGAAACGCGGACCGCCCACGCGGACATCCGAGGAGTCCACGTGGGCGTGTACGACCATGGTGCGGCGGCCCTTCCTGGCACCCTTGCGCACCACCGTCGCGAAATCAGCGGAACGGTGGAGCCGGTGCGACCTGGGAAGCACGCGCCACCCCGGCCGGGATCAGGCCGTCAGCGAGGCGCGGCCCTTGCGACGACGGGCGCCGACGATGCCACGGCCGGCGCGCGTGCGCATCCGGAGACGGAAACCGTGCACCTTGGCACGACGACGGTTGTTCGGCTGGAAAGTCCGCTTGCCCTTGGCCATGGTTGGCTCCTCACGTGAAGTCGGCGCCGTGACCAGCGCCTGTTCGAGTACGAGACGTCGTCGAATCACCGGGGTCGGCGGCACCACGACGCGCCGTACGCCCGCGGGCGCACGACAGACTGTTCAAGATTACGCGCACCACGCGCCGGCCACCAAACCGTGTAATCCCATTCGTCCCACGGTCACCACTTCGCAGGCCATCTCGACACGCCCACGGCCGCGATGCTTGACTTCCGGCCTCCAGTCGATCTTGAGGGTTGCCCCTGGCTGGGACGTGTTGTTACGGTCATTCACCAACAAGCCCCCCCGGGCTGTACATAACCTCAGATCCGAACCAGTACCACCGATCCCTCGCCGCTGATCCTCCACCTGCGCACGGCCCATGGGTGAAGTCTGTCTTCCCACAGCTGTGGACAACCATGTGGATACCTCAGTGGACCTGGGTCGGAGCCTGTGGATAGAGTGTGGTGTCCGGCCTGGCCGGCCCCCCGGCCCACCGGGATCGCCCGACACGCTGACGAGAGGAGACCACCCACCGTGTCTCCTGAGCTCGAACACGTGTGGAGTGCCGTCCTCGACAGGCTCACCGATCCCGAGTTGGCCAGTGACGACAACCCGGCCCTGTCCCGCCAGCAGCAGGCGTGGCTCCGGCTCGTACAGCCGATCGCCGTGGTCAACGGCTTCGCGATGCTCGCCGCGCCATCGGCCTTCGCCCGCGACAACATCGAATCCGTCCTGCGCGGACCCATCACCCGCGCCCTGAGCGCGCAGCTCGGCGAGCCCGTCGACCTCGCCGTCAAGGTCGACACCTCCCTGGCCGGCGGGCAACCGCCCACCGACGACCAGGACGACCAGGTCATCGACGCCGACGAGATCCATCGCCCGGCCGCCGAGGAGGAGCACCCGCCGGCCACCACACGGCCCCGGCGGATGACCGAGGAACAGATCGCCGCCGAGCGACTCCTCCACGGCAGCGACCGCGACGAGGCGCTGTCCGCTGCGACGGCCCCCGGCCTCAACGAGCGCTACACCTTCAGCGCGTTCGTCCAGGGCAACTCCAACAGGTTCGCCAGGGCCGCCGCACTCGCCGTGGCCGAGGCGCCCGCCCGTGCGTACAACCCCCTGTTCATCTGGGGAGAATCCGGTCTCGGCAAGACCCACCTGCTCCACGCCATCGGGCACTACTCGTTGCGCATGTACTCCGAACAGAAGGTCAAGTACGTCTCGACCGAGGAGTTCACCAACGACTTCATCAACTCCGTCCGCGACGGCCGCCAGAACATGTTCAAAAAGCGGTACCGCGAGGCGGACATCCTGCTGGTGGATGACATCCAGTTCCTGATCGGCAAGGAGCAGGTCCAGGAGGAGTTCTTCCACACCTTCAACACGATCCACAACGCGCAGAAGCAGATCGTGATCTCCTCCGACCGGCCGCCCAAGCAGCTGCAGCCCCTCGAGGACCGACTACGCACGCGGTTCGAGTGGGGGCTGATCACCGACATCCAGCCGCCCGAGCTCGAGACACGCATCGCGATCCTGGACAAGAAGGCGAAGTCCGAGAACTACGTCGTCCCCCGGGACGTCCTCGAGCTCATCGCCACCCGCGTCCAGCGCAACATCCGCGAACTCGAGGGCGCGCTCATCCGTGTGGTGGCGTTCGCGTCGCTCAACGGGCACGAGATCGACGTGCCGCTCGCCGAGATCGTTCTGCGCGACGTGGTCTCCGACGACGATTCGCTACAGATCTCCGCGGCGACCATCATGGCGGTGACCGCGGAGTTCTTCTCCACGAGCATCGACGAACTGTGCGGAACGTCCAAGACGCGGTCGCTCTCCCGGGCACGGCAGATCGCCATGTACCTGTGCCGCGAACTCACGGACCTCTCCCTCCCCAAGATCGGCGTCACCTTCGGCGGCAAGGACCACACCACGGTCATGTACGCCCAGCGCAAGATCCTCAAGGAGATCAAGGACGACCGGCGTACCTACGACCAGATCCAGGAGCTCACCGCCCGGATCAAGGAGCGCTCCCGCTCGCTCTGAGGGCCACTCGTACCGTCCCCCTTCCCGCCATACGGGCTGATTCGTCGTGCGCGCGGGTCGCCGCGTCGCCGCGACCCCTGTCATCCGGCCGGAGCCGTCGTGTCACGGCGCCTGCGACCGTCGTGTCACGGCGCCTGCGACCGCGTCGCGACACACCTGAGACCCCCCGCGACCCCCTTCGTCACATCGTTCACAGCTGTGGACAAAGCTGTGGGATCTTGTGGACCGACGGTGGACAGAGGGTGGACGGAATCTTGTGATTCCACCGGGGCGCTCGACCAAATCACAAGAATCGACAGACGCGTTCACACGACGAAATCGGCGGAGACCTGTGATTACAGGTCTCGGCTCACAATTTCACAGGACCTACTACTACCTCTTATCTCTCTTGAGAGTTCTTGTAAGAAGTAGGGATGTGGAACGGCGAGCCTGCTTGACCGGTTACGCCGACTCCGTGTGCCCACTGTCGGTGCGAGCGGTTACCCTCATGGAGACGTTCCGCCGACCGCGGCGGGCACGTACGGCACGACCCCCCGAAACAGACCACTCGTCCAGATACCGGCAGCCGGTATCCGCCCCGCCTGAAAGAGGTCATCGATGGAGATCACGGATCCGACGTTCCGCGTCACCCGCGAGGACTTCGCGGAATCCGTGGCCTGGGTCGCCCGCACGCTACCCTCGCGGCCGTCGGTGCCGATCCTCGGCGGCGTCCTGCTCGAGGCGGACTCGGGTCTGACGATCTCGGGGTTCGACTACGAGACGTCAGCGCAGGTCTCGGTACCCGCGGAGGTATCCGAGCCGGGCAGCACGCTGGTGTCCGGGCGGCTGTTGGCCGACATCGCCCGCGCCCTGCCCGACCGCCCGGTCGAGGTGGTGGTCACCGCGCAGAAGATGTACATCACCTGCGGCTCCGCGAAGTTCACCCTCCCGACCATGCCGGTCGAGGACTACCCGCAGCTTCCGGCCATGCCGGAGGTCACCGGCTCCGCCGAGGTCGACGCGTTCTCGGAGGCCGTGGGCCAGGTCGTCGTCGCGGCCGGCAAGGACGACACCCTCCCGATGCTCACCGGCATCCGTATGGAGATCGAGGGCACCCGGGTCACGCTCATCGCGACCGACCGGTTCCGCCTGGCCATCCGGGAGTTCGACTGGGAGCCGGCTCGCGAGGACGTCACCGTCGAGGTGCTCATCCCGGCCAAGGCGCTGTCCGAGGTCACCCGCTCGGCCGGACACGGTGGTCGAGTCGACCTCAGCCTCGGGGCGGGTTCCAACGTCGGGGCCGAGGGCATCCTCGGTGTGCTGGTCTCCGGTCAGCGCACCACCACCCGCCTGCTCGACGCAGAGTTCCCCAAGGTCCGGCAGCTGCTGCCGCCCCAGCACACGTCCGTCGCGATCGTCGAGGTCGACGCCCTCGTGCAGGCGATCAAGCGTGTCGCGCTCGTCGCCGACCGCGGCGTCCAGGTCCGCATGGCGTTCAGCGAGGGCGAGCTCGCGCTCTCGGCCGGCGGGGACGACGCCGCGCAGGCCAACGAGTCGCTCCCGGTGGACTTCGTCGGCGAGCCGCTGACCATCGCCTTCAACCCCGGCTACCTGCTCGACGGCCTGGGCAGCATCCACTCGGCCCGCGTCGCGTTCGGGTTCACGCAGCCCAGCCGCCCCGCCGTCCTGCGACCCGCACCCGAGGCCCTCCCCGAGCCGGGCGCCGACGGCGCCATCGCGCCCGTCGAGTCGGACCACACCTACCTGCTCATGCCCGTGCGCCTGCCGGGCTGAGCCCGCGACCCGGGACCGTTCCGGTATGCACCTGCGTCACCTCAGGCTCCTGGACTTCCGCTCCTGGCCGCTGCTCGAACTGGATCTCGAGCCGGGGGTCACCACGCTGATCGGCCGCAACGGCCACGGGAAGACCAACGTCCTCGAGGCGATCGGCGTGCTGGCCAGCCTCCGATCCCACCGCGTCGCGGGCGACGCGCCGATGATCCGGACCGGTGCCGGGACCGCGCTCGTCGGCGCACTCGCCCACAACGCCGGGCGGGAACTCACCGTCGAACTCGCGCTCAACTCCGGCAAGGCCAACCGCGCGAGACTCAACACCTCACCGTGCCGCCGACTCTCCGACATCCTCGGGGTCGTCCAGTCCGTCCTCTTCGCACCCGAGGACCTCGCCCTCGTGCGCGGCGAACCAGCCGAGCGGCGTCGAGTGCTCGACGAGCTCATGGTCCAACGCCGACCCTCGCTCGGTGGCGACCTGACCGAGTACTCGTCCGTGCTGCGTCAGCGCACCGCGCTGCTCAAGTCCGCGTCCGGTGCGATGCGGCGCGGCCGGTCGGAGGAATCCGCCGCCGTGCTGGACACCCTCGACGTGTGGGACGGCCGGCTGGCCGAACTCGGGGCCCGCTTGGTGGCCGGGCGGATCGACCTCCTCCGGCAGCTGCGACCCCTCGTCGTCGACGCCTATCGCGGGCTGGCACCCGAGTCCCGCCCGGCCGATCTCGCCTACCGGTTCCGCGTCGCCGACACCCCCGACGAGTCCGAGCTGACCGATCCCGAACTCGTCGAGGCGGTGCTCCTCGCGGAGCTCGGTCGACGGCGACGCGACGAGATCGACCGCGGCATGTCGCTCGTCGGGCCGCACCGGGACGACCTCCTCCTGTCCCTCGGAGAGGAGCCGGCGAAGGGGTTCGCCAGCCACGGCGAGACGTGGTCGTTCGCGCTCGCGTTGCGCCTCGGCTCCCTCGAACTGTTCCGCGCCGACGGTGCCGAGCCGGTGCTCCTCCTCGACGATGTGTTCGCCGAACTCGACCGCCACCGCCGCGCCGCGCTCGCCGATGTCGCGGCCGGGGTCGAGCAGGTCCTCATCACCGCGGCGGTCGGGGAGGACGTCCCGGCCGGGCTGCGGGGCGTGCGTCATGACGTCGTGATGACGGGCGAGGGGCGGGACCGTCACTCCGCGATGACACTGTCACGACCCCGGGACGACGAGGGCGACGACGACGAGAACACCGATACGGAAAGTGGGGACCCGACATGACGGGCGGGACCGGACGGGACGGCATAACACCGTCTGACCAGCCACAACGTGGTTATGACATCGCCAAGAAGGCGCTCGAGGAGGCCAGGGCGAAGGCCCGTGCGGAAGGCAAACAGGTCGGTCGCGGACGGACCGGCCCGGTCGGCGCGGGACGTCGGTTGCGCAAGCGCGGCTGGACGGGTGCCGGCGCCGATCCGTGGGACCCCCAGCCGCTCGGGCGGCTCGTCGGCCAGGTCGCCAAGAAGCGCGGATGGGACGACAAGGTCGCCACCGGCCGGCTGTTCGCCGAGTGGGGACGGATCGTCGGCGAGGACGTCTCGAGCCACGCGACGCCGGAGCGTCTGGAGGAGGGGATCCTCCACGTGCGGGCCTCGAGTACCGCGTGGGCCACGCAGCTGCGGTTGATGTCCGCGGACATCCTCCGCAAGATCGCCGCCGCCATGGGACCGGGTCACGTCCGTCGGCTCAAGGTGGAGGGGCCGGAGAAACCGAGTTGGCGGAAGGGCCCCCTCCACGTGTCGGGTCGGGGCCCGCGGGACACCTACGGGTGAGGGCCGGGCGTGCCCGCGGCCCGCGCGGCGGTTCCCGCAGGTAGACTGGGCCGGTCCCAGACCCCCGAGACGCGAGGAGTTCGCACGTGGCGGACGCCAGGAGCACGGCCGACAACGGCGGAGCCAAGGAATACGGCGCTTCATCGATCACTGTCCTCGAAGGGCTCGAGGCCGTCCGGATGCGGCCGGGTATGTACATCGGCTCCACCGGGCCGAGGGGTCTGCACCACCTGATCTGGGAGGTCGTCGACAACTCCGTCGACGAGGCCATGGCGGGGCACGCGACCGGCGTCAAGGTCACCCTTCTCGAGGATGGTGGCGTCGAGGTCATCGACGACGGCCGCGGCATCCCGGTGGAGATGCACGAGTCGGGCATGCCCACCGTCCAGGTCGTCATGACCCAGCTCCACGCGGGCGGCAAGTTCGACTCGGATTCCTACGCGGTCTCCGGTGGTCTCCACGGCGTCGGCATCTCGGTGGTCAACGCGCTGTCGACCCGCGTCGAGGTCCAGATCAAGCGCGACGGTCGCCTGTGGAAGCAGGACTTCGACATGGCCGTGCCGGCGGAGCTGGTCGACGCCGGGCCCGCCGAGGGCACCGGGACCAAGGTCCGCTTCTGGGCGGATCCGTCGATCTTCGAGACCACCGAGTACGACTTCGACATCGTCGCCCGTCGCCTTCAGGAGATGGCGTTCCTCAACAAGGGACTGACCATCACGCTGACCGACCGTCGGCCGCGAGCCGAGAAGGCGGCGGAGCTCGACGCCATCGCGGACAGCGAGGGCGTCGGCCCGGACTCCGCACCGGGCTCGGACGAGGGCTCGGATCTGGCCAGCGCCGTGGACGCCGAGCAGGTCTTCGTCGAGGGCGCCGGTGACGGAGCCGAGGCGGCCGAGCCCGAGAAGATCCGCGAGCGCAAGCGGACCTTCCACTACCCGGACGGCCTCAAGGACTACGTCAAGGCGATCAACAAGTCCAAGACCGCGATCCACCCGACGATCCTGTACTTCGAGGGCAAGGGCACCGGCCACGAGGTCGAGGTCGCCATGCAGTGGAACTCCGGGTACTCGGAGTCCGTCCACACCTTCGCCAACACGATCAACACCCACGAGGGCGGCACCCACGAGGAGGGCTTCCGTGCAGCGTTGACCTCGCTGGTCAACAAGTACGCCCGGGACAAGAAGCTCATCAAGGAGAAGGACCCCAACCTCACGGGTGACGACATCCGCGAGGGTCTCGCGGCCGTCATCTCCGCCAAGATCGCGGACCCGCAGTTCGAGGGGCAGACCAAGACCAAGCTCGGCAACACCGAGGTCAAGGGCTTCGTCCAGCGGCAGGTGGCCGAGCACGTCGGTCACTGGTTCGAGGCCAACCCCGCCGAGGCCAAGGTGATCGTCAACAAGGCCATCGCCTCCAGTCAGGCACGCGTCGCCGCCCGCAAGGCCCGCGAGATGGTGCGCCGGAAGTCGGCGACCGACATCGGCGGCCTCCCCGGCAAGCTCGCGGACTGCCGGTCCAAGGACCCGTCGAAGTCCGAGCTCTACATCGTGGAGGGTGACTCGGCCGGTGGTTCGGCCAAGTCCGGTCGCGACTCGATGTTCCAGGCGATCCTGCCGCTGCGCGGGAAGATCATCAACGTCGAGAAGTCGCGGATCGACAAGGTCCTCAAGAACGCCGAGGTCCAGGCCATCATCACGGCGCTGGGCACCGGCATCCACGAGGAATTCGACATCGACAAGCTGCGGTACCACAAGATCGTGCTGATGGCCGACGCCGACGTCGACGGCCAGCACATCGCGACGCTGCTGCTGACGCTCATCTTCCGCTTCATGAAGCCGCTCGTGGAGAACGGGTACGTCTACCTGGCGCAGCCGCCGCTGTACAAGCTCAAGTGGAGCAAGGGCGAGCCGGACTTCGCGTACTCGGACCGCGAGCGCGACGAACTCCTCAAGATCGGCCTGGAGAACAAGCGCAAGATCAACGTCGACGACGGCATCCAGCGCTACAAGGGCCTCGGCGAGATGAACCCGAAGGAGCTATGGGAGACCACGATGGACCCGTCGGTCCGCACGCTCCGGCAGGTCACCCTCGAGGACGCCGCGGCGGCCGACGAGTTGTTCTCGATCCTCATGGGTGAGGACGTGGACGCGCGCCGTAACTTCATCACCCGCAACGCTCGTGACGTGAGGTTCCTGGACGTCTGACCTGACGTCGGGGCAAAGGTCGGTCATCCCGCCGCGATGGTGGCATGATTGCCGCGTGAGACAGAGCACAGTCACCGGCGTCGGTCGGGCCGTCGTCGCCCTGTCGTGCGCTACCGCGCTCGTCGTGTCCGGGTGCGGCAGCGAGGTCCTCGGCCAGGGATCGGTCGCGACCGGTCCGGCCCCCGGCACGAGCCCCGACGCGCAGCCGGGCGCTGACGCGCAGCCGGGCGCCGGTGGCCTGTCGGTGCCCGATGTCGAGCCGCCGCCGGCGGGCGCGGTGGTCGACTATCAGATCGGTGGCGCGTACCCGCCCGCCGCTGACGTCGGGGTGGTCATCCGCGATCGCTCGGAGCCGCCGGTCGACGGCGTCTACTCGGTCTGCCACCTCAACGCGTTCCAGGCACAACCCCACGAGGCCTCGGCCTGGAGCGGTCAGCACGCTGATCTCGTGTTGCGCGGCCCCGGCGGCGACGTGGTCGAGGACTCCGAGTGGGACGAGGCGCTGCTGGACATCTCGTCCGACGCCAAGCGGTCGCGACTGGCCGCCATCGTGGACGGCTGGTTGGCCGACTGCGCCGACCGTGGATTCCGCTCGGTCGAGCCGGACAATCTCGACTCCTGGACGCGGTCGGGGGGACGCCTGACCCGGGCGGACGCGGTCGCGTACGCGGACCTGCTGGTTGACCGTGCGCACACCCGGGGCCTCGCGGTCGCGCAGAAGAACGCGGCGGAGCTGACGGATGAGGAGATCCGGCGGGTGGGTTTCGACTACGCCGTCGCCGAGGACTGCCAGCTGTATTCGTGGGGGCGTGGTTCGGAGTGTGATCGCTATCTGGCGGCCTACGGCGACCGGGTGATCGAGATCGAGTACACCGACGGCGGCTCCCGGGCGTTCGAGACCGCGTGCCGTCTCCGCGGTGATCGCATCTCGGTGCTCCTGCGTGACCGGGACGTGGTGCCCCGGGGCGAGCGCGGGTACGTCAACCGCAGCTGCTGACTGGTGCGGCGTCGGGGTTGAGGTATTTGACGGATCCCCACGGGTGGGGCAGCGCGTCGGAGGCGAGGCCCACGTAGCCGGCGCCGAGTTCGGCGGACCGGTCGATGGCCTCCCGGGCACGCTCGGGTGGGCAGTCGTAGACGAGGTGCCACACCCGCGACGGGTCGACGCCCCCCGGTAATTCGCCGGGGTCGGTCAGGTGGGTCTCGAGGTCGGTCTCACGGACGCAGGTGATGTCGAGCAGCCGGAGTATCCACGGGTGGGGGACGGTGCCCGGGTTCCCCGCGATGACCCGGGCGCCGTCCCGCCGCAGCGCGTGGACGAGCCCGGTCAGGGGCACGATGACCCGGGCGTCGAGGTGCCCGTCGGCCCCGATGCCGGACGCCACCTGGTCCAGGAATACCGAGGTCACGCCGTACTCTTCCCGCCAGCGGCGGACATCGGTGCGGACGTCCTGGAGGCTGCGCCGCCCGTAGTCGGTGTCGACGTACCCCAGGAGTGTCGGGCCCCCGTCGACGGGTGTGCTGCGTAGGGCCTCGGCGAAGATCGGGTCGGTGGCGCGTCCGGGACCGGAGTCGACGTTGACGACGACGAGGTCGGCGGCACCCGGATGCAGGACCTGCTCCCAGAGTTCGCGATCGTATACGGGGTGGAGGTACAGCGGCACCGCCGCGCGTGGCGTGCTCACCAGCTGTGGGGGTGTAGAGCCGCTGAGACGGCGTGGTAGACCGCGAGCAGGCAGGCCCCGCACAGCATGGCGACCCCGACGGGTACCGGTAGTCCGAAGCGGAGCGTCGCGAATCCCATGCAGGCGAGGGCTGAGATCCAGATGGCTTCGGCGACGCGGCCGGCCCGGAGGACGATCGCGGAACCGAAGGCGAACACGGCGAACACCGGGGCGACGACGCAGAGGACGACGATGTCCGGGACGAGTCCGGATGCCGGGTCTTCCGCGATGCCGAGAATCTGGTCGACGATCCACGTCGCGGACAGCGTCGCCAGTGCGATGGCCCCCAGGTAGATGAGGGTGCGGACGAGGACGCCGCGGAGGACGAACCGCCAACGGCCGGAGCGGTAGGACAGGGACTTGAGCCGGATGCCGAGGTCCTCGATCGCCGGATCGCACAGCGCGGCCGCGAGGATGACCGCGATGGACAGCGGGATCCGGTCGTCCGAATCGGCGAGGTTGAGCGCCAGGAGCAGCGCGGTCGACATGAGAGCGGCCTGACAGGTGCCGTCGAATGCGGCGCGGACGTCGTCCCGGGAGGGCCACGCCGGTGGGAGCGAGGTGGTCATCCGGTACGTCCGGGCGGCGAGTAGGGCGCCGCCCAGGGACAGCACCCCGAGGGCGATGATCGGTACGAGCGCCGCGCCGGCGAAGGTGGCGGCGACGGCGACCGCCGCGCAGCCCGCGGCGAGTACGGTGAGCAGCCCTAGACCCCCGAGTACGGAGACGAGGGTCAACGACGCGGCGTACAGGGTCCACGCGCCGCAGAGTGCGGCTGTGGGCACAGCTGGGGCGTCGCCGAGGTACCAGGTCGCCGCGGTGACGACGCCGACGAGAGGGACCGCGACGAGCAGTGCGATGCCGACCGAGATGCGCGCAGCGCCGGGGAGATCCCCCAGGCCGGCCCTTCGCCACGTGACGAATCCGAGGAGCTGCCCCAGTATCCAGCCGGAGAGGCCGGTGGCGACGATCGCGATCGACAGATCGGCGCCCACGCCGATCGCGGCGGGTGCGCAGAGCGCCATGACGACCGCGCCGCCCAGGAGCAGCAGTGCGCGGACCCAGCCCTCGCGGCGGACGCGAGGACGAACGATGGCGGTCTCCGCGGCCCCCGGAGCGAGCGCAGGGAGGGTGCGGGCGTATTCGTAGACGTCGTGAGCGCCGTGCCGCCGGGCGAGCGCGTCGCCGAAACCGGACGCCTCGAGGTGGGCGGCCACGTCGAACCGGTCGACCGCGCGCCCGACGAGGCCATGGTGGGCCTCGGCGGGAACGGCGGCCACGACCAGTGGCCGCGCGTGCCGGGGCGATCTGCCGGGTGGGTCGGGGATGATGAAGGTCTCGCTCATGACGCCACACTCGGGATGAACTCGAGAGCGCCACCGGTGAAGTGGTCGCTGTGGGTGCCGGCGGCGATCTCGTACCAGCCCCGGAAGTTGTCGATGCAGCTTCTCAGGGCGAACGATTCCAGAGCGTGTTCCCGGCCTCGTCGACCGGTCTGCTCGCGGAGCCGGTCGTCGGTGAGGAACCGGAGGCACTCCTCTGCGAAGGCCACGGGGTCCCGCGGCGGGACCAAACCGCCCAATCGACCGTCCCGGCCGACTGCCTCGGAGACACCTCCGACGTCGGTGTTGACGGTGACGCGCCCGCACATCATCGCCTCGATCGTGGTGAAGGGCAGGCCCTCGGACACCGACGACAGGGCGACGATCGAGCCCGCCTCCACCGCGGGGCGGGGTCCGGCGGTCGGACCCTCCCACGTGACGCCGTCCGTGACCCCGAGTTCGTCGATGGTCTTCTCGATCGATTCCTTGTACCGCGCGTTCCCCGCCGGGCAGGGCCCGAAGATCCGCAGGCGCGTGGCGGGGAGTTCCCGCCTCACCAGTGCGTAGGCGCGGACCAGTGTCTCGAGGTCCTTGAGCGGGTCGATGCGGCCCACGAAGCTGATCGTGGGCACCCGGGGCTCGGGGCCCACCGGCGTCATCGTCGACACGTCCACACCGTTGCGGACGGTGTGGATCCGGGCCGGATCGGCGCCGAGGCGGACGGCCCACCGGGCATTGAAATCGCTGACGGGGAGCAGGAGGTCGGCCTCGCTGTAGACGAGAACGCAGAAGGCCCGGAGCGCTGTGCACACGGCGTAGCGGGCCGACCAGCCGAGCTGGGTGCCCGCCAGTGCGAGGTAACGTTCCCGCAGGTAGACACCGTGCTCGGTGAGGATCAGTGGTACGCCGTCCCGCCACTTACGGGCGAGTCCGACCAACGCGGCGCTCCCGTTGGAGGAGGCGTGGACCACATCGACGTCGCCGAATCGGACGTCGGTGGCGCAGAGGGTGCGATCGACGAGAGTGGCGGCTTCGACCGCATCCCCCACGCTGAGCCGGGCGGACCGGTCCAGCGCGGGGGAGTGGCCCCACCACGCGTCGAGCAGGGCCTCGGCGGAACTCTCCGACCCCAGGAGTCGGAAGAGGTCACCGCCGCCGGCCGCGAGGAGCTCGCGGAGCGCCGCGCCCAGGAGGGCCGGGTCGTGGCGCACAGTGCCGTCGGCGACCGTGATGGTCTCGGCGGGCGGCAGAATCGCCGCCCAGAGGTCGCGGAGGGCGGCCCGCACGCGGGCCCGCCTCCGCCGGGTGAGGAGCCGGCTCTCGGGGAGGCCGGCCCGGACAGGCGCCCACACCGGGTACAGGGTCGTGGACCTGACCTGGCTCGGAACGGTCCACGTGATCGGCGTGCGGCTGCCGCCCGTCAAGGTGACGACCTCCCACGTGTGGTCCGGCATCCCGCTCACCAGCTGGTCGCACCAGGTGCTGACGCCGCCGGTGTTGACCGGGTAGGTGCCTTCGTTGATCAGGGCGATACGCATGTCGTCAGCCCCTCGCCGACGGGCCCTCGCCCACGGCGCCGACGCGGGTGGCGTCATTGATCGGCGGGACGACCACGGAGTTCTGACCGGGCGACGGGGCCGCGGCGGCCCCGGCGGCTCGCGGGAGAGCGCGGGCGGCGACCGCCGGCTCTTCCCTGTCTTCATCCGGCGTGAGGAACCCGACGTCGTCTCCGAGCTCGAAGGTGACCTCGCCGCCTGCTGGGACCGTCACCCAGCGTGACTCGGACCCGGCGTAGGCCTCGCCGTCGAAGGCGGAGCCGCTGCGGGTGGTGATCGGCACCTCGACGGAGGCGGCACCGTCGTTCTCGATGACGAGCGTCGAGCCGCGGACGGTCGCCGTGACGGAGTCCGCCGCGTCCGCCCAGGCGGCGCGCCGTTGCATCTCGCGCCCCAGCTCGGCGTGCGAGGGGTTGCGCAGCGGCGCGGACCGGTCGTTGAACAGCGCGCGGTAGTCGCGGACCATCGCGTCCAACACCGGGTAGAGGATGCGGTCTCCGGTGATGTTGGACTGGTGGACGTAGTGCGGCCGCGGGTCCATGCTCAGCGCGTGGCTGAGCGCGTGCCGGGCCTCCTGCGGGACGATGTACTCGTCGAAGCCGCTCTCCAGGGGCAACGGAGCGTCGAGGCAGGTCGAGGCGGCGTTGCTCTCGCAGGTCCCGGAACCACCCTGGTCGGACCGGGTGTAGATCCAGTTGTACTCGTCGACCGCGTTCTCCTTGGTCGAGGTGTTGTAGTAGATGTTCATCGGGTGGCGAGGAACCGTGAGCGCGTTCCCGAGCGGCCGCTGGTTCGGCTCGACCGACGCGTCGCCGGCGATCCAGGTGACGCCGGTGTCGTCCAGCGCCGGCGCGAGAGCAGGGTTGTCGCGCCTGGCGGGACCCGAGGCGGTGCCCGAGTGCTGACCCGTGACCAGTTCGGTGGCGTCGAGTGGGACGCCGTTAACCCGCGCCCAGTCGATGTTCTGCTGGATCTGCGCGGTGATCTCCGCCTGGTCGAGGCTGTCCAGATTGGTGTGGTCCCACGTGTGGTTGATCCACCGCAGCTGGTTCTTCGCCGCGAGCAAGGCGTCGGTGAGCCCGTCGTCGCCCGCGCCGAAGGCGTTGAACGTCATGTCGAGTTGGATGCCGTTCGAGTCCTCCCAACTCGTGGCCACGCCGACATCGGCGGCGACCATGCGGGACTCGGTGAGGGCCCCGTCCTCGGGCTCGTCTTCGCAGTTCACCCCGAACGTGCAGTTGCCGACGGGGTTCCACTCGTCGTCGGCGAGGAAGACGTCGTCGACCTGGACGTTGAACACGTTGCGGTAGAGCGACGTCGACACGCCGCGGGTCAGCCACGTGATGATCCCGTGGGAGAGCGCCTTGAAGTGGTGCTGATACTGGTTCATCGCGACGGTCATCACGAGGCGCTCGCGGGTGCCCTGCGTGTGGACGCCCATCATCACGCCGGCCCCGCCGGACGGGCCCGTCAGCAGGGGTACGAACTGCGCGCCCGTAGCCGGCGTCGCGGCGTAGCCCCACGACTCGGCCACCGTCGAGCTCAGATTCTCGAAGGGCACGGGGCCGTCGAGGTAGGACCACTCGCCGGAGAGTGCTCCCGCGGTCAGCGTGGCGGTGGTGGCGTCGAAGTTGGTGCCGCCGGTGGTCGGCACGAGGCCCACTTCCGCAACCGGCGTGACGTTCGCGGACACCTCGCGGATTCCGTAGTCGGCGGTGAACTGATCGATCACCGCGTTCTCCTCCGGGGTCAGCCCGGTGCGATCGGCGGCCACGGAGACGATGCCCATGTAGCGCGCGGTCTTGGTCGCGTCGTCGGCCAGCATCGCCCGGGTGATGGCCTGGCGGCCGGTAGCCTTGACGTTGATCCGGTCCACTTCGACCCCCTCGGCGGCCAGCCGGGTGGCGAACGCCTCGCCGCTGAAATCCCCGTCGTCGAGGACCAGGACACGGAGCTCGACCGTCGCCTGGGCGGCGGAGGGCGGTGGCGTCGTGGTCGGGGTGGTGCTGGAGGTCGGCGTCGTGCTCGACGCGGGTGGGGTGGACCCACCTGATCCCGATGATCCGAGAGACCCGGTCTGGGCGGTGGCGATACCCACCAGCGGAGCGGTGATGGCGCCGGTGACGGCGAGAGCGGTGACCGCGCGGAGACCCGATCGCTGCAGAGGCGAGAGCCCCCAGCTCGAGCCACCGCGCGCAGCGGTGTTGAACATATTCATCCCTGTTGTAGTGCCGCCACTCCCGATCCCCCTCGGGAGTGGCGGCGTCCCCCCGGGGATCAGGACTCTCGCCCCGATCCCCTCGCACGGTGCTCCGTGCGACAGAGAAAGTGTGCGCCCGGTGACAGGGCCGCACAACAGTCTCGGCCCGACATTTTCCCAAGAAAATCTCTTTACTATAAGACAGTCCTTATCTCAACGTTCGATCACAAACGGGCAGCGGGGTGCCTGGGTATGCGGACGCGTCACAAACAGCGAAATGTGGCCAAGGTGCTGTGATCACGGCGTACACACTAAAATTGCCCTTACTTTGCGTTCCCGGGACGTACTCAGCTCGCTGAAAAGACGGCGTCCGAACTGAGAACTGGACGATAAGTCAGCTTTGTCGTACGTTTGCCGCCCTCGGAGCGGCGCCCCTCCGACCGGAGGGTGATCGACTTCACCGGATCGGGGGGAGGGAGCCGTCCGCGATCGACCTCGAGACGAGTCGTCCGGATCCGGCGCGGCGCGTCACCAGGGGCGCGCGGAGGCGGCCCCGGGTGTACGCGAGGTGCCGCGGGACGGCTGACCGCTGCCGGGCCGGGCCGGTCCCGGTGACGAGGTGCGCTTCCGACCGGCGCCGTAGCGGGCGCCGTGGTGGGCTGTTGACCGGCACCCCCGCGCGCCCGACCCTGCGTTTCTGCTGGCCCTATAGACTGGTGGGGTCGAAGCGTGCCCGGTGGCGCTGCTTCGAGCGCGACAGAAGAGGAGCCCATGACGGACACGACGTTGCCGCCCGAGGCCGGGGGCCACGACCGGATCGAGCCGGTCGACATCCAGGCCGAGATGCAGAGAAGCTACATCGACTACTCGATGAGCGTCATCGTCGGGCGAGCACTCCCGGATGTTCGGGACGGGCTCAAGCCTGTGCACCGTCGCATCCTGTACGCGATGTGGGACAACGGCTACCGGCCCGAGCGTAGTTACGTGAAGTCGGCCAAGCCGGTCGCCGACACGATGGGTAACTACCACCCGCACGGTGACTCGGCGATCTACGACACCCTCGTGCGTCTCGCCCAGCCGTGGGCCATGCGGTACCCGATGGTCGACGGGCAGGGGAACTTCGGCTCGCGGGGCAACGACGGCGCCGCGGCCATGCGCTACACCGAGTGCAAGATGACCCCACTGGCCATGGAGATGGTCCGGGACATCGACAAGAACACCGTCGACTTCCAGCCGAACTACGACGGTAAGACGTCCGAGCCCGTCGTCCTGCCCTCGCGGATCCCGAACCTGCTGGTCAACGGCTCGAGCGGCATCGCGGTCGGCATGGCCACCAAGATGCCGCCGCACAACTTGCGCGAGGTGGCCGAGGCGATCTACTGGTGCCTGGACAACCCCGACGCCGGCGAGGAGGAGACCCTCGCGGCGTGCATGGAACGGGTCAAGGGCCCGGACTTCCCGACGCACGGCTACATCGTCGGCGAGCAGGGGATCAACGACTACCAGTCCACCGGTCGTGGTTCGATCCGGATGCGGGGCAAGACCTCCATCGAGGAGGAGGGCAACCGGACGGTCATCGTCATCACGGAGCTGCCCTATGAGGTCAACCCGGACAACATGATCCTGTCGATCGCCGAGCAGCTGCGTGACGGCAAGATCGCCGGGATCTCCAAGATCGACGACGAGTCCTCGGACCGTGTCGGCCTGCGCATCGTCGTGACTCTCAAGCGCGACGCCGTGGCCAAGGTCGTCCTCAACAACCTCTACAAGCACTCGCAGCTGCAGACGTCGTTCGGCGCGAACATGCTGTCCATCGTGGACGGTGTCCCCCGGACACTGGCGCTGCACCACCTCGTGCGCCTGTACGTCACGCACCAGGTCGAGGTCATCGTCCGGCGCACCCAGTACCTGCTCGACGAGGCCGAGAAGCGCGCTCACATCCTGCGTGGGCTGGTCAAGGCACTCGACGCACTGGACGAGGTCATCGCCCTCATCCGCCGTTCGGAGACGGTCGAGGTCGCCCGCGAGGGCCTCAAGGACCTCCTCGAGATCGATGACGACCAGGCTCAGGCGATCCTCGACATGCAGCTGCGGCGCCTGGCGGCCCTGGAGCGGCAGAAGATCGTCGACCAGCTCGCCGCGATCGAGCTCGAGATCGCCGACTATAAGGACATCCTGGCCAGGCCCGAGCGTCAGCGCGCGATCGTCGGCGAGGAGTTGCGCGAGATCGTCGAGAAGTACGGCGACGACCGTCGGACCCGGATCATCCCCGCGGACGGGGACGTCACCGACGAGGACCTCATCGCCCGCGAGGACGTCGTCGTCACGATCACGGAGACCGGGTACGCCAAGCGCACCCGGACGGACCTGTACCGCGCCCAGAAGCGCGGCGGCAAGGGTGTTCGCGGAGCGGAGCTCAAGCAGGACGACATCGTTCGGCACTTCTTCGTCTCCTCGACCCACGACTGGCTGCTCTTCTTCACCACCAAGGGACGGGTGTACCGGATCAAGGCCTACGAGCTGCCGGAGGCCAACCGCACGGCCCGCGGCCAGCACGTGGCCAACCTCCTGGCGTTCCAGCCGGAGGAGCGGATCGCCGGGGTCATCCGGATCAAGGGCTACCAGGACGCCCCGTATCTCGTCCTGGCCACCAAGAACGGCCTGGTCAAGAAGTCCCGGCTCGAGGACTACGACTCCCCGCGTTCCGGCGGCCTCATCGCCGTCAACCTGCGCGACGGGGACGAACTGGTCGGCGCCGCGCTGGCCGGACCGGACGACGACCTGCTGCTGGTGTCGGAGAAGGGCCAGTCGATCCGCTTCCACGCCAACGACGACACGCTCCGCCCGATGGGGCGCGCGACGTCCGGCGTGATGGGTATGCGGTTCAACGACGGCGACGCGCTGCTGAGCATGTCCGTGGTCCGTGCGGACACGTCGGACCAGGAGAAGTACTTCCTACTGGTGGCCACCGAGCGCGGGTACTCCAAGCGCACCGCGCTGAGCGAGTACACGGCCCAGGGGCGCGGCGGCAAGGGCGTACTCACGCTCATGTTCGATCCCAAGCGCGGCAAGCTCGTCGGCGCGACGATCGTGGAGCTGCAGGACGAGCTGTACGCGATCACGTCCAGTGGCGGCGTCATCCGCACGTTCGCCAAGCAAGTCCGTAAGGCCGGCCGGCAGACCAAGGGCGTGCGCCTGATGAACCTCGCCGAGGGCGACTCGCTCCTGGCCATCGCCCGCAACGCGGACGAGCCCGACGACGAGGACAAGGCCGAGGCCGAGTCCATCACGGAGGAGTAGGCGATGACCGACCCGACCGATCCGGCCGCCGCGCGTCCCGAGACCGCGGGTTCCGGGACCGCGGGTTCCGGTGCCGAGGATTCCGGGACCGCGGGTTCCGGATCCGGCGCGAGCGAGGCGGCCACCACCGCGTTCCCGGCGGCGACCCAGCACCGGGCCGAAGGCGTGAGCGGCGGCCTGTCCAAGGCCCACTCGGGCGGGGCCGCCGGACGGGCCGCGCCGGTCGTATCGCCCACCGAGCGCCGCGGGCCGCTCGAGTCCGTCCTCGTGCTGCGCAGGATCGACCCGTGGTCGGCGTTCACCACCGTCCTGGGGCTCATGTTCGCCCTCTACCTCGTGTGGATGGTCGCGATAGGCGTGACCTACCTGCTGTTGTCCGGGATGGGTGTGTGGGACCGGCTCGGCGGGCTGCTGTCCGGGGTGGCCGGCGACGAGTCCGCGTCCGTGATCGGTCCGTCGACGATCTTCCTCTACAGCGGCGGCGTCGGTCTGCTCAACGTCCTGTTGCTGTCGATCCTGGCCACGCTCGCGGTGTTCATCTACAACCTCGCGGCAGACCTGACCGGCGGCGGAGTGCAGGTGACGCTCAGTGACCGCCGCAACTGACGCGGCACCGGGGGACGGCCCGGAGGCCGCCCGGCGCGCTGTCCGTGACCGCCTCCGAGTTGCCGATTTGGGTCCGGGGGAGTGCGTCGGGTAGATTCATCCATCGGTACGAGGGCCTATAGCTCAGGTGGTTAGAGCGCCAAACTGATAATTTGGAGGTCGGAGGTTCAAGTCCTCCTAGGCCCACTCCGCAAGGCAGACGCCGGATCCGCACGCTGCGGTCCGGCGTTTATGCTTGGCGGTGACGGGGCCTTAGCTCAGTTGGTAGAGCGCTGCCTTTGCAAGGCAGATGTCAGGGGTTCGAATCCCCTAGGCTCCACCCGACGCACAAGGCTCGAACCCTTGCCAACAGAATCGTTGGTGGTGGTTCGGGTCTTGTCTGCGTTCTCGGCCCAGGTGAGGGCGTTGGCGTTGATCTCGGGGTCGAGGAGCATCTCGAAGGGCCGGTTGTTCTCGACGCGCAGTTCGTCGTCTTCGTCGATGTAGACCTTGGTGAAGAACGCTTGGTTGCATAGGCGCCTGTTGGCGTCGTCGCACCGGTTGTAGATGTCAGCGCAGTTGGTCAGCAGGTTCAGGGCGTCGTCGAGGTGGGCTCGGGCGTCGGCGTACTCGCCGTGGTGGGCGTCGATGCGCCGGCTGACTTGGTCGAGTTCGCCCAGGATGCGGTCTTGTTCGCGTTTGAGCAGGGCAAGCGGGATCGCGTCGGCGTAGTGGGCTTGCAGGAGCCGTTCCTGCTCGTGTTGGAGGCGGTCGCGGTTGGCGGTGAGCTGGGCCAGTTCGTCGACCTCTGCGGACATGAGCCGGTCGAACTCGTGATGCAGCATCCCGGCGAGTGCTTCGTGCTGAGCGGGGGTGATCTGGATGCGCTGGTAGTAATCCTCGATCAGTTTCTCGACATCGGCGATGAGGATCGCGCTGCGGTCGCAGTTGGTGCGCTTGGAGTGCCGGCCGGAGCAGACGAAGTAGCAGTAGACGTTGCCGTGTCGGTTCTTCGCGTTGGACACGATGAGGCGGGACCCGCATCCTCCGCAGTGGATGGTGCCTTTGAGGTAGTGGTCGTGGATCTGCGTGGCCTCGGCCGCGGACTTGTGAGCGGTGAGGACGGATTGGACCTGGTACCAGACCTCGGCGGGCACGAGCGGCTGATGGGCTCCCTTGTAGTTGACGCCGCGGTATGTCACGTCGCCCTTGTAGTAGGGGTTGGTCAGCAGTCGGTGCACCGAGGACACGGCCATCGGCTTGGAGGGGCGTTTCGGGGTGGGCAGGCTCATCAGGCCGCGGGAGGTGAGTTCGTCGTGGAGCTGGCTGACGGTCCAGTTCCCTGAGGCGTAGGCTTTGAAGGCCCACTGGACCAAGGGTGCCCGCTCGGGGTCGAGTTCGACGGTGCGGGCCTCGCGGCCGAGTTCGTCGCGGGTGCGGACGTTGAGATAGCCAATGGGTGCCTTACCGAGGGTTCCACCGCCGGCGGCCTTCTGGGTCATGCCTTTGGTGACTTCGGTGGCGAGGTTGCGGGAGTAGAACTCGGCGATGGTGGACATGATGCCGTGCAGCAGCATCCCCGAGGGCGTCTCGTCGATGTTCTCGGTCGCGGAGACGAGTAGGACTCCGGCTTGCTGGAGGGCGAGGTGGATGGTCACGTCGTCGGCTCGATTGCGGGCGAGACGGTCGACCTTGTGAACGATGCAGTAGGCGACCTTGTGTTGTTTGACGTAGGGGATCATCCGCATCAGCTCGGGACGGTCGGCCTTGCGCGCGGACTCACCGGCGTCGACGAACTCTTCCACGACGGCCGCGCCGAGTTGGCCGGCCTTGCGGCGGTTGGCTTCGCGCTGCGCGGGGATGGAGAAGCCCTCGTCGCGGCCGCCCCTCTCTGCCTGTTCCTTGGTGGACACGCGCAGATACGACACTGCCACGGCGGCACCTTCGGGTGGGTCGATGAGGCTCTGTGCCGGGTCGTCACGGACGGGGTCGGTATTGTTGGACGCGGTGGCCATCGGGGTCCTTCTCTCACGCGGATCGACCCTCGCGTCCACGGGCCGATGGAGGCCGGGACGGGGGTGTTGATCGTGAGAGCAGCCCGAAGGCTGTAGGACTAGACCCAGAGAGGGTCACGTTGCGTGTTGCCCGCCACGTGGCGGGGTTTAGGACCACAACACCACACGCGGTGCGCGAGGCTTGCTTGGTTCATTCTACCGTCCCGGTCCGTCACTGCGCGATAGCCGTAGACGCCGAGGCGCCGCCGGTGGCGGGGCGGTAGGTGTCGGGTAGTTCGGCTGCCCGGTGTTCGGCGCGGGTGCGGCCGGTCTCCTGCAACGTCAGCCGGATCAGGACCTCGGCGAGCTTGTGGAGGTCCGGCTGGTCACGATGGACCGCGCGGACAGAGAACGACCGGTCCTCGTAGCTACGGCGGTTCGTCTTCTTCGCGTAGGAGCCCATCAGTCCCGCACCTCCCCGGTGTCGCGGTCGATGTGGGCGTAGAACTCGTCCTCGGTCTGCTGGCGGCGCCGCACATCGGCTTGGACCCATTCCACGAACTCCTCGTCGCGGTCGGCGATGACGATGTCCTCCACCGGCGGTGCAGGGTCCTCGCCGGGCCAGACGGTCTGCCGGGTGGGCCGGTCCCGATCCAGGCGAGTGCCGGAAGCGGCCACCCAGTCGCGGAGCCGGTTGCGGGTCTCGACGAAGTCGCGATGCCACCCGCTCGGGGCGGAGCCGTTCTGCTCGGCGTCGTAGGCGCACAGCCAATGCAGATGCAGAGCGGACAGCTCCCACACCAGCTCGGGGTGGTGGTGCCAGAACGGTGGGATCACGCTGGCGGGCAGCCCGTAGGTGTGCCGAAGCCAGTCCACCCACCGGTTCAGAGCCAGCCATTCCTGTTCCAGCTCGTGCGCGGTCAGCAGATTCCAGTTCACCGGGCGCGGTGGCTCCGACACGTCCGCGGCGCTGATCCGCGGCGGACTGTCGAAGACATCCGATTCATCCAGGACGGAGTCGTCCGCCCCGGCGCCGGCGTCAAAGTCGGGAGTGTCGTCAGTCATCGTCGCGGCTCCCGGCTCACAGGCTCAGCGGCGACGACTGGGCGGCCGGTGCCGGCCGGTGTGGTGCCTCGAACGCGGTCGCCTCCCGCTCCAACGCGGCCCGACGCGGTGTGCGGTCCACGTCGTACCGGGTGCGGGCCGTGTCGTGGCCGATCTTCTTGGCGACGAACTCCTCACCCTCGACGTTCTGGCCGTTGCGTTCGTAGCTGACGGGCCGCGTGTAGCCCTCGGCGATGAAGTTGTCGCCCTTGGCGAACTTCGCGTGGGCGTGGTCAGCCGAACGGCCGAACATCACCATGTGGTGATAGCTCGTCTCGATCTGGGTGAACGACCCGTCGTCCTCGCGGCGGAAGTGCTCCTTGCCGATCCGTGCGTAGAACCGGGCATCGCCCTTCGACGTCTCGCGCAACTGCGGGTCCGAGGCGATGAACCCCGACAACGACTCCTGCGTTTGAATAGCCATGACAATGCCTTCCTGCCTTCTCGATAGCGACCACCCGTTCGGGGCCGCTGTGTCAGGCAGGTGCACGTCCGCACACACGCACGCGCATGTGTCATGGCACCGCGTCTTAGGACTCGGTGGGGCGGCGCAGCAACGCCTCGATCTCGGCCCGGTCCGTCTTCAACCGGGCGGCGTCAGGGCGCGATGGCCAGGACCGCAGGTCGGTGACGATGGGCGGTGCCGACCGCAGGAGGGTGATACCGGTGCCGAATGGCAGCGTTCTGATTCGGTCTGGCGGCAGGATGGGGACGCGGCGGATGGAGCGTTGGTTGGAGCGGGTGCCGTGGTCGCCGAGGGTCACCGAGTCGGTGTATTCGTCGCGTTCGCCGATCAGGGTGGTCAGGTCTTGGAGGTCACGGCTGTTGGAGGCGCCGCCGAGGATGATTTTGACGATGCTGGCGTCCCAGATCGCGCCGGCGGCGTTCTCGTTCCACTTGTCCCGTGCCTGCGCCAGCGACTGCAAGACCGGGAGAGTGGTGATGCCTGTGCCTCCGCCTTCGGCCATCAGCGTCGGCAGTGACGGCAAGGGGGCTAGGTTGCCGATCTCGTCCAGCGCGAGCAGTAGGGGCGGGTCGAGCCTTGCGCCGGGTGAGCGCGCGGCGATCTTCCGTGCGGTTTCGATGAGGTCTTCGACGAACGACGCCACGAGGGCTGCGGATGCGCCGGCGCCGGCGCCGGTGGCGAGCAGGTAGAGCGTGCCGCGCTCTCGGATGAAGCCTTCGGGATCGAACTCCTCGCCTGGGCCGGGTGTGACGGCATCGAGAACACGGGGGTCGGCCAGTGCACCGAGGGCCAGCGCCACGCCTTGCCAGATGCTGTCGCGGGTCTTGGGGTCGGAGTCGATCATCGCCCCGAGGGAGTCCGCCCACCCGGTCGCCGCGTTCGGTGAGTTGGTGAGGATGGCGACGGCTTCGGCTGCCGCACTCGGGTCGAGGGTCCACCGAAACAGTTCGGCCGGTGGCCGGTGGTCGAGGGCGGCGGCGTGCAGGAGCGATTGGAGGGCTGTACGTGTTTTGCCCTCCCAGAAGCCCCCGGATTCGACCCCACCGGCGGACAGCCCGGTGGCCGCGGCGAGGCCGGTGGCGCGGATCATCGCGGTCAGCGGGTCTTCGCAGCCGCGGACGGGTGACCAGCGCATCCCGGCAGGCAGCCCCTCAGCCAAGCGCTGCGGGTCGAATACGGCGACGGGGCCGACCCGCTCGCGGGCGCGGAGGGTGGCGGTGAGGTTGTCCGGCCGCGTGCTGGTGGTGACGACGGCGCCGGGCGCGTCGAGGATCGCCGGGATCACGATGTGCAGGCCTTTGCCCGACCGCGGCGGGCCGATGAGCAGGATCGAGTCCTCCACACTCGCCCAGACCTCACGCCTCTTGGAGGTTCCGATCCGGTAGCCGACATCCGACGGGACGGGATCGCTCAGCGAGGGCCGAAGTGTCCCGGCGCGGCGTAGCAGCGCCTTGCCCGAGGCGGTCTGGGCGACTTCCTGGCTGTTGGCGGTCCCGGCGAGGCGCCGCGGGTCACGCTCGACCTTCCGTGAGTGCCGTCGTAACCGACCCCACACCCATGCACCGGTGGCCATGAGCCCTGCGAGCAGGGCCGCGGTGGTGATCCAGTAGGCGACCGGGTGCAGGCCATCGGCGGCCAGCGCGCTTGCGGGGTCACCGGGGTTGAACAGCACCCCAAGCCCGGCGGCCGGGCCGGCTTCGGGTTGGTGTGTGCCGGTGAGGAACGCCGCGACGGACCCTGATGCGCGGAGGATGAGCGCGACCCCGAACAGGCCGACCAGGCCGACGAGGGCGGCGTTGGTCAGCTCCTCGCCCATGCTTCCGGTCTGCCGTGGCGGTGCGCTCACGGCAGCCGCCGCACATGCAGGGTCCCCGAGACGCGGCCCAGCAACACGACCTCACCCGTGCCGTCGCGCAGGACTGGCCGGAGGCGGTCGAGGTCGAGGAGGGTGCGGGCGTCCCCGGTACCGGTCGCGTCGGTGTGGGAGACGATGACCGCGACGGCGACGTCCTCGCCGGGCACGAACCCGTCTGCGGTCAACTCCGCCAGCGCGGGGCCGCGGGGCTTCGTCGTGTGCTTCCCCCGCCCCGAGCCTGGCTCGCTTGGTTCGGCATCGGCGGGTGGCGAGGTGCGGCGGCGGCCGCGGATGATGTCGGTGAACACGGTCCCGTCGGTTTCGCGGACCTCGATGCGCACGGTGATCGTCCGGTCGGCGGTGATGGCGTCCAGGAGGGTTCCGAAGGTGCTCCGCGTCCACGTCTCTCCCTCCGATGGCGGAGGGAAGTTGGTGCCGTCGACGGTGACGTGCAGGGCGCCGGTCTCGGTGACGGTGATGACGACGTGAGGCAGCACCACCGGGGTCTCCTCGGGCTTGTGCGGGGTCGCACGGTGTGGGGGTGTGCGGGTCATCACTTCACTCCCGAGGTGAGCCGGGAGCTGGTGTCGAACAGTTCCAGCTCGGCCGGATGCAGCTGATGCTGGGTGACGAAAGCCCGGTCTTTGATCCGCCAGAGCCCCTGCCCGACCCCCAGGGAGGGGAGGAGTTTCTGCTCGGTGCCGGTGAGCCCGAGGGCGTGGGCGGTGGAGCCGAGCTGATCGGACTCCTGCCGGTAGACGATCCGGGTCTCGGCATTGGCCAGGAGACTGTTGGCCAGGGAGCGCATGGCAGAGCCGGCGTCGCCGACGTTGTCGAGGTCGGAGAGCTTGTGGAAGATCAGCATGTTCGCGATCCCGTAATGCCGCGCCAGCCGCCAGTGCGCATCCATCCGGCGCAGCAGGGCAGGATGGGACATCAGCCGCCAGGCTTCGTCGTAGATCACCCACCGCTGCCCACCGGCCGGGTCCAGCAGGGCCGATTCCATCCACGCCGAGGAGCACGTCATCAACACCGACATGAGCGTGGAGTTCTCCGTCACGCGGGACAGATCGAGCGAGATCATCGGCAGGTCGGGATCGAACGCCACGGTCGAGGGTCCGTCGAACAAGCCGGCGAGGTCACCGGCCACCAGGCGGCGCAGGGCGTGGCCGACGAGCCGGCCGTCTTCGGCCAACCGCCCGTCCGCGTCGTCTTCCGCATTCGGTTGGAGGATGCGGTCGACGACCATCGGCAGGATCGGCACGGTGTTCTCCCGCACCGTCTCGGACAGCGCCAGGTCGATCGCCGTGTGCTCCAAGGGCGTCAGACCTCGGGTGAGGACGGTTTCTGCCAGCGCGCCGATGAGGTCGCGGCGGCGAGAGGCGACCGTGGTGGCCCACTGCGCATCCGAGAACCCGGAGGGTCGGTGACCCTCGTCGAGAGGGTTGAGGCGGGTGTTCAGGCCGTGGCCGAGGACGATCGCTCGCCCGCCGACCGCTTCGGCCACCCGGGTGTGTTCGCCCTTGGGATCGCCGGGCACGTACACGCGCCGCCCGAACGGCAACGACCGCGTGTAGAGCGACTTCGCCAAGCTCGATTTGCCGGAGCCGACGATCCCGGCCAGGACCAGGTTAGGAGCGGTAATGACCCCACGGGCATAGAGCACCCAGGGGTCGTAGACGAAGGAGCCGCCGGAGTAGAGGTCTTGGCCGACGAAGACCCCGTCGGCGCCGAGACCGCCCTCGGCGACGAACGGATACGCGCCCGCCAACGTCGCCGACGTGTCCTGGTGCCGAGGGAGGTGGAATCTGCCCGGTGTGCGCAGCGCTGCCGGTCCGGGTTCACCCGCGGCAGGCAGATACCGCGTCGCACGGCGTTCGGCGCGCTCGGCGTCGGCTTTGGCCTTCGCTGCTGCCTGCTCGGTCCGGCGCTGCTCGGCCTGGAGGCGGGCGGCCGCCTCCCGGCGCTGCTTGCGCAGCCGGCGTCGCTCCTTCGCCGGAGCGACCAGCACCGAGGTGTGCAGCCGCTCGGTCTCGCGCGCGCTCACAGTGACAGCCCCCGCCCTGCCGGCCCGGCCGTGCGGGCGGGACCGGCGAACCAGTCCTCCTCTGTCGCGGGAGATGTCCGCAGCGATCGCTCCCGCATCGCTGTGCGGGTGGAATGCGATGTGCTCGTGTCGAGGGGACCGACGCCTGCGATGGCTTCACGGGCGGGCACCACATCGGCGTCGTCCAGTTCCGCATCGGGTGGGACGGTGTGCTGGCGGAGCAGGCTGACGTGCCCCATGGCCGGGTTGTAGGTCAGGGCGTAGTCGCCCTCGGTCACGACCCTGTCCAGTGCCCCGGTCGGGGGTGCGTCGTAGACGTAGCCGTTCTCCATGGCGGCGCCGGTGGTCTCCTCCCCGAAGTCCCACTGGGCCAAGTGGGTGATCGCGGTGTCGGTACCGGCGCGGTCGATCAGGGCCAGCACCTGATCGGCCTCCTCGCCCTGGAGGAACACCACGGAGACCCACCGCCGCTCGGCAGTATCGGTCGGCGCCTCGGTCGAGATAGCTGGCTCGGCGTGCCAGGCGATACGCCCCGAATGGGAGAACGCGGAATCGAGGTGGTCGTGGGCCTGGTCGAGCAGGGTGCCGGCGTGGTGCAGCTCGTCGGCGGCCGCGAACACGCTGTCCGATCCTGCGAGGTGATCGCCATCGTCATCGTGGGCACGGTCGCGGTGGGTCAGATGCGTGTTCGCGAGCTGGTCGAGCACCTGCCGCAGCGACCGCACGCTGGCCACGAGGTCACCGAACACCGCGTACGTGTCGGCGGGATCGTCGAAGACCCGGCTGGCGTGCGCGAGACCGCGCAGCGCTTCGGATGCTTCGGCGGCATCTTTGAGTGGGTCATGGAACGTGGGCATGAGCGCCTCCTGTGGGCGAGAACGGAAAACCCCGGCATCCGGGGTTCGCCTGTCAGGTGCACGCCCGCCCCCGCTGTGAGTCCCGCCCCGCAGTGAGTTGGGTCAGATGTGGCGGCACAGCGGCAACGCGGCAGCGGTGAACGCCGCGGCCTGCTGGCCGACCAGCAGCCGGGTCTCGCAGGAGGCTTGGATGGCGGCCTGTTCGATCGCTGCCACGGCGGCGTCGAGTTCGTCGACGGTGGGTGCGGAGACGCTGATGAGGCCGGTGTAGCGCAGCACGCCGTGGCCAGCGGTCAGGTCGGCTTCCTGCTGGAGGACGTCGTGGTATTCGGCGGTGTGGGCGGCGTATTCGATCTGCCCGATCTTGGCGCGTTGGGCGGCGTCACTGATGTGTTCGACCTTCTTCTTGCGGATGTCCCGGGCCGCCTGGTCCGAACGCATCGGCGTGCACAGCAGCGAGAACGAGCGCTGGATGCCGGTGGACAGCAGCACCGGGGACAGGAAACCGGGGTAGACCATCGAGCGGGGCCACTCATTGATCCACAGCACGGCGTGGTGGGCGGAGTCGGTGCGCAGCCTCGTCCAGGATTCGTTGACGGCCACGGGTCCGGCCGTGGCGAGCTGCTGGCCGAGTTCGCCGTGGCGCGCCAAGGTGGCGGCGATGGCCGGGTCGTACGCGGCGCGCAGGATGACGGCGATCTGCCCAGGACTCAGCCAGCCCGATGGGGTGAGGTCGGCTGAGCGCAGGGCGGCGGTGAGGGTGGACATCTCTTGGCGCAGTACGGCGGCAGCACCCCGGATGCCGCCCCCGGCGGTCCTGATCTGCCGCGCGCTGGTCTTCATGTCCAGGCTCAGGGACACGGTGGTGGCGTGGCGTTCCCCGGCGGGGCCGGCGCGCTCGATGAGTTCGGCATACGTGGTTGCGGCCCACGTGTCGTCGGCGGTGCCGTGGGTCGCCCACCATTCGGCCAGCCCGGTGCCGGAGTCTGGCAGGGTGCGCTCCAGCACCTGGAGGGTCGCGATCCGCCCGGAGCGGCACACGGTGGCCAGCACCCGGCCCCAGGAGGTGACCCGGCGTTCCTGCTCGCCGGGATCGAGCAGCACGAACGCGGGATGGGTCACCTCACACACCACGGTCAGGGTCTGCTGGTGAGGGTCGTGGACCATCCCGGCGCCGGTGTCGGGGTCGGTGTATTCGCGCAGTCGGGCCATGTCACCGGGCAGCGCAAGCGTGCCGGCCGGTCGTGGGACAACGAGGCGGCGCCGGTACAGGAGCTGGCCGCCGGTCGCACGCCACAGCCACCAGAACGTGACCGGCAGCCATTCCACGGCCGGACGCCCGGCAACCGGTACCCAGGTCAGGGCGGCGGCGAGCACCCAGACCGGCGCGGTGTAGGCCAGCAGGATGCCACCGCCTGCATACAGCGCGACCACGACGGAGAGGACACCGGTGGCGAGGGTGATGAGTTGGGATAAGGAGAGGCCGAGGAGGATGCCGCGGCGGGTCAGGCGGGAGAACTTGACCGGCACCAGCGCGGTCGAGGGCTCTTTCTGCTTCGAGGTCATAACCTCACTCCTTCCCAGTGGGCTTCGGCGCCGGCGGTGGCGGCGTCTTCGGCCGGCGCGGCTCCGGCTGCGAGGGACCGGTCGACGGTGCCGCAGGTGCCGGCGTGGACGACGGCTTGGGCGTGGGGCTCGATGACTGGGGCGCCTGCGATGGCGGTGGGGTGCTGCCGGACTGCCCGGCGGCGCCGGCGGCAGTCTCGCCCTGGCTGCCGAGCGCTGTGCCGGCCTTGGGGCCAGCGGTGGCGGCGTCCTTGGCGACCTTCGCGCCGATCACCGCCGCCGCGGCCGGCCCAGCCGCAGCACCAGCACCTGCACCAGCACCGGCTGTGCCGCTCGCACCGGCGGACCCGGAGCCTGCTGCGGCGGCTTTCCCTCCGCCTGCCCCGGCAGTGCTCCCTGCGTTCTGGGATGTCGGAGTCTTCGGCTGTGGCGGGGTGTTCCCACCGCTGTCACTGCCACCGCCGCTGCCGCTGTTGCCTCCGTCGAGGACCTTCTGCGGGCCGTCGCCGGCCGGTTTGCTCGGTGTCGGGATGGGCCGGTTGAGGGCGCTCTTGGCGTCCTGCTCGGACCCGATCGCGTGGTACATGTCGAAGCCCACAAAGGACAGGAACTTGTAGGTCAGGTATGGGGCGAACGCGGCCATCGCCATCAGCACGATCCCGGCAATCGGATCGCTGACCGACGACAGGTCGCCATCGATCGGCGCGGCCACCTGTGTGACGGCGACGAGGAACATGACGACCAGGACCAGCTTCGAGCAGATCAGCGCGATCACGAACATCGCCCACTTGCCGATCCACCCCCGCGTCGCATCCCACGACGCGCCGGAGAACGCCAGAGGTGCAAGCACGATCGCCACCAGCAGCAACGCCTTCCGCACAAGAAGGGAGAGCCACACGATGGCCGCCGCGCTGATGGCCAGGCCGGCGAGGAAGATCGTGATGATCGCCCCCACCCCGGGCGCGGCGATGTTGATGCCGACCAGTCCGGCGGCCAGCAGGGTGATCTTGTCGCCCATCGACTCGGTGGTCTCCCCGGCGGCCTGGATGATCCCGACGCACAGCTGATCCACGATCTCCAGGAGGAGGGCGGTCAGGGTGATGACGACGAAGCTGCCGAGCACGGACTTCGCCAGACCGAGCGCGGCCCTGCCCAGGGCGGTGGGGTCGCGGCGGATCAGACCGGTCATGAGTTGGAGGCAGAAGAAGATCAGCATCACGAACACCGCGATGCCGAACAAGATGTTGTAGACCGCCACGTACTCGGGCCGGGTGACGTCCACCAAGGTGGTGGTGTCGAACACCGTCCACACGGCTTCGAACAACCAGCCGGCGGCAGCACCCATGGCTTGGGCGAGCCAGTCGAACGGCGCCGCCACCAACGAGGCCGCTGCTTCGCCGGCGGTGTCGCACACGGTCGAGATGATGGGAACATCGCACACACCCACCGCAATCACTCCTCAGATCGAGTTGATGGAGGGGGTGGGGTCAGACCTGCTGGCCGACGTTCCAGAAGAAGTTGATCAGCGTCACCGACGCGCCGCAGATCACCGCGGCGCCACAGGAGACGAGGACGCCCACCTTGCCCCGGCCGGCCAGATGCGGATTGGAGGAGTTGGCGCCGAAGCCCCACACGATCGCCGAGATGATCAGCGCGAGGACGGACAGGATCAGGCCGATGGTCATGACCGCGCCGACGATGGTGCGCAGCTGGGCGATGCCGGGAAGACCGGAATCGTTGGGGTCGATGTTGATGTCCATCGGCACCAGTGCGGGTGCGGCCAGGACGGTGGTGATGAGGTCGAACACGGTGGGTCTCCTGACGAACGGACCCGCCCCGGAGGGCGGGGAACGCGGATGGGTTCGTCGGGCAGGTGCACCGCCCGCCCCACAGTCCTAAGAACGCGGCGCCGCGCGAGGGTTCGCGGGCGGGCAAGGGGTCAGAGCTGCTGACCGAGGTCGATGAGCCAGTTCAGCCACGCCACCCCGCCGCCGGCCAGAACCGCGGCACCGAGCGCGGTCCAGGCGCCGATACGCGCCTTCGTGGCGGTGGCGTGGTGGCCGTTGGCGGTGGCGAGTGCCCAGATGAGGGCGCAGACGATCAGCATCAACACGGCGATCACCAGGACGAAGGTGAGCAGCGCGCCGATCACCTCGCGCAGGTCGCCGATCCCGCCGAGGCCGTCGAAGTCGGGGAACACGTCCATGCCGCTCAGCTCCCGGACCGAACGGTGACATGGAGGTGGTCGTAGTGGCCGCCGGTGACGTCGCCGGGGTCGTGCATGCCGCCGCCGGTGTAGTCGCGCCAACCATCGGCGTCGCGGGAGAGGGACCAGATCTTGCCCTGCCAGATGAGGTACTCGACCCCGAGGGTTTCGGCGTGGTCCTGCATCCAGTTGGTGACGTCCCAGCCGGCTTCGAGCTGCGCCGGTGTGGGGTGCTGGCCGATGGCGTTGCCGAAGGTCAGATCGCAGGCCCGGCCGAGCGGGTGTTCGGAGCGCGGTGAGTAGCAGGCCCAGGAGGTGTCGGGGAAGGCGGCGGTGCCCTGCTGGTACAGGTGCAGCATCCGAGCGGTGATCTGTCCATCGCTGGTGGGGTCGTCGACGAGGCGGTCCGGGTCACCGTCAAGGGGGTCGGGATGCCCGCCCGGGGTGCTGGTGTCGGGGTCGCAGCCGGCCGGGGCGCCGGTCTCGGGTTCGGGGAGGTCGGCGGCATCATGGGCGTTGAGCCAGGCGGCGGGGTCGGTGTGCTCACCGTCGGTGCCGCCGTGGCGGACCTCGAAATGCAGATGCGGCCCGGTGCTGTTGCCCGAGGAGCCGATGTCGCCGATGTGCTGGCCGGCGGTGACGGTGTCGCCGGGTTGGACGTGGATGCCGGTCTCCCACATGTGCCCGTACGCGGTCGCGACACTCTGCCCGTTGATGGTGTGTTCGATGACGATGAGCCCGCCGTAGCCGCCGGAGAACTCGGCGACGGTGACGGTGCCATCGGCCGCAGCGAGGATCGGGATGCCGTCCGGGGCGGCGAAGTCGGTGCCGGTGTGGAACGAACTCTCCCCGGAGATCGGATGGACCCGCGGCCCGTACTCGCTGGTCAGCACCGAGGTGCCCGCGGGCACCGGGAACACCACCCGCGAAGACTCCGCAGCAACAGTCTGCACGGCCGGAACCGTGGCGTCGCCGGCCGAGGCGCCCGCGCTGGCTGTCGTGGTGGTGCCGGTGAGGGTGGTCAGGATGGTCTCGGCGACGGACTCGTAGTTGCGGTACCGGTCGGGGTAGGCGGACACCTCGACGGCTTGGGCGGCCTCGCCCTTGTCCATCTGCTCCCAGCCGGGAATGTCCAACAGGCCACGCGGTGAGGGGTGGTTGGGGCCGGTGGGTCCGCCGAAGAACGCCTGCGCCTGATACGTCGGGTCCATCAGCTCGGCGACGGTGCCCCACCCGGACTGCGGGCGCATCTGGAACAACCCCAGGGAGTCGTTGTCGGAACCGTCGCCGTCGTTGGGATAGTCCGCCGACTCCGGATAGACGCTCGTGTTGGACAGCATCCGCAGGGTGGATTCGGTCAGCGCCGCCATCAGCGCAATCACCAGCCCGTCCCGGGTCACCCCGTCAATGCCGGACCCGGTCTCGATGATCGTCGCCGCATGCGTGAGCTGCTGATTGTTCAGCGTGAAGGTCTCGCCGTTGGCGGTGGTGACCTCCAGCTCGTCAGGGACGCCGCCGACCCTGACACTTGTGCCGGCCACGGTGCAGGAGGCCGAGGCGGCAGGGTTCATCACCACCCCGACCCCGACCAACACCAGCGACGGCGCCAGGAACACCAGCGCGAGAGCGGCGAGGGCGAGCTTCTTCACCATGAGCGCACCTCCGGCCTATCGGAGGGGGTTGTCGAGCTGGGACAGCCGCAGCAGGTGGCAGGTGTCGTAGGTCGGGCCGCAGACGAGGAACACGGTGAACGCCACCGGATGCTCGGAGGTGACGGTCTCGTCGTTCCAGACCCCTTCGCGGTGGCGGGTGCCCTCGATCGTGTAGGCGATGGTGCCCTCGGCGAGCTGTCCGGGTTGTGCCTGTTCGAGGGCCGCATCCCAGGCATCGGGGACGAACACCTCGTCGATGGTGAGGTGCTGGGCGGTGGCGTAGTGGCGCAGCTCGATCCAGGCGTCCCGGTTCGGCAGGTAGGTGGCGATGTCGGAGGCAAGGCCGGCCTGCTCCGCACCCGAGGGGTCGCCGACGGCGAGGACGACCGAGGTGTAGTCCACGGGCATGAACCCGCTGGCCGTGTCCCAGGCGAACAGCGCCGTCGCGACGTTGCGGGCGAAGGTCGCCGGATCAGCCGAGGCCCGCACCGTCGGCAGACGCGGTGTCGCGGTCGGGGCCGGATCACCGGGCACCGGATCGCTGGAGGCAGTAATACCTGGTCCAGGCTCGGTCTCAACCATGCTGCCGGTGGGTGGTCCGGTGAGGAGGCCGTAGACGCCGACACCGGCCAGCACCAGGACCGCCACGAGGGCGGCGAGTGCGGCGATCAGCCGGTGACGGGAACGCGGGGCAGACAGGTCGGGAGTCTTCATGCCCGGTAGGTGCACCACGTGTACCCGCAGTCGCCCGAATGCTCAGAGGGCGCGCAGGTGTCCCCGTGCGGGCGGGGTCTCGTGGCCTGCCCGGCGGTCGCGGGCGGTACGCAGTTCCTCGGCGAACCTGCTGGTGCCCTCGACGGCGGTCAGGAAGGACTCGATCTGCTCGTCGGTGAGTTCGGCGGCGAGCTGCTCGGCGTCGTAGTGGGTCCACCAGTTGGCCAGTTCGGTCCAGGTCAGCACAAACGCCCGCACCGGATACCGCACCGGCGCACCATCATCGTCGGCTGGCGCCGTGGACCGGGGGGTGCGCTTCTTCGCTGTCGCGGTCTTCGCGCGGGCGAGCGCGTCGGCGGCAAGCTGGTGCAGGTCCGCCTCGCGCTCATCCCTGGCTGTCTCGGCGAGATCGCGGAGGTGCCGGTAGATCGGATCGACGGCGGCACCGGCGTCGATCCGCTCCAGCTCGCCGGCCACGTATTGGCGTAGCTCGGCCGGCTGGGCGGGGTCGTCGGCAAGCTGCTGGAGGTAGCTGATCTTGTCCAGCGTGGTGTGGGACGCACCGCCCGGGATCATCGCCGCCGCCTGCTCCCGTGCCTTCCCGGCAGGTGACGGTGGTGCAAAATTTGCACCACCGTCGCTTCCAGGCTGATTTTCCGCACTGAACCGGGCCGCGGCCTGCCGGCGGGCGGCGTCCTCGGCCATCAGCGCCTTCAGCTCCCGGTAGAGGGCGGCGGCCTCGGTCTGGGTCAGGGGTTTGTGCAGGACGTTGTCGTCCTGCTCGGCCAAGAGGTGCCCGAGCCGGTCGGAGATGCCCGAGCGGACCCACACGTTGACGGTCTTCCAGCCGAGCTGTCTGATCGCGGTCAGCCTCCTGGCCCCGCACACGAGCACGCCGTCGGGGGTGATGGTGATGGGTTGGAGGAGGCCGTCGCGGTCGATGGAGGCCGCGAGTTCGTCGATGCTCCCCAGCTCGGTGCGGTGTCGGCGCCCAACCTGGATCGAGGCGACGGTGCGTTCCAGCTCGATGGACCCCGCCGGCGCGCTCATCGCGACCCGCCCCCACGGGGATTCCGGTTGCGGTGGGCGGGTGCGGCCAGGGAGATGGTGAGCACGAGGTCGTCGTCGCGCAGCAGCACCGGCAGGCTCTCGCCGATCAGCAGCCGCAACAGGACGCCCCGCCCCGCGGTCGTGGCGGCGTAGGCGGGGTGGGGGTTACCCAGCAGCGCCTTCAACAGCGCCGTCCAGGAATGGCCGGGGATGTCGAGCAGTGCGCGGGCGTGCTTGTCGCGGCGCAGCGCCTCGTAGGTGGCCTGGCGGGTGCCGGCCTTGGTCAGCACCCCGCACACATGCTCGATCCCGGCGCGCGCCGTGGCTGGCGGCCAGTCCAGCAACGTGAACAACGCGATCGCGTCCTCGACCGTGGAGCCCGCCGACGTGCGCGCCCGCACCGACGCTGGCGCGCCGTCGCCCTCATCATCGGCGGCGGTTGTGGTGTCATCGGTGATCTGGAATGCGGGGTGGTAGTCGGCCAGCGGGTTCTCCCGGTCGGAGAAGCGTTCGGGGTCGTGGAACGCTGAGATGTGCGGGCGGCGTGCCTGGTGGACCGAGCACAGGAGTCCTTGGGCGCGTTCTTCGAAGATGCACGTGATCCGCACCGCATGGGTCACCACCGCCCACGGATCATTCGCCGTGCGGGCAGCTTGGGTGCGCATCACGTCGAACGCCGCGGTGGCTGCCTCCCAGGGGTCCAGGTCGTGCTTATGCGCCAGTGGCGCGTACTTCTCCGCCGCGTAGGCCATCAGTTCTGCGGCGGTGGCGTCGTGCTCCCACGCGCCTGGCCCGGCATCGTGGAGGCGAGTCAGCAGCGTGCGTAGACCTTCGCTTCGCGTGAAATCCTCGCCGCTCTCGGTTCTCTGGCGAATGGTGGTGTGGGCGTTCTCGGTCATGGTGGGGGCACCTCCTAACAGGCAGGTGCGCACGCCGTCCCCAACGACGACGTCCATGCTGCCTGCCCGGGCGGTGCTCATGACCTCTCACCTGCTCAGCTCATCCGACCGGCGACCGCGACGGAACGGACTCGGTTGTCTTGCTGCGGCCGAAGGCCGACAGCGGCGGCAACCGGCGCGCCCGATCCCCAAGCCCTCGCACACCGGTGTTCGTGGCGGTGCGGGTGCGGCGAGCCAACTCGACCTCGAAGTCGATGCCCCGCCCCGCCAGCGCCGCACCCTGGCGGGCGAGAAGGTCCGTAGGGCGCACCCACTCCACCCCCCGCGCACGCAGGCCCGCATCTTGGGCGAGCCGCTCACGGCTGTGGCCCCGGAGACCAGCGATCCTCGCCGCTTGCACTGCCTCTGGTGTCTCCGCCTTCTCGGCCGGCGGTGTCTCGACCTGCTCGGCTGGCGTCAACGTCGGGTGGCCGGTCTCCGGCACCGGCGGTCGCCGGTGAGGTTCCTGCTGGTGGTCGTGATCGGGATTCATGCGTCCTTCGCCTCCTCGGCATCGGCGTGTTCGGTGGTATCGGGAAGGTGCGCGCTGGTGAACCACCGGCCCACCGTGGACGGGTGGACGCCCAGTTCGCGGGCGATCTTCTTGTTCGACCATCCCTGCCCGCGCAGCGCCGCCGCCCGCGCCCGTCGGTCGGCGGCATCCGTCGCGGCATCGCCCTGCGGGTCAGCGCGCCGGGCCGCTGATGCCTGCCTCGTGCCGGGAGCTGCGACGGGGTCGTTCTCCTGCGAGGTCGGCGCCCACAGCGCGGCGGCTTCCACGCCATCTGGTGCTGTCACCGCCGATACCGGCTCCCACGCTGCGTCCGGGCCGGGGTCCTCGATCGCTGCGGCTTCGATCGCGGACTCGTCGGTGGATGCGGGCACCTCGGCGGCAAGTTGCGGTCGGGTGAGGATGACGGTCAGGTGGGTGATCGCCAGCAGCACCACGGGCGGCACCGCCGCCACCGCAGCCGCCAGCACTCCGGGCACGTCCGCATCGGCAGCCACCACGGCATGGATCGCGTTGGCGGTCACCGACACGAGAGCGCCGCCGATCAGCAGCGCCCACGGGTACCACGCCGACCGCTGGCCGGCCAGGGCGACGACGGCGACGGTGGCCACGACGATGATGCCGTCGACGATCAGCGGCCACGCCCACGCCTGCGAGCCGCCGACCCCGGAGCGGGCGGCCAGGTCCGCCAACGCCGTGAACGACAGCCAGAACGCGCCGCCGGCGATGAACACCGTCCCGGCGACCGCCGTGACCACCGCCCACCGTCGACTCGTCGGACTGCTAGGGACGGTCATGACAGCCGTCGTCCCGGAGCGGACGGACGCACGGTCGCCTCGCGAGCAAACCACCCGTCTCTGGCCTGCGGCGCGCCGCGTTCCACCGGCGGCGAAGGGCGTGGTTGGGGTTGGGTGGTGCGGTAGGCCGAGCGGACGGTCGTCGTGATCTCCCGCTCGCCCAACCCCACTTCCGAGGCCGCGGCCGCGAGCACATCCAGTGCCTCCGGGGCCGGGACACCGTTCTCGGCCAGTCGGCAGGCGGCCCAAAACAGGCCCCGGTTCCGTTCCCCTTCGCCGCGGGCAGCGACCCACACCGCCAGCCGCGACACATCCACCGACCGCTCCACATCGTCGCCCGTCCTGGGCGGGGGCATCGGGCGCGGGTCGAGGAAGTCCCGCAGCCGGTCCGAACCCAGCGTCGCCGAGGGGCCGGTGTTGATCTGCCGCACCCGGTAGCCGACAGCTCCGCCATTGGTGGACACCATCGAGGGTGGGACGAGGATGTAGCCGCCGTCGCCACGGAAGTCCACACCGGCGCGCGCGGCCTGCCAGGACCGCTGCGCCCGCTCCGGTGTCGCCGGGTAGTAGGCGTGCATCCCGCCCGACGGCGTGGACACCAGGAACGCCCACCCCGACACGAGGCCGGCACGGTGGGCGCGCCCGAAGGAGGCGAATCCGTCGACGGGGGCGTGGACATCGACGTCCACCACCACCATCCCGGAGGTGGCGCCGGTGGGGACAGCGAGGTTCGCATCCGGGTGCGTCCGCCACCAGGCTTCCACCTGGCCAGGATCGGTGGTGGCGTCGTGGAACCCGTGCGCGGTGAGCGGACGCTTCCCGCCCGGCACGCACGGGAACACCGGCACCCCTGCGGCGGCGAGTTCTCGTGCCGCGGCGGAGACCGGCCATGGCCTGGTCATCTGCGACAGCACACCCGCGAGCGCATCCGTAGCGGCCATCACAGATCCCGTCCCTGCATCACGGCCGTGCTGGCCGCGGGGCGGGGACCCGTTTCGGGCACGGGCTCGACCCGCCTCGCCGACGCTGCGCGTTCGGGTGCTGTCCGCTCGTGGGATGGCTGGTTGCGGTGCGGCGTCTCACGGTCGAGACCCGGTGGAGTGCCGTCACCGACCTGGGCGGTGTCGAGCTGATCGAGGATCGCAAGCGCGGTCTTGCGGACCCGCTCGCCGGTGGCCTTGACGATCTCGGCCGGTTCCTTGCCGTCCACCCGCGCCGCCCAGGTCGACACGTAGGGGATCGTGTACCCGGTCGTGTCCATGTGATGGGCGGCGCCGATCATCAGCGCCACCGACTCGGCCTCCACCTCCCCGATGCCGCGATGCTGGCGGGCGTCCTCCTGGTCGGGGCCGTGCATCAGGACGTGCCCAAGTTCATGGGCGAGCGTCTTGACCTGCGCGGCGGGGTCCATGTTCTCCCTGACCGCGACCGTCTTCGCGGTGTAGTCCGTCATGCCGTTGGCGCCGTGGATCATGCCCTCGTGCGGCACCCGCAGCACGGTGAACCCGCGCTCCTCAATGAGCCTGGCCAGACCGTTCCATAACCCGGCCGGTGCTTCGCCTTCCAGCAGCTTCGGCGCGGGTGGTTCCGGGATCGGGTCACCGGCAGTCTGCGAGGCGTCCCACACGTAGGCGGGCTTGGCGGTAATCATCTTCGAGCGCACGACCTCACCGGGGCGTGGCTTTTCGCCCATGCCGAGCCGCCGCCACGACTCCGCATCCTGTGGCGTGGCGGTAGCGAACCGGCCGGTGACCGGGGCGAGGATCATGTACCCCGACTGACCCTTCTCCACCTGCCGGCCCAAGGTCTGCCACTGGCGATACCCGGCCGCATACGACGGCATCGGCTCCGGCACCCGACCTGCCTCGTAAGCCGCGGCATGCTGTGCCCAGATCAACAGGGTGTTGGAGAACGATCTCGCCCTGAACCGCGCCGCGAACGCGAGCGCACGGCCCCAGTCGTCGCCAGAGACGAGCTGTTCGACGGCGCCGGTCAGCTGCTCATGCAGCTCATCGAGCTTCGCCTCCCGCGCGGCCTGGGCTTCCTCCCGTGTCGTGGCCATCGTCGCTGTCTCCTCCCGATACCCTTAGCACCGGGCCGACTGGGCTCGGTGACCATCAGGTGCGCCAGGGACACCAGGGCGACGAGACGGACGACGACGGTGTGACCGTCAGAGCGCGGGGTGAACCCGACGAGTCCTACCGGACTACCAGCCCGTCAGGTGGCGAGGGCGCCGGATCGAGCGATGATGCGGATACGCGTATCGCGAAAGCGAATATCGGTATCGATCCGTCAGGTCGGTGCTTTCTGCCGGACGACCTGGCGGTATCGCGTCGGGCTCGCTCCGACACACTGGCGGAACAGTCGCGCGGCGTGACCACGGCTGTGCCAGCCGACCTCACGCATCGCCACCTCGATCGGCAGATCGGTCTCACGTAGCAACCGGGCCAGGTGCTCGGCACGCAGCGTCGCCAGGTATTTCATCGGCGTTTTCCCGTAGGCGTCGACGAAGACCCGGCCGAGCTGGGACGGCGACAGGTGCACCGACTCGGCCAACTCCGCTAGCGTCCACCGTCGTGCTGGCTGGTCCCGCAGCCGGTCGGCTGCGGCACGGGCCTCGGCCCGCAACGGTGCCAAACGCCGGAGGGCAGGTGCGTCGAGGTAGGTGGCCTTGTGCTGGGTCGCGGACCGGCGCACCGCGGTCGTCCTCACGAACGGCGACACCACATCCAGGACGGCGAACAGCAGGGACTGCATCCGATAGAACTGCTCCGGTGCAGGCCCATTGAGGCTGAGCCGACCGAGTTCATCCAACCACGGCATCACACACGCGGATCGGTCCTCGCCCAGCCGCAGCACCTGGGCGGCCTCCGCATAGCGGGTCGCGATGAAATCCTTGGCCTCCAGCCGGTCGGTCAACACCGCGGCGTGCTGCCAGAATACCTGATCGACCACATAGTCTCGATGCAGAAACAGCGTCGTGACCGTGACCCGCTGCTCCGGTTCGGCCCCGCACAGGGTGTTCGCCGCAAGCAGCACCACGTCCCCGACCCTGACCGGTCGCTCTCCGAACTCGCTGAACAACCACGCCGACCCGGCTCGCACGAAGATCAGCTTCACGCAGTCATACGCGATGGGATCACGCCGCCGGTGGATACTCTCCGTTCGCGCCACCACGGGAGAGAAGCCGTGGTCGGACACCCCGCTTGATCCACTGTCGTATCCCACTAGGAGCCCGCTGCCGGGGCGCCTGCCACAGAGTGCTTAGCCCGGGTATCACCGGATCGGACCGCCGCGGTATGTGCCTGAGGTTCGCTGAGGGACCGCGCATCCGACATGACGCCACAGGCTCCTGATACCCAACCGACTATTAGGCGATGCATCAGTCGGGCTGTCGGGATGCCGAAAAACTGGCGATCGTTTCCGCCCTGAAGGAGCGCTGCGTGGGCGGGAGACGATGTGATCTACTGCGTTCCTCGCCAACCCAGGCGAAGCCCTCATGCAGTCGGCGCGTGGTTCCGGCGCCTTCATTTACCGTACTCATCGAGATCGGTCAGGCCAGTCACTATGGAAACCGTGGCCCTCGCGGGGAAGTGGGCATCGCTCTAGCGTTACCCGCCAGTCCTCATGAGTTCGCCGTCGCGGAACGGTGCGGACTTGGTCGCCAACGCGCCTGTCGGCGCCATGCAGACGTCGACAGGCGCGGAAAGTCATCTGCCGTGCTCGCGCTGGTCGTACGAGCTTCCCGCGGCTACCGAGTGTCCATCGGTCGTCGAGCCCGGAGCGCACGGTCGCCCGGAGTTCAGGTCAGAACCTTGGCGGGTACCGAAATCGACCTGGGCGCGCCTAGTTTCGCCACGGCCCGGGCGGAGCATGCGCAGGCCGTTGAGGATGATCAGCGCCGCGCTGCCCTCGTTGAGGAGCAGGCCGGTGGTCAGGGACATCCAGCCGGCGAGGGCGGCGACGATCAGGATGGCGACGACGGTCAGGCTCAGGGCGATGTTGATCTTGATGTTGTTCCGAGCGCGGCGCGATAGTCGGATGGCGGCCGGGAGCCGGTCGAGCTCGTCGGCCATGAGGGCGACATCGGCGGTCTCTAGGGCGACGTCGGTGCTGGCGGCACCCATGGCGATGGCGAGGTCGGCGTTGGCCAGGGCGGGGGCGTCGTTGACGCCGTCGCCGACCATCGCGATCACGCCGTGTTTCTCGCGCAGCTCACGGATTGCGGCGGATTTGTCCTCGGGGAGCAACTCGGCGCGGTAGTCGTCTAGCCCCAGGGCCTGCGCGGTGGATCTGGCGACGGTGGCGTTGTCGCCGGTGAGCATCAGGACCCGCTCGACTCCGAGGTCGCGCAGCTCGGTAAGGGTGCTTTCGGCGTCGGGGCGCAGCTGGTCGGCCACCGCCACGACGGCCAAGGGTCGGGTGTCGTCGCGAAGAACCACGGCCGTGCATCCTTCCGCCTCGGCGTGCGCCAGCGCCGGGCCTGCGGTGCCGTCAGTCCGGTCCTCGTCGGTGGGCCGGCCGATGTGCAGGGTGCGACCGTCGAGGGTGGCTTCCATGCCGGCTCCTGGCAGGGCGCGTGCATCCTGGACGGCCGGGATGGTCAACCCGCGGTCGCGGGCACCGGCCACGATCGCGGTCGCGATGGGGTGCTCGCTACCGGTCTCGACCGCCGCCGCAAGGGTCAGAGCCTCGTCCTCGCTGATCCCGTCGAGGGGCGTCACTTGAGCGAGAGTGGGCCGGCCGCGGGTGAGGGTGCCGGTCTTGTCGAAGGCGACGGCCTTGATGTCGGCCAGGCGCTCAAGGTAGATGCCGCCCTTGATGAGGATGCCGTCGCGGGCGCCCCGGGCGATAGCGGTGACCACGCTGACAGGCACCGAGATGATCAGGGCGCAGGAGCAGGAGACGACCAGGACCACGAGGGCTCGGTAGATCGCCTCGCGCCACTCGAAGCCGAGCAGCGGCAGTACTAGTGCCACGGCTATGGCCAGGGCGAACATCGCCGGGGTGTAGACAGCACCGAACTTGTCCGCGAACCGCTCGGCGCCGCTGCGGTTGGCCTGGGCCTCCTCGACCTGCTCGATCACGCGGGCCAGGACCGTGTCGTAGTACTCCTTGGTGACCTCGATCCGCAGCACGCCATTGCCGTTGAGGCTGCCGCCGAAGACCTCGGTGCCCGCGGTGGCCTCGACCGGCACGGACTCCCCGGTCACCGGGCTGGCGTCCACCCACGAGGCGCCATCGATCACAGCGCCGTCGGTGGGTAGGCGCTCACCGGGACGCACCAGGACGACGTCACCGGGGTGGAGTTCCTCCACCGCCACGGTCTTGGTCGCCCCGTCATCGTTGAGTCGGTTGGCGGTGGGGGGTGCGAGCTCCATCAGGGCGCTAATAGACCCGCGGGCCTTGTCGGTGGCGTAGGCCTCCATCGCCTCACCGAGGCTGAAGATGACGACGAGCATCGCCGCCTCCTCGATCACCCCAAGCGCGATGGCTCCGATGGCGGCCACGACCAGCAGCACGGTGATGGTCAGCCGTTTGTGGCGCACCGCCCGGATCGCGCTGCGCAATGGGTAGACGCCGCCGATGAGGATCGCGCCCCAGAATAGGGCCAGGGCCACCGGCTCGGAGTGGATGGTCCACTCCACCACCAGCCCGGCCACCAGCAGCACCGCGGCGACGGCCAGCGTGACCATCTCGGGCTTCTGCCACCAGCGGCGGGCGCGAGGCCGAACCGCGACAGCGGACGTGACGTGTGGTGACGTGCTCGCATTAGCACTCATCGACTATTTCCCTTCCTCCACCGGTGACTTCATGCCCGGACCGGGCGCGCCGGGCCGGCGGCGACCAGGGGCAGCCCGGACTTCTTCGCGGCCGCGACGACGGCGTCATCGCTCACGGTGCCGTCGTGAGTGACCAGCACCAGACCGGAAGCAAGCGCGTCGACCTCCTTGACCCCGGGCAGGGACTCCACGACGGCGAGGTCACCCGCGCAGGTCACGCAGCCGCCTTCGATGGCGCGGTACTTGGAGCGGAGGAACTGGGTAGGGGTGGTCACGGTTGATCTCCTTCTAGCTCGTGGAACATCGGACTTCGATGGACGTCAAAGTCTACGTTCCCGAGTTTGCCGTAGAGTTCGATACATGTCAATATGTACCCATGTCGATGTCTGGTCTGTCCGCCCGTGACGCCGCGTTGGGATACTGCACGCCCCTCGCCCGCGAGCCGATCACCCCGGCGCAGGCCGAAGGTGTCTCCCGCATGCTTAAGGCTCTGGCCGATCCGGTGCGGCTGCGATTGATGTCGATGATCCTGTCCCACGAGGGCGCCCAGGCGTGCGCCATGTGCGACCTGACAGAAGGCTTCGACCTGTCGCAGTCGACCCTCAGCCACCACCTGAAAGTTATGCACGACGCCGGCTTGGTCGACCGCCACAAGCGCGGCGTTTGGGTCTACTACAAGGCCCGCACGGAGGCGATGGACGCCCTGCGCACCCTGTTCAGCGGCGACCTCGCTGCTCCTCAGTTGGCGTGACCGAAACTCTTGTCCTGTCTTCTCGGTACGGCCGCGAACTTGGGTTATCTTCTGGGATGCGAGCACATCTCGGCGGCGCATGCGCCGCCTCTGGTGGGAGGACGGTGTCCTTGCCACACGAATGCTCGCATTCGAAGGTCATAAAGCTCGGACTGCCCCTTCCCCAGAATTACCTAGTAGAATGGGGCCGCACCTCATCGAGCTGGCATTCCCAGCGCGCCTTCCGGCTGTCTCCTCGCGACTTGCTGCCGTCGACGAGCGACTGAGCCCCCTTTGGGTCGCCCATGCTCAGGCGGTGCTTTTAGCACTCCTCGGCGCCGTCCACGCGTCTTGCAGGTCGAGGTCGTCAACCAAAGTTGACGGTGTTCCGCTCGGTCAGCGTCGGCTCACCTGGCTGTCGAGAGGCGGTGCTTTGGTGACGGTTTCGATGCGGGTGATGAGTGCAGGTGATGGGTACAAGTACCTGCTCCGCACGGTCGCCGCCGCCGATGGCGACAGGTCGCTGTCGACGCCTCTGACGAGGTACTACGTGGAGGCGGGAACACCACCGGGCCAATGGCTGGGCTCAGGTGTCGCCTCGCTCGGCAAGGGGCAGCTCATGGTCGGTGATCGGGTGTCGGAGGCCCAGCTCCAGCTCTTGATGGGGATGGGTCGCGACCCAATCACTGGCGACCCGCTCGGTCTGGCGTTCCCTGCCTACAAGTCGGTGCCCGAGCGGATCGAGGCGCAGATCGCCGACCTGGACGCGGGCCTGAGCCCGGGCGCGAAGGGTGAGGCGGTCGCGCAGATCGAGACCGAGGAGAGCGCGCGTGGGACGCGGCGTGCGGTGGCGGGGTTCGACTTCACGTTCTCGATCCCGAAGTCAGCCTCAGCGTTGTGGGCCGTTGCCGACGCCGGGACACAGGCGTTGATCGGGGAGGCGCACCATCGGGCGGTTGCGGAGATGGTTGCGTTCATGGAGCGAGAGGTTGCAGCCACCCGCACCGGTGCAACCGCCGGGGACGGAGCCGTTGCACAGGTCGATGTCACCGGGCTGGTGGCGACGGCGTTCGATCACTTCGACTCCCGCGCGGGCGACCCCCACCTGCATACCCACGTCGTCATCAGCAACAAGGTCAAGACGACCTTAGATAGAAAGTGGCGGTCTCTGGATGGGCGGCCGATGCACGCCGCCGTGGTCGCGCTCTCGGAGCTGCACGAGGCTGTGTTCGCCGATCACATGACCCGCACGTTCGGCGTCGAGTGGGAGGCCCGGGGCATGGGTCGTGACCGGAACCCGGCATGGGCGATCGCGAGCGTGCCGGAGGAGCTGGTGGTCGAGTTCTCCACCCGCGCCCGGCACATCGACGTCGAGAAGAACCGGCTCATCGCCGCGTACGTCGCCAAGCACAGACACCAACCTTCCACAGCGACGATCATCAAGCTCCGGGCACAGGCCACCCTTGCCACTCGGCCGGAGAAGGAGGTGCGGTCGCTGGCCGACCTCACCAGCGAGTGGCGCACTCGCGCCACGACCGTTCTCGGTCAGGACGCCACCGCATGGGCACGCGCCGTCGCCGACAACGCGGCACCATTGCTGCTGCGGGCCGATGATGTGCCGTTGGAGGTGATCGCCGAACTCGGCGAGAGCGTCGTCAGTGTCGTGGGTGAGAAGCGGTCGACATGGCGGCGGTGGAATCTGATGGCGGAGGCGTCGCGCCAGACGATGGGCTGGCGGTTCGCCTCGATGCGGGATCGGGAGGCGATCGTCGGGATGGTCGCCGATGCCGCCGAAGGCGTCTCGTTGCGGCTGACGCCGCCCGACCTCGCCACCAGCCCTGTGACGTTCCGCCGGGTGGACGGCACCAGTGTGTTCCGGCCCAGGCATTCCACGGTGTTCTCCTCCGAAGAACTCCTCGCGGCCGAGGGCCGGCTGCTCGACCGCGCGCGCACCCTCACCGCGCCCACCGTCCCGCTGGCGACGGTGGAGAAGATCACCTCCCGCCCGGACGCCGAGGGGCGAATGCTGGGTGAGGACCAAGCCGACGCGCTGATGAAGGTCGCCGTCTCGGGCCGGATGCTCGACGTGCTGGTCGGCCCCGCCGGCGCGGGCAAGACCACGGCCATGTCCGCGCTGCGGAGGGCATGGGAGAAGGAACACGGCGCCGGGTCCGTGGTCGGGCTGGCGCCCTCCGCGGTCGCGGCGCAGGTGCTTGCCGAGGACTTGGGAATCGCGACGGAGAACACGGCAAAGTGGTGGCAGAACCATCTCACCCGTGGCGAGACGTTCCAGTCCGGCCAGCTCGTCATCATCGACGAGGCATCTCTGGCCGGCACCCTTTCACTGGATCGCATCACGCACCTGGCCGAGCGGGCGGGGGCGAAAGCGCTGCTGGTTGGCGACTTCGCCCAGCTCCAGTCCGTGGACGCCGGCGGCGCATTCGGACTGCTGGTGAACGACCGGGATGATACGCCCGAACTGGTCGATGTCCACCGCTTCGTGAACACCTGGGAGAAGACGGCCTCACTGTCGTTGCGGCACGGGCAGACGCAGGTGATCGACACCTACCTCGACCACGGACGCATCCGCGACGGTGACGCCGAGGCGATGACGGATGCCGCCTACGCCGCTTGGCGCGCCGACCGGAACGGGGGATTGGTGTCGGTGCTGATCGCGGAGACCCGCGACGACGTCACCACCCTCAACCAGCGCGCCCGCGCGGACCTGATCCTCGACGGCACCTTGACACCGGGCCGGGAGGTGGAGCTGAACGGCGGCACCGCCGCCGGGGTCGGCGACACGATCATCACCCGCCGCAACGACCGCCGCCTCCGCAACAGCAAGGAGTGGGTGCGCAACGGTGACACCTGGACCATCACCAACGTCCGCGACGACGGCTCGGTCGCGATCCGCAAGACCGGTCGCAGGTTCGGCGGCTCTATCGTCCTCCCGGCGTCGTATGTGGCTGAGCATGTCGATCTGGGGTACGCGGTCACGGCGCACAGGGCGCAGGGCGTCACCGTCGATACCGCACACGTCCTGGTCGAGCCGACGACCACGCGGGAGAACTTCTACGTCGCGATGACCCGCGGCAAGCACTCCAACCGCGCCTACGTGATCCTCGACCGCGCGGACGAGCACGCCCATCCGCATCCGGGCGACAGCCGCGACGCCACCGCCCGCAGTGTGCTCTACGGGGTCCTGCAACACGTCGGGGCCGAGCTTTCGGCGCACGAGACCATCACCGCCGAACACGAACACTGGGGCTCGATCGCCCAGCTTGCGGCGGAGTACGAGACTATCGCCGCAGCCGCTCAACGCGACCGCTGGGCCACCCTCATCCGCGACTCCGGCCTGACCGGCGAGCAAGCCCACGCCGCGATCGAGTCGGAGGCGTTCGGGGCGCTCACCGCCGAACTCCGGCGCGCGGTGGCTAACCACCACGATGTCGATCGCCTGTTCCCGCACCTGGTCGCCGCGCGCGGATTCGATGACGCGGATGACATCGCCTCCGTCCTGCACTACCGGGTCGCACGAGCTACCCCACGCCCGGCAGGCTCGGGACGCGCCCGCAAGGCGCCACGGCTCATCGCCGGACTCATCCCGTCCGCCGATGGTCCGATGGCGCACGACATGCGCCACGCGCTCGAAGAGCGACGCGAACTGATCGAGGCCCGCGCGGATGCCGTACTCGACACCGCACGCGACGCCGGGGAAGCCTGGACGGGGTCACTCGGTGAACCACCGCGCGACCCTCGCAAGGCGGAAGTATGGCGACGGTACGCCCGCACCGTCGCCACCTACCGTGACAGGTACGGCATCACCGAGGACTCACCCATCGGCTCCGTGCCGGAGAATGCGGCGCAGAAGATCGACGCGGCTCGCGCAAGAAATGCGCTTGCGCGGGCAGGGGAAGCCGCTCGCCAGCCCGCGGGCGCCACCGAGCGTCGCCCGATCCAACGGACCTTCCCTGGGCGGAGCCTCTGACCTAGGCCCGCGGGAGTGTCGGTGCGGCGGCGTAGAATAGTTACATGGGTGTAGTTCCTGCAAGTTCGACTGGCACCGGAGGCGAGATGCCGTCCGGACCGGTCGACGTACCCGGACGGCAGGACCATCCATCCGCGGCAGTCGGGCCAACTACCCCATCCTTCGATCGCTTCCAGATCCTCGCCCTCGATGGTGGGGGAGCCAAGGCGCTGTTCACCGCTCAGGTGCTCGCGCGCCTGGAACAGGACCTCGACGTCAGCATCAAGGACTCCTTTGACCTGATCGCCGGCACATCGGCGGGCGGGATCGTCGCGCTCGCGCTGGGCGCCGGTCTCACCCCGAGCGAGATCGTCGAGCACTACGAAGAACTGGTCGAGGCAGTCTTCCCGGCCACGCGCCGGCGACTCTGGCGGCGGGCACGTCAACTCACTGCACCCATCTACGACGCCGACGCGCTGCGCACCGCCTTGACGAAGGTGCTCGGCGAGCGGCTGCTGGGGGACAGCGCAAAGCGGCTGGTCATCCCGGCATGGGACGTGCAACGAGGCGCCGTGCACATCTTCAAGACGCCGCACCACAAGCGGCTCGCCCGAGACTGGCGCCTGTCGATGGTGGACATAGCCATGGCGACCTCAGCGGCACCGCTCTACTTCCCGGCCGCACGCGTCGACGGACACCGCCTCATCGACGGCGGCGTGTGGGCGAACAACCCCTCCGTCGTCGCAATCGCCGAGGCCGTGAGCATGCTCGACGTACCACTGGCCTCGATCAGGGTGCTCAACGTCGGCACTATCGACCAGCTCACGAACCACCCCAAGCGCCTCGACCGCGGCGGGCTGTTCAACTGGGCAAAGCCGATCGCACCCCTCATCCTCAACGCCGGAAGCCGCGGCGGGCAGGGCATCGCTGAACATCTGATCGGCAAGGATGCCTACACCAGATTCGACGCACGGGTTCCCGGCGATCTGTACGCACTCGACTCGGCAGACCCGGACGATATCGCTGGACTCGCCGCGTCCGTGAGCCGCGAACTCAGCCCCGTCTACACCGCGCGGTTCGCGACTCATCGCGCAGCCGAATACACACCATTGATCGGAGACCCACGCCGCGGCCACCCGACCAGCACGTCGACCACGGAGGTCTCCCGATGAAGCTCACTGACTACTTCAACGTCCTGCTCAAGGACACCGTCAACCTCGGCCAGGTAAAGCTGGACCTCCTCGACTCTCGCGTAGAGACGGTCTACAAGGCGCTCAAGGCCGACGAACAGATCGGGCACCTGATCCTCGGCAAGACGCCCCAAGGATCGTGGGCGCACAAGACCATCATCAACCCGGTCGGTGACAACGAGTTCGACGCGGACTTCATGCTCGACATGAGCGAGAACCCGGACTGGTCCGACGATCCCAAGAAGTACATCGAGGAGGTCTACGCGGCTCTACACCGCCACAGCACCTACGGGAACATGCCGCACTCACGCAAGTGCCGCTGCGTCCGACTCGTCTACGCGAACTCCATGCACCTCGACATCGTGCCGCATCTCAACCTCGCCGACGGACGCGAAGTCATCGTCAACCGCGACGACAACGACTGGGAGCTGACCGACCCCCAGGGCTTCACCGACTGGATGAAGAACAAGGACGCGCTCGCGAAGGGCAACCTCCGCAAGGTCATCCGCCTGATGAAGTACCTGCGGGACCATAAGAACTCCTTCACTGGCACCCGGTCCATCCTCTTGACGACCCTGCTGGGTGAGCAGGTCACCGAGCTGCGCACGCTGCTGGACCCCAGCTACTACAGCGACGTGCCGACCGCCCTTCTGCATATCGTCAAGGACCTCGACGTTTGGCTCCAGGCGAACCCGAGCACGCCGCCTGTCGCCGACCCGTCCGGGTCCGGTGTGTACTTCGGGCACCGATGGGGCTCCGATCCCGAAAAAGCGCAGGCAACCTACAGCTACTTCCGGGATCGCATCCATGTCCACGCCGCCGAAATCGAGGAAGCGTACGAAGAGGAGAACAAGGATCGCAGCATCGAGCTGTGGCAGGGCATCTTCGGTGACGGCTTCAAGGCCCCGGCCACCTCGTCCAGCAGCGCGAAGTTCCCGGCAGCAGCTCCCGCGGCCGCTTCCACCGTGGGGCGGTCTGGCCGCGCGGGATGAGCCGCCGCAACCGGGCCACGCTATCGGCCTGGCAGAAGCATCTCGTCGACGAGCTGAGGTCACTCGCCAGGGAGCGCCCCCACGACGTGCGGATAGTCCAGCAGCCCCAGGTCGGCACCGACGGTGACGCCAACCTCCGACTCCGGCTCCACACCGCAGACATCCCTCACTGCCCCGGAGGGCTGGAACTCGGCAAGGACGAAGAGTTCATCGTCAGGATTCGCCCCTCGCTGTTCTTTCCCCCGAGCGCCGAGGTTGACCACACACGCTTCCTCGGCTTTCCGCACGTTCTCCAAGGGCAGCGGCTCTGTATCTACCTCGACCCCTCCCGCGAGTGGCGGCCGTCCGCAGGAATGGCCGGATTCCTCAGCCGACTGTGGGACTGGCTCACCGATGCCGCCGTCGGAGCATTCGATCCCTCGACCGCGATGTATCATGCTGTCGGAGGAGTGCTCCACCACGCCGACGACACACCCACCATCGTCGTCCGCGAACCCGGCCCGCCGAAGCAGCATCAGATCGCTCGGCTCGTCGCCCGCTCACCGCACCGCTACGACCTCACCTACTCGACCGACCAGGACGGACACCGCACGCCCGTGTTCGTGCTCGCGAGCGACCTCCCCTTCGGCGCGGCGTCCACCTTCGCGCTGTTCCTTACGCTCCTGGACGACCCGCACCTTGACCGCGCCGATGGACGATCACCAGAGGTCTCACCGCAGTCGCCCGCGTTCCTTACCTCGCTCCTCGCCAGCGCTCTACGAAACGCTGACGGCACCGAGCAGTACTTCGTGCTTGCTGTGCCGCACCCCGCAGGGGGACCGCATCATCTTCTCGGTGGACGCCTCCCCGCAACTACCGCCGACGCCCTCCGGCGCCTTGCCAAGAAGCACGGGACCGCGGTCAACCTCGATCCCACGGTCATCAACGCCGACATCCCCATTGAATGGTGCAACATGTCCGACGAACGGCAAGAGGTCACAACCCGACGCGACGACGACCGTCCCGTCAACGGCTTCCAAGGACGGACCGTTCACATCTGGGGCTGCGGCGGCCTGGGATCATGGCTCGCTGAGTTCATCGCACGCGCCGGAGCCAGTGCCATCACTGTCTGCGACCCCGGCACCATCACCGGCGGACTGCTCGTGCGACAGAACTACACCGAAGCCGACATCGGCCAGACGAAGGCCGACGCCCTCGCCACGCGCCTCCGCGCGATCCGCGACGACTTGACCGTCACCGTCGCAGAAGGAAGCGTCCCCGATCCAGCCGTCTCTCTCGCCGCGGACCTCATCATCGACGCCACCGTCAGTCACAGCATCGCCACCTACCTCGACACCCTCGCCGGCGAAGACCGCAAGGCACTCATTGCCCAGGTCGCCACCGACGCGAGGACGGGATCGCTCGGTATCGCCAACATCTGCGCACCCGGTGCCGCCTGTACGCCGTCTGAGCTTGACGACCAGGCAGGACGCTCGGTGGTGGCCGATGGCGGGCTGGAGCTGTACCACCGGCTCTGGGAAGAAGCATCCGAAGGCGACGAACTGATCCCCACCAGAGGATGTTCCGTACCCACGTTCCACGGCTCGGCCGCAGACCTCGCTGCCGTCGCCGCGACCCTCGTCAACATGATCGGCCTGCACCTTCAACAGGCAGAGGCACCTGTTTCAGGAACCCACCTCATCGCCCTGCCACACGCACCAGCCGGCCCACGGCATCGCTTCCTTCCCGCGGCGTCGGATACTCGCGGATGAGATAGCACGGGGTTACGTCTGTCGGCGCTCCGGCGTACAGTGGAAGCCGAGGCAGGTTCTCCTCGATTGCGGGTCCTTCGGGACGGCCCAGCTTGGGCGCTCATACACGTACTGCCTCCTCGACGGAGAGACACGTGTGACGAGAGGCCCGCCATGATCCGCCTGATATGGACGCTCAGCGCCCGCACCCGCTACTACCTGCGCCGCTACATGCCCACCAACCGGTTGCTCGACGCGATCCGACGCCGACCCAACCTGAGATGGGGCATCCCCGCGATGCTCATCGCCGTTCCTTACCTGCTGATCGCGAGCATCTGCACCAACGCCATCGCCGCCGGTGCGCCAGGGTGGCTGCATCTGGTGGTGTTGTGGGCGGTGTGGAACGCGATGAAGTTCATCGTCATGGGTCCGGTCAGCCTCGTCCTCCTGGTCCGCGCCCGCATCCGCGAAGCGGTTGCGCGACGCCGCGCACGCACCCGACAGGTCACCCAGGACCAGTCAGCGCATCAAGAATCCGAGCTGGCGGAGGCATTCCGATGAACGTCGTCAGCTACACCTATGCCGCCGGCCATTGCTCGCCGATCACGACACTCTTAGCGGCCAACGCGCGTCTGACCGCCTGTTGCTTGACCCCGAACCGCAACCCGACCTCCATCAGGTTCAACCCGCCTACGTAGAGTCCGACCGCTTCGGCAAGGTGGGACTCATCGAGGCCGTGCCTGCGGATCGGGACCGACCGGCGGACAAGATACGCCGCCATGATCGAACGCACACGTGAGCGTCCGACAACCCCGGCGCGATCGACAGGTCGCCCAGCCTCGGGACGCGAACCCGTAGGACGGTGACGCTTCGTGGCAGTCAGCTGCGGTACTGCTCGTGTCGATGTGGGCGGGTGGACATAGGGTCTGAGAAGATTAGTCAGGACTGAACGGTGAACGGAGGACGCATGGCCCGCGCAGACCTGCTCCTCGCGCTCGTACAGTCGGGTGCCGGTGGCGATGATCTGGCGTTCCGTCGCGCCGCTGAGGCGCTGATCGCTGAGGAAGAGAACAAGAAGCACGGCGTGCTGGCATCCCAGCTCGCTGATGCACTGACTCGCAGACGACCGAGCACTGGCACGAACGTCACCTCGTTGAGTCGTAACGAGGCGTCCAATGGTCTGTTCTATGAGCAGGAGCCCGAACGACGGGTCACTGACTTGGTTCTTCCGACCGAGGTTCGCCAGGCCGTCAACCAGCTGGTCGAGGAACATCACCGTCGCGACCTGCTGCGTAGTCACGGGGTAGAACCGCGGCATCGGCTCTTGTTCGTGGGCCCACCCGGCGGCGGCAAGACCTCACTGGCCGAGGCGATCGCCACCGAGCTCGCAGTCCCGTTGCTGAGTGTCCGCTACGAGGGGCTCATCGGCAGCTTCCTGGGTGAGACCGCGTCCCGCATGGAGACCCTGTTCGCCGCGGTGCGGGTGCGGCCCTGCGTTCTTTTCTTCGACGAGTTCGATGTCGTGGCGAAGGAACGAGGCGACACTCACGAGACGGGTGAGATCAAGCGTGTCGTCAGCTCGCTTCTGCTGCAGGTCGACAAACTGCCCAGCCACGTCATCGTGATCGCGGCGACCAACCATGCGGAGCTTCTCGACCGGGCGGTGTGGCGTCGGATGCAGCTGAGGCTCAACCTGCCGAACCCGACCCGGGCAGGCAAGGTCGAATGGCTGCAAGCATGGTCAGCGAGGACGGGCGTGGAGTTCGGTCTTTCTGCGCGAACCATCGCTGACCGGCTCAGCGGCGTCAGCTATGCCGAGTTGGAGGAGTTTGCGCTGGACGTGCAACGCCGCTCAATCCTCTCAGGCCCGGAGCCGGACTCTCAGGCGGTCACTCAACAGCTTCTCAAGCAGTGGTCTGCGCGTGCTGACGTCAGTGAACAATGACGCCACCGGCCGATGGTGTCTCGACGTCGAGACCGGTGATCCTGGGCACGATCTCCCCACCGCGCGCAATCAAGCCAACCGGTGGAGGGAGTTCGCGGGTCACCTTCCGCAACGAAGGTGAGCGTGTCGGCCGGATCGACTCACGATTCGAGGAGACCGTTGCCGCGTTCGGTGCGGAGATCCAACTCGCGGACTCGATCCAAGCCGCCGACCCTCAACTCGTTCTGGTCTTCGAGGCCCTCGATGAGCAGATCGATCTGACTGCGGTCGCCCAAAAGCTCGGGTTGGAAATCCTGGTCGAGTCCGAAGGTGCGATGGAACCCACTGATGAGTATCAGCTCATCAGCAAGAAGCCGCGCAACCCATTCATCGGCTCCTGCCTTCACGCCGTGTGCCTCAACCAGACGGCGCTCAACAATCTGCTATCCCTGTGGCGGACGTGGAAACGGAACCAGTCCCTCCCTTACGGGTACTCGCCGCTGCGAGAGTTGTTTGCCCACCTCAAGGACTTACGCCCGTGGGGGCCGCAAGACCGTCTAAAGATGCTCGACTGGGACGAGCACTTCGCCGGACGGATCACCGATCAACCACACGCGATCGAGATCGAACTCTGGTACCGACACTCACCCCAGATACGCCTCGCCAGCCAACGCGAGGTCACCGCCCTGGTCGAACAAGCCGGAGGCCAAGTACACACCTCGGCGGTCATCGAACAGATCGGTTATCACGGCCTCAAGTGCACCGTCCCCACCAATGTCCTGCTTGACCTCGCACGGGGCAACTTCGGCTCCGTCCACGTCGTCCGCTCCGCCAACGTCATGTATCTACGAGTCACCGGCCAAGGACTCCCGATCACCGGACCACCTATCGACGCCGTGTCGAGTTGGGACAGTCCTCTCCCCACCTCCGAACCGGTGGTGTGTCTCCTCGACGGCGTCCCCGCCGCGAACCACCCGCTGCTGCAAGACCGGGTCATCGTCCACGACCCGGACGACCTCCTCAGCAACGCCACCGTCGATGAACTCAAACACGGGACCTGGATGGCCTCAGCAGCGGTATGGGGCGACCGGGGCTCGAACGAGCCGGCCGCGAGCCGCCCGGTGCTGGTCCGGCCGATCCTGACGCCGTCAGATGAGACCGCGGATCGCAGTGAAGAACTGCCCGCCACGGAACTCGTGCCCGATCTGATGTGGCGTGTATTCCGGGAGCTCTTCGACGGCGAAGGCACGGAAGGCCCCGCCGGTTCGCAGATCGCCGTCGTCAATCTCTCGGTCGGAGACCCAGCCTCGCCGTTCGACTCGATCCTCTCCTCCTGGGCACGGATCATCGATTGGCTCAGCTACGAGTACGGCGTGCTCGTCATCGTCTCGGTGGGAAACCACCCAAGACTTCGGTTGACGCCGAGCAACTCCCGCGAGATCGCGGACCTCACAGGCAAAGAACGTCGGCAATCCGTCCTCAACGCACAGGAGCGCGAGCAGAACAACCGCCGCCCGCTCGCCCCGGCCGAGTCGATCAACGCCCTCGCTGTGGGTGCCCTCCACGACGACGCCTCCGGCACGAGCCCACAGGGATACGCACTCGATCCGACCGACGGGTTGCCAAGCCTCAGCCCCATCTCGGCAACAGGAAGCGGGTATCGCCGGAGCATCAAACCCGACCTCGTCGCCAACGGCGGCCGCGTGATCTTCCGAGACCCACCGGTACCCGAAGAGGCAATCTCCTTCGCCAGCCTGTCCGCGCTAGGACCAGGGATTCGGGTAGCGACGCCGACACAGAACAAGGAAGCGTTCATCGCCGGTACCAGCCCGGCCGCAGCCCTGGTGACACGACAAGCGGCGCGTATTCACGACCTTGTCGACGAGATCACCGTGGGACGTTCCATCACGCGGCGCCAGCGAGCCTCTGCGATCAAGGCACTTCTTGTGCATGGCGCGGACCTCCCGCCGGACCTCTCTACCCAGCCGTTGGCTCGCGAATCCGCGCTGGGTAACGGCATCATTCAGCGGGATTACACCGATGGGTGCGCCACCAACGAAGCGGTCGTGCTATTTGTCGGTTCAATCGGCGCCGCACAGGAGCAAGAACTTCTGTTCCCGCTCCCGGATGGGCTCGGGATCCGCGAGGCCAAGCGCATCGACGCAACCCTGGCATGGCTCAGCCCTGTCAACTGGCGACACAGGCAGTACCGGAAGGCCTCGCTCGCGTTCGTGAAACCCGCGGGATCGATACCCAAGCTCCAAACACCCAGCGGCCTTTCTTCTGACACTTCGACCCGCGGGGCTGCGACGGTGCAGCATCAGTCATGGGAGCTGACCAGCTCTTTCGGCGCAGGTCAGGGATCGAACATGGTCGTTCGAGTCAAGTGCTTCGAGCAGGCCGGCGGCTTGGCCGGGCAACAGGTGGATTTCGCCGTCGCGCTCTCGCTCTGGGTCGCTCCGACCGTGAACGTGGACGTCTACAACCAGGTCAAGACTCAGATTGAGCCCCGAGTCGCTGTCCGGCCGTGATAGCCACGGCGGTGAAATGACAATCACCGCGGATCGCACCGCCTCAGCGCTGGTCCCGAGCCGAGCGGCGTCTCCGCCGACCCGCAGGCAGTGGCAGACCTCGGGTGATGCAGGCGTAACCGTGTATGTCGCAGACGGTGGCGCACGTTCCCTCGCCGCCGCGGCCATGCTGCCGGACATCCTTACGCCCATGATCCGCTCGTCCACATGTGGCAGGCACGTCAAGCGCTGACCCGAGCGCGCCGCCCGCCCGGCCGGATCACGACGCCCTCTGCGACGAGCGCGCGCCTGACGGACTGCTGGCTGACGCCGAACCGCAACCCGACCTCCATGAGCGTCAACCCGCTGACGTAGAGGTCGACTGCTTTGGCGAGGTGGGACTCATCGAGGCCGCGCCTGCGGATCGGGACTGACCGGCGGACAAGATGCGCCGCCACCGTGCGGCGGTGAACGCTGAACCGCTCACCGACCTCCACAAGCGTCGCACCCGCCTGGTACATGGCCACCAACTCGTCCACCTGCGCTGGGCTCAGAAAGGTTTGAGTCATCCCAACCGCACGCACCATCCGGCCCCGCGAGTCCACTACAGTCGGTTCCAACGGCCTCCGATCCCGCTTGTAAGCCCCACGGGACCCGCGAGAAGCCACGGTTTTCAAGGCCGGGCAAGGGTTCTCAAACTCCCTACGGAGGTCCACTCATCGGCGCCCGCCGCGGCGGACCGCGCCGCAGCCCACCGCGGCACAGGACGCCACCCCGACCGACGCCGGATCCGGCGGATAGGGAGACCGTGCAGACCACCCCCCGCTCGTCATGGGTCCCGTTCGTCCTCATGGCCCTGGTGGTGACCGTGGCACTGGCGTCCAGCGCCACCCCCTCGCCCCTGTACGTCGATTACCAGCAGTCGTGGGCGGTCGGCGGCACCACCATCACGGTCGTCTACGCCGTGTACGCCCTCGCGGTCCTCGTGCCCCTGCTGTTCCTCGGGCGGCTCTCCGACGCCATCGGTCGCCGACCGGTGATCCTCACCGGGCTGGCGCTGCTGGCGGCGAGCATGGGCATGCTCGCGGCCGCCCCGTTGGTCGCGTGGCTGATCGCGGGCCGCATCATCCAGGGACTGGCGGTGGGCCTGATCACCGGCTCGGCCTCCGCCGCACTGATCGAGCTCCATCCGACCCGCGATTCACGGGTCGGCGCACTCACCAGCAGCTCCACCACCAACTTCGGCATCGCGGTGGGAGTGCTCCTCGCGGGCGCCGTGGCCACCTCGTCGTCGTCACCCCTCGTGCACCCCTACCTCGTGATCGGCGCGGCCACCGTCGCGCTCCTCGTCGCCGTGGCCACCCTCGTCCCGGAGACGGCGGGCGGCTCCTCGACGGCGCGCGACGCCCTGCGGGTGCGGCCACCCACGGTCCCGGCGGAGATCCGGTCCACGTTCGCCCTCGCGGCGGTGTGCGTGACCGTCTCGTGGTCCGTCGGCGGCGTCTTCCTGGGGCTGGGCGGGGCGATCGCGCGCGACCTGATGGGCCGGTCGGACTACATGGTCACCGGACTCGTGGTGGCCAGCCTGCAGGGTGCGGCGGGGATCGCCCAGCTCGTGTGGAACCTGCGATCCGGGCCGGAGCGGTGGCGGCTCGGGGTGGCCGTCGGGGTGGGGGCCCTGGTCTCCGGGCTGGTCGTCGCATCCCTGTCCCTGGCGGCCGGCGAGGTGACGGGCTTCATCGTCGCGGCCGCGCTCACCGGGCTGGGGATGGGGCTGCTGTTCCTCATGGGCAACACGCTGGTGGCGCAGAGCGCGCCCCCGGCGGTACGCGGGCAGGTCTTCTCCGCGCTGTTCGTGGTGGCCTACACCTCGCTCGGTGTGCCGGCGGTGGTGGCGGCGGTCATCGCCGAGGGCATCGGGCTCATCCCGGCCTACCACGTACTGGCTCTGGTCGTGGGCGTGGTCGCCCTGGGAGCGCTGGTTGCCGTGACCCGCGCGCGGCGGACCTAACCTCTGCTCAACGCCTGCGCGGCGGCCACGACACTCAGCGCGGCGAGTCCGGTGCGCAGGCGGTCCGAGGCGAGGAGTGCGGCGATGCGGGGCCGCGTGACCTGTTCACGCGCGATTCCCACGTGCAGCGGCACCACCCCGGCCGTCACCGCGGGGGCCGCGACGCCCGCCGCGCAGGCGACGAGCGTGGCGGTCAGCCCGGTCCGCTCGCGCGAGCGGATAGACCCGTAGGCCGTCCACGCCGTCGCGCCCAGCCCGGCCGCGTACAGCGTCAGGGCCACGGGGGCGATACGGCGGGCGTGGTCGGCCTGACGTTCGGCGATCCCGTGGGTGGGGCCGTCGAACAGCTGGGGATACACCACCGAGGTGACCATGGACTGGAAACCCAGGTGGACTGCGGACGTCGTGAGCAGCGCGAGGCGGCCCGCTCGGAGCGTCGGATCGGCGGACGCACGGCGTCGGCGGTTCATGCCCGCCACGTTACCTCTCGCGCGAACGTCCCAGCAGGGCGCGGCCCTCGCCGTCGTCGGTCATGGCGCGGGCGGTGCGGAGCACGACGCGCCACCCACGGTCGGGCGCGTCCACCGGCCCGCGCCGCTCGAGTTCCCACCGGCTGGCGGTCACCCGCACGACGGTGTACCGACCCGGCTTCGAGGAGAGGACGACGAGCTGGGTGTAGCCGGTCGCCACGGCGCGGTCGCCGTCGAGTACGACCACCGGCAGGCTCGGCACGTGACCGCACCCGTGCGCGATGAGACCCTGGTGCGCGTCGCCGGTCACCATCTCCACCAGGCCGTCGTGGCCCTCGAGGCGGCCGGTGTCGACGTCGTACACGCCGTCGGAGGTCCACAACTCGGCCACGCCCTGGGCATCGCCGGAGTCCACGCGCGGGGAGTAGGCCGCGAGGATCCGGAGGATCGCGAGCTCGTCCTCGGCGGCGGCGAGGCGGTCGTGCGTGTCGGTGAGCCGCGCCTCGAGGGCGGCCAGTCGGGTGTCGAGGGAATCGAGGCTCACGGCCTCGGAGGAGGAAGTCATGACCACCACGTTAATGCGCTGCCTGAGGGGGTGAACACGTTATAGTTCCGGTATGGCGGACACTTCACCGGACACCGGTCCATCGGTATTCACGGCGGACGTCCTGGTCGTGGGGATGGGCATCGCGGGAGCGTGCGCGTCGATCGAGGCCGCCGAGGCCGGCGCCACGGTCATCGCGATCGAGGGCGCCTCCGGGCCCGGTGGCTCGTCTGCACAGTCCGGCGGGGAGATCTACCTGGGCGGCGGAACGGCCACCCAGCGGGCGCTCGGCATCTCCGACACGGTTGAGGACATGCGCGCGTTCCTCACCGCCGCCCTCGGGCCCAACGCCGATCAGGCCAAGATCGACGAATACTGCGCCGGCGCCGTCGAGCACCACGACTGGTTGGTCGATCACGGCGCGGTGTTCAACCACAAGCTGTGGGACACCCCCACGTGGATGCCGGGCGACGACTCGGGGCTCATGTGGATGGGAGAGCGCGCCGAGCCCTACGCCTCGCTGGCGAAACCGGCCGCCCGCGGTCACCGCCCGCCCGGCCCGAACTTCGCGGGCAACCTCCTCATGGACTCGCTGGTCGCCACCGCAGAGAAGGCCGGCGTCGACCTGCACTGTGACGTCAAGGCGCGGTCGCTGATCGTCGAGGACGGCCGTGTGGTGGGCGTGCGCGCAACGCAGTTCGGTGAGGAGCGCGAGTACCGCGCGACCGGCGGTGTCGTACTGGCCACGGGCGGGTTCGTGGACAACGACCGCATGCTCGAGCAGTGGGCGCCCCAGCAGCTGGGCAAGGACAAGGTCTCCGACGGCCGCGACGACGGCTCGGGGATCGAGATGGGCATGGAGGCCGGCGCCGCGGTCCGTCGTATGCACCAGACTGAGACCGCGATGCTCATCATCCCGCGCCTGGTCGTGGGCTCGATGCTCGTCGACGGTGACGGCCACCGCTTCATCAACGAGGAGGTGTACCCGGGCCTGTACTGCCACGCCGCCGTGCACCACCGCCGCCCGCCGGTGTGGGTGATCATCGACGAGAAGGGCATCGAGGACGTGCCGGAGAACGAGCTGTGGGGCATGCAGCCCATGCACGCGGCCGAGACCATCGAGGAGCTGGCGGCCGACTGCGGTCTGCCCGCCGATGCGCTGGCGGACCAGCTGCGCCGCTACAACGAGGGCGCCGCGCGGGGCGAGGACCCGCAGTTCGGCAAGAGCGCGCGGTGGGTGCGCCCGCTCGAGCCGCCGTTCGGCGCATACCCCACGGGGGCCGGCGGGCCGGACACCTTCAACGGCTTGCCCCTCAAGGCGCAGGGCTTCACGCTCGGCGGACTGCACACCGACCTCGACTCCCGCGTGCTGAGCCGCGCCGGCGATCCCGTCCCCGGCCTGTTCGCCGCGGGCCGCTGCACCCACGGGCTCCACGGTGACGGTTACATCTCCGGTACCTCGCTGGGCGACGGGTCGTTCTTCGGCCGGCGTGCGGGTCGGGGCGCGGCGGGGGCGACCGGTGCGACCGGTGCTGGCGGCGCGTCGGCCGCTGTGGACGCCGTCGGGTCGGTGCAGGCGTGAGCGGGCAGGTCGCCGTCGAGCGACGGGACCGGCCGGGGATGGACCCGGGTCCGTGGGACCCGCGCGAGGCGGTGGTCGCGCTGTCGATCGGATGGACGACGACGACGAGGGTCTCTACGCCCTGGTCGAGCAGGTCCGTCGGATCCGCGCGCTGACGACCGGCGGGATCTTCGACACCGGCCTGTGCCCGCCGACCGCCCGGCTCCGCGAGGTGGCGGCCTGACGCCGGGCCACGTCGGGCGGCGCCCGACTGCGGAGTAACGTCACACGGCGTGACCGAACAGCAAGAATTCGGGGAAGCCGTCTCCGCTCAGACCTTCCTCGACCAGCCCGACCACGCCTCCGGTGCCACCGAGCTCGCCCGCCAGCTGAGGCGCATCCGCGGCCTCGTCTCCGGCGCGGAATTCGAGGACCTGGCCGCGGAGATCGAGCTGGCCCGCGAGCTGGCCGACCGCATCGAGAACGCCGCGACCCCCCACCCGCCGGCCGAGTACGCTTCATGGGGCGTGCCCGAGCACATCGCCTCCAACCCGGTGATCGGCTCGCGCAACCCGGCCGCCCCGCCGCTGGAGGCCGCCGTACTCCCGGACGGCACCGTCCGCGCGGACCTGACGCTGGGCGTGGAGTTCCAGGGCCCGCCCGGATGTGTGCACGGCGGCGTGGTGGCGATGCTGTTCGACGAGATGCTCGGCCTGGCCAACGCCGCGGCGGAGCGCATCGGGATGACGGTGGACCTGCAGGTCACCTACGTCGCCCCCACCCCGCTGGACACGCCCCTGCGGTTCGAGGCCCGCCAGGACCGGGTGGACGGGCGCAAACTGTGGTGCACGGGCACGCTGCACGCCGGTGACACCCTGTGCGCGTCGGTCACGGGCATGTTCGTCACGCCGCGCTGGATGCTCGACGGGGATCAGAGCAAGCCCATCGAGGGCTGACCGCGCCCGCGACCCGGGGGTCAGTTCCCGCGGAGGGCCTTCATCCGCTTGTGCGAGCCGGCCACGATCCGGCCGCGGTCGACGCCGGACGAGAACTCGACGCCCTTGCGGTTGTTCTCGCCGCCACAGACGTGGATCGGCCCGTTGCCGATGGACGCCAGGACCTCCTCGGCGACCTCTTCGGGCTCGCTGACGGTGAAGCCGGGCAGATCCATGTCCAGGCCGGCGCGCACCATCGCGGGGGTGCGGACGACGCCGAGGATGACCTCGACGACGTCGACGCCGTACTCACGCATCTCCAGCCACAGGCCCTCGACGAAGACGCGGCTGAACGCCTTCGCCGCGGAGTAGACGCTCATGTCGGCGTGACCGAGGTAGCCGGCCATCGAGCCCATCACCACGATGCCGCCGCGGCCGCGGGACTTGAGGCCGGGGCCGAACTGACGGATGATCTGCATCGGCGAGGTGATGTTGAGGTCGATGACCTTCTGGACCTTGTCCATGTCCGACTCGACGAACTCGGAGCCGTAGGTGTTGGCGCCGGCGTTGAGCACGATGAGGCCGAGGTCGAGACCCTCGCAGGCCGCGGCGATGCCCTCGGTGGCGCCGGGCTCGGTGAGGTCGACGGACAGGGTCCGGCACTCGACTCCTTTGGCGCGGACGGCCTCCGCGGTCTCCTCGAGGGGCCCGGTCTTGCGGGCGACGAGGATCGTGGACACCCCCTGATCGGCGAGGCGGAAGGCGATCTCGGCGCCCACGCCCTCACTTCCGCCCACGACGAGGGCCCAGGGGCCATAGGTAGCGGGATCGAACGGCTTCGGATTGACAGGTGTCGACATACCCTTAGAGTATGACTAAACAGAGCGATAGTCCCGGATTCGGCGGCGTACCCCTGCCGAAGCTGGGTTCGGACGAGGACTTCTCCCTCGAGGCGGCGCGCAAGCGACTGGGCACAAGGTTCGAACCGATCCCCACCCCGGAGTTGCCGCCGGCGGATCCCGAGCTCGACCGCGTAGTGGCCGAGCTGCGTCGACTCCGTGAGGCGACCGCGGCGTTGGCGCACTCGGAGGTCGAGCTGGGGGACATCGCCGACCGCCTGGCCGCGGTGGCCGACCTGATCGAACCGCGCGTCCCGTCGCCGGCGAAGCGGCTGGAGATCATGTGGACGGGTGCGGGCACCCGCCGGTCGAACCCGGTTGCCGGGCCGGAGAATCCACTCGCCCCGCCGGTTCAGTTCTACGGGTGCGATGACGGCTCGGTGCGTGCCGAGGTGACGCTGGGCCCCGTCTACCAGGGCCCTCCCGGCTGTGTCCACGGGGGTATCAGCGCGCTGATCATCGACCACATGATGGGGTTCGCCAACCACTGGGGCGGCCGCTTCGGGATGACCGCGCACTACGAGATCGACTACCGGTCGCCCACCCCGCTGCTCGAGCCGCTGTCGTTCCGCGCGTGGGTTCAGGAGCGCGAGGGCCGCAAGACGTGGACGCACGCGACGATCCACGCCGGCGATCGTCTGTGCGTGGAGGCGCGGGGGCTGTTCCTGGAGGCGAGTGTGCCGGTGCCGGGCCAGCCGGGCACCGAGTCGATGCTCGGCGACGGGGGATAGGGGCTCAGCCGGGGAGGTCGACCTGGACGACCTTCTGCAGGTAGGGCGCGATGACCTCGGTCAGGCCGGAGGCCAGCTGGTCGGGATCCTCGGGCGGCAGCGAGATGAAGCTGATGCCGATGCGGGCGATGATTGAGGCCGCCAACCGGGCCTGCGTCTCCTCGATCCGCATCCAGCTCTCGGCGAGGGCGGGGGTGAGCACCTCGGTGGCCCGCTCGATGAGGGGGCCGGCCTCGGTGGTGATGAGCCGCAGCAGCTCCGGCTTGATGTCCCCGGTGAGCAGGGCCCGGATGAGCGGGTCGCGCTGGCTGGAGAGCAGGAAGCCGTTGATGCCCTCACGCAGCGCGGTCTCGATCTGCCCGGGATACCGGATGATGGAGTCGCGGATCTCACCGGCGAACGTCTCGGACAGTTGCAGCGCGTACGCCTGCGCCAGACCCTGCCGGTTGCCGAACGTGCTGTAGAGGGTCTGCCGGCTCAGTCCGGCGGCTTTGGCGACGTCGGACATGGTGACCGCGGACCAGTCGCGCGAGCCGAGGAGCTCGTGCATGGCCTCGAACACGGTGCTGCGGAGCGGCCGACGCTCCCCGCGCGCGTCCGCGGGGGAGGGTCGGTCACTGGTCTGGCGGTGACGGGGCATGGTGTCCATTGTTGCGGATACCCGGTTCCGGGCGGGGGAGGGCCGGGTTCCCACCCCGTACGCGGGGGTCACTTCACCGGCAGGAAGTCGACCTTGTCGCGCACGCCGCAGTCCGAGCACTGCCAGGAGTCGGGGATGGCCGACCACGGGGTGCCGGGCGGGAAGCCCTCGCGCGGGAGGCCGGCGGCCTCGGAGTAGTGGTTCCCGCAGTTGGGGCACACGTACTCACCGGTGGGCGAGGTCTGGTCGGTCGCGATGTCGGTGTCGGCGATGATCTTCTCCGCCACCGCGGTCGAGCCGGCCCCGTAGCGGGCGAGGATCTTCTCCCGCTTGGAGGGCTGGATGTTCGCGCGGGTGATGTCGCCGTCGTAGTGGTCGAGGACGCGCTTGTCCATGACCTTCCGCCACAGCGGCGGGATGTAGGCGATGACCATCATCGTCGCGTACCCGGACGGCAGCTGCGGGGCCTGCTCGAAGCTGCGGAGCATCTGGTAGCGGCGCATCGGGTTGGCGTGGTGGTCCGAGTGGCGCTGCAGGTGGTACAGGAAGATGTTGGTCACCAGGTGGTCGGAGTTCCACGAGTGCTCGGGGCGGCAGCGCTGGTACCGACCCGCCGAGGTCTTCTGGCGGAGCAGTCCGTAGTGCTCGAGGTAGTTGACGACCTCGAGCAGGGAGAACCCGAAGATCGCCTGCACGATCAGCCAGGGGGCGACCTCCCACCCGAAGATCGCGATGAGCGCGCCGAACAGCACGACGGTCATGAGCCAGGCGTTGAGGTTGTCGTTGCGGAGGGTCCACGGGCTCTTGCCCAGGCGGCCGAGACGCTCGGACTCGAGCGACCACGCCGAGCGGAGCGAGCCGACGACACTGCGCGGCAGGAACGCCCAGAAGGACTCTCCGAAGCGGGAGCTGGCGGGGTCCTCCGGAGTGGCGACGCGCGCGTGGTGGCCACGGTTGTGCTCGATGAAGAAGTGGCCGTAACCGGTGGTGGCGAGCGCGACCTTGGACAGCCACTTCTCGCTGCCCGCGATCTTGTGGCCGAGCTCGTGAGCGGTGTTGATGCCGATGCCGCCGGTGATGGCCACGGTCCAGGCGACGCCGATGGAGGCGGCGACGCTCAGGCCGCCGTCGTAGCCGAGCCAGGACAGGTCGTCGGCGGTCCAGAGGTAGCAGGCGGCGATGAGCGAGGCGTACTGCAGCGGGATGTACAGGTAGGTGCACCACCGGTAGAACGGATCGGCCTCGAGCTTGTCCATGACCTCGTCCGGCGGGTTCTCCCCGTCGGCGCCGATCGCCAGGTCGCCGAGCGGGATGGCGACGTAGACGAGGAACGGCAGCAGGAACCACGCGATGGTCGCGGGGATATCCCAGCCGAGGGCGTTGAAGCCGGCGACGAACGGCATGGAGAGGAACAGGCCCATCGCCGGGATCACTCCGAGCAGCCACAGGTAGCGCTTGGCGTCGGTCCACGCGTACGGCTCGACGTCCGCGTGGTCGTGGCCGTGATGGTCGTGTCCGTGATGGTCATGATGCGCGTGAGGCGCCTCGTGCTCATCGGCCCCGTCCGTGGGGCGGATGTACTCGGTGCTGGACATCGCTGACGACCTCCGAATCAACGTTGTGTGGCATATGCCACTGTGTTGCACCCGACATTAGACAAAAACCCGCGCCGTGTCTAGACATACCGTCGGTCTTTGTCCAGAAGGCCTCGATGATGACGACGACGAGGACCCGCGATCTCCGACCCGGGCCGGAATAGGTCGGGCACCGGCCGGGTTGTACGGAGGTGTCGTCGGTACACCCCTCGACCGGCGTGAGAGGAGTGGCCCGGCTTGTCCATGCACATGGCCGCCATGCGGACGCTGTACCGGGCCGAGAACAACGGCATCTCGCTCGACCGGAGTGTCTTCACCCGCGAGAACTTCCGCCGGATCGGGCAGTTCGCGCGCCCCCACACCCGGCGGATCGTCGTCTTCCTCATCCTCTCCGTCTTCGGGGCGTCGCTGGCGGTCCTGACCCCCGTGCTCGCGGGCCGGGTCGTGACCGCGATCGTCGAGGCCTCGCCGGTTCGGGTGGTCGTCGGGCTCGCGGTACTGATCGCCGCGATCGGCGTCGTCGAGGCGGTCGCGGCCGTGTTCACCCGGTTGTGGTCGGCGCGCATCGGCGAGGGCTTGATCCTCGACCTGCGTCGCGCGGTGTTCGACCACGTACAGACGATGCCGGTGGCATTCTTCATGCGGACCCGCACCGGCGCCCTGGTCAGTCGCCTCAACAACGACGTCATGGGTGCCCAGCGGGCCTTCTCCGACACCCTCTCCGGGGTCGTGTCCAACCTGGTGCAGCTGGTCCTCACCCTGGCGGTGATGGCCGGCATCAACTGGCAGATCACCGTGCTGTCGGTCCTCCTGCTGCCGATCTTCCTGTTCCCCGCCCGGTACGTCGGCAGGCGTCTGGCACGACTCCGACGCGAGGCCTCGGACCTCAACGCGTCGATGAACGACCAGATGACCGAGCGGTTCAACGCCGGTGGGGCGACCCTGGTCAAGCTGTTCGGTCGGCCCTCCGCGGAGTCGGCGGAATTCGCGGCCCGTGCCGGGCGGGTCCGCGGCATCGGGGTGCGCACCGCGCTGCTCATGAGCGTGTTCATGAACTCGCTGACGCTCGTGTCCACCCTGGCGCTGGCACTGGTCTACGGACTGGGCGGGTGGTTCGCCCTCAACGGCGGGTTGGACGCCGGGTCGGTCGTCGCGCTGGCGCTGCTGCTCACCCGCCTCTACGGCCCGCTGACGGCGCTGGCCAACGCCCCGATGGACATCGTCACGGCCATCGTCAGCTTCGAGCGGGTCTTCGAGGTCCTCGACCTGGAGCCCCTGATCGCCGACGCCCCCGACGCCGTCGACATCCCCGAGGGCCCCGCGACCATCGAGTTCGACGACGTCCACTTCTCCTACCCCGCGGCGGACAAGATCTCGCTGGCCTCCCTGGAGGAGGTCGCGGTCCTCGACACCCGCGGTGGGCAGGAGGTGCTGCACGGGATCTCGTTCCGCGCCGCGCCGGGCGAGATGGTCGCGCTCGTCGGGTCGTCGGGAGCCGGGAAGTCGACCATCGCCTCACTCCTGCCCCGCCTCTACGACGTCGACTCGGGCGCGGTGCGGGTCGCGGGACTGGACGTGCGTGACGTCACGTCGTCGTCGCTCCGTCGCACGGTCGGCATGGTCACCCAGGACGGCCACCTCTTCCACGACACCATCCGGGCGAACCTCACCTTCGCGCGCCCGGAGGTCACCGACGATCTCGTGTGGGACGCCCTGCGCCGGTCCCGGCTCGAAGGCCTGGTCGCCTCGCTGCCCGACGGTCTCGACACGGTCATCGGTGACCGCGGATACCGGCTGTCGGGTGGAGAACGTCAGCGCCTGACCATCGCGCGACTGCTCATCGCCGAGCCGTCGGTCGTGGTGTTGGACGAGGCGACGAGTGCGCTGGACTCGACCAACGAGTCCGCGGTCCAGGAGGCACTGACCGAGGCGATGTCCGACCGGACGTCCCTGGTGATCGCGCACCGGCTGTCGACCGTCCGGGCCGCGGATCGGATCCTCGTCCTCGAGGCGGGGCACGTGGTGGAGTCGGGTACCCACGCCGAGCTGCTCGCGGGCGGCGGACGGTACGCGGAACTGTACGAGACGCAGTTCGCCGACCAGGAGTGACCCGCGGCCGGCCGGTCAGCTCTCCAGGTGCAGGCCGAGCTCGCGGGCGGCCAGCGCGGCGTACTTCGAGGTCTGCTCGAAGGCGCCCTCGAGGGGGTTGGCGTCGGTGACGTCGGCGATCTCGGCCCAGCGCTCGGCCACCACCTCGGGGGTCCGCGCACCCTCGGGCAGGTAGACGCCACGGCTCTCGACCATCTGCGACACCGCGAACACACCGGCGCCGGCCCCGAGGATCGTCTTGGTGGGGGCGTCCTCGCTGACCATGAACAGGGCGCCCGGCGCGATGGTCTCGGGACCCATGATGTCCAGCACCCGCTGGGGCAGCAGGTCCTCGGTCATGCGGGTCGCGGCCGTCGGAGCGATGGAATTGACCTTGATGTTCTTCTTCTCGCCCTCGATGGCCAGGACGTTCATCAGGCCGACCAGTCCCGACTTGGCCGCGGCGTAGTTGGCCTGGCCGAAGTTGCCGTAGATTCCGGAGGAGGACGTGGTCATGAGGATGCGGCCGTAGCCGGCCTCGGCCATGTGCGGCCAGACCGCCTTGGTGCAGTTCACCGAGCCCATGAGGTGGACCTCGATGACCTTGCGGAAGTCGGCGATGTCCATCTTGGCGAAGGACTTGTCGCGCAGGATGCCGGCGTTGTTGATGAGGATGTCGATCCGGCCCCACTTCTCCATGACCGTCGACACCATGGCCTCGACCGCCGCCTCGTCGGTGATGTCGCTGCCGTCCACGATCGCCTCGCCGCCGGCCGCGGTGATCTCCTCGACGACCTGCTGCGCCAGCGACGGCGACCCGCCCTCACCGCGGACGTCGCCACCGAGGTCGTTGACGACGACCTTGGCACCACGCTCGGCCAGCGCGAGGGCGTACGCGCGGCCCAGGCCGCCGGCCGCACCGGTGACGATCGCGACGCGATCGGTGAACTCGATGGTCTTGGTCAATTGGGGGCTCCTTTATCGAGGGTAGGGAACGTGATTGGTGGTCTGGTGGGGGGCGCGGGCCCCGTCCGGCGCGTCAGCCCAGCTCGCCGCGCACGAACGACTCGTACGCGGGCAGGTCGAGGAAGCCGTGACCGGACAGGCCGATCACGATCGACGGCCCGGTCCCGGCCTCGCCGGCGTGCTCGCGGGCCTTCGCCATGGCGCCGGCCAGTGCATGGGTCGACTCGGGGGCTGGAACGATGCCCTCCGCCTTGGCGAACTCGACGCCGGCCGCGAACGCGACGTTCTGCTCCACCGCCATCGAGTCGAGCAGGCCGAGGTGCTTGACGTGGCTGACCAGCGGCGCCATGCCGTGATAGCGCAGGCCGCCGGAGTGGATGGGATCCGGGACGAAGTCCTGGCCGAGGGTGTACATCTTCATCAGCGGGGTCAGGCCGGCGACGTCACCGTGGTCGTAGCGGAACTCGCCCTCCGTCAGCGACGGGCAGGCCGTGGGCTCGACCGCGACGATCTCGGTCTTCGCGCCGGCGAGGTTCTCCCGGATGAACGGGAACGCCAGCCCGGCGAGGTTGGAGCCACCGCCGGCGCACCCGTACACGTAGTCCGGCGCGCCCTCGCCGAACACCGCCAGCTGCGTGATGGCCTCCTCGCCGATCACGGTCTGGTGCAGGCACACGTGGTTGAGCACCGAGCCCAGGGAGTAACGGGTCTCGGGATCCGCGGCGGCCACCTCCACGGCCTCGGACACGGCCATGCCGAGAGATCCCGGGGTGTCGGGGTCCTTGGCGAGGAGCGCGCGACCGGCCTCGGTGAGGTCGGACGGGCTCGGGTGCACGGACGCCCCGAAGGTCTCCATGAGCATGCGCCGGTACGGCTTGGAGTGGAAGGAGGCCTTGACCTGCCACACCTCGACCTCGATCCCGAAGGCCTGCCCGGCGAACGCCAGCGACGCACCCCACTGGCCGGCGCCGGTCTCGGTGGTCAGCTTGGTGATGCCCTCGGCGGCGTTGTAGTACGCCTGCGCGACCGCGGTGTTCGGCTTGTGTGAACCGACGGGGCTGGTGCCCTCGTACTTGTAGTAGACGCGGGCGGAGGTGCCCAGCGCCTTCTCGAGACGCCGTGCACGGATGAGCGGCGACGGCCGCCACAGCCGGTAGATCTCCCGGACCGCTTCCGGGATCTCGATGTACCGTTCCGGGGTCACCTCCTGCTCGATGAGCGCCATCGGGAACAGGGGCGCCAGGTCCTCGGGACCGAGCGGCTCCTTGGTTCCGGGGTGCAGGTGGGGCGCCATCGCCTCGGGCAGGTCGGCCTGGATGTTGTACCAGTGCGTCGGCATCTCGTTCTCGGGCAGGAGAGCCTTGACCAGCGGGACGGAGGGGGCGGCAGACGTCATGTGTGTCCTCGGAAGCGATCGAAGGGTGAGCCTGGTCTCATCCTAGGAGGTCGCGTCGCATGGGCAGATGGGGGATCCGTCCGTCGATGTAGTCCTGTCCGCACCGGACGAATCCGAACTGCTCGTACCACCGCTCGAGGTGGGCCTGGGCCCCGATCTCGACCGGCCGGTCACCGCACAGTTCCAACGCCCGGCGGATCAGGTCGGCCGCGATACCCCGGCCCCGCCACGACGGTGCCGTACACACGCGCCCGACGTGCATGAGTCCGTCGGCGGCGTCGTCTGCGAAGACGCGCAGTGTCGCCACGAGTTCACCGCCCGACCCCCGCGCGAGGAGATGTGTGGTGCCGGGGTCGGCGTCGACGTCGTCGATCTCGGCGTACGGGCAGTCCTGCTCGGCCACGAAGACGTCCACGCGCAGTCGGTACAGCGCGTGGACGTCCAGTGGGCCCAGTTCCTCGAGGGCCGACGCGGAGATCTCGAGCGCCGGGTCGTGGGCCGACGCGTCGGATCGGCTCATGCGCCGGTGGTGTTGCCGTCCGTGGTCTGACCGCCCGTCGAGGTGTCGTCCCCCGCGGCGTCATCGGAGGGCTGCGGCGCGGAACCGGCAGCGGGGCCGGGCGCGGCGCTGCCCGCGGCCGGGGAGGACTCGGCGGACTGGTCGGCGGGGCCCTCGGGATCCGGGGACTCGATGGTCAGGTCCTCGCCCGTCTCCGAATCCTCGGACTCACGGGCGTCCGGGCCCGTGGATCCGGCCGCGTCACCCCGGGAGTCGGCGGCCGCCTCGGCCGGCGTGGGCGTCCGCGGCGGAGCCGGGGTGGGCTTGGGCGCCGGCGGGGAGGAGGGAGCGGGCGAACCCGGGTCGCGCAGGAAGTACGCGGTGGCGCCGACGACGGCGGCACCGCCGACGAGTCCCACGATCCACAGCGGCGCGAAGCGACGCAGCGGGCTGCGCTTCTCCTGCGGCGTGGCGAGGGCGGAGGTCTTCTCGCGCAGGGAGTCGGCGTGCTGGCGGGCGTCGGCCGCGAGGTCACCGAGGATCTCCGCCTGCTCCGCGCGGCGCTCACGGAGCACCTGGATGCCGCGGCTTGCTCCGAAGAGGGCGAGCCCGACGGGGCCCCGGGTGGCGGCGACGGCGGCCTCGCCGAGGAACCGCGGGTCCTTGAGGTCGAACGCCTTGCGCGCGGCGGTCCCGGCCTTGTTCAGGTCCTTGTCCGCCTGCTTGACGGCCTTGCGGTGGGCGGCGCGATCGCTTCGTGTGCTCATGTGACGATGGTGGCACAGCGCTCGGACACCGACCACCACCTCGCCGACATCGGTTCCACCATCGTGGCAGGATGGGACACGTGAGCATCGCAACGCAGAAGGCAACCATCCACACCAACCGGGGCGACATCGTCGTCGAGCTGTACGGCAACCACGCCCCGGAGACCGTGCAGAACTTCGTCGGGCTGGCCGACGGCTCCAAGGAGTACTCCCAAGCCAACGCCAAGGGGGAGAAGACCGGCCCGTTCTACGACGGCTCCATCTTCCACCGCGTCATCTCCGGCTTCATGATCCAGGGCGGCGACCCCACGGGCACCGGCCGCGGCGGCCCGGGTTACCAGTTCAAGGACGAGTTCCACCCGGAGCTGCAGTTCTCCGAGCCCTACCTGCTGGCCATGGCCAACGCCGGACCGGGCACCAACGGTTCGCAGTTCTTCATCACGGTCGGCCCCACGCCGCACCTGAACAACCGCCACACCATCTTCGGCAAGGTCGCCGACGAGGACTCCCGCAAGGTCGTCGACGCCATCGCCACCACCCGTACCGGTGCGATGGACCGCCCGACCGAGGACGTCGTGATCGAGTCGATCGAGATCTCCTGACCGACCTCCCCGGCCGGTCGGCGGCGCGGGTCCCGGGACACACGGACCCGCGCCGCACGTCTATCCGCAGCACGACGAACCGGGAGCCATGAGCATCCAGACCCACCGCGGTGGCGCGGTCTCGCGTTTCTTCCGCCTCCAGCCGGTCACGGCGTGGCTCATCACCGCCAATCTCGCCGTCTACGTCGCCACCGCGGCGCAGGCGCGCAGCATCATGGCGAACAGCGCCTCGGCCCTGTTCGAGGCCACGGCCCTGTTCCCGCCGATGGTGGCGGTCCGCGACGAGTGGTGGCGGCTGCTCACCTCGGCGTTCCAGCATTTCGGTCCGATGCACCTGCTGCTCAACATGTACATGCTGTGGATCCTCGGTCTGGGGATCGAGCGCAGCATCGGGCACGCCCGGTTCCTCGGTCTCTACCTCGTCTCCGCCCTCGGTGGGTCCGTGGCGGTGATGTTCACCAGCCAGAACGCGCTCACCGCCGGCGCCTCCGGGGCCATCTTCGGGCTGATGGGGGCATACGCCATCGTCGCGATGTCCCTGCGCCTCGACGTCAAGGGCATCGGGTTGCTGCTCGTACTCAACATCGGCGTCAGCTTCCTCGTCCCCGGGGTTTCGCTGGGCGCGCATCTCGGCGGGCTCGCGGTGGGCGCGGTCGCCGCCGTCGCGCTGGTGGTGCTGCCGCGGCGCCTGCCCCCCCGTGTGGGTCGCGGGGGGCGGGAGGTCGTGTCGTGGACCGCGTACCTCGTCGTCGTCGTCCTCGTCGGGCTCGCCGCGTGGTACGCGGCGGAGTCCATGACCGCGGGGTTCGTCGTCCTCCGCTGAGCCCCGCCGGCCCCGCCCCGCTGCCCGGCGCCGCCGCCGCGCCATCTCGCTGCCCTCCCGCCCGTGGCTACGTGTCGCCGCGCCGGCCGCACCTACGTGTCGCCGCGCCGGCCGCCGAACCCCAGCCGCGTGAGCGTCTCCGCGACGTCGCGCGGATCGGTGCCCAGATCGAGCCGGGTGAACACGTCGAGCTGCTCGCGGCCGCGCTCGTCGGTGTACTCCAGCCTCATCATGTGCTGCCGCACGCCCCACCGGGCCGAGCCGAGGGCGCGCACCTCCACCACCTCGGACCGGGGCACGAACATCACCCGTCCGAGCGTGGCGATCGCCAGCTGCCCGTCGACGACCTCGATCCGCGGCCGCCGCAGTAACTGGGACACCCCGGACGGGATGAGGAACAGCGCCGCCAGGCCGGTGAGCAGCAACGCGAGCGGTTCCTGGCGCTGCAGTCCGAGCACCACCAGCAACACTCCCGCGGCGATCTGCACGCCCGGCCACACCATGCCCGGCGACCACGACACCGCCCTGGGCTCCCCTCCGGAGACCGCCTCACCACTCACACGCCCATCCTCCCTTATCCACAGGCGTTATCCACACTGTGGAGGAATAACACGCGTGGAGTTCGAAAGTCGTTCGAGTCGGAGCGGGCCCGACCTGCGGTGTCGACCTCGTCGTCGTCCCACAGGCTTTATCCCCAGTGTGGAGGGAGTTGTCCACAGTGTGTGAGGGGTGTGGAGGAGCGGGGTCACTGTGGTTGGCGGCCTTGCGATCGGGCTGTTGACCTGCACAAATAGACACATTTCGGAGAAAATGCAGGTCACCCCCCGCGTCGTGCGGGGGGTGACCTGTGGAAAAGCCTGTGGAAAGCGCGGGTGCGCCTCCCCGGCGGGGGTCTGTGGAGAACCGTCAGCGCCAGTTCATCGTCATGAGCAGCCCGACGACGGCCACACCGAAGCCGATCGCGAAGTTCTGCCACGTCTCCAGATCGCGCATGAACGGGATCTTCTCCCCGGCGATGTAGTACGTGACCAGCCACAGCAGTCCGACGATCATCAGACCTAGCATGAGCACGAGGTACCAGCGCGCCGTCGGGGTCCCCTTGACCTTGACGGGGGTGCGGCTGACGGCCGCGTCGGTGTACTCGGTCTTGGACCGGACCTTTGACTTGGGCATTTCAGTCCTCGTGGTGGGGGATGTCGGGGCGAGTCTACCAAGCCCACCGGAGACGCTCCCCGGCCCGAGGGCAGTACGCTGCGTCTATGCGCATTCTCGTCGTCGACAACTACGACAGCTTCGTCTACAACCTGGTCCAGTACCTGGGCCAGTTGGGCGCGACGTGCGACGTGTGGAGGAACGACGACCTCAGGCTCGCCGGCCCGGACGGCCGCTACGACCCGGCCGGTCTGGAACGCGTCATCGGCGGATACGACGGCGTCCTGCTCAGCCCGGGGCCCGGAACGCCTGGCCGGGCGGGTGCCACGATTCCGCTGATCGGGGTCTGTGGCCGCGCGGGCGTGCCCGTGCTGGGCGTGTGCCTGGGGCACCAGGCGATCGGTGAGGCGTTCGGCGCGACCGTCGACCGCGCCGCCGAGCTCATGCACGGCAAGACGAGCCGGGTCACGCACGACGACTCCGGCGTCCTCGCCGGCATCCCCAGCCCGTTCACGGCCACGCGCTACCACTCGCTGACCGTGCTGCCCGAGACGATCCCGGACGCCCTCGTGCCGACGGCGTGGACGGAGTCGGGGCTGGTCATGGCGATGCGGCACCGCGACATGCCCGTCCACGGCGTGCAGTTTCACCCCGAGTCGGTGATGAGCGACGGCGGGCACCGCATGCTCGCCAACTGGCTGGGGATGTGCGGGGAGCGTCCGTCCGAGACCCTGGTGACGCGGCTGGAGTCGGAGCTCGACCGGACCCGCGGCGCCGCCCTCGCCTGACCGCGGCCGGATGGCGCGAGCCGTCACTTCGGTCAGCGAATCCCCAGGACGTGGTTCGGCGAACCGTGCAGAAGCGACGCCTGACCGCTGCACGCCGCGCGCGGGGCGGGCGACCGGCCGGTCAGCCGGGCCCGGGCACCAGCCCGAAGCGGATCACCCGGACCACGACCTGATCGTTGACACCCGCCTCACCGACCGGCGGTTGCTGGGAGTAGATCCGCCCGACCCGCGACAGGTCCGGGTCGTTCTGCGGGAGCTCGACGAGCTGACCGCGATCCCCGCGCCAGCCCGCCTGCTCGAGCTTGCCCAACGCCTCCTCGACGGTGTCGCCGACGATGTTGGGCATCTCGAACCGGTTCCCGGCCGAGACCTGCAGCGTGATCGTCGCGCCCTTGAGCTGGGACTGCCCGGCGGGCGTCGACTGGCCGACCACCTGACCCTCCGGCGCGGTGCCGTCGACGCGCAGCGTGTCCACGCGGAAGCCCGCGGCCTCGAGCGTGGCCCGGGCGGACTCGGCGCCCTGACCGATCACCCCGGGCACCGCGACCTGCTCGGGACCGGACCCCACCGTCAACCGCACCGGCCGGTCGGAGGGCACCTGCGCGCCCGGGGCGGGATCGGTGTCGACGACCTTGTCCTGGTCCTCCGGCGTCGACGGTCGGGCCTCGTTCTCCGGGACCACCTCGAACCCCGCCTCCTCGAGCGCCAACCGGGCGTCGGCGGGGGACATCCCCATGACGTTGGGCACGGACAGGATCGGCTTACCCGTGGACACGACCAGGTTTATCTCCGAGCCCACCGCGAGGCGCTTGCCGGCGATCGGGTCCGACGAGATGACGTGACCCTCGGGGATCTCCGGGTGCGGCGCCGGCGCCTGCACCGGTTCCAGGCCGAGCGCGGTGAGCTCCTCGACCACCTCGGCCACCGGCCGCTGCGCCACCTCCGGGATCGTCACCTCCTGCGGCCGCGAGATCCCGCCGCCGCCGTTCGAGGTCGCCCACAGGGACACGGCCGTGACGCCGCCCAGGACGAGCAGCACCGCCAGCGCGACCGCCACCCCCCGTGGCCTGCGGCGGTCGCCGTCGCGGGCCGCCGGACGGCGACCGCCCGCGGAGTGGGATGCGGGACGGGAGCCCGCCGCGGCCCCCGCGGCCCCCGCGGCTCCGCCGGCCACGCCGCCGGCCACGCCCGCCAGATCGTGGGCCTCCGTGAGCGCATCCGACGGAGACTGCTGGGGCCGGCCGGTCCCGTACCCCGCGCCGGTGAACCCGTGTGGCGCGTCGGGCCGCTCGTCGTCGTCGAGATCGTCGTCCGACAGCACCAACGGCGCCGCCGGACGGCCGCCGGTGAGCACCGTGATGAGATCGGTGCGCATCTCCCCGGCCGACGTGTAGCGGTTCTCCGGGTTCTTGGCCATGGCCTGCATGACCACCGCGTCGACGTACCGCGTCACCTCCGGGTTGACCGCCGACGGCGGCCGTGGGGACTCGCGGACATGCTGGTACGCCACCGCGACCGGCGACTCGCCCGTGAACGGCGGCACCCCGGCGACCATCTCGTAGAGCACGCAGCCGGCGGAGTACAGGTCCGACCGGGCGTCGACCTTCTCGCCGCGAGCCTGCTCCGGGCTCAGGTACTGGGCGGTGCCGAGGACCGACGACGTGGTGGTGAGCGTCGACGAGGAGTCGCTGATCGCGCGCGCGATGCCGAAGTCCATGACCTTGACCGCGCCGTCGCGGGAGATCATGACATTGGCCGGTTTGACGTCGCGGTGGACGATGCCCTTCTTGTGCGAGAAGTCGAGTGCCCCGCACACGTCGGCCATCACGCCGAGCGCCCGCTCGAGCGGCATCGGACCGTCCATCCGGATGATGTCGCGCAGGGTGTCGCCCTCGACGAGCTCCATGACGATATACGGCAGGGAGCCCTCGTCGGTGTGCTCCTCACCCTGGTCGTATATCGCGACGATCGACGGGTGGTTGAGCGAAGCCGAGTTCTGCGCTTCACGACGGAAGCGCTGGTAGAAGGTCTCGTCGCGGGCCAGCTCGGGTCGCATGATCTTCACGGCGACGTCGCGGCCGAGAACCGTGTCCCGGCCGCGGTGGACCTCCGACATGCCGCCGAAGCCGAGAATCTCGCCGATCTCGTACCGACCCGCGAGGACTGGCGGGGTGGTCATGCGCCCTCACCCCCGCCGCGCGCCGACACGGGCACCACGTCACCATCGGTCCGCCCGCTGGCCTGGGGACCGTCGCCGCGACCCTCGTCACCCCGGCCTTCGCCCCCCTGGCGCTGACCCTGTGCGCCCTGCTGGCCCTCGCCCTGCTGCGGCAGTAACGAGCTGAACTCCGAAGTGAGCGAGTCGAGCATGTCCTGCAGGTCGGAGGTGGCCGGCGCCCCTGTCGGCGACGGCGAGGGCTCCGGTGTCGGCGTGGGGGACGGGGTGCGGCTCGGCTGCGGCGTGGGGGCCGGGGCGGGGGCCGGGGCGGGGGCCTGGGTGGTCACGGTGGTGACGGGCGTGGTGGCCGGCGTCCGCGGAGTGGTGGTGCCGCCGCCGAACAGCCCGCCCGGGCCGAAGACGCCGAGATTGGACAGCGCGACCGCCGCGGCGACCGCCAGGGCGGCGACCAGGACGAACACCACGAGGAACCACCCCGCGCACCCGCCCCCGCGGCGACGCCGGGGAGGTCGCGTGGTGACCGGCGTGGCGGGCTGTCGGCCGGTGGCCGGCGACCGGTGGGGCCGACCCGCGGCCTGCGCGGCCGGCAGCCCCTGCGTGCGTGCGGGACCCTGTGTGCGGGGCGCGCCCTGGGTGCGGGGTCGACCCGCGGTGCCCGGGTGCATGCTCGTGTAGGCGCGCGTCGGATCCGCGCCGGCCGACGAGGCGCGGTACACGCCCGAGCCGTCGTCAGGGAGGACGGTGGTCGCCGCGGTGGCTGCCGCCGCACCCGCGGCCGCCCCGGCGGCGGCCCCGCCCGCGGCGGCGAGGAACGCACTCGGCGGGCGTGGATCGCAGCCGGCGCGGATGTCGGCGACGGCCTCGGCGAAGGCCTCGCCGTCGGGGTAGCGCCGCTCGGGATCCTTGGACATCGCCTCGGCGATGACGCGCCGGACCGGGCCGGGCACGGACTCGGGCAGCGGCGCCGGGGTGTCGCGCACGTGCATCATCGCGACGCTCACGGGTGAGTCGGCGACGAACGGTCGCCGCCCGGCCAGGCACTCGTAACCCACCACGCCGAGGGAGTAGACGTCGCCGGCCGGGGTCGTGTCGTGGCCCATCGCCTGCTCGGGCGCGATGTACTGGGCGGTGCCCATGACCATCCCCGTCTGGGTGACGGCGGACGTGCCCATGGACTTGGCGATCCCGAAGTCGGTGAGCTTGACCTGCCCCGTCGGCGTGATGAGGATGTTGCCCGGCTTGACGTCGCGGTGCACGAGCCCGATCGCGTGGGCGGCGTTGAGGGCGCGGCCGGTCTGCTCGAGCATGTCCAGCGTGTGGCGCAGGGGCAGCGTGCCCTCGCGCGCGAGGACGTCCGACAGCGGCTCGCCCACCACGAGTTCCATGACGAGGTAGGACAGCGGGCTGCCGGAGGCGGGGTCGGTGATCTGGCCGTAGTCGTAGACGGTGGCGATGCCGGGATGGGAGATCCGCGCGGTGACCTTGGCCTCGGACCGGAACCGCTCGACGAACTCGGGGTCGGACGAGTACTCGGCTTTGAGGACCTTGACCGCGACGTGCCGGTCGAGGACGGAGTCGTCGGCCTCCCAGACCTGGCCCATCCCGCCCGTGGCGATGAGCCGCAGCAGGCGGTAGCGCTGAGACAGCAGAGCCCCGGAGTTCAGGCTCACGGCGCGCCCCCGAGGAGGGCGCCCAGGACCTCGCGCCCGATGGGGGCGGCGTAGGTGGCGCCGACGGTGTCGCGGGTGATGCCGGGGCCGGACTCGACCGCCACGGCCACCGCCACGTCGCGGCCGGGGACGAACGCGATGTACCAGGTGTAGGGGATCGACGTGGAGGCGTCGACGCCGTGCTCGGCGGTGCCGGTCTTGGAGGCGATGGTCACCCCGGGCAGGCCGCCGCCGGCGTTGGCCTCGGCGCCGATCATCATGTCGGTGAGGGTGGCGGCCTGGTCGTCGGTGAGGGCGCGGGCCGCGTCGCGAGGGGTGAAACCCTCGACGACGGAGAGGTCGGGCGCCGTCAGGGACTTGATCAGCTGCGGCTCCATGCGGACGCCGCCGTTGGAGACGGTCGCGGCGACCATGGCGCTCTGCAGGGTGGTCATGCGGACGTCGCTCTGGCCGATCGCGCTCATGGCGAGCTGGGCCGCGTCCTCCATCTGCCCGAGCCCCGACGGCGCGACGGGCACCCCGAACTCCTCCGGGGCGGACCCGTCCACGCCGAACTTCTCGGCCATCTCGGTGAACGCCTCCGGGCCGATCTCCTGGCTCAGCTCCACGAACGGGACGTTGCAGGACAGCTCGAGCGCCGTGCGGAGGGTGACCGTGCCGCCGCCACAGGTCTGACCCGCGTAGTTCTGCAGGTAGGTGGCTGTGCCGGGCAGGAGGGTGCGGTCGGCGCCGGAGACGGGGGTGTCCGGGCCCATGCCCTGCTCGAGGGCCGCGGCCGTGGTGATGACCTTCATCGTCGAGCCGGGCGGCAGGGCCTGCTGGGTGGCGTGGTTGAGCAGGGGCCGGTCGGGACTCTGCTCGATGCGGGTCATCTCCGCCTCGCGCACGTCGGGGTCGGTGCTCGACAGGGCGCCCGGGTCGAACGAGGGGCTGGAGGCCAGCGCGAGCACCTCGCCGGTCGAGGGACGCACGGCGGCGACGGACCCGACGAACGGGCCCTGGCCGGCGCCGCGGCGGAGGGCGTCGTAGGCGACGCGCTGGCCGACCGGGTCGAGGGTCAGCTCGACGGAGCCGCCCTGGGGCGTGCGGCCGGAGATGAGGCCGGTGATGCGCTGGGACAGCAGGCGCGGGTCGGAGCCGTTGAGGAAGGCGTCCTGGGACTGCTCGATCCCGGCGGTGGCGAACTGCAGCGAGTAGTAGCCGACGGTCGGGCCGAACACCTCGGGGTCGGTGGGGTAGGTGCGCTCGAACTCGAAACGCCCGTCCGACGGCAGGGACATGGCCAACACGCGCCCGCCGGCGGTGATCTGTCCGCGCTGGCGGGAGTACTCGTCGAGGAGCATGCGGGTGTTGCGCGGGTCGGCGCGCAGTTCGTCGGCGCGGAAGACCTGCACCCAGGTGAGCTGGAGGAGGAGGGCCACCACCATGACCATGGCGGCCACTGCGACCCTGCGGATGGCGGCGTTCACGCGGCGCTCACCCGTTCCTCCGCCCCGGCAGCAGCCGCGGCGTGCGCATCAGGCCGGTGGCGGCCTCGGCGAGCGCCGGCGCCTGGCGCGGGGTGGGCATGGGCCGGCGCGCGTCGTTGGACAGGCGCAGCAGGATGGCCAGGAGGGCGTAGTTGGCGAGCAGGCTGGACCCGCCGTACGCCATGAACGGCAGGGTGAGGCCGGTCAGCGGGATGAGCGTGGACACGCCGCCCACCACGACGAACATCTGGATGGCCACGGTGAACGCCAGGCCCACGGCGACGAGCTTGCCGAAGCTGTCGCGGATCGTCAGCCCCACGCGGATGCCGCGCAGCACGAGGATCGCGTAGACCATGAGCACGGCGGCCAGGCCGATGAGGCCCAGCTCCTCGCCGATGGTGGAGGTGATGAAGTCGGTGTTGGCGAACGGCACCTGGTCGGGCCGACCGTTGCCGAGCCCGGTGCCGCCCATCCCGCCGGAGGCCAGGCCGAACAGGGCCTGCGAGCTCTGGTAGCCGCCGGTGTCGAAGAACGCGAACGGGTCCTGCCAGATCTGGAACCGCACGCGGACGTGTCCGAACAGCGCGTAGGCGAGCACACCGCCGACCGCCACCAGCACCACGCCGATGAGCAGCCAGCTCACCCGCTCGGTGGCGACGTACAGCATGGTCAACACGGTGGCGAAGATCAGCAGCGCCATACCCAGGTCGGTGTTGAACACCAGCACGCCGAGCGACAGGAACCACGCCACGATGATGGGCCCGAGGTCGCGGGCGCGCGGCAGGTCCACCCCCAGCACGCGCTTACCGGCGGTGGTGAACAGTTCGCGTTTCTCCACGAGGATCGACGCGAAGAAGATGATGAGCAGGATCTTGGCGAACTCGCCGGGCTGGATGGTGAACCCGGGCAGGATGATCCAGTTCTTGGCGCCGTTGATCTCGGAGAACCGCGCGGGCAGCACGGCGGGGATCGCCAGCAGGACGAGCCCGGCGAACCCCATCGTGTAGCCGTAGCGGGCCATGACGCGGTGATCGCGCAGGAGGAACAGGACCGCGCCCATGAGGCCGAGCCCGATGAACGTCCACAGCAACTGCCGGGTCACGTCCATACCGGGCGGATCGTTGCCGGCGGCCGCGGCGTTGGCGGCGTACGCCAGGTCGAGCCGGTAGATGAGCACGAGTCCGAGGCCGTTGAGCAGCGCGACGCCCGGCAGGAGCACGGGGTCGGCGTAGGGGGCGAGCCAGCGGATGAGCAGGTGGGCGCCGCCGGACAGGCCGAGGAACGCCAGCGTGATCCACAGCAGTGCCGGGGACAGTTCCTGCTCCTGGGCCAGCTGGACGAGCAGGAGCGCGAACCCGACGATCACCGACGCGGCGATGAGCAGGACGAGTTCCTTGCCCCGGCGCGGGTGGTCGGGGACCGCCTGCCCCCGGGGATCGGACGGGGGCGAGGTCGACGCGGCGTTGGGCACGGTCAGCTCACCGCCCGACAGGTCTCACCGGGCACCGGCGCCGGGCCGGTGGGGGAGGAGGGCGACGACGGCGAGGTGCGCCCGTCGCGGTCCGGGTCCCGTGGTTCGGGTTCGCACACCGGCAGGAGATTGTCCTGCGCGAGGCGGGAGACCTGGGCGGTCGCCTCGGCCAGGCTGCCTGACGGCATCCCGGCGCGCACCGTCTCCCGGGCGGGTTCGCGCAGGTCGCCCAGGGTGAACACGTCGCAGCCGGTGGGGATGGCGTCGGGGGAGTGCATTGTCAGGTCACCGTCACTGGCCAGGCACGCGACCTGGCTGACCGAGGCCAACGAGATGCCGAAGGCCTCCCCGGAGATGCCCCTCTTCACCACGACCTGGTTGTCTTCCTCGGTGACGAAGTAGTTGCTGCGGACGAGCAGTGCCGACACGCCGACGATCCCGGCCAGCACCGCGAGGACCCCGACGACGCTCAGCGCGAAACGCCATCTGCTGCCACGCGGCGGAGCGGGATCGCCCTCGTCGTCGTCGTCCGTCGGGCCCGGGCCGGCGGCTCCACGTCCCGCACCGGACCCGCCGACCTCCCCGGCGCGCGACGCGACCTGGGCGCGGGAGAACGCGGCGGCCTTCCCGGCCGCGGTGTCCGAGTACGGATCGGCGGCCGGGTCGATCTGTCCCGGCTCGTCGCCGGACGCCGCGCCCACCACCACGGGCACCACGGGGGCGTCGCGCGGCGAGTCCACGACGTCCGCCAGTACGACCGTGATGTTGTCCGGCCCGCCCGACCGCAGGGCCAGCTGCACCAACCGGTCCGCCGCCTCCTCGACCGTGCCCGTCGAGAGCGTCTCGGCGATGGTCTCCGTGCTCACGGGGTCGGACAGGCCGTCCGAGCACAGCAGGTACCGGTCGCCCACGCGGGCCTCGCGGATGACGGCGGTCGGTTCCACCGGCTCGCCGGTCAGGGCCTTGAGGATGAGCGAGCGGCGCGGATGGGTGTGCGCCTCGTCGGCGGAGAGCTCCCCGCGGTCGACGAGTGACTGCACGAACGTGTCGTCCTTGGTGATCTGGCTCAGCGTCCCGTCCCGCAGGAGGTACGCGCGCGAGTCACCCACGTGGATCAGACCCATCCGGCGGCCGTCGAACAGCAGCGCCGTGGCGGTGCAGCCCATCCCCTCGGTCTCCGGGTGCGCCTCCACGTGGGCGGCGATCGCCTCGTTGCCGACGGTGAGCGCGCGGGTGAGGGCGGCGGTGAGGTTCTGCCCGGGCTCGTCCTCGTCGAGCCGGGCCAGCGCGGCCACGACGAACTGGCTGGCGATCTCCCCCGCCGCGTGACCGCCCATCCCGTCGGCCAGTGCGAGCAGGCGCGGGCCGGCATACGCCGAGTCCTCGTTGTTCTCCCGCACCATCCCCAGATGGGACCTGGCGGTGTAGACGAGCGCCGGGGTCACGTGCGCAGCTCGATCACGGTCTTGCCGATCCGGATCGGCGTGCCGGCGGCCACCTTGACGGGGGTCGTCACCCGCGTCCTGTCCAGATAGGTGCCGTTGGTCGAACCCAGATCCTCGAGGAACCAGTCGGGGCCGTGTGGCGACAGCCGGGCGTGTTGATTGGACGCGTAGTCGTCGTCGATCACCAACGTGCACGAGTCCGCGCGGCCCAGCAGGACCGGTTGCTCTGACAGCGTGATGCGGGTGCCGGCCAGCGCGCCCTGGGTGACGACGAGGTGACGGATGGCCTTGGCGCCCCGGCCGAACACGCCACCGCGGCGCTCGGTGCGGCCGGCCGAGCGCATGCCGACGTTGCCGAAGACGTCGGTCTTCAGCGCGCGCAGCGTGAGGTAGATGAAGAGCCACAGCAGCACCAGCAACAGGCCGCGCGACAGCTGCAGAACGAGTCCCTGCACTGGTGCCGTCCTCCCCTCGCCGGTCGGGTCACCTCTACCAACGTGTCACCGCCCCCGGTGGTTCCGGGGGTCATTCGTGTCGAGGCTAGTCGAACCGGACGGTGATCTCCGAGTGTCCGACCCGGATCACGTCCCCGTCGGCCAGCTGCCAGTCCTGGACCGGGCCGCCGTTGACCGTGGTGCCGTTGGTCGAGCCGAGGTCGGTGAGAACCGCTTCCCGCCCGTCGAAGTGGATGTCCGCGTGCTGCCGCGAGACGCCCGTGTCGGGCAGTCGGAACGCGGCGTCCTGACCCCGTCCGAGCAGGTTGGAGCCCCGCTGGAGGCGGAAGGTGCGGCCCGAGCCGTCCTCGAGGTGCAGCGTGACCGCCAGGGACGAGCGCCCCTGCGTGATCTGGGTGGGCGCGTCGGACGGGCCGCCCCAGCCGGAGCTGCGGGGACCGGTCTCGGCCGCGACGGGATAGTTGGAGGCGGGTGCCTGCATGTCGATGTTCTCCTTGCTCGCACTCGGCTCGCGGCGCGACGGCGACGACGGCGCGGGATGACCCGGTCGCGGTGCCGGCGCGGCGGCCGAGATGTGGAACGGGACGGCATCGGGGTCCACGACCCCGTCGATACGCATCTGTCCGGTGTGGAGGTCGTCGCGCTCCACGAAGGTCACCGTGACCGGACCGTAGGTCTCCCAGCCCTGCTCGCTGATGTGATCCGACAGGTGGCGGGAGAAGGTCTTCACGGCCAGTGCCTCGTCCTCGGTGAACGACGCGTAGTCGGAGCGCGCGAGGGTGATGGTGTAGCTGTTGGACACCAGCAGGTGGCCGTCGACCACCTTGAGGGAGGCCTCCGCCTGCTTGCGCAGCTGTGCCTCCACCTCGGCCGCCACCACTCTGCCACCGAAGAGTCGGGCGAACGCGTCGCCCACGGCGCCCTGCAGGGTCCGTTCGAACTTGCCGACTATCCCCACGTCGCGCCTCCTCTCTCCCACATGTCGTGGCCTCAGGGCACGACCGGTCGGGCCGCTTCCGGCGGCATCCGGTCGATCATAGAGGCGGTGGCCGCTCTAAGCACGCGCCAGAGCCGTGACCACTGGTTCCCCGGTTTTCGTTCTGGCGACTTTCATCCGCTCCCACCTGCTGATTAGTGGCGATCGAGCGGGCCGTGTTAGCCTGTTCGAGCGTTACTCGGGCGAGTGGCGGAATGGCAGACGCGCTGGCTTCAGGTGCCAGTGTCCTTCGGGACGTGGGGGTTCAAGTCCCCCTTCGCCCACCGAGAGCAGTTTGAGTTTAGAACTGCGGCGGCCGAAGCCGGGATTCTCCTGGCTACGGCCGTTTTTGTCTTTGACCGCTCCAGGACGTCGCTCGCTACATCGGGGGCGAGACGCCGAGCAGGCCGAGCTCGCTCGATTTGGTGTTCGTTCGCCAGCCCGTTAGGCATCCCCTCTGTCAGCGGTCGAGCGGGTCGAGGGTTATACGACCCGGACATTGTCTCGCGCGGGCGACCGGCCCCAGAATTTGCCGCCGCGGATCGAAGCTGACCCTGCGCGGTGCTTCACGGCCCGGCGTTGGAGTTCGCCAAGGACCGTGATGCGGCACCGCCTTGCCCACGAGATCTACCGCGTCAGGTCAGTTGGCCCACTCCACGACGGGCATCTGTCGGAGTGCGCCGCGGATTTCAACGATTAGCATAAAATAAATAGAATTTACCCCGAATGGGGGATATAAGTTTGAACCAAGAAAGTGTGATGATCGTCATGTTCGCACTATTCACCTCGCGTCTACACGACAGTGCCGGCCCTGAAGGAGGGCACAGATTTCCATGGACGTAAGACATTTAAGGGGTGCGGACTCATCCGCATCTCAGGCGCACGGGAGCGGCCGATGGCGCCGTCGTTGAGGCGGTGGGGGCCACGGTGGCTGCCAGCGTGTTGATCGTAACTTCTGCCCCGGCCGTCTCGGCCAGCGATGGGATTCCAGTGATCCCCGGCGGCAAAGTGTATGGATGGGGACAGGCGACCGGCAACAAGCATCAGCCCCCGGCCCGTCTGAACGGTGTGGAAATCATCGCGATGGATGGGAGCACCAGTCATTCGATGGTGTTGACCGCAGACGGAAGCATCGACGTATGGGGGGCGACCGCCAGCCCCGCACCGCCCATCTTGTCGGTCCCGCCGGAGACAGCCGGCCGCACTGTTGCCATCGCCGCCGGTAACGACCACCTGCTCGCACTGACCAACGATGGCAAAGTCCACACGTGGGGCAGTCCGGGGTCGGATCGGCTGGTCATGCCTCCGGAGTTGGACAACGAGAACGTCACTGCCATCGCAGGCGGACATCTCCATAGCCTCGCTCTCACCGCGGAGGGCAAGGTTTATGCGTGGGGAGCCTCTGATGGCGGTACAACCAGAGCCCAGGCCGTAGTTCCTCCAGAAGTCGACGACGCGGTGATCACAGCTATCGCGGCTGGTGCTGTGCATTCAGTGGCTGTGACTGACAGTGGGCAGGTCATCGTGTGGGGTGACAACAATTTCCAACAGCAACTGACACTTCCGGCCTCACTCACGGGCAAGCAGATCACGTCGGTTTCCAGCTATTCCCACCACACCCTCGCCCTCGCAAGCGACGGATCCGTCCATGCGTGGGGCAGCGGGGGTACCGGTGCTCCGGTCCAGGTGCCCGCAGCGTTGCGAGCCGCAAACAGCGGAGTGATCGCAGTGTCTGCGAGTAACAGCCAGTCCTTCGCGCTTCTGGACAACGGCACCATCCGCACGTGGGGCAACAACGCCCTCAGCATTCAGAACCCGCCGACGAATTTTCCGTCCGGCCATATAGTTCGCGGAATCGCCACCGGCGCCAACT
>NZ_BCSW01000009.1 GCF_001571065.1 Dietzia cinnamea NBRC 102147
GCGGCCGGCGCGGCGGCGGGCGTCGGCGCGCTGGCCTGGGCCGGCCTCACCGCCCGCTTCCTGGCGATCCGGCTCGGTCCCGGTCCCCGGCCCGGGCACCCGGAGTTCCGCGCCGAGGTGCGCCGGATGGTGCCGACGTCCCTCACCATCCCGTTCGCGGCGGTCCGCCACCGGATCGACGGGTGGCGGCGCCACCGCGGGGCGACGCCGTGGCCGCCGACGCCCCGCGCGGTGCTGTTCGACCGCGACGGCACCCTCGTGCGGGACGTGCCCTACAACGGGGACCCGGCGAAGGTCGAGCTCATGCCCGGCGCCCGCGAGGCCGTCGACAGGGCCCGCGCCGCCGGCCTGGCGGTCGGCGTCGTCTCCAACCAGTCCGGCATCGCCCGGGGACTGCTCGACGACGCGGCGGTCCGCGCGGTCAACGCCCGGGTCGACGAGCTCCTCGGCGGGATGGACACCTGGCGGTACTGCCCGCACGGGCCGGAGGACGGGTGCGGCTGCCGCAAGCCCGAACCCGGTCTCGTCACCGCCGCCGCCGCCGACCTCGGCGTCGACCCGCGTGAGTGCGTGGTCATCGGGGACATCGGCGCCGACGTCGAGGCCGCCCTGGCCGCACGCGCCCGGCCGGTCCTCGTGCCGACCCCGGTGACCCGGCCCGAGGAGGTCCGCGACGCCCCGTGCGTCGCCCCCGACCTGCTCACGGCGGTGGGGGAGGTGCTGCGCTGATGGGACGCACCCTGGCCGTCCGGCTCGACTCCGACGGCGACGTGCTGCTCTGCGGCCCCGCCCTGACCCTCCTGGCCGAGACGGGCGACGAGGTGGACCTGCTGGTCTCCTCCCAGGGCCTCGCGGCCGCCGGGCTCCTCCCGGCGGTCTCCGAGGTGCTGGTGTACGACGCCCCCTGGTCGGGCTTCCGCCCGCCGCCGGTCGACCGCGCCGCCACCGCCGGGCTGGTCGAGAGGATCGCCTCCGGGGGCTACGACCGTGCGGTGGTGTTCACCTCCTTCCACCAGAGCCCCCTGCCGATGTCCCTGCTGCTGCGGCTGGCCGGGGTGCCCTTCATCGCCGCCGCCAGCGTGGACTACCCCGGCTCGCTGCTCGACGTGCGCGTGCGCCGCGAGGACCCGCCCGGCGGCGGGCACGAGGTCGAGGCCGCCGTCGAGATCGCCGTCGCGGCCGGCGCCCGGCGACCCGCCCGGATCCCCGGTCTCGCCGTGCGGCACCCGCTCCCCGACGTGACCGACCTGCTCCCGGGCGACGGGCGCGACCTCGTCGTCGTCCACCCCGGCGCCTCCGTCCCCGCCCGGTCGCTCACGCCCGACCACGCCGGGCGCATCGTCGCGACGCTGCGCGACGCCGGGTACCTCGTCGCGGTCACCGGCGGCCCCGGCGAGCGCGACCTGGTCGACCGGACCCTCGCGGCGTGCCCCGGCGGCGACCGCCCCCGCGAGAGCCCGGGCGCCGACGGCTCCCGCCGCACCGACGGCGGTGTCCTCGACCTCGCCGGACGCACCGACCTCGCGCAGCTGGCCGCGGTCCTCGAGCGCGCGGCCGTCGTCGTCGTCGGCAACACCGGCCCCGCCCACCTGGCCGCCGCCGTCGGCACCCCCGTCGTCTCGCTGTTCTCCCCGGTGGTCCCCGCCGACCGCTGGGCGCCCTGGGGCGTCCCCGTGCGGCTTCTCGGCGACCAACACGCGCCGTGCCGCGACACCCGCGCCCGCGAGTGCCCCGTCGACGGGCACCCGTGCCTGACCGGCGTCCCGCCGGACGAGGTGGTCGCCGCCGTCACCGGACTCGCCACGGAGAGGAGGACCCGATGCGCATCCTGATCTGGCACGTCCACGGCTCCTGGACCACGTCCTTCGTCCAGGGGGACCACGAGTACCTCGTGCCCGTCCTGCCGGACCGGGGCCCCGACGGCCGCGGCCGCGCACAGACGTGGGACTGGCCCGCCTCGGTTTCCGAGCTCGACCCCGGGCAGCTGCGCGACCGGGCCGCGGACGGCGGGATCGACGTCGTGATCCTCCAACGCGCCCACGAGGTCGACCTGCTGCGCGAGTGGACCGGACTACGGGCCGGCGTCGACGTGCCGGCCGTCTATGTCGAGCACGACACGCCCCGCGAGCACGCGGCCGGGTCCCGGCACCCGATGGCCGACCAGGACCGGGTGCCCGTCATCCACGTCACCCGCTTCAACCGCATGATGTGGGACTGCGGATCCGCTCGCACGGGCGTGGTCGAGCACGGCATCGTCGATCCCGGGCGGTCGTGGACGGGGGAGGACGCCAGCCTCGCCGTCGTCGTCAACGAACCGGTACGCCGTGGTCGCATCGCCGGCACCGACCTCGTCGTGGACCTGGGACGTCAGGTGCCCCTCCACGTCTACGGCATGGGGATGGACGAGCTCGCCGAGCTCGCACCGCACCTCGCACCGACGCTGCACGAGAACCCGCCCCAGGCCGAACTGCACCGCACGCTCGGCCGGCACCGCGCCTATTTCCACCCGTACCGCTGGACCAGCCTCGGCCTGGCCCTGCTCGAGGCCATGACGCTCGGCATGCCAGTCCTGGCGCTGAGCACCACCGAGGCGCCCCACGCGGTGCCGCCCGAGGCGGGCCTGCTCAGCAACGACCCCGACGAACTGCTCGCGCGCGCCCGGGACTGGCTCCACGACCGCGACGCCGCCGCGGCGACCGGCGCCGCCGCCCGGGACCACGCACTGCGCCACTACGGACTCGGCCGCTTCCTGGCGGACTGGGACACCGTCCTGCAGGAGATGACGACATGAGGATCGCCCTGGTATCGGAACACGCGAGTCCACTGGCCGCGCTCGGCGGGGAGGACGCGGGCGGGCAGAACGTCTACGTCGCCGAGCTGGCGACCGGCCTCGGCGCGCGCGGGCACGACGTCACCGTCTACACCCGTAGAGAGTCGGCCTCGGCTCCCGGGACGATCCGGCTCGCCGAGCGAGTACGGCTGGTCCACGTCACCGCCGGCCCACCGGCGCCGCTGCCCAAGGACGAGCTCGCCCCCTACATGGACGAGTTCGGGCGCGCGCTGGCGCGGCACTGGCTCGCCGACGGCGTCCCCGACGTCGCCCACGCCCACTTCTGGATGTCCGGCCTGGCCGTTCATCGCGCCCGGCAGACGGTCGACGTGCCCTTCCTCCAGACGTTCCACGCCCTCGGCGCGGTCAAGCGACGCCATCAGGGCAGCGCGGACACCAGCCCGCCCGGCCGCCTCGCCGACGAGGTCGCGCTCGCGACCGGCGCCGACGCCGTCACCGCCAGCTGCCGCGACGAACGCCGTGAGCTCGTCGACCTCGGCACCGACCCCGACCGGATCCACGTCATCCCCTGCGGGGTCGATCTCGAACTGTTCCGCCCCGACGCCCACCAGACGCGTGCGGAACACCTGCCGTCGCGCCGCGACGGGTACCGCCGGATCGTCTCCCTCGGCCGGATGGTGCCGCGCAAGGGCATCGACCACGCCATCCGCACGCTCACCTCCATCCCCGACGCCGACCTCGTCGTGGCCGGCGGACCCGACCGTGCGGAACTCGACCGCGACCCCGAGGCCGTGCGGCTGCAGGCGCTCGCGCGCGAACTCGGGGTGGACGACCGGGTGACCTTCACCGGGCGGCTCGACCGCCCGGACGCCGCGGCCCTCCTCGCCTCCGCCGACGTCGTGGTGGTGACCCCGTGGTACGAACCTTTCGGCATGGTCCCGCTCGAGGCCATGGCGTGCGGCCGCCCCCTCGTCGGCACGGCCGTGGGCGGGCTGCTCGACTCGGTCGACGACGGCGTCACCGGGCTACTCGTGCCACCCGGCGACCAGGCCGCCGTCACCCGGGCGGTGACCGAGCTGCTCGACGACCGTGACCACGCGGAGGCCATGGGCGCCGCCGCGCGCCGCCGGGCCGAGACGCTCTTCTCCTGGGACGGCGTCGTGGACGCGACCCTCGCCGCCTACGCGGACGCCGCGCGGTCGGCCGCCCCCCGCACGGCAGGGGACGCGACCCCCGCGAGCGGGTGGCTCGAGTCGCACCTCGGGGGACTGCGCGCGGCCCTCGACGACGTCGCCCGACACGGACCCACCCTCGACCGGTGGGCGGGCCGGCTCACCGCGCGCCTGCTCGCGGGCGGCCGGCTCCTCGCCGCCGGCAACGGCGGCAGCGCGGCCGAGGCCCAACACTTCACGGCCGAGTTCGTCGGACGGTTCATCGACGACCGGCGTCCCGTCTCCGCGATCGCCCTGACCTCCGACCTGTCCGGACTCACCGCGATCGGCAACGACTACGGCTACGCCGAGGTCTTCGCCCGCCAGGTCGAGGCACACGCCTCGCCGGGCGACATCCTCGTGTTGCTGTCCACGAGCGGCACCAGCGAGAACGTCATCGCCGCCGCCCGCCGGGCGCGCGAACGAGGGGTCACCACATGGGCGCTCACCGGAGGCGGACCCAGCCCGCTCGAGCAGGAGTGCGACGAGTCGATCCGGGTCGCCTCCTGCAACACGGCGGTGATCCAGGAGTGTCACCTGGTGCTCCTGCACGCCCTCGCGGCCGCCGTGGACACGCGGCTGCCCCGGAGCCGAGAGGTGGACAATGCACGCTGAACCCGTGGCCGTCGTCGGAGACGTCGTCCTCGACCGTGACCTCGAGGGCACGTCGACCAGGCTGTGCCCCGACGCCCCCGTCCCCGTCGTGGACGCCGACCACACGCGCGTGAGTCCCGGCGGCGCCGGGTTGGCGGCGCTCATGTGCGCGCGGATCGACCGCGTGCCCCGCGTCCGGCTCGTCGCGCCCCTGGCCGACGACGCCGCCGGGAAGACGCTGCGTTCCGAGCTCGCCGACATCGAGGTCCGCGCGCTCGGGCACAAGGGCGGCACCCGCACCAAGACCCGCATCCGGGCCGGCGGCCAGACGCTGCTCCGCGTGGACGACGGTGGGCCGGCCACACCGCGCGATGTCGACCCCGCCCGGTTGGCGGACGCGCTGGCCGGGGCGGTCGTGCTCGTGAGTGACTACGGCGCGGGGACCACCCGCGACCCGGCCGTGCGCGCGGGGCTCGAGCACGCCGCGCGGGACGGCGACGTGGTCTGGGACCCGCACCCCCGGGGCGGGTCGCCCGTGACGGGGTGCGCTGTCGTCACCCCGAACCTGGCCGAGGCCCTCGACGCGGCGGGTGCCCTCGGTCTCGACGCCGACCCGGAACGGCCGGGCGAACTCGCCCGTGCGCTCCGGCGCGCCTGGGAGGCCCGCGCCGTGGTCGTCACCGTCGGCTCCGAGGGCGCCTGGCTCGCAGAGGGGGACGACCTGCGGCAGATCCCGTCCGGCGGGCGCGAGGCCGGCGACCCGTGCGGCGCGGGCGACCGCGTCGCGGCGTCGATCGCCGCGTCGTTGAGCCGGCGGGAGTCGGCGGCCACCGCGGCGGTCCGGGCCGTGGCCGACGCCTCCCGGTGGGTGGCGGAGGGCGGCGCCGCCGGGTTCCGCGGCCGCGGCAACCAGCCCGCACCGAGCACCCTCGACGGCTTCGCCCACCGCATCGCCCGCACCCGTGAGGCGGGCGGGGTCGTCGTCGCGACCGGCGGCTGCTTCGACGTCCTGCACGCCGGACACGCGCAGTACCTCCGCGCCGCCCGCGAGCTGGGCGACCTGCTGGTGGTCCTGCTCAACTCCGACGCCTCCGTACGCAGGCTCAAGGGGCCCGGCCGGCCGGTCAACCCGGTCGCCGACCGGCGCGCGTTGCTCGAGGCGCTGGCCAGCGTCGACGCCGTGGTGGTGTTCGACGAGGACGACCCGCGTCACGCACTGGACGCACTGCGGCCCGACGTCTGGGTCAAGGGTGGCGACTACCGCGTGGCCGACCTGCCGGAGGCGCCGATCGTCCACGGCTGGGGCGGCCGGGTCGAGATCCTCCCGCTCCTGTCCGGTCGGTCCACGACCTCGATCCTCGATCGGATCAGCGATGCCGGTTGAGCCGTACACCGCCGAGGCGCTCCGGGCGGCCGGGGTGCCCACGCACATCGACGTCGCCCGTGAGGAGTCGTGGGCGCTGCGACCGGAGGACATCGGATCCGGCGACGTGCTCGCCCTCCGTGCCCTCGGGATGGGGGACGCCCTCACCGGTATCGCACCGCTGCGGGGCCTGCGACGACTGGCACCGGGGTTCCGCCTCGTGCTGGCGGCCCCGGCAGGGGTCGGGGGCTGGCTGGCCCGCCTGGGCGTGGTCGACGCGGTCCTGCCGACCCCCGGCCTGGTCCCGCTCGGGCCGATCCGTGGGGGGCATATCGCCGTGGACCTGCACGGCAACGGACCGGCCAGTCGCGGCCTGCTCACCGCCACGGGCCCTGGCCGCCTCATCGGGTTCGACTGCCCGGAGGTGGGGCACACCGGCCCGCCCTGGCACCGGGACGAACACGAGGTCCGCCGGTGGTGCCGCCTGGTGAGCGACGCCGGCGGGCCGTGCGGTCCCGAGGACCTCCGCCTCACCGGCTCGTCCGGCGGATCATCCGGCCGGGCTCCCGGGGGGCCGGTCGTCGTCCACCCCGGCGCCGCCGCGCCCGCCCGACGCTGGCCGGTCGGGCGGTGGACGGCCGTCGCGCGCGCGCTGGCCGAGGACGGTCACCGCGTGGTGGTCACCGGCTCGGCCGACGAGGCGGCGTTGACGGCCGAGGTCGCCGGGTCGACCCCCGGCGCGACCGATGCCGGGGGAGCACTCGACCTCGACGCCCTGACCGACCTCGTCCGCGGGGCCGCACTCGTCCTCAGCGGGGACACCGGCATCGCGCACCTCGCGACGGCGCTGGCCACCCCGTCGGTGGTTCTCTTCGGCCCCGTCCCGCCCCGCTGGTGGGGTCCGCTCATCGACCCTCACCTGCACCACGTCCTGTGGCACGGCGACCCGGACGCCGACTCGTGGGGCGACCCCCACGGTGACGTCGTCGATCCGCGACTGGACGCCGTGCGGACCGACGAGGTGCTCGATTCCGCCTTCGACCTACTCAGCCACGACACGGGGAGGACCACATCATGACCCGAACCATCGCACGGGCCGTCGTCACCGGAGGCGCCGGCTTCCTCGGCAGCCACCTGTGCACCGAGCTCCGCCGCCGCGGCGTCGAGGTGGTCGCCCTGGACAACTTCCTCACCGGCACCCCGGACAACCTCGCGCACCTCGCGGCGGACACGGGGTTCCAGTTGATGGAGCGCGACGTCACCGACTACGTCCACGTGCCGGGCCCGGTCGACCTCGTCCTGCACTTCGCGTCCCCGGCCTCACCGATCGACTACCTCAAGTTGCCCATCCACACCCTTCGAGTGGGATCTCAGGGCACGCACAACGCCCTGGGCCTCGCCCGCGACAAGGGCGCGCGGTTCCTCCTGGCCTCGACCTCCGAGGTGTACGGCGACCCGCTCGTGCACCCCCAGCCCGAGACATACTGGGGCAACGTCAACCCGGTCGGCCCCCGAGGGGTGTACGACGAGGCCAAGCGGTACGCGGAGGCACTCACCGAGGCCTACCGCACCACCCACGGCGTCGACACGGCGATCGTGCGCATCTTCAACACCTTCGGCCCCCGTATGCGCCCCCACGACGGGCGGGCGATCCCGACCTTCATCAGGCAGGCGCTGCGCGGCGAGGAACTCACCGTGGCCGGCGACGGATCCCAGACCCGGTCGGTGTGCTTCGTCGACGATCTCGTGCGCGGGATCCTCGCGTTGGCCGAATCGGGCCACGCGGGGCCGATGAACATCGGCAACCCCAACGAGCTCGAGGTCCTGCGCATCGCGAGCGACGTCATCGAGGTGGTGGGGTCGTCCTCGCGGATCCGGTACATCGACCGTCCCGTCGACGACCCGCAGGTCCGGCGCCCGGACACCGCACTGGCCGCCGAGGCGCTGGGGTGGGAGCCGACGGTGTCGTGGCGTGACGGACTCCGGCGGACGGTCGAGTGGTTCCGCACGAGGACGCCACAGGAGTTGTCCGCGCCCTCCGCGTGAGCCAGATCACCCACCCTCCACTTTCGGGTGTAACGGGGTGTGGCAGCCATCACATACCTTGTCCGTCAATCGGCGTTTACGCGCCGGGGACCACCCCGCCGGGTCTTCCGCCCGACGGCCCCTTACAGGACTTGGAGTTGTCTTGACAGCCACGAACCTCCCCGCGGGGGATTCGGCACAGTCGCCGAACGACCCGCCGGTCACGCAGAAGACCTCGCTAGCGAAGGTAGCCGCGGCCTCCTCGATCGGTACGACGATCGAGTGGTACGACTTCTTCATCTACGGCACCGCCGCGGCCCTGGTCTTCCCGGCCCTGTTCTTCCCGGACCAGAACCCCGCCACGGCGACCCTGTCGTCCTTCGCCACGTTCGCGGTCGCGTTCTTCGCGCGGCCCGTGGGCGCGGCGGTCTTCGGTCACTTCGGCGACCGGATCGGCCGCAAGCGCACCCTCGTCTGGACGCTCATGATCATGGGTGTCGCGACCGTGTTCATCGGCCTCCTGCCCGGGTACGAAACCGGGGCGTTCGGGGCGTTCGAGAACGGTATCGGCATACTCGCGCCGATCCTTCTCGTCGCGTGCCGCTTCTTCCAGGGCTTCGCCGTCGGCGGAGAATGGGCCGGCGCGACCCTGCTGACGGCGGAGTACGCGCCGAAGGGCAAGCGCGGACTCATGGGTATGTGGCCGCAGCTCGGGGTGGCCTTCGCCTTCTTCCTCTCTTCGGGCACCTTCCTGCTGTTCTCCCTCATCGCCGGTGACGGCGCGGACGTCAACAGCCCGTTCATGCAGTACGGCTGGCGCATCCCGTTCCTGCTGTCCGCGGTCCTGGTCCTCATCGGTCTGTGGATCCGCATCTCAGTCGAGGAGACCCCCGTCTTCAAGCAGGACCGGGCGCTCGCCGCCACGGAGACCGCTCCCCGGACCCTGCCCTTCGCCGATGCGATCCGCTTCCAGTGGAAGGAGATCCTCATCGCCGGTGGCGCGCTCACCTCGCTGTTCTCTCTCTTCTACATGGGCACCTCCTTCCTGACGAACTACGCCACCAAGAACCTCGAGCACCCGCGCCCCTTCGTCCTGGGCATGGGCATGGTCGCCGCGCTCATCTTCGGTGCCGCGATCGCGGTCTCGGCCATCTACTCCGACCGCATCGGCCGCAAGAAGGTCATCGGCACCTCGGTCGCCCTGGCCGTGGTGTGGGCGCTGTTCGTGTTCCCGATCCTCGACACCGGCTCGCCGATCGCGTTCGCCCTGGTCCTGTTCGTCACCCTCATCATCTTCGGCATCGCCTACGGCCCGGCCGGCGCTCTGCTACCCGAGCTGTTCCAGGCCCGCTACCGCTACACCGGTGCCGGCCTCGGCTACAACCTCGCCGGTATCCTCGGCGGTGCGCTGCCGCCGCTGGCCGCCGCCGCGATGGTCGCCGCCGGCAACACGCTCGGGGTGGGGATCATGCTGTCGCTCCTGTCGGCCATGTCCATGCTGTGCGTGGTGGCGATGACGGAGTCGAGCAAGAACGAGATCCACGCGGACGCCGAGATCTCCGAGGACCGCGTCCTCGCCACCGAGGTGCCCTGACCCGCACCGGGTGACCCCGGGACTCCCCGCCGAGGGAGCCCGCCACCATCAGCCGCGCCCGGCCCCACCCGAGAGGGGGCCGGGCGCGGTGTCGTGTGGCGCCCCGGGATCAGAAGTCTCCGGCGGACCGGCGCAGGGAGGCGATCGCGTCGATGAGCGCGACCTGCTCGTCGGCGCTCATTCCCGGGTCGGCGAAGACGCCGGCGTTGAGCGCGGCGGTCGCCTCGGCCACCACACGCCGGCCGTCGTCGGTGATCTCGACGAGCGTGGTGCGGCCGTCCGTCGGGTGCGGGCGACGTTCGACCAGGCCCGCGTCGAGCAGCCGCTTCATCGCGCTGGTGACACTGGTGACGTGCACCTGGAGGCGCTCGGACGCCTTGGTGATGGGGAGCGACCCGGAACGCGAGAAAGCGAGCAGCCGCAGAAGCTCGTAGCGGGGGAACGACAGGTTCCAGGGCCTGAGGGTCTCCTCGACGCGGGCGAGCAGGATCTGGTGCGCCCGCATCACCGACGTCACCACGGTCATGCCCTGCGCGGCGTCGGCCCACCCCTCGCGCTCCCAGTTGGCGCGTGCCTGGTCGATGCGATCGGGGATCGGGGTGGTCCTGGGGGGCAAGGGCACACTCCTGGAGGGCACGACGGTCGGGGCGGTCAGCAGAGTCTATCCGCCCGGCGGGCCCGTGCAGGGAGGACCCGGCACGGCCACGCGGGGTCCGCCGCACGCGCGCCCCACCATGTCGGGGGGACCGCGGCGCTCCGGCGACGCGGGTTCGCGGTGTGACCGACGCTATGGTCGCCGCATGAGATCTGCTGTCCAGCAGTCGGGAACATCGTTCGACCCGGCGCGTATCCGTCATCCGCACTTCCGGGACCTCCTCACCGACGCCGCCACGGCCGTCTCCCGGATCGAGGACGGGGACACCGTCGCGATCAGCGGGTTCGCCAGTGCGGGCACCCCCAAGGCGTTCGCGCCGGCCCTCGCTGAGCGGATGCGGACCGTTCGCGCGGCGGGCGGCCGACTCCGCGTCAACCTGCTCACCGGCGCCTCGGTGAGCAACGAGGTCGAGGCGATGCTCGCGGAGGTCGGCGGCGTCGACCTCCGGATGCCGTACCAGAGCGAGCCCACCGCGCGGCGCGCGATCAACGAGGGCCGCGTGGACTACGTGGACATCCACCTCTCACATGTCGCGCAGCAGGTGTGGGAGGGCTACTACGGGAACGTGGACGTCGCCGTGGTCGAGGTGGCGGCGGTGACGGACGACGGCAAGCTCGTCCCGGCGATGTCCGTGGGCAACAACAAGACGTGGCTCGATGTCGCGGACAAGGTGATCCTCGAGGTGAACTCGTGGGTCCCGCTGGGCGTCGAGGGCATGCACGACGTCTACTACCGCACCGCGCTGCCGCCAGAGCGTCGGCCGATCATGCTCACCCGGCCCGACGACCGGATCGGGCAGGCACACCTGGAGGTCGACCCGGCCAAGGTGATCGCCGTGGTGCCGACCGACCGTCAGGACTCCGCCAGCGCACTCACCGAGCCCGACGAGACCAGCCGGGCCATCGCCGGGCACGTCGTGGAGTTCTTCCGCCAGGAGGTCGAGCGCGGGCGGATGCCCGCCGGCAGCCTCCTCCCGCTGCAGGCCGGGATCGGCAACGTCGCCAACGCTGTGCTCTCCGGGTTGGAGGCCGGGCCGTTCGAGAATCTGACCTGCTACTCGGAGGTCATCCAGGACTCCATGCTGCGGCTCATCCGCGAGGGCAAGGTCGCGCACGCCTCCGCCACCTCGCTCGCCCTGTCGCAGGCGGGTCTCGAGGAGCTGGTCGACAACATCGACCTCTACCGCGACCACATCACGCTGCGCCCGCAGGAGATCAGCAACCACCCGGAGATCGTCCGACGCCTGGGCATCATCGGGATGAACGGCATGCTCGAGGCGGACGTGTACGGCAACGTCAACTCAACCCACGTGTGCGGCACCCGGATCATGAACGGGATCGGTGGTTCCGGCGACTTCACCCGCAACGGGTACGTCTCCATGTTCCTGAGCCCGTCCACAGCGAAGGGCGGTGCGGTGTCGGCGATCGTCCCGATGATCCCGCACGTCGACCACACCGAACACGACGTCCAGGTGATCGTCACCGAGCACGGCCTGGCGGACCTGCGCGGGCTCAGCCCCCGCAAGCGCGCCCGCCTCGTCGTGGACAACTGCGCCGACCCGGCGTACCGGCCGCTGCTCCACGACTACCTCGACAGGGCGAACGCCCGGCCCGACGCCGGCAACACCCCGCATATGCTCGAGGAGGCGTTCTCCTTCCACACCCGCTTCGCCGCGACGGGAAGCATGCTGGAGTAGAGGAGCACCATCCCGACAGACGCACCCGGAGGATCGATGACGACCAGCCCGAGGCCCCTACGCATCGGCAACGTCTCCGCGTCGCGGACCGATCGTTCCAGCGCGACCGCCGAGTTCCTCGCGGCGGCGTCCCTGGACGTCCTCGCGCTGGACATGCTCTCGGACGAGGCGATGCTCGATCTGGCCGAGCAGCGGGCGGCGGGCGGTCCGGGGTACGAGCGCGCCGCCCTCGTACAGATCGGCGAGTGCCTGGACCGTCTCGGCGCGGGCGGTGCCGGCGGGGACGGCGCCGGCGAGAACGGCGCCGGAGGGAACCGTGCCGGCGGGGTCCGGATCGTCACCAACGCGGGTGCGCTCGACCCTGCCGGCCTCGCGCGCGAGCTGCGGGCCCTGGCCGCGGACAAGGGCGTGGAGCTCGCCGTGGCCCACCTCGACCCGGGCGAGGTGACGGACCGGGCGCCCGCACTCGGGCTCGGTGACGTCGACGTGGCCACCGTCCGACACGGTGCGTTCGGGATCGCACGCGCGCTCACGGCCGGCGCCGTCGTCGTCGTCACCGGGCGCGTCAGTCGCGAGGCCCTCGTCGCCGGCGCCGCGGCGGCGCACCACGGCTGGACCCCGTCCGCCCTCGACGCCCTCGCCGGCTCCGTCGCGGTGGGACACGTGCTCTCCGGCGGCCCCGGCGCGACGGGGGTCGTCGACTCCACCACCGACGTCACCCGTACCACCGACCCCGTCACCGGCGGGTACCCGATCGCCGAGATCGCCGACGACGGCTGCTCGGTGATCACGCGACACCCGTCGGCGTTCGGCTCGGTCACGGTCGGCACCGTCACCGACCAACTCCTCGACGGCGTCGCCGGCGCCCGGTACGCGGCGCCCGACGTCGTCCTGCGGCTCGACTCCCTCCGCCTGGCGCAGGAGGGCACCGACCGCGTCCGCATCAGCGGCGCCCGCGGCGAGCAGGCTCCGCCGGTCGTCGCGGTGGTCGGCATGAGCCGGGGCGGCCAGGGCGGCCCGGACGGCCGGCGCCCCACCCGGGTCGCCCGCCCGCTGCCGCAGGACGAGTCCGGGCACACCGTCGTCCTGCCAGACGGTGCGCGCGTCCGTGTTCCCGTGCCGCGCGAGACCGCGCCGATCGGCCCGGGGGAGCTGCCGGTCCCGTGGTCGGCGGGCGCCGTCCCGGGCGGGGAACCCGTCGCCGCGACCCTGGGGTCGGTGGCCGGCGTCCGCCGCGGCGTCGTCGGGCGCGGGGTCAACATCGCGGTGTGGACGTGGGACGACTCGGCCTTCGCCTGGCTCGCGGGCGAGCTCACCGCGGAGCGCTTCCGCGAGCTCGTCCCCGAGCTGGAGGGCATGGACACCAGGCTGTACCTGCTGCCCAACCTCCGCGCGGTCAACCTGGTGGCGCGCCCGCCGCGCGGAGAGGTGCTGCGGCCCGGGCTGGGTGCCGACCTCGCCGCGGCTCGACTGGAGATCCCCGGCGAGCTGCTCGAGGTCGGCCCCTAGGAACCAGCGCCGCCCGCGCCGCCCGCGCCAGCCGGGCGCCCGGAGAGGCCGATCGGGTCGTCAGGCGAGCGCGCGCAGCTCGACCTTGCGGATCTTGCCGGTCGCGGTGCGGGGGATCGAGTCCACCACCACGACATCGCGCGGTCGGTGTGACGAGGGGAGCCGCTCGGCGCCGAACTCGCTCACCGAGGCCTTGAGCTCGTCTTCGGCCGGGGCGCCCTCGGAGGGCACGACCACCGCCACGACCAGCTCGCCCCACGTCGGGTCGGGGCGCCCGACGCAGGCCACCTCCGCGACGTGCGGGTGGTCCATGAGGACGCGCTCGACGTGCAGTGACGAGACGTTCTCGCCGCCGGACTTGACGATGTCCTTGACGCGGTCGGAGAACCACACCACGCCCTCGTCGTCGATGCGCCCCAGATCGCCCGAGTGCAGGCGCCCACCCACGAACGCCTCCGCGTTGGCCTGCGGGTTGTTCCAGTACCCCTCCATGACGGTCGGGCCGCGGTAGACGATCTCGCCGTCGGTCCCGGGCGGCAGCAACTCGTCGGTGCCGGGTTCGGCGATCCGGTTCTCGGCGATCGGGGTGGGGTAGCCCCACGAGTCGGACTTGTCCGGGCCCAGTTCGGGCCACTGCATGACGGTGGCCGGCGTGCACTCGCTCATCCCCGAGGCCAGGACCATCCGCGCGTCGGGGAGCGCGGTCTCGAGGCGTCGGCGCATCTCCTCCGACATCGGGGCCATGGCGTAGAGGAGGAACCGGACCGAGGACAGGTCGAGTCCCCGGTCGGTGCCGTCGGCGAGCGCCTCGAGCATGAGGGGCAGGCCCACGAGGTGCGTGGCGCGGACGCGGGCGACGGTGTCGGCGTACCCGATGGGGTCGAACCCCGGCAGCAGGTGGACCGTCGCGCCCATGGTCACCGCGGACAGCAGGACGCCGTTGAGGCCGGCGGTGTGGAAGAGGGGGAGCGGGCACACGGTGACCGACGGTTCCGCGCCCCAGTTCAGGCCGAACAGCGCGCCGTTGCCGAGGGCGGCGACGGTCACCGAGAGGTGGGAGGTGAGGACGCCCTTGGGGCGGGAGGTGGTCCCGGACGAGTAGAGGCACTGGACGACCTGGCGGTCGCCGATCACGGTGTCCGGGTTGGAGTCGTCGTCCGCCAGCAGGTCGTCCCAGCCGATCAGCGTGGGTCCGTCGGTCGTGGCCCCGAGTCCGTCCGGGACCCCGCCGACGACGACGAGGGTCTCGACGCCGGGAATGGCGGCGGTCGCTCCGAGGACGAGCTCCACGAGTGAGCCGTGGACGACGACGATGCGCGTCCCCGAGTCGGTCAGGGCGTGTGCGATGTTCTCGAGCCCGGACAGCAGGTTGACGGGCAACGAGACCATCCCGGCCTTGGCGGTCCCGAAGTAGGTGGCGACGAACTCCCGGCAGTTCGTGGAGAGGATCGCGACGGGTTCGGACTCGCGGATGCCGTGCTCGACCAGCCCGTGGGCGAACCGGTTGGCGGCGGACTCGAGCTCGAGGTACGTCCATGAACCGGTGTCATCGGTGAGGGCGGTGCGGTGAGAGAACGTAGCGGCCGCACGGGTGGGGATGTCCCCCACGGAGCAGCGGCGGGCGAGGGCGTGATCGGTCGGGTCGATGCCGGTGGGGTCGAGTCGCACAGTGTCTCCAGGGGCTCGGGGGAGGGGTGAGGGGAACGCGTGTCTGTGACGCGTATCACCGTAGGCATAGGCTCGCAGAGGCCCGGCGAGAAAGCAAACAATCACGCTTGCTTTTTTTGTGGCGGGGTGTCATCGTGATCACATGACGAACCCCGAGACCTCCGTCACAGAGGATCCGCACGCGGCCCTCGCCGCGCTCAGCGCCCGACTGGACGAGCTCGTCGAGGCCGCCGGCGTCGACGGCTGGAACATCGACACCCCGGCCGCGGGCTGGGACATCGGCCTGCAGATCGCTCACCTGGCCTGGACCGACGAGGTCTCGGTCACCGCCATTCGCGACGCGGACGCCTTCCGGTCGGTCGTCGAGAAGGCCGAGGCCGACCCGACCGGCTTCGTCGACGCCGGCGCCGCCGAGGTCGCGGCCACCGGCCGCGACGAGGTCCTCGCGCGCTGGCGCCTGGCCCGTGGCGAGCTCGCCGACGCCCTCAAGGCGGCGGACCCGGGCGAGAAGATCCCGTGGTTCGGGCCGCCTATGCGTCCCAAGTCGATGACCACCGCGCGGATCATGGAGACCTGGGCCCACGGGGTCGATGTGGCCGACGCGCTCGGCGTCCCGGTCGACTCCGACCCGGCGTTCGTGGGAGCCCTCCCGCACGTCGCCCGGCTGGGATGGAAGACCCGCGCCTTCGCCTACATGATGAACGGCCTCGAGGCCCCCGCCTCAGAGGTGTACGTCGCGCTCGCGCAGGCCGACGGCACCGTCGTCGAGTTCGGCCCCGCCGACGCCGAGCAGCGCGTCACCGGGCCGATCCTCGACTTCTGCCTGCTGGTCACCCAGCGCGTCCACCGCGAGGACACCGCCCACGAGGCGGTCGGCGCCGAGGCCGAGGAGTGGCTGCGCATCGCCCAGGCCTTCGCCGGCCTCCCCGGCGGCGGCCGCGAGAAGGGAGCGCGGGCATGACCGGGTCCACCCCACCGGCGCCGCGCCGCGTCGGCCCTGAGTCGACGGTGCCCCCGCTCCGCGTCGGCAACATGTCCGGGTTCTACGGCGACCGCATCTCCGCGATGCGCGAGATGCTCGAGGGCGGCGAGCTCGACGTCCTCACCGGCGACTACCTGGCCGAGCTGACCATGCTCATCCTGGGCCGGGACCGGCTGAAGAGCGCCGAGCTCGGCTACGCCAAGACGTTCCTCCGCCAGCTCGAGGACTGCCTCGGGCTCGCGCTCGAGAAGAACGTGAAGATCGTCGCCAACGCGGGCGGCCTCAACCCGGCCGGACTGGCCGACGCGATCCGCGAGCTGGGTACGCGCCTCGGACTGTCGCCGGTCGTCGCGCACGTCGAGGGCGACGACCTCATGTCCAGAGTCTCTGACCTCGACATCCCGGCCGACGCCGGCGTCCCCGTCACCGCCAACGCCTACCTCGGTGCGTTCGGCATCGCGCGCTGCCTGGACGCGGGCGCGGACATCGTCGTCACCGGTCGCGTCACCGACGCCTCTGTCATCGTCGGGCCGGCCATCAGCCACTTCGGCTGGGGCCGCGACGACCTCGACGCGCTCGCCGGCGCCACGGCCGCCGGTCACGTCATCGAGTGCGGCACCCAGGCCACCGGCGGCAACTACGCGTTCTTCGACCGCGGCGAGATCGCCGACCTCACCCGACCGGGGTTCCCCATCGCCGAGATCTCCGCCGACGGCACCTCGATCATCACCAAGCACGCCGACACGGGCGGCGCCGTGACCGTCGGCACCGTCACCTCCCAGTTGCTGTACGAGGTCACCGGCGCGCGGTACGGCGGCCCCGACGTCGTCACCCGCCTGGACACCGCCGTGGTGGAGCAGGAGGGCACCGACCGCGTCCGCATCTCCGGAGTCCTCGGCGAGCCCGCCCCGCCCACCACCAAGGTGTCGGTCACGTGCCTCGGCGGATTCCGCAACGAGGTCACGTTCCTGCTCACCGGCCTCGACATCTCCGACAAGGCCGCCCTGGTCGAGCGGCAGTTCCGCGCGGGCCTCGAGCGGGAACCCGCCCAGCTCGACTTCCGTCTGCACCGGACCGACCACCCCGACGCCGACACCCAGGCCGCCGCGACGGCCATGCTGACCATCGTCGCCTGGGATGCGGACCCCGACGTTGTGGGCCGGGCGTTCTCCGACGCCGCCGTCGCGATGACGCTGTCCAGCTACCCCGGGGCCACCCCGAGCGGACCGCCCGGCCGCGGCGGACCGTACGGCGTCTACATCCCCGCCTACCTCCCGCAGACCGAGGTGCCGCACGTGGCCGTGCTCCCCGACGGCACCCGCGTCGACATCGAACCGCCGCAGCGGACGCAGGAGATGGGCGACGGCCACACCTCTGACGGGCTCGGCGCCGACGGGGCCCCGCTCGACGCCTACGTCCCGCCCTCCGGCCCGGTCCGCCGTCGCCCTCTCGGCGACGTTCTCGGCGCCCGCTCGGGGGACAAGGGCGGTACGGCGAACATCGGGCTGTGGGCCGGTGACGAGGAGGCCTACCGCTGGATGCTGGCCACGCTCACCGTCGACGAAGTCCGCCGCCTGCTGCCCGAGGCCGCCGACTTGCCGATCGAGCGCTACGAGCTGCCGCGCCTGCACGCGGTGAACTTCGTCATCGACGGTCTTCTCGGCAAGGGCGTCGCCCACGGCTACCGCTGGGACCCGCAGGCCAAGGGGCTGGCCGAGTGGCTGCGCTCCCGACACGTCGACATCCCCGACTCCCTCACCGCCCCCGTGCCCACCACCGCCGATGCCGCCCGCGCGGCCGCCGAGGAGAACGCGTGACCATCCCACGCAGTACAGCCCCCACCATCCCACCGCACGTCCCCGGGGACCCCTGGTACACCGACGAACGTCTCGCCCTGCGCGAGACCACGACTCGCTTCGCCGAGCGTGAGATCCTGCCGCACCAGGATGAGTGGGAGGCCGCTGGAGCGATCCCCCGCGACCTGCACCGCGCGGCCGGGGAGCTCGGCCTGCTCGGCGTGTCGTTCCCGGAGGAAGTCGGCGGCGGCGGGGGAGACATGCGCGACTCGGTCATCGTGTGCGAGGCCCTCCACGAGGCCGGCGTGTCCGGCGGGGTCTTCGCCTCCCTGTTCACCTGCGGCATCGCCACCCCGCACCTCGCCCAGTCCGGACGCCCCGATCAGATCGACCGGTGGGTCCGCCCCACCCTGGCCGGCGAGATGATCGGCTCCCTGGCCATCACCGAGCCCGGCGGCGGGTCGGACGTCGGGCACCTGACCACCGCCGCGCGCCGGGACGGCGACCACTTCGTGGTCAACGGGGCCAAGACGTACATCACCTCCGGTACCCGCGCCGACTTCGTCGTCACCGCGGTCCGCACCGGCGGCGAGGACCTACCCGGGGCGTCCGGCGTCAGCCTCCTGGTCATCCCCACCGACACCCCGGGATTCCACCGATCGGCCCCGCTGGAAAAGCTGGGCTGGCGCGCCTCCGACACCGCGGAGATGACCTTCGCCGACTGCCGGGTGCCGGTCGAGAACCTCGTCGGCGAGGTGAACGAGGGGTTCGCCCAGATCGCCATCGGCTTCGTGGGCGAGCGGATCGCGCTGGCCGCCCAGGGCTACTCCCACGCCCAGCGCTGCCTCGACCTCACCCTGGCCTGGGTCCGCGAACGCGAGACTTTCGGCCGCCCGCTGCTGTCGCGCCAGGCCGTGCAGAACACGGTCACCGAGATGGCCCGTCGTGTCGACGTGGCCCGCACCTACACGCACCGGTGCGCCGACCTCGCCGTCGCCGGGCACGACGCCATCGCCGAGGTCTGCTTCGCCAAGAACACCGCCGTCGAGTGCGCCGAATGGGTCGCGGGCCAGGCGGTGCAGCTCTTCGGAGGGTTCGGCTTCATGGCCGAGTCCGAGGTGAGCCGCCAGTACCGCGACGTCCGACTCCTCGGCATCGGCGGCGGCACCACCGAGATCCTCACCACCCTCGCCGGACGACGTTTGGGGTACACGGCATGACCATCCTGCGGTCCACACTGGACACCACTAGCGCCGAGTTCGGCGCAGCGAGAGAGGCGATGGAGGGCAAGCTGGACCAGCTCGCCACCGACCTCGAGCCGGCACTGGCCGGTGGCGGCGAGCGCAAGGTCGCCCGCCACCGCGAGCGCGGCAAGTTCACCGCCCGCGAGCGGATCGACATGATCCTCGACCGCGAGTCGCCCTTCCTCGAACTGTGCGCGCTCGCCGCGTGGGGCTCGGACTTCCAGACCGGCGCCTCCGTGGTCGCCGGCATCGGGGTGGTCTCCGGCGTCGAATGCCTGCTCATCGCCAACGACCCCACGGTCAAGGGCGGCACCTCCAACCCCTGGACCCTACGCAAGATCCTCCGACTCAACGACGTCGCCATGAAGAACCGGCTCCCGGTCATCAGCCTCGTCGAGTCCGGCGGCGCCGACCTGCCCACGCAGAAGGAGGTCTTCGTCCCGGGCGGCGGCCTGTTCCGTGACCTCACCCGGCTGTCCAAGGCCGGCATCCCCTCCATCGCCGTCGTGTACGGCAACTCCACCGCCGGCGGCGCCTACGTGCCCGGCATGAGCGACCACGTCGTCATGATCGAGGAACGGTCCAAGGTCTTCCTGGCCGGCCCTCCGCTGGTCAAGGCCGCGACCGGGGAGATCGCCGACGAGGAGACTCTCGGTGGCGCCGACATGCACGCTCGGGTCTCCGGGCTCGCCGACCACCTCGCCGTCGACGAGTCCGACGCCGCGCGCATCACCCGCGGCATCGTCCGCCGCCTCAACTGGACCAAGGCCGGGCGCGCACCGCGCGCCGACGTGGTCGAGCCGCTCTACGACGCCGACGAGCTCCTGGGCATCGTGCCCGACGACCTCAAGATCCCCTTCGACCCGCGCGAGATCATCGCCCGCATCGTGGACGGCTCGGACTTCGACGAGTTCAAGCCCCTCTACGGCGCGAGCGTGTGCACCGGGTGGGCCGAGATCCACGGCTACCCGATCGGCATCATCGCCAACGCCCGCGGCGTGCTCTTCAGCGAGGAGGCCCAGAAGGCCACGCAGTTCATCGAACTGGCCAACCGCTACGACACCCCGCTGCTGTTCATGCACAACACCACGGGCTACATGGTCGGCTCGGAGTACGAGCGCGGCGGCATCATCAAGCACGGCGCCATGATGATCAACGCGGTCTCCAACTCCGAGGTCCCGCACCTGTCTCTCATCACGGCCGCGTCCTACGGCGCCGGCCACTACGGGATGTGCGGCCGCGCCTTCGACCCGCGGTTCCTCTACTCCTGGCCCAGCGCCAAGTCCGCGGTGATGGGCGGCCAGCAGCTCGCCGACGTCGTCACCTCGGTGGCGGCCGCCGCGTCGGCCGCCCGTGGAGAGGAGATGGACCCCGAGACCATCGAGGGGCTCAAGGCGGCGATCGCCGACCAGATCGAGTCCGAGTCGTTGCCGGCGTTCCTGTCCGGGATGCTCTACGACGACGGCGTCATCGACCCCCGAGACACCCGGACGGTGCTGGGCCTCAGCCTGTCCGCGATCCACTCCGGAGAGGTCGCCGGAACCGACCGCTTCGGCGTCTTCCGGATGTGAGGAACGAGACCATGAGCACCACACCCATCACGTCCGTCCTGGTGGCCAACCGCGGCGAGATCGCCCGGCGCGTCCACCACACCGCCCGCGCGCTCGGGATGAGCACCGTCGCCGTCTTCTCCGACGCCGACGCGGACGCGCCCCACACCCGCGAGGCCGACGCGGCGGTCCGGCTGCCGGGAAACACCCCGGCCGAGACCTACCTGCGCGGTGACCTGGTCATCGCCGCGGCGCAGGCGGCCGGCGCCGATGCGATCCACCCCGGATACGGCTTCCTGTCCGAGAACGCCGGGTTCGCCCGCGATGTGATCGCGGCAGGGCTGACCTGGGTCGGGCCGCCGGTCGCCGCGATCGAGGCCATGGGCTCCAAGATCGAGGCCAAGAAGATGATGGCCGCCGCGGGCGTGCCGATGCTCACCGACCTCGAACCCGCCGACGTCACCTCCGACATGCTCCCCGTCCTGATCAAGGCTTCCGCCGGTGGCGGTGGTCGTGGCATGCGCGTCGTCCGCACCCTCGACTCGCTGCAGGACGAGATCGCCGCCGCGCAGCGCGAGGCCGGGTCGGCCTTCGGCGACGACGCGGTGTTCTGCGAGCGCTACCTCGAACGCGGCCGACACATCGAGGTCCAGGTCATGGCAGACGCCCACGGCACCGTCTGGGCGGTCGGGGAGCGCGAGTGTTCCATCCAGCGCCGCCACCAGAAGGTCATCGAGGAGGCCCCCAGCCCGCTCGTCGAGCGCACCCCCGGCATGCGGGAGAAGCTCTACGAGGCGGCGCGGCACGCCGCCGCCGCGATCGGGTACACCGGCGCCGGCACGGTGGAGTTCCTGGCCACCGACGACGGCGAGTTCTTCTTCCTCGAGATGAACACCCGCCTCCAGGTGGAGCACCCGGTCACCGAGGCCACCACCGGTCTGGACCTCGTCGCCCTTCAGTTCGACGTGGCCGCGGGCCTGCCGCTGCCGTCGGCCGAGCCCCCGGCCGCCCACGGCTGGTCTCTCGAGGCCCGCCTGTACGCCGAGGACCCCGCGAACGACTACACGCCCGGGACGGGGACCCTGTGGGCGCTGGACGTCCCCGGCGTCTCGTCATGGTTCTCCGGGCCGCACCGCCCGGGCATCCGCCTGGACAGCGGCGTCGAGCCGGGCCCCGGCGGCGCCCTCATCGGCGTGCACTACGACCCCATGCTGGCCAAGGTGATCTCCTACGGTCGCACCCGCGCCGAGGCCCGTGCCTCCCTCGCCGGAGCGCTCGCCCGCGCGAAGGTGCACGGCCTGACCACCAACCGCGCGCAGCTCGTCCGCGTACTGCGTCACCCCGAGTTCGTCGCCGGCAACCTGTCCACCGCGTTCCTCGACGACCACGGCGCCGGGGCGCTGGCCGCGCCGCTCGCCGACGCCGAGGCGGTGCGGATCTCCGCCCTGGCCGCTGCCGTCGTCTCCGGCACCGCCGAGCACGCCGCCGGCCCGGTCGCTCTGGCGCAGCCAGGCTTCCGCAACGTCGGTCGCGCCCTTCAGAAGCGCACCTTCCGGGTCGGCGAGGACGAGCTCGAGGTGAGCTACCTCCGCGACCGCTCGGGCCCCCGCCCGGTCGGCGAGCTCGCCGACGTCGTCGGCATCGAGGATGTGTCCGCCGACTCCGCCGTGCTCTCGGTCCGGGGGGTACGGCGGGTGTTCACCGTGGCGCGCTACGAGACCCCGGGCGCGGACACCGTCGTCGAGGTCGACTCGCCGCTCGGGCCCGTCTCGCTTGTCGAACCTCCGCGCTATACCGACCCGGCCGCCGAGGTCGCCGCGGGGTCGCTGCTCGCGCCCATGCCGGGTGCGGTCATCCGGGTGGCCGTCTCCGTCGGGGACACCGTCACCGCGGGCCAGCCCCTGTTGTGGATGGAGGCCATGAAGATGGAACACACCATCGCGGCCGCCGTCGACGGCATCGTCACCGAGCTTCCCGTGGAGGTCGGCACCCAGGTCGAGTCGGGAACGGTCCTCGCCGTCGTCACCGAACCCGGCACCGACACCCACGGCACCGACACCGACGACACCGACACCACCGATCCCACCACAGCCCAGGAGTGACCACGATGACCGACATCTCCCAGATCCCCAATCCCGTGATCGACACCGACGAGCAGGCCCAGCTCCGCAAGGTGGCCTATGACCTGGGCTCGCGCTACGGGCTCGAATACATGCGATCGAAGTCCGACGCGGGGGAGACCACCGACGAGTTGTGGACCGAGGCCGGCAGGCTCGGCCTGCTCGGCGTGAACCTGCCCGAGGAGTACGGCGGAGGCGGTGCCGGCATGACCGAGCTCGCGATCGTCGAGGAGGAGCTCTCCGCCGCCGGCGCCGGGCTGCTCATGATGGTCGTCTCGCCCGCCATCAACGGCACCATCATCTCTCGCTTCGGCACGGAGGAGCAGAAAAAGCGCTGGCTGCCCGGCATCGCGTCGGGCGAGACCATCACGTCGTTCGCGATCACCGAACCCGACGCCGGCTCCAACTCACACGCCATCACCACCACCGCCCGCCGCGACGGCGCGGACTTCCTCATCAGCGGTCAGAAGACCTACATCTCCGGCGTCGACCAGGCCGATGCCATCCTCGTCGTGGCCCGGCTCGAGGGCTCCGCCTCGGGCCGACTCGAGCCGGCGCTGTTCATGGTCCCCACGGACGCGCCCGGGCTGGAGAAGACCCACATCCCCACGGAGGTGCGTACGCCGGAGCGGCAGTTCCAGCTGTACTTCGACGACGTCCGCGTACCCGCCGAGGCGCTCATCGGCGACGGCGACACCGCCCTGCTCATGCTGTTCGCGGGCCTCAACCCCGAGCGCATCATGGCCTCCGGCATGGCGTGCGGCACCGCTCGCTTCGCCCTGGACCGGGCCACGAAGTACGCCAACGAGCGGGCGGTGTGGAAGACCCCCATCGGCGCGCACCAGGGCGTCGCCCACCCGCTCGCGCAGTGCAAGATCGAGCTCGAACTCGCGCGGCTGATGATGCGCAAGGCAGCCGCCCTGGTCGACGCCGGCCGCGACGACCTCGCCGGGGAGGCCGCGAACATGGCCAAGTACGCCTCCGGCGAGGTCTCGGCCCACTCGGTCGACCAGGCCATCCAGACCCTCGGCGGCAACGGACTGTCGGTCGAGTACGGCCTGGCGGGGATGCTCGCCGCGTCCCGGCTGCCCCGGATCGCGCCCGTCAGCCGGGAGATGATCCTCAACTACGTCGCCCAGCATTCGCTCGGGCTGCCGAAGAGCTACTGAGGGGCGTGACATGAGTGACCAGGCGATGAGTCATCAGGCCCGGAGTGATCAGGCCCGAAGTGATCAGGCCCGGAGTGATCGGGCCGGGGGCGACCGGATGCTGGTGCGCTACGAGGTCTCCGGCGGTGCCGCCCGCCTCACCCTCGACTCGCAACACAACCGGAACGCCATCTCCACGGCTCTCGTCGAGCAACTCCACGCCGCGCTCGAACGCGCGGCCGGCGAGGACGCCGCGCGGGTGGTCGTGCTCGGGCACGCGGGCGGCACGTTCTGCGCCGGGGCGGACCTCTCGGAGGCCTCGGCCGCCGCTCCGGAGAGCAGTCCGCAGGAGCAGGCGGCCGAGCGGACCCGGATCTTCCTGGGCCTGCTGCGGGCGATCGTGTCCCATCCCAAACCCGTGATCGCGGCCGTCGACGGTCATGTCCGTGCGGGCGGGATGGGGCTGGTGGCGGCATGCGACTTCGCGCTGGCCGGCCCGGCTTCGACGTTCGCACTGACCGAGGTCCGCCTCGGCCTCGCCGCGGCCATGATCTCGGTACCGCTGGCCGCGCGCGTGAACTCGCGTGACCTCACCCGGGCACTGCTGACGGGGGAGAAGTTCGATGCCGCCCACGCGCGTTCCATCGGTCTGCTCTCCGAGGCGGTCGACGATCTCGACGCCGCCGTCGCCGAGCTCGTCGCGGCGTTCGGGCCCTGCTCCCCACAAGGCCTCGAGGAGAACAAGGCCCTGCTCAGCGCACCGTTGCTCGCCGAGCTGGATGCACGGGGCGAGGACCTGGCGGGCGTCACGGCCCGCCTGTTCGGCACCCCCGAGGTCGCCGAGGGGATGACGGCGTTCCTGGAACGCAGACGGCCCTCCTGGGAGGCGGAGTCGGAGTAGGTTGAACTGTGACACTGGTCACGTGACTAGTGCCACGTCACTCTTTCTCACTCACCCTTTCTCTTCTGAGGAGGCGCGAATGCGCACCAAGGCCGCCATCATCCGGGAGCCGAAGCAGGACGGCTGGGAGATCGTCGACGTCGACATCGACGATCCCCAAGCCGGGGAGGTCCAGATCAGGCTGGCAGCGTCAGGTCTCTGCCACTCCGACGAGCACCTGCTCACGGGGGACCTGCAGTTCGAGTCGTATCCGATCATGGGCGGTCACGAAGGTGCCGGTGTGATCACCAAGGTGGGGGAGGGGGTGATCGGACTCGAGGAGGGCGATCACGTGGTCCTGGCCTTCATCCCCGCCTGCGGTACCTGTCCGCCCTGTTCCGAAGGCCTGCAGAACCTCTGTGACAACGGCGCCGGCCTGCTCAGCGGGCGGGCCATCAGCGACGGCGGGTACCGGGTCCACACGGCCGACGGAACCGATGTCGCCACGATGTGTGTCCTCGGCACGTTCGCGCCCCACGTCACCGTGCACCAGTCGTCGGTCATCAAAATCGAGAAGGACATCCCCCTGGACAAGGCTGCCCTGCTCGGGTGCGGCGTGTGCACGGGCTGGGGATCGGCCACGGAGATCGGCGGCGCCAAGGAGGGCGACATCGTCGTCGTCGTCGGCGTGGGCGGCATCGGCGTCAACTCCGTGCAGGGCGCGGCGGCCGCCGGAGCGCGCGCCATCGTCGCGGTCGACCCCGTCGAGTTCAAGCGTGAGAAGGCCGTGGAATTCGGCGCGACCCACACCTGTGCCTCGATGGACGAGGCGATGGGGCTGGTGGGGGAGATCAGCTGGGGCCGGATGGCCGACCTCGTCATCCTCACCATGGGCGTTGTCGAGGGCAAGGATCTGCTCCCGGGGCTGCTGCTCACCGGCAAGGGGCGACGGTGCGTGGTGGTGGGGCTCGGCGACATGAACGCGGTCGACGCCCAGATCTCAATACTTGACCTGGCGATGCAGCAGAAGACCCTGCAGGGGGCCATCTTCGGCGGCACCGGCCCGCGCAAGCAGATCCCGCACCTGCTGCACCAGTACCGGGCGGGCAACCTCAAACTCGACGAACTCATCACCAAGACGTACCGGCTCGAGGAGATCAACCAGGGTTACCAGGACATGCGCGACGGCAAGAATCTTCGCGGTGTGATCATCTACGACGAGCAGGACTGGTAATAGGAGGACGCATGACGGCACCAGAGCAGCGCGTGCCCAAGCAGGACCGCAGCCGCATCACGCGGGAGCGACTGCTCGGTGCCTCCATCGACCTCCTCGCCACCCAGGGGTGGGCGGCGACCACCGTCGGAGCGGTGGCCGCCGCCGCCGGCGTCTCACGGGGCGCCGCCCAGCACCACTTCCCGACCCGCGAGGACCTCATCACGGCCGCGCTCGGTCACATGATCGAGCAGCGCATTTCCGACGTCCGACGGGGCGGGCTCGATCTGCCCGAGCCCGGGCCCGAGCGGACCGTCGCCGTGGTGGGGTTCATCGTTCAGCACTACACCTCGAACCTGTTCAAAGCCGCCCTGCACGTGTGGACCGCCGCGGCGAGCGATCCGGCGCTCCGTGACCGGGTCCTGCCCCTCGAGAACCACATGTCACGCGAGGTGCTGGCCATCGCCGCGGCGGCACTCGGTCGGGACGCCGCCGACGTCCGCGTGCGACGCGGGCTCCAGACCACCCTCGACCTCGCCCGCGGGCTCGGCCTCGCCGACGTCCTCTCGGACGACTCCGAGCGGCGTGAGAAGATTGTGCGGTTCTGGGCGCAAACCCTCGACGGCGTCCTCGAGGAGACCCCCGAGTCGCCGTCCGGGGATGTCGCGAACGCCTCATTTTGACCGTCACTCCTCCGGGCGGTTAGGCTTGACCATCGTGCTCGCAGTATGCGAGCTGGAGGATCGTGCCCTGTAGGCCAGCGAGAGCGGCTGACGAGGTCGCCCGTGCGCGGCGACAGGTGCGCGAGAGTCCGGATACGAGCCATGTCCCAGAGACCGGTGGTCGCCCTCGACGGAGGCCGCCAGCTAGAGAAAGTCGGTTCATGCCAACCATCAACCAGCTGGTCCGCAAGGGCCGCCAGGACAAGAAGTCGGCGACGTCGACGGCTGCCCTCAAGGGTTCGCCTCAGCGTCGCGGCGTGTGCACCCGCGTGTACACCACGACCCCCAAGAAGCCGAACTCCGCGCTCCGTAAGGTCGCCCGTGTGCGCCTGACCAGCGGCGTCGAGGTCTCCGCCTACATCCCCGGCGAGGGCCACAACCTGCAGGAGCACTCGATGGTGCTCGTGCGCGGCGGTCGTGTGAAGGACCTCCCGGGTGTCCGTTACAAGATCATCCGCGGCTCGCTCGACACCCAGGGTGTGAAGGACCGCAAGCAGGCCCGCTCCCGCTACGGCGCCAAGAAGGAGAAGTAATGCCTCGTAAGGGTCCCGCCCCGAAGCGCCAGCTCATCAACGACCCGGTCTACGGGTCGCCGCTGGTCACCCAGCTCGTGAACAAGATCCTCCTCGACGGTAAGAAGACCACCGCCGAGCGCATCGTCTACTCGGCGCTGGAGATCTGCCGCGAGAAGACCGGAACCGACCCGGTCATCACCCTCAAGAAGGCCCTGGACAACGTCCGCCCGGCCCTCGAGGTCCGCTCCCGTCGTGTCGGCGGCGCCACCTACCAGGTGCCCGTCGAGGTCCGCCCCGGGCGTTCGACGACCCTGGCGATGCGCTGGCTGGTGACCTTCTCCCGGCAGCGTCGCGAGAACACGATGGTCGAGCGTCTCGCCAACGAGATCCTGGACGCCGCCAACGGCCTGGGTGCCGCGGTCAAGCGTCGCGAGGACACGCACAAGATGGCCGAGGCCAACCGGGCGTTCGCGCACTACCGCTGGTGATCCGGTGGGGCCGTGGCCGGGGCGGTGTCGGGAACGACCCCCCCGGCCAGGGTCCCGCGGTCACCCGCCGGGTGGCATCATTGAACAAGGCCCGTACCGGCCGCACCGAGTGCGGGTACCGGCAGTAACACCGACCCGGTTCGGACGGTCGACACCGACCGCACGGGCCACCGACGACTCACAATCGGGAGAATCCGTGGCACAGGACGTGCTGACCGACCTCAACAAGGTCCGAAACATCGGCATCATGGCGCACATCGACGCCGGTAAGACCACCACGACCGAGCGCATCCTGTTCTACACGGGTGTCAACCGCAAGGCCGGCGAGACCCACGACGGCGCGTCGACCACCGACTGGATGGAGCAGGAGAAGGAGCGCGGCATCACGATCACCTCGGCCGCGGTGACCTGCTTCTGGAACGACAACCAGATCAACATCATCGATACCCCGGGTCACGTCGACTTCACAGTCGAGGTCGAGCGCTCGCTCCGCGTGCTCGACGGCGCCGTCGCCGTCTTCGACGGCAAGGAGGGCGTCGAGCCCCAGTCCGAGCAGGTCTGGCGCCAGGCCGAGAAGTACGACGTCCCCCGCATCTGCTTCGTCAACAAGATGGACAAGCTGGGTGCGGACTTCTACTACACGGTCCAGACCATCATCGACCGTCTCGGCGCCAAGCCGCTGGTCCTGCAGCTGCCGATCGGTGCCGAGGACCAGTTCGACGGCATCGTCGACCTGCTCACCATGAAGGCCCACGTCTGGCCGGGTAAGACCGAGATCGGCGCCGAGGCGCAGATCCAGGACATCCCGGCCGAGCTCCAGGAGAAGGCCGAGGAGTACCGCGAGAAGCTCCTCGAGACCGTCGCCGAGAGCAGCGAAGAGCTCATGGAGAAGTACTTCGGCGGCGAAGAGCTCACCCTCGACGAGATCAAGGCGGCCATCCGCAAGATGACCGTCAACTCCGAGGTGTACCCGGTCCTGTGCGGTTCCGCGTACAAGAACAAGGGCATCCAGCCGATGCTCAACGCGGTCATCGACTTCCTCCCGACCCCGCTCGACATCGGCGAGGTCCACGGCCACAAGGTCGGCGACGAGGAGACCGAGATCCTCCGGAAGCCGTCCAAGGACGAGCCGTTCTCCGCGCTGGCGTTCAAGATCGCCGTGCACCCCTTCTTCGGTAAGCTCACGTTCGTGCGCGTCTACTCGGGTCGGGTCGAGCCGGGTGCCCAGGTCGCCAACTCGACCAAGGGCAAGAAGGAGCGTGTCGGCAAGCTCTTCCAGATGCACGCCAACAAGGAGAACCCGGTCGACGAGGCCGTGGCCGGCAACATCTACGCCTTCATCGGACTCAAGGACACCACCACCGGTGACACGCTGTGCGACCTGAACGACCAGGTCGTCCTCGAGTCGATGACGTTCCCGGACCCGGTTATCGACGTCTCCATCGAGCCCAAGACCAAGGCCGACCAGGAGAAGCTGTCGACCGCCATCCAGAAGCTCGCCGAGGAAGACCCCACCTTCTCCGTGCGCCTGGACGAGGAGACCGGTCAGACGGTCATCGGCGGCATGGGCGAGCTGCACCTGGACGTCCTCGTGGACCGTATGAAGCGCGAGTTCAAGGTCGAGGCCAACGTCGGCAAGCCGCAGGTCGCGTACCGTGAGACCATCAAGGGCTCGATCGACAAGTACGACTACACCCACAAGAAGCAGACCGGTGGTTCCGGTCAGTTCGCGAAGGTGCAGATCGCGCTCGCGCCGCTCGATCAGGAGGCCGTCGAAGAGGGCGAGACCTACCAGTTCAGCGACAAGGTCACCGGTGGCCGCGTCCCCAAGGAGTACATCCCCTCCGTGGACGCCGGTATCCAGGACGCGATGCAGTACGGCATCCTCGCCGGGTACCCGATGGTCAACATCAAGGCCACCCTGGTCGACGGCGCGTACCACGAGGTGGACTCGTCCGAGATGGCGTTCAAGGTCGCGGGTTCGATGGCCTTCAAGGAGGCCGCCCGTAAGTGCCAGCCCGTGATCCTGGAGCCGCTCATGGCCGTCGAGGTCGTGACGCCGGAGGACTACATGGGTGACGTCATCGGCGACCTCAACTCCCGCCGCGGCCAGGTCAACGCGATGGAGGAGCGCTCCGGCGCCCGCGTCGTGAAGGCCAACGTGCCGCTTTCCGAGATGTTCGGCTACGTCGGTGACCTCCGGTCGAAGACGCAGGGCCGGGCCAACTACTCGATGGTCTTCTCCCACTACGCCGAGGTCCCGGCGAGCGTGGCCAAGGAGATCATCGCCAAGGCGACCGGCGAGTGACCGGTACGGCTCCGGTGCGTCTGTGAAGGCGCGCCGGGGCCGATGCCGGCGGCGCACGGTCGAACCTCCGGGTGGCCGCCGGTTCGTGCCTCACGGCACGATGAGTAAGATCAGACCCCACACAATGCAGTGCCCACCTCGACGGGTGGGGACAGACCAGTCCAGGAGGACAACAAGTGGCGAAGGCGAAGTTCGAGCGGACGAAGCCGCACGTTAACATCGGCACCATCGGTCACGTCGACCACGGTAAGACCACCACCACCGCGGCCATCACCAAGGTTCTGGCGGACACCTACCCCGAGCTCAACGACGCCTTCGCGTTCGACGAGATCGACAAGGCGCCGGAGGAGAAGGCTCGTGGCATCACGATCAACATCTCCCACGTCGAGTACCAGACCGAGAAGCGTCACTACGCGCACGTCGACGCCCCCGGTCACGCCGACTACATCAAGAACATGATCACCGGTGCCGCCCAGATGGACGGCGCGATCCTGGTCGTGGCGGCCACCGACGGCCCGATGCCCCAGACCCGTGAGCACGTGCTGCTCGCCCGTCAGGTCGGCGTGCCCTACATCCTCGTCGCCCTCAACAAGTGCGACATGGTCGACGACGAGGAGATCCTCGAGCTCGTCGAGATGGAGGTCCGCGAGCTGCTGGCCTCGCAGGAGTTCGACGAGGACGCCCCCGTCGTGCACATCTCGGCGCTGAAGGCGCTCGAGGGTGACGAGAAGTGGGTCCAGGCCGTTCGTGACCTCATGCAGGCCTGCGACGACTCGATCCCCGATCCCGAGCGTGAGACGGACAAGCCGTTCCTCATGCCCGTCGAGGACGTCTTCACGATCACCGGCCGTGGCACCGTCGTCACCGGTCGTATCGAGCGTGGCCGGATCAACGTCAACGAGGACGTCGAGCTCATCGGCATCCGCGACAAGGCCACCAAGACCACCATCACGGGCATCGAGATGTTCCGTAAGCTGCTCGACTACGGCGAGGCCGGCGACAACGTCGGTCTGCTGGTGCGTGGCCTCAAGCGTGAGGACGTCGAGCGCGGCCAGGTCGTCATCAAGCCGGGCGCCTACACCCCGCACACCACGTTCGAGGGTCAGGCGTACATCCTGTCCAAGGACGAGGGTGGCCGTCACACGCCGTTCTTCAACAACTACCGCCCGCAGTTCTACTTCCGTACCACGGACGTGACCGGCGTCGTGACCCTCCCCGAGGGCACCGAGATGGTCATGCCGGGCGACAACACCGAGATGAGCGTCGAGCTCATCCAGCCGGTCGCGATGGACGAGGGCCTGCGGTTCGCCATCCGTGAGGGTGGCCGCACCGTCGGCGCCGGCCAGGTCACGAAGATCATCAAGTGATCGAGTGATCCCACGGCGCGGGTGAGCAACTCGCGCTACTCGTGAAGGGCGTCCCACCAAGAGGTGGGGCGCCCTTCACGCATTCGCTGGCGGCGGTGGTCCCGAGTCGATCATCGTCGGCGGCCCAGGATGCTCATGGCGACGGACAGGCCGACCGCGGCGACCCCCGCGAACGCCGTGACGGCGACCGCGGCGACCTGTTCGGCGCTGGCGCCGTGATCGCCGCGACCGGCGCCCACCACGCCGTGTCGCCTGTCGACCTCTTCGAGAGCGCGCAGGAGCGCGTCGGGATCGCCGCCCTTGTCGGGATGATGGCGGAGGACGGCCTGCCGCCTGTCCCTTCGATAGGCGACCGGGTCACGGGGTTCACGTCGACTGTTCACGGGCAGATCTCCTAGTGGGCGGACGCGGTCGTTGATCTCCCCGACGGTACCCACATCAGCATGCCCGACGCGGCGATGTCCGGGCTGAGGCGGTGCGGGAGTAAGGCGTCGGGCCCGCCGATTTTGCCCTCGGCCACGATGTACTGCATACTGGTCGAGTTGCCCGGACAAGGCGGCGTCTGCGTATGGGTCCTCAGGGATCGGTGCGCTGGGTCGGGTTGGCCGGGCGAGCACGACAGTGGCGGGTGAGCGATCACCCGCCGGGAAAGCGGGAGGGCGACACGCCCGACTGCGTGGACGCGTCGTGACACGTCAACAGCGGCAGCGGATCGGTCCGCCGTCATCCTCGCCTCGCGCGAGTGTGCGGCATCCCGTCCTCTGGGGGTCTCGTAGTCGTGTCACGTGTGTGCACGGGGGAGCCCTCCACGACGGGCACCGATGCACGGGACCGGGTTATCGACGGTCTGACGGTGTCACGTATGACAAGCGAACACAGTAGTGTCCCCGCGCGGCGAGGGCGCTCACGACAGCCGCCTTCACGGGCGGGAGGAGAAGAGGACGAAGTGGCGGGACAAAAGATCCGCATCCGGCTCAAGGCCTATGATCACGAGGCCATCGACGCATCGGCGCGCAAGATCGTCGAGACGGTGACCCGTACGGGTGCTCGTGTCGTCGGCCCCGTGCCGCTGCCCACCGAGAAGAACGTCTACTGCGTCATCCGCTCGCCGCACAAGTACAAGGATTCGCGTGAGCACTTCGAGATGCGTACCCACAAGCGGTTGATCGACATTCTCGACCCCACGCCGAAGACCGTGGACGCGCTCATGCGCATCGACCTGCCTGCCAGCGTCGACGTCAACATCCAGTGACCTCCGACCGCGTAGCGGTCAGCAAGCAACGTGCAGCGGAGACAGTGAACAGATGAGTAACACCGAGATCAAGGGCATCCTGGGCGCCAAGCTCGGCATGACCCAGGTCTTCGACGAGAACAACCGGGTGGTCCCGGTGACCGTCGTGAAGGCCGGGCCGTGCGTCGTGACCGGGATTCGTACCGAAGAGAACGACGGCTACAACGCCGTCCAGATCGCGTTCGGCGCGATCGACCCCCGCAAGGTCACCAAGCCGGTCGCGGGTCAGTTCGAGAAGGCCGGGGTCACCCCGCGCCGGCATATCGCCGAGATCCGGCTCGACAACGCCGAGCAGGCCTCCGGCTTCGAGATCGGCCAGGAGATCGGCGCCGACGTGTTCGAGGACGGTGCCTTCGTCGACGTCACCGGCACGTCGAAGGGCAAGGGGTTCGCCGGCACCATGAAGCGCCACGGCTTCGCTGGTCAGGGCGCCTCGCACGGTACCCAGGCGGTGCACCGTAAGCCCGGTTCCATCGGAGGCGCCTCGACGCCCGGCCGCGTCTTCAAGGGCAAGGCCATGGCCGGCCGCATGGGCAACGAGCGTGTGACCACCATGAACCTCAAGGTCCACAAGGTTGACGCCGAGGCCGGCGTCCTCCTCATCAAGGGAGCCATCCCGGGTCGCAACGGCGGCCTCGTGATGGTCCGTTCCGCTGTGAAGGGCGGTGCGCGCGCATGACCACGACGGAGAACACCGTGAACCTCAAGCTGGATGTCCGTACCCCAGCCGGCTCGACCGACGGCTCGGTCGAGCTCCCCGCCGAGATCTTCGGCGTCGAGCCCAATCTGCCCCTGATGCACCAGGTCGTGGTGGCCCAGCTCGCCGCGGCGCGCCAGGGCACCCACTCGACCAAGACCCGCGGCGAGGTCCGCGGCGGCGGTCGTAAGCCGTTCCGCCAGAAGGGCACCGGCCGCGCCCGTCAGGGCTCGACCCGCGCCCCCGCCTACACCGGCGGCGGCACGGTCCACGGCCCCAAGCCGCGCGACTACTCGCAGCGCACGCCCAAGAAGATGAAGGCCGCCGCTCTGCGTGGCGCCCTGTCCGACCGGGCCGCCAGCGAGCGTATCCACGTGGTCACCGAGTTCGTCGAGGGCCAGAAGCCGTCGACCTCCGGTGTCCGTGACTTCCTCGGCACCCTGTCCGACCGGAAGAAGTTCCTGATCGTCGTCGGCCGCGAGGACCTCGCCGCGTGGCGCTCCGCCGCCAACCTCGATCATGTCCACCCGATCGCTCCGGATCAGCTCAACACCTACGACGTCCTGAACGCCGACGACGTCGTGTTCTCGGTCGAGGCTCTGGACGCGTTCGTCACGCAGGCGAGCCGTTCGCTCGCCGGCAAGGCTGCGAAGGAGGCCGACAAGTGAGCACCGTCGCCGATCCCCGGGACGTGATCCTCGCCCCGGTCGTCTCCGAGAAGGCATACGGCCTGCTCGAGCAGGGCGTGTACACGTTCCTGGTGGCCCCGGACGCCAACAAGACGCAGATCAAGATCGCCATCCAGGAGATCTTCGGCGTCACGGTGGAGTCCGTGAACACCGCTAACCGTCAGGGCAAGCGCAAGCGCACCCGCACCGGGTACGGACAGCGCAAGAGCACCAAGCGCGCCATCGTGACCCTCGCGGCCGACAGCAAGCCCATCGAGATCCCGGGTCTGACCGCCTGAGGGCGGGAAGAGTTAAGGACGAGAGAACCTCATGGCTATCCGCAAGTACAAGCCCACGACCCCCGGTCGTCGCGGCTCGAGCGTCTCGGACTTCGCCGAGATCACCCGCTCGACGCCCGAGAAGTCGCTGTTGCGCCCGCTCAGCAAGACCGGCGGCCGTAACGGCCACGGCCGCATCACCACCCGCCACAAGGGCGGTGGGCACAAGCGTCAGTATCGTGTCATCGACTTCCGTCGGAACGACAAGGACGGCGTGCTCGCCACCGTGGCGCACATCGAGTACGACCCGAACCGCACCGCGAACATCGCGCTCCTGCACTACGCGGACGGCGAGAAGCGCTACATCCTCGCCCCCCGCAACCTCAAGCAGGGCATGAAGGTGGAGTCGGGCGCAGGCGCCGACATCAAGACCGGCAACAACCTGCCGCTCCGCAACATCCCCGCCGGCACGGTCGTGCACGCGGTGGAGCTGCGCCCGGGCGGCGGCGCCAAGATGGCCCGCGCGGCCGGCGCCGGTATCCAGCTGCTCGGCAAGGAGGGCACCTACGCGTCCCTGCGTATGCCGTCCGGTGAGATCCGCCGGGTCGACGTGCGCTGCCGCGCCACGATCGGCGAGGTCGGCAACGCCGAGCAGGCCAACATCAACTGGGGTAAGGCCGGCCGCATGCGGTGGAAGGGCGTCCGCCCGACCGTCCGTGGTGTGGTCATGAACCCCATCGACCACCCGCACGGTGGTGGCGAGGGCAAGACGTCCGGTGGACGTCACCCCGTCAGCCCGTGGGGCCAGCCCGAGGGCCGGACCCGCAAGCCCAACAAGGCGAGCGACAGCCTCATCGTCCGTCGCCGTCGCACCGGTAAGAAGCGCTAAGGAGGGAAACTAGGATGCCTCGTAGTCTCAAGAAGGGTCCGTTCGTCGACGAACACCTCCTCGCGAAGGTGGACGTGCAGAACGACAAGGGCACTCATCAGGTCATCAAGACCTGGTCGCGTCGCTCGACGATCCTGCCCGATTTCATCGGCCACACGTTCGCCGTCCACGACGGCCGCAAGCATGTGCCCGTGTTCGTGTCCGACTCGATGGTGGGTCACAAGCTCGGCGAGTTCGCGCCGACGCGCACGTTCAAGGGGCACATCAAGGACGATCGGAAGAGTAAGCGTCGATGAGCACTGACACCCAGAAGAACGACGCGCAGGCCGAGCAGAAGCTCACCGCCCGCGCCACCGCTAAGTTCGTCCGCGTCACGCCCATGAAGGCGCGTCGTGTGATCGACCTGGTCCGAGGCAAGGACGCCTCTGACGCGCTGGACATCCTGCGGTTCGCCCCGCAGTCCGCCAGCGAGCCGGTCGCCAAGGTTCTGGCGTCGGCGATCGCGAACGCCGAGAACAACCTGGATCTGGATCCCCGGACCCTGGTCGTCACCACGGCGTACGCCGACGAGGGGCCGACCCTGAAGCGGTTCCGTCCGCGCGCCCAGGGCCGGGCCTTCCGCGTGCGGAAGCGCACGAGCCACATCACCGTCGAGGTGACCAGCGTGCCCGAGAAGGCCGGATCCGGCCGGGGACGTCGTAACCAGGGAGGTGCCCGCTAAATGGGACAGAAGATCCATCCGCACGGCTTCCGTCTGGGCATCACCTCGGACTGGACGTCCAAGTGGTTCGCCGACAAGCAGTACGCCGACTACGTGTCCGAGGACATCAAGATCCGCCAGCTCCTGTCGAAGGGCATGGAGCGGGCCGGCATCTCGGGCGTGGACATCTCGCGTACCCGTGACCGAGTCCACGTGGACATCCACACCGCCCGTCCCGGCATCGTGATCGGTCGTCGTGGCGCCGAGGCCGACCGCCTGCGTGGCGAGCTCGAGAAGCTCACCGGCAAGCAGGTCCACCTCAACATCCTCGAGATCAAGAACACCGAGGCCGACGCCCAGCTCGTCGCCCAGGGCATCGCCGAGCAGCTGTCCAACCGCGTCGCCTTCCGCCGCGCGATGCGCAAGGGCATCCAGTCCGCCATGCGCCAGCCGCAGGTCAAGGGCATCAAGGTGGTCTGCTCGGGCCGTCTCGGCGGTGCCGAGATGTCCCGCTCGGAGCGCTACCACGAGGGCCGCGTCCCGCTCCACACCCTGCGTGCCGAGATCGACTACGGCACCTACGAGGCCAAGACGACCTTCGGTCGCATCGGCGTCAAGGTGTGGATCTACAAGGGCGACGTCGTGGGCGGTCGCCGCGAGTCCGACCAGTACGCCCAGTCCAGCAACCGCGGTGGCGCTGACCGTGGCCCGCGCCGCGAGCGCGGTGCCGGCCGGCCCCGTCGCTCCGGCGCCCAGGGCACCACGGCCACCAGCACCGAGACCGGCCGCGCCGGCTCGGCTGCCCCGGCCGAGGCGCCCGCAGAAAACAAGGAGGCCTGACCGTGCTGATCCCGAAGCGCGTCAAGCACCGCAAGCAGCACCACCCCGGCCGCAGCGGTGCGGCCAAGGGCGGCACCAAGGTGACGTTCGGTGACTACGGCATCCAGGCCCTCGAGCCGGCGTACGTCACCAACCGTCAGATCGAGTCCGCTCGTATCGCCATCAACCGCCACATCAAGCGTGGTGGCAAGGTCTGGATCAACATCTACCCGGACCGTCCGCTGACCAAGAAGCCCGCCGAGGTCCGCATGGGTTCCGGTAAGGGCTCGGTCGAGTGGTGGGTCGCCAACGTCAAGCCGGGGCGCATCCTCTTCGAGATGTCGTACCCGAACGAGGAGACCGCTCGCGAGGCGCTTCGCCGCGCGCAGCACAAGCTCCCCTGTAAGACCCGCATCGTGACCCGGGAGGAGCAGTTCTGATGGCTAGTGGAACCACCGCCCCCGAGCTGCGCGAGCTCGACGCGGAAGCGCTGACCGCGCGTCTGCGTGAGGCCAAGGAAGAGCTGTTCAACCTGCGCTTCCAGATGGCCACCGGTCAGCTGACCAACAACCGTCGCCTGCGTGTCGTCCGTCACGACATCGCTCGCATCTACACTGTCATGCGCGAGCGCGAGCTCGGGCTGTCGGCGGCGCCGGGTGATGCCAAGTGAGTGACAAGGAAGCAGTTGTGACTGAGTCCAACGAGAACACCGAGCGCAACAGCCGCAAGGTGCGGATCGGGTACGTCGTGTCCGACAAGATGGAGAAGACCATCGTCGTCGAGCTCGAGGACCGCGTGAAGCACCCGCTGTACGGCAAGATCATGCGACGTACGGAGCGCGTCAAGGCGCACGACGAGACCAACACCGCCGGTGTCGGCGACCGCGTGCGGATCATGGAGACCCGCCCGCTGTCCGCCTCGAAGCGGTACCGCCTCGTGGAGGTCCTGGAGCGCGCCAAGTAGGTCCGCCCCGCTCCACACGAGCAACCCGCCCCTGGGATTCCCGGGGGCGGGTTGTTCGCATTTGTCACATGAGTAGACGCTGATACGACGGGGAACGTACTGTGTCATCGGCCCGGGTACGGACCGGAGCCTCACACACGACAGCGACATCGCCCAGCCAGGACAGGACGCCACATGACCGTACGAGTGGATAATCACCAGCGGAAGGAAGTGCGAGCCGGGGCCGCCCGCGGATTGCGCGCCCTCGCCGCGTCGGCAGCCGCGGTGGCTCTGATCGCCGGCGGGGCCGTGCCGGCCGCCGCGCAGAGCCCCGACGCCGGATCGATCGGGCCGGGGTCCGTCGACCCTGCGTCCCTGGCGCCGAGCGTCGTGCCCGGGAGCCTGTTCGGGGTACCGTCGCTGAGTATTGCCGCCTCGACCCATCTCGGCGCGCCGATCCCGTTGACGGGCGTCCTCGGATCACTCGCGGACGCCGGGTCCGGGGATTTCGCCCGCCCCGGCAGCTCGCTGCCGCCCGGGCAGCCGATAGCGGTCCGCGACAAGTCGATCACCCGGTCCGAGGTGCGGAGCATAGATCCGCTCTTCCCCGCGTCCCCACACGAGGTCGACGGGCGCGCCGAGGTCTGGACGGTCACGTCGGCGACGATGCAGCGGGTCGTGCGGGTGGAGGTCTACCGCGCTCCCGCGGGCGTCGACGCCCCCAACGTCTACTTCCTCGACGGTGTGGGCAGCGAGTCCCCCTCGGGCTGGAGCGGTGGCATGGGCTGGGGCGATCCGGCCGTGCGCGACCTCGACGTCAACGTGATCGCGCCGACCGGCGCTCCGTCATCGATGTGGTCCGACTGGCGGACCGACGATCCGGTCCTCGGCCCCAACAGCTGGGAGACGTTCCTGACCGAGGAGCTGCCGCCGCTGCTCGAGCAGGGTCTCGAAGGCACCGCCGACGGGCTCGCGCACAACGGGGACTGGGGCGTGTTGGGCGTCTCGATGGGGGCGGCGTCGGCGCTCCACCTGGCCAACTCCACTCCGGAGATGTTCAGCGGGGCCGGGGGAGTGTCGGGTGCCTATTCGACACTGGACGAGCTCGGGTACCAGTACGCCCGTCTGACCGTGGCCGCCCGCCACGGTGAGGTGACCAACATGTGGGGACCACGGGGATCGCAGGCGTGGGAGGACCACGACACGGTCGCCGACCCGAGCGGGCTGGCCGGACAGTCCGTGTTCCTCAGCGCTGCCACCGGGCTCGTCGGATCGACCGAGCTGGGGTACTTCGGGAGTAACGAAGTCGTGCTGCTCGACGGCCACATCCTCGAGAAGGGGTCCTACGAGAGCACCCGCGCGCTCGAGGGCGCACTGCGCGGGGTCCCGGATGTCGATCTGCAGGTCGTCTACATGGACGCGGGTATCCACAACTGGCCGACCTTCGTCCCGCAGATGCTTCCGGGGCTGCAGCACATCCTCTCCGGGCTCGATGCCGCCGTTCCCAACTCGCGGGCCACGACCGGGGGAGTGGCGGATCGCGAGCACAGCCCGCTCGGCTCCCTGGGCTCGGCCGGCTCGGCCGGCTCTTCGGGCGGGACGGGCTCGGCCGGCGCCTCCGGATCGCTCCGCACGGTGGGCGGCGGCTCGGCGGGGTCGGGCGGCAGCTGACCGGGATTTGGGCCGCGGAGCAGCCGCACCCTACACTGGAACAGTTGCCCGAGCTGTCGCGCACCTTTCGCGCGCCCGGGCGGCATGACCGCGTGTGTCGGGTCGGTATCCGGCACACATCGAACAGACCTGGTCAGGAGAACCATGATCCAGCAGGAGTCGCGGCTGAAGGTCGCCGACAACACGGGTGCCAAGGAGATTCTCTGCATCCGCGTTCTCGGCGGGTCCAAGCGTCGCTATGCGGGCGTGGGCGACATCATCGTCGCCACCGTCAAGGACGCCATCCCCGGCGGCAACGTCAAGAAGGGTGAGGTCGTCAAGGCCGTCATCGTGCGCACCGCCAAGGAGCGCCGTCGCCCGGACGGGTCGTACATCAAGTTCGACGAGAACGCCGCCGTCATCATCAAGAACGACAACGACCCGCGTGGCACGCGCATCTTCGGGCCCGTCGGCCGCGAGCTGCGCGACAAGAAGTTCATGCGCATCGTCTCGCTGGCTCCGGAGGTGCTCTGACATGAAGGTTCACAAGGGCGACACCGTGCTCGTCATCTCGGGCAAGGACAAGGGCGCGAAGGGCAAGGTCATCCAGGCCTTCCCCGCCCAGGAGAAGGTCCTCGTCGAGGGCGTCAACCGCATCAAGAAGCACACCTCCAACTCGGCTGCCGAGCGTGGCGCCTCCTCCGGCGGCATCGTCACCCAGGAGGCCCCGATCCACGTGTCCAACGTGATGGTCGTGGACGCCGACGGCACCCCGACCCGGGTCGGAATCCGCACCGACGAGAACGGCAAGCGCGTCCGTGTCTCGCGTAAGACCGGGAAGGACCTGTGACCATGACCGATACCGCTCTTCCCACCGGCTACACCCCGCGCCTCAAGGCGAAGTACCGTAGCGAGATCAAGCCGGCGCTGAACGAGACGTTCGAATACGCGAACGTCATGCAGATCCCGGGCGTCGTCAAGGTCGTCGTCAACATGGGCGTCGGCGACGCCGCTCGCGACGCCAAGCTCATCAACGGCGCGATCAACGACCTCACCCTGATCACCGGCCAGAAGCCGGAGGTCCGGCGGGCCCGCAAGTCCATCGCGCAGTTCAAGCTGCGTGAGGGCATGCCCATCGGCGCGCGCGTCACCCTCCGTGGCGACCGCATGTGGGAGTTCCTGGACCGTCTGACCACCGTCGCCCTGCCGCGTATCCGCGACTTCCGCGGCCTCTCCGGCAAGCAGTTCGACGGTCACGGCAACTACACCTTCGGTCTCAACGAGCAGACGATGTTCTACGAGATCGACGTCGACAAGGTCGATCGTCCGCGCGGTATGGACATCACTGTCGTCACCACCGCGACGAACGACGAAGAGGGCCGGGCGCTTCTCAAGCACCTCGGATTCCCCTTCAAGGAGAACTGATCCTCTCCTGACAGGCCGGACCGGCCGTCCTCGCCGGGGCACCGCATCGCGGGTCCCCGGCGACGGGCAGACGGCCCAGTCGTCTGGTCGTGAACAGTGAGAAGAGCACTGTGAACGGCGGGACACCCGAGCGCCCCACGGGGAGCCGGATCCCATACAAGAGAACATTCGCACTCTTCGTGATAGGCCCACGGCGTTCGCGGGCGACCCACAGGTCGCCGGGCGGGCGTGTTGCATGGGAACCGTTACGAGAAAGGAACATGGTCCATCCATGTCGATGACCGATCCCATCGCGGACATGCTGACGCGTGTGCGTAACGCCAACTCGGCGTTCCACGACACCGTGTCGATGCCGCATTCCAAGCTCAAGGGCAACATCGCGGCGATCCTCAAGCAGGAGGGTTACATCGCCGACTACGCCGTCTCCGACGCCGAGGTGGGCAAGAAGCTCACCATCGATCTGAAGTACGGCCCGTCCCGCCAGCGGAGCATCCAGGGCATCAAGCGCATCTCGAAGCCGGGTCTGCGTGTGTACGCCAAGTCCACCGAACTGCCCAAGGTCCTCGGCGGGCTGGGCGTCGCGATCATCTCGACGTCCCAGGGTCTGCTCACCGACCGTCAGGCGAACAACAAGAAGGTGGGCGGGGAAGTCCTCGCCTACGTCTGGTAAGGGGGCGACGAAATGTCACGTATCGGCAAGGCTCCGATCACAGTCCCGTCCGGTGTCGACATCAAGGTCGACGGCCAGACCATCACGGTCAAGGGCCCCAAGGGTGAGCTCACCCAGGTGCTGCCCGAGCCCATCTCGGTGACAGTCGAGGAGGGCACCCTCACGGTGAACCGTCCCGACGACCACCGCGACAACCGCTCCCTGCACGGCCTCTCCCGCTCGCTGGTCAACAACATGGTCGTGGGCGTGACCGAGGGTTACAAGCAGGACATGGAGATCTTCGGCGTCGGATACCGCGTCGTGGCCAAGGGCTCGGACCTCGAGTTCGCCCTCGGTTACTCGCACCCGGTGCCGGTCGCCGCCCCGGCGGGCATCACGTTCGCCGTCGACGGTGCGACCAAGTTCTCGATCTCCGGTATCGACAAGCAGCAGGTGGGCCAGATCGCCGCCAACATCAAGCGACTGCGGAAGCACGACCCGTACAAGGGCAAGGGCATCCGCTACGCCGGCGAGCAGGTCCGTCGCAAGGTCGGAAAGACGGGTAAGTGATCATGAGCAGCACCAAGAAGCGTTCCCCGCTGGGAACCGACGCCTCGACCGCACGTCGCGAGGGTCGGGCCCGGCGCCATTACCGCCTCCGCAAGAAGGTCTCCGGCACGCCGGAGCGTCCGCGGTTGGTCGTCAACCGCTCCTCGCGCCACATCCACGCCCAGATCGTCGACGACCTGGCGGGCCGTACGCTCGCCGCCGCGTCGACCATCGAGGCCGATGTGCGGTCCCTCGAGGGCGACAAGAAGGCCCGCAGCGCGAAGGTCGGCCAGCTCCTGGCCGAGCGCGCCAAGGCCGCCGGCATCGACGCCGTCGTGTTCGACCGTGGCGGCAACAAGTACCACGGCCGGATCGCGTCGCTCGCCGACGCCGCCCGCGAGGGTGGGCTGGAGTTCTGATGATCAACACCACTGCACTGACCGCGAATGGAAGGACCGTCTGATGCCGGGACGTCAGCGTCGTGACGGCGGAGGCAACGGACCCGCCGCAGACAACAAGAACACCAACGACAACGCCCAGGGGCGCGGCGGCGACCGCGGCCGCGGGCGGGGCCGCGACGACCGTCGTGGCCGCCACGACGACGAGAAGTCGCAGTACATCGAGCGCGTCGTCACCATCAACCGCGTCTCCAAGGTCGTGAAGGGCGGTCGGCGTTTCAGCTTCACCGCGCTCGTGATCCTCGGTGACGGCAACGGTATGGTCGGCGTCGGCTACGGCAAGGCCAAGGAAGTCCCCGCGGCCATCCAGAAGGGCAATGAGGAGGCCCGGAAGAACTTCTTCCGCGTCCCGCTCATCGGCTCCACGATCCCGCACCCCATCCAGGGTGAGGCCGCCGCCGGTGTCGTCATGCTGCGTCCGGCGTCCCCGGGTACCGGTGTCATCGCCGGTGGCGCCGCGCGCGCCGTGCTCGAGGCCGCCGGCGTCAACGACATCCTGTGCAAGTCGCTCGGGTCGGACAACGCCATCAACGTCGTTCACGCGACCGTGGCCGCCCTCAAGGGTCTGCACCGTCCAGAGGAGGTCGCGGCCCGTCGCGGCCTGCCGATCGAGGACGTCGCGCCCGCGGGCATGCTCCGCGCGCGTGCCGGACAGGGGGCCTGACCATGGCGAACCTCAAGATCACCCAGGTCCGTGGGACCGTCGGGACCAAGAAGAACCAGCGGGACTCCCTGCGTACGCTCGGCCTCAAGGGCATCCGGAAGTCGGTCGTGCGTGAGGACAACGCGCAGACCCGGGGTCTCATCAACGTCGTGAACCACCTCGTCGTGGTCGAAGAGACGGAGTGAGAATGACCATCAAGTTGCACCACCTGCGTCCCGCGCCGGGCGCCCACACCGACAAGATCCGCGTTGGTCGCGGTGAAGGCGGCAAGCGGGGCAAGACGGCCGGTCGCGGTACCAAGGGCACCAAGGCGCGTAAGAACGTCCCCGCGGCGTTCGAGGGCGGCCAGATGCCGATCCACATGCGGCTCCCGAAGCTCAAGGGCTTCAAGAACCGCAACAAGGTCGTCTTCCAGGTCGTCAACGTGTCCGACATCCAGCGGCTGTTCCCCAACGGCGGCGAGATCGGCGTGACCGAGCTCGTCGACGCGGGCGCTGTCCGCAAGAACCAGCCGGTCAAGGTTCTCGGTGACGGGGAGATCTCCGTCGCCGTCACACTGACCGTCGACAAGGTCTCCGCGTCGGCCAAGAGCAAGATCGAGGCCGCGGGCGGAAGCGTGTCGGAGGCCGGGGCCTGATCCCCGGTAGGCCCGCCGAGGGCCGCTGAGGTGCGCAGGGGTCGGGTCCGAGAGTCTCGGATCCGGCCCCTGCCCTCGTCTTGATAGAGTTTTCCCGTTGTGCGCTCCGGGCCCGGCATCCGCCGTGCGGTCCATGTGACCCGCGCCCGGCGCATCTGCTTACGACGACCGGCGGCCCACGGCCGACCACGACCAGGAGGACATGTGCTCTCCGCACTCGCGTCCGCGATCAAGGACCGGGACCTGAGGAAGAAGATCCTCTTCACCCTCGGGATCATCATCCTCTACCGGATCGGCGCGCAGATCCCGTCGCCCGGCGTCGATTACCCCAAGTTGCGCGGCCTGCTCGACACCGCGATGACCGGGGACAACGCCCAGTTGTACTCCCTGGTCAACCTGTTCTCCGGTGGCGCGCTGCTGCAGCTGTCCGTCTTCGCGATCGGCATCATGCCGTTCATCACGGCGAGCATCATCGTCCAGCTACTCACCGTGGTCATCCCTTACTTCGAGCAGCTGAAGAAGGAGGGGCAGTCCGGCCAGGCCAAGATGACGCAGTACACGCGCTATCTGACCATCGCGCTGGCCGTGCTCCAGTCCGCCGGCATCGTCGCGTTGGCCGACCGGGGACAGCTCCTCGGTAACGGGCAGTCCGTTCTCATGGACGACGACGTGCTCACGCTCATCACGATCGTGATCGTCATGACCGCCGGTGCGGCCCTGGTGATGTGGTTCGGCGAGCTCATCACCGATCGCGGCGTCGGCAACGGCATGTCGCTGCTCATCTTCGCCGGCATCGCGTCCCGTATCCCCGCAGAGGGCGTGAACATCTACCAGAACTCCTCGACGATGAAGTTCGCCGCGGTCATGTTCGCGGTCGTGCTCATCGTCGTCGCCGTCGTCTTCGTCGAGCAGGGACAGCGCCGGATCCCCGTCCAGTACGCCAAGCGGATGGTCGGTCGCCGTCAGTACGGCGGGACCTCGACCTACCTCCCGCTGAAGGTCAACCAGGCGGGCGTCATCCCCGTGATCTTCGCGTCGTCGCTCATGTACGTGCCGATCCTCATCACCCAGCTGGTGCAGGGCCCCGAGCCGTCGGGTGACGGTTTCTGGCAGCGCTACGTGATGCAGTACCTCCAGAACCCGTCGAGCTGGGGCTACATCGTCCTGTATTTCGCCCTCATCATCTTCTTCGCGTACTTCTACGTGGCCATCCAGTTCGACCCGATGGAGCAGGCCGAGAACATGAAGAAGTACGGCGGATTCATCCCCGGGATCCGTCCCGGTCGCCCGACCGCCGAGTACCTGGGCTACGTCCTCAACCGGATCCTGCTCTTCGGTTCGCTGTACCTCGGCCTCATCGCCGTGCTCCCGAACATCTTCCTCGACATGGGCAGCGGGGGTGGCGACATGCAGAACATGCCGTTCGGCGGCACCGCCGTGCTCATCATGGTCTCCGTGGGCCTCGACACGGTGAAGCAGATCGAAGCCCAGTTGATGCAGCGCAACTACGAGGGCTTCCTCAAGTAGCCGCGGCCTCGTCCGAGCAACCCCACTGTAGAAAGGCAGGTCCCCACCATGCGTCTCGTCCTCCTCGGCCCTCCCGGTGCCGGTAAGGGAACCCAGGCGGCTCTGTTGTCGGAGAAGCTCGGCGTGCCCCACATCTCGACCGGTGACCTCTTCCGCGCCAACATCTCGCAGGGCACCGATCTGGGCAAGGAGGCGAAGGGGTACATCGACTCCGGAAACCTGGTCCCGGCCGAGCTGACCAACCGCATGGTCAAGGCCAGGATCGCCGAGCCCGACGCCGCGGAGGGCTTCCTGCTCGACGGATACCCCCGCAGCGTCGCGCAGGCGGACGCCCTCAAGGACATGCTCTCCGAGGCGGGGTGCTCCCTCGACGCGGTGCTGGAGTTCAAGGTCGACGACGACACGGTCGTCCAGCGGATGCTGGCCCGCGGTCGCGAGGACGACACCGAGGACGTCATCCGCAACCGCATGTCGGTGTACCGGTCCGAGACCGCCCCTCTGCTCGAGTACTACGCGGGCGACGTCAAGAGCATCGACGCCGTCGGTTCGGTCGAGGAGATCAACGCCCGCGCGCTCGCCGCGCTGGGTCGCTGACGCCCGCCGTGCTCGGCCGGTCGCGCAAGGGCGTCGTCGCCGCCCGCACAGCGGGGGAACTGGACGCGATGGAGGCGGCGGGGCGCATCGTCGGCCGCACGCTCATCGCGGTCCGGGACGCCGCCGTCCCGGGCGCGACGACAGGTGATCTCGACGAGGTCGCTGAGCAGGTGATCCGCGAGTCCGGCGCCATACCGTCCTTCAAGGGGTACGAGGGTTTCCCCGGCTCCATCTGTTCCTCGGTCAACGAGGTCGTGGTGCACGGGATCCCCGGACCGGAGACGGTGCTGCGGGAAGGGGACCTCGTCTCTATCGACTGCGGAGCCATCCTCGAGGGATGGCACGGGGACTCGGCGTGGACGTTCGGCGTGGGCTCCCTCGCGCCCGATGTCGCCGCCCTCAACGACGCGACACGTGAGGTCCTCGAGGTGGGCATGCGCGCGATGCTCCCGGGGAACAGGTTGACCGACGTGTCGCACGCGCTCGAGGTGGCCACCCGGCGGGCCGAGGAACGGCACGGCGTCTCACTCGGGATCGTCGACGGTTTCGGCGGCCACGGCATCGGCCGTGAGATGCACGAATGGCCGTTCCTCGCCAACGAGGGCAAGCCCGGTAGGGGACCGCGCCTCCAGGAGGGGTCGGTCCTGGCGATCGAGCCGATGCTGGTTCTCGGCGGAGAGACCGACACGCGGACCCTGTCGGATGACTGGACGGTCGTCACCGTCGACGGCTCGCCGGCCTCGCACTGGGAACACACCGTCGCCGTCACAGCGGACGGGCCCCGGATCCTCACCCCCCGTCCACTCGGCTGAGGCGGGTCGTCCCGCGCCCCGGAGGGCGCAGGCCGGCCCGGGGGCCGGCGTCGCTCGGGCCCGGGGGGCCGGCCGCGGACGACCGCGGTCGGGTTAGCATGTTCTCTCGGTTCAGATCGGCCTGAAAGGTCAGGGCATGCCAACACCCGTCCGCGTTCCCCGGGAACTCCCCACGTCAGTGCGTCCCGCGGTCGCGGTCCTGGTGATGCTCTCCCTCGTGCTAGCGCAGGCCCTGCTCGTAACGCAGGGAGCCGCCGCACAATCCGTGGCGGAGGGCGGCGCGGGGTCGATCGCGGAGGACCCGCAGCCCGGACCCTTCTACCACGCTGACCCGCAGGCGCTCGCGGATGCGGCGCCGGGCCGGGTCATCAACTCCAGGACCGTGACGATGCCGGTATTCCTCGGGTACGGCGTCACCGAGATCGCGTACCGGTCCACGGACACTCGGGACCGGCCGCTGCTGGCCACCGCGACCGTGGTCCGGCCCCATCACGCCCGCCCCGACGGCCCGGTCCTGAGCTACCAGCACTACCTCAACGCGTTGGGGCAGCGGTGTGCGCCCACCGAGACCCTCGTGCACCCCACCCTCGAGACCGTGCAGGACAACGCCATGGTCTTCCTCCGGTCCCGTCTGGACCAGGGCTGGACCGTCATCATCCCGGACCATCTGGGACCCAAGGTCGCATACCCGGGGGGACAGCTGTCCGGGCGCATCGTCCTCGACGGCATGCGGGCGGTGCGGGATGACCCTCGTTTCGATTCCCGGAACAGCCGGTTCGGCGCGCTGGGGTACTCGGGGGGCGGCATCGCCAGTGCCTGGGTCTCGCTCCTGCACGACGACTACGCCCCCGACGTGAACCTGGTGGGCGTTGCGAAGGGCGGCGTCCCGACGGACATGACCACGATGGCGCGGATGATCGGCAACCAGCCGCACCCGGCGTTCGGGTTGGCGTTCGCCGCCGCGGTGGGGATGGCCCGTGAGTACCCGGAAGCGATCCGTCTCGAGGAGAAGCTCACCCCTGACGGTTGGCATCTCTACCACCAGCTGAAGGGCCGGTGTACCGCGACGCTGCTGACCTTCGGCGCGTTCCGGTCGGTCCCGATGGTCCTGCGTGGCGGCGACCTCATGGCGGAGGAGGGGCTCATGCGCGCATTCGCCGAGAACAGCGTCCGCCTCAGTCCGGATGTGCCGCGGGTGCCGGTGTTCATGTGGCATTCCGGCACCGATCCTCTCGTGCCGTTCTGGGACGCGGAGGAGACGGCGAAGCGGTACTGCCGCGAGGGGGCGCCGGTCACCTGGGAACCCGGCCTTGCGCCCGAGCATCTGTTGGGCGCGGTGGAGAAGCTGCCGGCGGCCATGAACTGGCTACAGCAGCGGTTCGAGGGCGCCCCCGCCGGTCGCGCCTGCTACGTCTGACAGGTGGCCGGGCGGGCCGGTTCGTCGCGATTGGCGCTGACCAGCGACCTCGCGTAGGCTTATACGTCGGTGTGCCCACCAGTGCACCACAATCCGGTAGACGTCATCCGGGGAATCGTGGAGGACCGTAACCAGCATGGCAAAGAAAGACGGAGCCATCGAGGTCGAGGGCCGTGTCGTCGAGCCGTTGCCGAACGCAATGTTCCGCGTCGAGCTCGAGAACGGGCACAAGGTCCTCGCCCACATCAGCGGGAAGATGCGGCAGCACTACATCCGCATCCTCCCGGAGGATCGCGTGGTCGTGGAGCTCTCGCCCTACGACCTGACGCGTGGACGGATCGTCTACCGCTACAAGTAAAGACGCTCAACTCCCCGTACCAGCCGCCGCCTCCGCGAAAGGGGTCGGCGGGTTCGTACCCCCGGTTGCGGAGGCCGGGGCCCCGGACGGTTGCTCATCGAGAGATGACCATCCGGATCGGGGACGGTCGGGGAGCAGACCTACCGCACGACGAAAGAGATACGCCACATGGCACGCCTTGCCGGCGTCGATCTCCCACGCGACAAGCGCATGGAGATCGCGCTCACCTACATTTTCGGCATCGGTCGCACCCGGTCGCTGGAGATCCTGGAGCGTACGGGTATCAGCCCCGATCTGCGCACCAAGGACCTCTCCGACGAGCAGCTGACCGTCCTTCGTGACGACATCGAGGGCAACTACAAGGTGGAGGGTGACCTCCGCCGCGAGATCCAGGGCGATATCCGCCGGAAGATCGAGATCGGTAGCTACCAGGGACTGCGTCACCGTCGTGGCCTGCCCGTCCGTGGTCAGCGCACCAAGACCAATGCCCGTACCCGTAAGGGTCCGAAGAAGACCGTCGCCGGAAAGAAGAAGTAATGCCCCCCAAGTCACGCGCTGCGGGCCCGAAGAAGACGGGCCGTCGCAAGGATAAGAAGAACGTGCCCCTGGGCCAGGCCCACATCAAGAGCACGTTCAACAACACCATCGTCTCGATCACCGACCCGTCCGGTGGCGTCCTCGCATGGGCGTCCTCCGGCCACGTCGGCTTCAAGGGCTCGCGTAAGTCGACGCCCTTCGCCGCCCAGCTCGCCGCCGAGAACGCGGCCCGCAAGGCGCAGGAGCACGGCGTCAAGAAGGTCGACGTGTTCGTCAAGGGCCCCGGCTCGGGACGTGAGACCGCGATCCGCTCCCTCCAGGCCGCCGGCCTCGAGGTGGGCACGATCTCCGATGTCACCCCCCAGCCCCACAACGGCTGTCGTCCGCCCAAGCGGCGTCGAGTCTGAGCCGGAAGGAACGCACTAGACCATGGCACGTTACACCGGCCCCGTCACCCGCAAGTCCCGCCGTCTCGGCGTGGACCTCGTGGGTGGAGACACCGCATTCGAACGTCGGCCCTTCCCGCCCGGTCATCACGGCCGTGCGCGGATCAAGGAGTCCGAGTACCGCACCCAGCTGCAGGAGAAGCAGAAGGCCCGCTTCACCTACGGCGTGATGGAGAAGCAGTTCCGTCGCTACTACGAGGAGGCCAACCGCCGCGCCGGTAAGACCGGTGAGAACCTCCTCCAGATCCTCGAGTCGCGGCTGGACAACGTCGTGTACCGCGCGGGTCTCGCGCGGACGCGCCGCCAGGCCCGTCAGCTCGTGGCGCACGGCCACTTCCTGGTCAACGACCAGAAGGTGACCATCCCGAGCTACCGCGTCTCGCAGTACGACATCATCGATGTCCGTCCCAAGTCCACCAAGATGGACTGGTTCGAGATCGCCCAGGAGACGCTCGGTGAGCGTCCCGTCCCGGCGTGGCTGCAGGTCGTCCCCACGACCCTGCGGATCCTCGTCCACCAGCTCCCCGAGCGCGCCCAGATCGAGGTGCCGCTGCAGGAGCAGCTGATCGTCGAGCTCTACTCGAAGTGATCTGTCCTCCCTCGTCGCCGGGCGGGCCGCACACCGCGGCCCGCCCGGCGACGGTGGGTTCCCACGGCGTCAAATAGCGGGCGCCGAGAATCGAAAGAGGTAGCACATGCTCATCTCCCAGCGGCCCACCCTCACCGAGGAGGTCGTCTCCGAGAACCGCTCGCGGTTCGTGCTCGAGCCCCTCGAGCCCGGTTTCGGCTACACCATCGGCAACTCGCTGCGGCGCATGCTGCTGTCGTCCATCCCGGGCGCGGCCGTGACCAGCATCCGCATCGAGGGCGTCCTGCACGAGTTCACCACCGTGCCGGGCGTCAAGGAGGATGTCACCGACATCATCCTCAACCTCAAGGGCCTGGTCGTCTCGTCCGTCGAGGACGAGCCGGTCACCATGTACCTCAAGAAGCAGGGGCCGGGTGCCGTCACCGCCGGTGACATCGTCCCGCCCGCCGGCGTCGAGGTGCACAACCCGGACCTGCACATCGCCACTCTCAACGAGAAGGGCCGTCTGGAGATCGAGCTGGTCGTCGAGCGCGGCCGTGGCTACGTGCCCGCCGGGCTCAACAAGGACGCCGGCCACGAGATCGGCCGGATCCCGGTCGACTCGATCTACTCGCCCGTCCTCAAGGTGACCTACAAGGTCGAGGCGACCCGTGTGCACCAGCGCACGGACTTCGACCGCCTGGTCCTGGACGTCGAGACCAAGAACTCGATGACCGCCCGTGACGCCCTGGCGTCCGCCGGTAAGACCCTCGTCGAACTCTTCGGTCTCGCCCGTGAGCTCAACGAGGAGGCGGAGGGGATCGAGATCGGGCCCAGCCCGGCCGAGGCCGACCACATCGCCGCCTACGGCATGCCCATCGACGACCTGGACCTGTCGGTCCGGTCCTACAACTGCCTCAAGCGCGAGGGCGTCCACACGGTGGGCGAGCTCGTGGCCCGCAGCGAGTCGGACCTGCTCGACATCCGCAACTTCGGCCAGAAGTCGATCGACGAGGTCAAGGTCAAGCTCGTCGAGCTGGGCCTGTCGCTCAAGGACGCGCCCCCCGGATTCGATCCCGCCTCGGTCGCCGGCTACGACGCCGAGACCGGGACGTGGACCGACGAGGGCGGCGAGGATTACGCCGAGACCGAGCAGCTCTGACGAGCGCCCGGAACACCATTCCTAGGAGAATCTGATGCCCAAGCCCAAGAAGGGCGCCCGCCTCGGCGGATCCGCCGCCCACCAGCGGCTCATCCTCTCGAACCTGGCCACCCAGCTGTTCGAGCACGACGCCATCCGCACCACGGAGACCAAGGCGAAGCTGCTGCGCCCGTACGCGGAGAAGCTCATCACCAAGGCCCGCCGCGGCACGCTGGCCGACCGTCGTGAGGCCGCCAAGGTCATCCGCGACAAGGACGTCCTGCACAAGCTGTTCGCCGAGATCGGCCCGCGCGCGGCCAACCGCGACGGTGGCTACACCCGGATCGTCAAGCTCGAGAACCGCAAGGGCGACAATGCGCCCATGGCGATGATCGCGCTCGTGACCGAGGAGCTCGCCTCCGCGGAGGCCTCCCGCGCCACCCGCGCCGCCGCCTCCAAGGCCGCCGCCGCCCCGGCCGCCGCCGAGTCGACCGATGACGTGACCGCCGAGGCCGAGGCCAACAGCCCGATCGCCGACCAGGTCGAGGGCGCCGACGACGCCCAGGTGGACGCCGTTGAGGAGACCGCCGAGGCCGTGTCCGAGGACGCGACCCACGCCGAGGGTTCGGACGCCGACAAGGCCTGATCCGCCCCGGTACGAGATGCAGGGCCCCGTCACCGCACCCGCGGAGACGGGGCCCTCGTCGTACACGCCTCCGGTCAGAGCACGTCCGCGACCGCCTCGGCCATCGCCCGGTGCCCCGCAGCCGTGGGGTGCATCGGGTGCGAGGCGGTCTCGATGCCGGTGAAGTCGGTGTAACGCCCCGCCACCGGCGCGCAGGCGTGGCGGCTCGCGGCGTCGTCGGGCAGGACCGCCGCGGCGCCCGCGCGGTCCGCGGCGTCCACGACGACCCGGTTGATCCGCTCGGTGACGGAGCGCGTCCAGTCCACGTCACCGGGGCTCATCCGGTCCACGAAGTCGCAGCTGTCGAGCTCGGGCACCAGCGGGAGGTACGCGGTGGTGACGATCCGGGCATCGGGCGAGCGCTCGCGGATGCCGGCGTACACGTCATCCAGTCGGCCCGCCAGCCCGGCCAGCGCGTCCGAGGTGACGCCGTCCAGCCGCTCGCGGCAGGGCGCACCGTCGGCGACTCGGGCTGTCCGCATCACGCATCCCACGATGTCGCCGAACCCGATGTCGTTGCCGCCGATCGACAGGGTCACCAGGTCCGTCTCGGCGGTGAGGGCGTCGAACTGCGGCGGGGTCTCGGGGATCTGGGGTGCGGTCATGTCCACCGTCCGCGCTCCGCCGCAGGTGGCGTCGATGAACTCGCCCGGCCGGATGTCGCCGGCGAGCAGAGACGGGTAGTTGCGGGTGGAGCGCAGGCACGCCTCCGGCCCGCTCGTCGGGGCGTTGGTCGGACCCAGGGCGGCGAACGAGTCGCCGAGTGCCACGTACCGGGCCACGGCGGTGTCGGGCGGTCCTGCGATGTCGGTGGGCGCGGGAGGGGACGCGGGGGGCGGGGCCTCGTCGTCGCTCCCGGAACAGGCCCCCAGCGTGAGGGCGACGGCTACGCCGACGGCGAGGAGCGCGGCATTGCGTGGGCGGCTACGCGCGGCGCGGTGCGGGGGACGGACCGACGGGGCGGACCACCCCGGCGCCGGTCGGGACGGGGACGACGGTGGGCGCGGCGACGACATGGGGCCATCGTGCCGGACCGGGCGGCGGTGGGCTGGTGTGGCGGGCGCGCGCGGGCGTGGTCTAGCGTCTGTAGGCCGTGAGCACCCGCCGGATCCGCCTCGACGTCGCCTATGACGGCACCGACTTCTCCGGGTGGGCGCGTCAGCCCGGGCTGCGGACGGTGTGCGGGGTGCTCGAGGCCGAACTCGGCACCGTGCTGCGGAACCCGGTCACGCTGACCGTCGCGGGCCGGACCGACGCCGGGGTGCACGCCCGCGCCCAGGTCTGCCACGTCGACGTGGACCCGGCGTGGCTCGACCAGCGCTCGCTGGACGGGCGCCCTGAGGCGCTGGTCCGGAGGCTCGCACGGCTGCTGCCCGCGGACATCGCCGTGATGGACGCGCGGTGGGTGCCGGACGAGTTCGACGCCCGCTTCTCCGCCCTGCGCCGTCACTACGAGTACCGCCTCACCACCGCGCCGTGGGGCGCCGAACCCACCCGCGCCCGCGACACGGCGGCGTGGACCCGCACCGCGGACCTCGAGGCGGTGCGCGCGGCCTCGGAGCGGCTGCTGGGCCTGCACGACTTCGCCGCGTTCTGCCGCCGCCGCGAGGGTGCCACCACCATCCGGGAGCTGCAGCGCTTCGAGTGGCGGACCGAGCCGGATCCGCGCGGTGCGGACGCGCCCGGTGCGACCGAGGTGTGGACGGCGTCGGTCAGCGCGGACGCGTTCTGCTGGTCGATGGTGCGCAGCCTCGTGGGCGCCGTGATGGCCGTGGGGGAGGGCCGGCGCAGCCTCGACTGGATCAGCGGGCTGCTGGCGGAGACCGAGCGGTCCTCCGCGGTGCCCGTGGCGCCCGCGCGCGGGTTGTCGCTGATCGGGGTCGACTACCCGGCGGACGACGAGCTCGCCGCGCGGAACCTCGTCACGCGCGAGCTGCGGCCGGGCCCGGGCGGCGGCGCGGCGGGGTGCTGCGGGGGATAGCGGGGCCGGGCCGCGCCGCGTGGTCCTGCGGGGATCAGGCCCGCGCGGCGTCGAGGATCGGGCCGAGCGCGAACAGCATCACCATCGACCACGCGACGTGCGTGATCGCCGGCCCGAGGACGCCGCCGGTGGCGCGCCGCTGTAGCGCCGTCACGACACCCACGATGACGGCCGCGAGCACCAGCAGGGGGATCCCGGCGGTGGCCGTGACGGTCGCGTAGATCACCGTCGTCGTGAGGATCGGCCGCAGGTTGGCGACGGCCGAGTACACGGCACCGCGGTGGAAGCACTCCTCGGCGACCCCGTTGACCGCCGTGAGGGCTGCGACCAGCGCGAGGTTCCCCACGGTCGCGTGGGCGAGGAGCGCGTCGACCGGGTCGCGGAGTGGCTCGATACGCGCCACGACGAGCGCCCCCAGGCAGAACACCACCGCGAGCGCGGCGGCCGTGAGCACCGAGGACAGCACCGGCCGGCGCGGGCGGTACGGCTCGCAGCCCACCCGGATCGGTCCCGAGGCGAACGCGCCGGTCAGCCACACCGCGGCGAGGAGAGCGGTGGCGGGGTAGAAGAGGGCGTCCCCGGCGGGGATCCGGAGCGCCCACGCGCCGACCGCCGCGCCGACGACGAGGGTGACGACGACGACGAGGACGCGCCGCCGGGACGGGTGCGACGGCGCGGTGTCCATGTCACCGGTCCGCAGCGCCCGCAGGTAGCGGCCGGTGGGCGTGTCCCGGTCCCGCTGCCCGGACGTCACGGCCGGGATCGCGTGCGCCCGAGGGTGGGCGGGCGGACCCCGGCCCAGTCGGCGTCGGACGGCAGCAGGCGCGCGGGGTCGCCGAGCGGATCCGCGCCCTCCCACAGGGGTGGCCGCGCCGGACCGTGCGGGACCCGGAGCGCCTCGCGCAGGGCGTCGCGGTAGGTCGTGCGCCCGCCCGGCGGGGGCCCGAGCACCTCGTCGGCGTCGTCCCTGGCGACGACGGCCTCGCAGCGCAGAGACTCCACGAGCGGCTTGGCCAGGCCGGTCTCGAGGGGTGTGACCAGTCCCAGCCAGTGGGAGGACAGCTTGGGGGTGAGCACCGGTACGGGGACCATGACCCGGCGCCGCAGTCCGGCCTCCTCGGCGTAGACCTGCATCATCTCGCCATAGGTGAGCAAGTCCGGCGCGCCCACGTCGATGGCCCGGCCGTGGGCCAGCTCGCCGCACAGGGGGACCGTGGTGGCCGCGGAGAGGTAGTGCAGGACGTCGCGGATCGCGATGGGCTGGATGTGGTTGCTCACCCACTTGGGCGTGACCATGGCCGGGAGCCGGGTGGTCAGGTGCCGGATCATCTCGAATGACGCCGAGCCGGAGCCGATTACCACCCCGGCCTGGATCACGAGCGCGGGCACGGTTGACTCGAGCATGATCCGGGCGACCTCGGCGCGGGACCGCAAATGGGGGGAGAGCTCCTCCTCGCCCTCCGGATGGAGGCCAGACAGGTGGACGATGCGCTCGACACCCGCCTCCTCGACGGCGCGGACGAACTGCTCGGTGGTCTCGCGCTCCTCCCGTTCGAAGTCCCTGGAGCCACCCATCGAGTGCACGAGGTGGCAGGCCACGTCGGTCTCGCGGAGGGCGGCGAGGAGAGCGTCGGCATCGCCCAGGCCACCCTCGTGGATGGTCACCTCGTCTCTCCACGGCACGTCGTCGAGTCTGGCGGGGGTGCGCGCGAGCACCGAGACCTCGGCACCGTCCGTGATGAGCCGGGGTACCAGCCGCGATCCGATGTATCCGGTCGCGCCGATCACGAGCACCCGCCGGCCGTGCTGCGCTCCGGAAGACAGCCCGGCCAGGTCCTGGGAGGAGGTCATGGCTCCGACCATGCCACCGTCACCGTCCCGCCGCACCCGCACCGCGATCAGCCTTACGACCTGTCCGGGTGTGTCGGCGCGGGCGCGATCGGCGGGTAATCCGGATACTGGGGTGAGACACGCATTCACGGACCGCGGCCACGGGAGGAGAACACATGGCGATTCGCGCGGCTCGACCCCGGCAGCTCTCGCGATCGCTGGACTTCTCCGGCGTGCGCATCGAGACGGCCCGCTCGCGATCGGACCGGGCCATCACCACCTTCTGGCGCTGGTGGTCCGCCGACGGCAGGCGCCGGGCCACCGCGGCGATCGACTCCGGCGTCACCGGGCGGGTGGTCGCGGAGCTCAGTTCGCTCATCGAGGCCATCGATCCCGGCCTGTCGTGGGAGTTCGTCCCGGGCTGCGAGGAGGTGCCCCACCGGCTGACCGTCACCGCGGCCGGAGTGCCCGAGCTGCGGGGCGCCGCGCGCCGGTGGTTGGCCGCCGCGCCGCGGGCCGACGAGACGTGGTCGTTCGCCGACCTGCGTGAGCCGGTCCGGGGCTGCGCGATGTACTTCCGCGATCACCGGCTGGGGTTCGATGACGCCGAGGTCGTGGTGGACCTGGGGCTGTCCCGGGCCGACGTCACCGTCCACCACCCGGCGTTCACCGCGCTGACCGGGGCCGACTCGTCGATCGCCGCCTACCTCCTGCTGGACGCCCTGTGCGGCGAGGAGCAGGTCGAGACGTGGGTCGGGCTCATCAGGGCCAATGCCACCGCGCCTGGCGTCGACGCGGTGCCGCTCGCCGACCTGCCCCGGATCCTGCGTGAGCTCGCCGCGGACAACACCGACGAGCTGGGCGACCCGGCGTGGCAGATCCTCCACGGGGACACCGACCGGGGCCCGCTCGTGGCCGTGGTCCGCGTCCCGCTGGTCGCCCTGTCGGCGCCGGAATTCGACCGCCACGTCGCCGTCGACGTGCCGTACACGGACGTCGAGGACGGGGGCCTGCCCGGCTCTCGCTCGCTGCCCGGCCTGCGGGATCTCGAGGACCACCTCGTCGAGCGCCTCGAGGGCGACGGCGAGTGCGTCGGGGCGGAGAGCTGCGACGGGCGCCGTCTGCTGCACTTCTACGTCGATTCCACGACCCCCGCCCACGAGCAGCTGCGGGTGGCGGCGTCCGGTTGGGATCAGGGCGAGGTGACGGTGACCGTCACGGACGATCCGGGCTGGCGGAAGGTGCAGCACCTGCGGGTGTGAGCTCGCCCGGCACGGTGAGGGGGCCGACGAACGCCTCCTCGCCTGGCCCGGCCACCACCGAGACGCGGCGGGACTCACCCGCGCGCGGCTCGATCGAGATCCACCCGTCGATCCGCCCGTCCAGGACGAGGTCCGGCGGGGCCGCGGTGTCCGCGTGCCGCTCGCCCCGCAGGTCCCAGTCGGCGTCGACGCGGACGACGGTGGGCGGGGTGACGTCCGGCCCGCCCGGCCCGGCGAGGGCGTCGATGCGCCCCTCGGTCAACGGGCCGTCGACATCCCACATCACGGCGTCGACCGGGGCTCCCGCGTCGGAGGCGTCGGGGTCGACGATCCGGTAGCGGGACTCGTCGCCGATCGCGGTCAGGGGCCGCCACCGGTCGGGGACGTCGGTGACCACCGCGACCCGGTAGCCGGCCGCGACCGCGCGGAACGCGACCTGTCGGCAGACCGCGGGTCCCGCGGCGAGCAGGACCGACCGCAGATGCGGGCCGGCCAGCTGGACCGCCGCCGCGCCCCCGGTGCGGGTGGCTCCCAGGATCTGTCCGCAGCCGTGCGCCGGCGGGGCGAGGGCTGCGAGCTCGTCGACACGGCGCCGGACCAGCGACCCGGCCACGGCCACGGGCATCTCCTCGCCGGGGACGGGCAGGACACCCGCCGACGGCAGTCGATGGCAGGTGTTGGCGGTGGTCGGCAGGACGCGCTCGGCCACAGCCCCCTCGGCCACGCCGGTCAGCCCCACGGTGGTCACCACGTCCACCACGTCGTCACGACCCTCCACACGCCTCAGACGGAGCACCTCGGTGACGCGCGCGGCCCGCACGGCGGTGAGCCCGTCGATCACCGACCGCGGGTCGGCGGACGGGCGCACCACCACGCCGACGCCCGGCCCCGGGTCGCCCTCGGCGTCCAGGTAGAGGCCGGCGAGTCCGGCCGCGTCGAGGACCCGGCACGGCACCCCGTGATGCACCAGCGACCGGCGCAACCGCTCGGTGGCCACCGTGACCACCTGCTCCAGCGAGCCGTCGGCCCGTCCGGCGGGCCCCAGCGCGAGCCGCGCGAGGTCGAACCGCAGCAGCAGGTGGACGCGTCGGTGCGAGATCAGCGCGAGCGGGCCGACGAGCGCGTCGTACACCTCGCCGTCGCCACCCGTCGCGGCGCGGCGACCGTCGGCCACCACGTCGATCCCCTCGAGGCGCACCCCGCCCTGCTCGAGCTGGCGCGCCACCACCGCCAGCGGGAGGCGGACACCACGATGCGCGGCCGGGTCGTCGCGCCCCACCTCGGTGGTCACGAGCGCGCCAGCCGAGATCTCCACGGCGGTCGTCACCACGCGCTCGCCCTCCACGCATCCGACGGGGGAGCGGTCCGGGGCGACGAGGTCCACCACGTCGACGGGCCGCTGACGCGCGGTCCCCGGGCGCGCCAGCACCGGGCGGCCGCCGCGGCGCGCGGTGATCACGGTGGCGACGAGCGCGACCGTCGCGAACTGGGCCCACGGCTGCGCCTGCGGCGGGCAGACCACGGTGAGAACGACCGTCGCCACGAGCGCGGCGAGCAGCCCGGCCAGGGTGGGAACCGCCGTCATCCACCCGCCTCCTCCACGCCTGTCCCGAGCACTCGGGCGCGTGCGGACGGCGCCCGGAAGACCGGCCACGGGGGCCGGATCCTGGCGTACCCTACCCCCGGTGCCCCCGGCCGCGGGGGTCCCACATCCGTGGAAAGGGGGCCGCGCCGGTGCCGCTCAAGCCGACGACCAGGGCGCAGGTGGACGGCCACCGCTTTCTCGCCCGCCGGGCCCGCCACGCCGTGGTCGCCCGGGACGTCCGGATGCTGCACGATCCGCTCAGGCGTCAGTCGACGGGGCTGACGGTGGGCGTGGTCGCGGCTGTGCTCGGTGTGGCCGGGGCCGCGGTGCTGGCCCTGCTCGACCCCGCCCCGGACGTCGGGAGCACGATGATCATGGTCGGGCGGGACTCCGGTCAGATGTACGTGCGCGCCGGTGAGAAGGTGCACCCCGTGCGCAACCTCGCGTCCGCGCGCCTCGTGTCAGGAGAGCCGGCGGAGCCGCGGACCGTGCGCGACGCCGACATCGCCGGCACCCCGCGCGGCGGGCTGCTCGGCATCCCCGGCGCGCCCTCGGCGCTACCGGGTCACCGGGACGCCGAGGCGGCGGCCGCCGTGTCGTGGACGGTGTGCGACGAGGTCGTCGACGCCGACCGCGGACGCCCGCGCGTCACCGGCACCAGCATCGTCGCGCGGGAGGACGCTGACGCCGGGGCCGCGTCCGGTCGCGAGACGGGCCCGGACGAGATCGTGCTGGCGGACCAGGACGGCACCGGCTGGCTGCTCCGCGACGGCACCCGCGCGCGCATCGACCTCGGGGACGGCGACCTGCTGGAGATCCTCGGCCTCGGCGGGGTCGACCCGCGTCCGGTCACGGCGGCCCTGGTGGACCCGCTGCCGGAGGTGGACCCGGTGCGCCGGCCGGTGATCGAGATGGCGGGCGAACCGGTCGACTACGGACTCCACGGGCTGCGGATCGGCCAGGTGTTCACCGTGGACACGGCCACGGGGACGCGGACCCACGTCGCGCTGGCCGACGGTGTGCAGGAGGTCGGACCGGTCCTCGCCGACGTGATCCGGTCCACCGCGACGGTCGGGACGGTCGCGCAGGTGCCGCCGGACCGGATGGGCGTGCCGCGGTCGGTGGCGCTGGACGTGGAGGCCTTCCCCGGCGAGCGCCCGACGGTGCTGGAGACGTCCGCCTCGCCGGTGATGTGCGTGCGCGACGCGGGCGGGCCGGGCCCCGCCGCGCGCCGGGTGTCCCTGGTGGCGGGCGCGCCGGCTCCGGGCCCCGGGGAGGCCCGGGCGGTGGCCGGCGCCGACGGCGGAGGCCCGGCGGTCGACGCCGTGGGCGTGCCGGGCGGCGGGCTGCTCGTCGCGGCGACGGGACGGGGCACGACGACGCGCACCGCGGTCACGACGATCGTGGCCGACACCGGCGTGCGGTTCGACGTCCCCGACGCACCGACCGCCGCGGTGCTCGGCCTGGGTGGCGCGCCGGTGCCCGTGGACACCGCGATTCTCGACCGCCTCCCGGCCGGACCGCGCCTGGACCGCGGGTCGGCGCTGGTCGCCCGGGACGGCTCGGATCTGGAGCCGGCGGGTCCGGACGACGCGACGCGCTGAACCGGGCGCGTGGCGGGCGGTGGCCCGTGACGGGTGGGAGGTGCGCGACGGGCGGCGGGGCGCCGTCAGTCGGCGAGGGTGTGTCGGTCGTCGCGGCGCCCGGTGTCGCGGGACCCGAGCAGGGTGACGACGACGAGGGCCATCGCGCCCAGGGCCAGAGCGCCCGCCGCCACGCCCGCGCCGGCGCCCGCACCCGGTGGGCCGGGATCGGGCGGGGGAGCGGCGATCGTGGTGGTCGACGGGGCGGGACGGCCGGCTCTACGGACGCCGGTCACGGCCGCCACCGGGTCCACCACCCCGTGGCCGATCGCGTGGTCGTGCCCGCCCGCGGCAGGGATCGCGGTGCCCTCGATCCGGGCGATCACCTGACGTGCGGTGAGTCCGGGGTGGGCCTGACGGACGAGCGCGGCGGTGCCGGCGACGAACGGCGCGGCGAAGCTGGTGCCGCTGATCGGGGTGCGGGAGCCGTCGCCGGCCACGACGAAGTCGGACACGCCCGCGCCGTCGGCGCCCACGGACCGCAGCCCCACGGCGGGCGCGGCGACGTCCACCCACGGGCCGCGCAACGAGAACTCCGCGGGGGCGCCGTCCGCGTCGACGCCACCGACGGTGAGCACGTGGTCGTCGTACCAGGCGGGGGAGGCGATAGTGAGGACGTCGTCCCAACCGTCGTCGCCCGGTACGGACGGGTCGGCGGAGGGCGGGTTCTGCTCGCCGCACGCCTCGCCGACGTTCCCGGCGGCGGCGACGACCACGACGTCGTGGTCGACGGCGGCGTAGCGGATCGCACCGCCGAGGGTGGCGTCTGCGAGCACGGTGCCGGAGGGGACGCAGGCGACCTCGGAGATGTTGATGACGCCGGCGCCGGCGTCGACGGCGGCCCGGATCGACCGGGCGAGGGTGGACAGGGTGCCGACCCCGGCCCCGACCGTCGGGCCGTCGGGGCCGGGGCTCTCGGCCCGGAGGACGCTGCTGGACTGGCGGATCGAGACGATCTCGACGCCGGGTGCGATGCCCGAGTGTCCGGTGGCGTCCTCGGTGCCCGCGAGCACCCCGGCCACGAGCGTGCCGTGGGCGTCACAGTCCTCTGTACCGTCCCGGCCGGGCACCACGTCACCGGCGCCGCGGACCCGGGGCAGCCGCGGCCCGGGGTTGACCCCGGTGTCGATGACCGCCACGACCTGGCCCTCCCCGCGGCCGTGGATCCATGCGTCGGCCAGCTCGGCGGCGGTCGCCGAGGCGGGTGGGGCGGTCGGGTCGAGGACGGCGGCGGTGGTGCGGCACGGGCCGTCCAGGCGAAGCGGCCCGGAGTCCAGCCCTGAGCCCTCGGGGACCGGGCCGTCGATCGACGGGCGCTCCACCGCGGACGCGGCGGGCGTCCCCGCCGGGTGGGCGAGCAGCTGACCGGCCACCACCGTTGCCACGGCTGCCGTGGCAGCGGTCCGCCGGACGGCACGGGCGACACGGGCGGCACGGCGGCCGTGGGCGGGGCGCGCGGCCGGTCCCGGGTCGGTCATCGCTGGCGGACGAGGGAGTAGACCTCCATGGCACCCACCGCGAGGGGGACGATCGCGCAGAGGGCGACGGCCTCGACCACGCCCACGGCCCGGAGCGCCCCGGGGGAGAGGTCGACGTGCGGGAGGACCGACGCGGCCACGATGACCGCCGCGGCGACGGCCACCGCGGCCGGGACGACGACCCCCACCGGCGAGTCGACGGTCAGGCCCGCGCCCACCAGTACACTGGCGGTCAGCACGAGCGCCGAGATGAGCAGCACGGCGGTGTGGACCCGGTCGGCGTAGCCCAGCCCGCGCAGCACCAGCACCACGATGAGGACCAGCGCCAGCGGAGCCGACCAGCGGGTGGTGTCGCCGTCGCCGGTCAGGGACGTCAGCGACCCGGCGGTGCAGACCGCGCCGGCCGCGGCCAACAGGCCGGTGAGCCAGGACCGCGAGGTGAGGAACCGGTGCCGCAACACGCCCGGCGTGGGCAGGGGGCCGCGGGCCCTACCGCGCACGTCGTGGTCGATGTCCTCGAGGTCGCCGGCCTCGACGTCCTCGCCCGGGGCGGGCACCGGCGGGATGGGGATGCGGGCGGCCCAGACGGCGATCCGCGGGGCCGCGGTGAGCACGAGGAGCCCGACGAGCACGGCACCGGCGCCCACCGCGGGGGCCGGCGTGGGGGTCGTCGCCGCCACGAGCGCACCGACCGCGCCCGTCGCGAGCGCCACGCACGCCGCGAGGTACCCGGCGGCGGTGTCGTAGCCGAGGGCCGGCCCGGGGCGGAAGACGGTCGACCGCAACAACGCGGCGAGGACCGACCCGGCCGTGAGCCCGCCCAGGAGATGCCCGGCGCCGACGGGAGGGCCACCCACGGTGGCCCCCGCGAGCACCGTGAAGCCCACTGCACACGCACCCGCGACGGCGTCCGCGGACCCGTGCACCGAGGCGCGACGCAGGGCGAGGACCGCGGCCAGGCCGAGCAGCCCGAGCAGAAACGACACCAGCGGGGTCGTGAGCCCGCCGTCGAGCCACCACTGCCGTGTCGCCGCCACCGCGGCGGCGACCGCCACGACAGCGGTCGCGGCGGTCGCGGTGGTGACCGCGTCACGGCGGTCCCACGAGGCGGAGCGGGCCACGTCCGGCTCGGTCAGTCCCTGTAGGACGTCGTCGAACAGCGGGGCGGGCGTCGGCACCGGGCGGTGGTCCAGCACGAGTATCTCGCCGTCGTGGACGCGCTGCTGGGCGAGGGTCTCCGACACGGCCAGCGGGCCGCCGGCCAGTCGGGACAGCTGCCAGGACCCGCCGGTGCCGCCGCCCATCCGGGCGTCGACGTCCACCCCCGACGCCGGGCCCGCGGCCGCGCGGATGTGGTCGCGGACGAGGTCCACGACCTCCGGGATCACCGCGACCAGCTCGAGGTGGGCGGGCAGACTCAGATCCACCCGGGTGGAGCGGCACACCACCGACACCCGGCGCTGGTCCAGGGGTTCGACGCCCGCGGCGACGCCCCTGATCTCACTGTCCGCCGACATCTCACCGACCTCCTGCTCGTTCCCGGTTGGTGCCCCCGCCAGGACGTGTACTGCCCTAACATCGCCACCCGATACGCCGATCATTGTCGGGGCGGAAGGGCGCTCGTGGGGGCCCCAACTCCCGGCGGCGCGCCGCGCGCCCGTCGGCAGTGGAGGGGACGATCGCAGATGACGCACACGGGTGCCGCTGATGGGTGACGTCGTGTTCGCGCGCGCCGAGAAGCTCGACGCCCCGCCCATACCCGGCGGCGAGATCGCGCTGCAGGCGCCGCCCGCCCTGCCGCGGCCGACCCCGCGTCCGCTCATCCAGATCGTGCTGCCGATCGTCCTGGTGGTGGCCGTGGGCGGGATGGTCGTGGTGATGATGCGCACGGGAATGATGCGCAACCCCGTGTTCATGCTCTTCCCCGTGATGATGGCCGTCTCGGCGGTGGGCATGCTCGCCGGCACGCTGACCGGCGGGAGCAAGACCGCCGAGACGGACGAACTGCGCAAGGACTACCTGCGCTACCTCGGTCAGACCAGGGACATCGTCCGTGAGACCGCGGCCGCGCAGCGGGCGGCCGCACTGTGGCGCCACCCGGACCCCGTCGAGCTGCCCGCGCTCGTCGGTACGCCCCGCATGTGGGAGCGCGACGAGTCGGATCCCGACGACCTCACCATCCGCGTGGGCCCCGGCCGCCAGTCGCTCGCGACCCGGCTCGAGGCCCCGGACGCCGGTCCCGTCGACGACCTGGAGCCGGTGTCGGTGGTGAGCATGCGACGCTTCGTCCGCGTGCACTCGGTGGTCGACGAGCTGCCCGTCGCGCTGGAACTGCGCGCGTTCGCCGCCCTGTCCCTCGACGGCGACGTCGACCGCGTACGCGCCGCCGTACGCGCCATGATCGCCGGCCTCGTGGTGGCCCACGGTCCCGACCGGGTCCGCGTCGCGGTGGCCGCGAGCGAGGGCGACGCCCGCCGGGCCTGGGAGTGGCTCAAATGGCTCCCGCACCACGAACACCCCGTCTACACCGACGGCGGCGGGCGGGTCCGGCTCACCGAGTTCTCGCTCGCCGGGGTCGAGTCGATGCTCGGGACCGACCTCTCGGACCGTCCCGCCTTCTCCCCGAGCGCGGCCGGTGTCCCGGGGCGGGCGCACCTCGTCGTCGTCGTCGACGGGGTCGGCGTCACCGGCGCCGAGCGTCTCCTGGCCGAGGACGGTCTCGACGGCGTCACGGTGCTCGAGGTCTCCGGCAGCCGCGCCGGGCAGCTGCGCGACCTCGCGCTGCGCCGGGGTCTGTGCATCCGCGTCGACGATGATCGTGTGGCGCGCGTCCGCACCGAGGCGGGGGAGGAGGAGGTCGCGTGTGTCGACGCGATGAGCCCGCCGGAGGCCGAACGCCTGGCCATGGCGCTGTCGCGCTACCGGCCCGCCGACACGGTGACCCACGCCGACGGCTCCACCTCGACCCGCCGCGCGCCCGGCCTGCCCGACCTGCTGGGGATCGGCGTGGCCACCCAGGTCGACCCGGCGGTCGCGTGGCGACGCCGCGGCGAGCGCGACCGGCTGCGCGTGCCCGTGGGGGTTAGTCCTGACGGCGCGCCTGTGGAGCTGGACCTCAAGGAGGCAGCTCACGGTGGCATGGGTCCGCACGGGCTGTGCATCGGCGCGACCGGATCCGGCAAGTCCGAGTTTTTGCGCACCCTCGTGCTGGGCCTCGTCGCCACCCACGACCCCGATTCGCTCAATCTCGTGCTGGTGGACTTCAAGGGCGGCGCCACGTTCCTCGGGCTGGAGTCGCTGGCGCACGTCGCCGCGGTCATCACCAACCTGCAGGCCGAGGTCACCATGGTGGACCGCATGCGGGACGCCCTCGAGGGGGAGCTCACCCGGCGCCAGGAGGTGCTCCGCGCGGCCGGCAATTACTCGAACGTCGCGGAGTACGAGGCCGCCCGCGCCAAGGGCGCCCCGCTGGACCCGCTCCCCGCGCTGGTGATCGTGGTCGACGAGTTCTCCGAACTGCTGTCCTCCAAGCCCGAGTTCGCCGAGCTGTTCCTCACGATCGGGCGCCTCGGGCGGTCCCTGCACATCCACCTGCTGCTCGCCTCCCAGCGCCTCGAGGAGGGACGGCTGCGCGGGCTGGACAGCCACCTGTCCTACCGGATCGCGCTCAAGACGTTCTCGGCCACCGAGTCCCGCACGGTTCTGGGCGTGACCGACGCCTACCACCTGCCCGCGACCCCGGGCGCCGGCTACCTCAAGGTGGACGCCGGCGACCCGGTGCGGTTCGACGCCGCCTATGTCTCCGGTCCGTACACCGAGGACCGACGCCTCGACGGTTCCACGGTGGCCATGGTCGCCGCCCGGGCCGCGGTGCGGCCGTTCACCGCCTGGTACATGCCGGTGCCGACCCCACCGGTGGTGATCGGAGGCGACGACGAGGAGGACCTCGTTCCCGGCGACGCCGCGGACGCCGACGGCGCGGGGGAGTCGGCGAGCCTGCTCGACGTCCTGGTGGGCCGACTCGCCGGGCACGGCCGACCCGCGCACGAGGTGTGGCTGGCCCCGTTGGGGGAGGGCGCCCCGCTGGACTCGGCCGTGGGCACCGAACCGACGGGCACCGAACCGACGGGCACCGAGCCGACCGGCTCGGACCCGGCGGGGGCCGCGATCGCGGCCGTCCGGCCGGTCGGGCTGCGGTTCCCGCTCGCCGAGGTGGACCTGCCGTTCGAGCAGCGCCGCGACACCTGGTACGTGGACCTGTCCGGGGCCGACGGCAACGTCGCCGTCGTCGGCGGCACCCGCTCCGGCAAGTCGACGACGCTGTGCACCCTCGTGCTGTCCGCGGCCGCGACCACCGAGCCCGACCGGCTGTCGGTATACGTCGTGGACCTCGGCGGCGGACTGCTGCAGTCAGTCGCGGACCTGCCGCACGTGGGCGGGGTCGCCCGCCGCGGCGAGGAGGAGAGAATCCGGCGCACGATCGCCGAGGTGGACGCCGAGCGTCGTCGTCGCGAGACCGCCTTCCACGAGGCGGGTATCACCTCCGTCGACCAGGCGCGCCGTCGGGAGATCGACCGGAACGGGCGCCCCGTGGCGGAGTACCCCGACGTCCTTTTGGTACTCGACGGATGGCAGGCCCTGCGCACCGAGTTCGAGGACCTCGAGGCCGTGGTCCTGGGCCTGGCCGCGGACGGGCTGTCCTATGGGATCCACGTGGTGTTGTCCGCCTCCCGCTGGGCGGACCTGCGGCCGGCGCTGCGCGACGCCCTCGGTACCAGGGTCGAGCTGCGCCTGGGTGATCCCACCGATTCCATGATCGACCGGCGCGCGGCGATGACGGTCCCGGCCGCCCCGGGGCGGGGACTCACCCGCACCCGCGATCACATGCTGGTCTACCAGCCCCGGCTCGACGGTCGGGTCGACCCGGAGGGTATGGCCGACGCGACCGCCGAGGCCTCGCGTCACCTCGCCCGGCGGTGGCGCGCCCGGGTGGGCGACGTCGGCGCCGCCCCCGTCCGGATGCTGCCCGAGGTGCTGCCCTACGCGCAGGTCGCGAGCCTGGCCCGTCCCGACGCCGACGGTCGTCGCACCCGCCTCCCGCTCGGCGTGGACGAGGCCGACCTCACGGTGGTCTACGCCGACCTGGAGGGCGACCCGCTCATGCTGGTGCTGGGCGACTCGGAGTGCGGGAAGACCTCCCTTCTGCGGTCGCTGTCCCGCGGGCTGGTCGCGGGGAACACCCCCGAACACGCCAAGCTCATCGTGGTGGACTACCGGCGCACGATGCTCGGCGAGGTCACCGGGGACCACCTCGCGGGATACGCGCCCACCGAGACGGCCCTCGTGCCCATGGTCGAGCACCTGGCGCAGGTCCTCGACGAGCGCATGCCCGGCGCCGACGTCACGGCCGAGGAGCTGCGCGCGCGGTCGTGGTGGAGCGGACCCAGGATCTACCTCCTCGTCGACGACCTCGACCTCGTCATCACGGGAGGGGGCAACCCGCTGCAGCCCCTGGCGCGCTTCCTGCCGCACGCCCGGGACATCGGCCTGTCGGTCGTCCTGGCCCGGCGCAGCGCCGGCGCCTCGCGCGCGCTGTTCGACCCGTTCGTCGCCCGGATCCGCGACCTGGGCGGCGCGGGTCTCGTCATGTCCGGCAGCCGCGAGGAGGGGCCGCTGCTCGGAGGGGTGCGACCCGGCCCGCTGCCCGCGGGGCGGGGACGGCTCGTCACCCGCGACGGCGGCGTGCGGCTGGTCCAGACCGCCCTGTCCGAACCGTGACCGACGCGCGCGCGGCGACCCTGGCCGTCGACCTGTCCTGCTCGGGGCTGGCCGTCGCGGCGGCGTCCGCCTCGGCGGTGCTGTCCCCGGTGGTCGCCCCCGCCTCCGTCCTCGCCGGCCTCGACGGATCGGCGCTCCCGCCCGGTGGCGACCGCATCGAGTGCTCGGATCGGGCCGACGAGGCCGCCGCCCGCTTCCCGGCCCGGTGCCTCGCGGACCCGGTCGCCCACGCACACCGCGACCGCGTGGACGTCGCCGGCCTCTCCGTGCCGGTCTCCGAACTCCTCGCGGCCCCCGTCGCGCGCGCACTGCGCTGGGCCGGGGCCTCAGCCGGCGACAATGACGGTGACGGCGACGCCGCCGTGCTGGTGGTGCCCAGCGACTGGGGGACGAGCCGCACCACCCGGCTCGTGGCCGCCGCCCGGGACGTGGGGGTCGCCGCCCGCGTGGTCCGCTCAGCCCTGGTCACGGCCGAGGCGCTCCCGTCGTCGTCGGCGCGCTGGGCGGTGTGCGTGGAAGCCTCCCGCACACGCACCACGGTCTCACTCGTCGAACGTGCGCGCGGCGGACTGACCCTGGTCGACCGCGCCGTGGTGCAGCGCCGCGACCCGTTCCGCGACACCGCCGCCGACGACGAGGTGCCGCGCATCCTCGACGCGGTCACCGGCCTGAGGCGCCGGCGGCGCGAGGCGGCCACCGGGTCCGCGGAGGTCCTCGTGCGCGGACGGGTCGCCGAGCGGGTCGTGGACGCGTGCGACCGGGCCCGCCTGCTGTCGTTCGTCGTACCCGAGGTCGCGCCGGTCGAGGCGGCGGCCCGGCTCTACGCCACCTCCTGACGAGCCCGACGGAGATTTTCCCGATCCCGTGGAACCGAACGACCTCCCGGCCGCGTCGAACACTGTGACGGACCCAGAAGGGGAGTCCGCAGCGACCACAGGGGAGGACGAGATGACCGGGTTCAACACCCACATCGGGACCATGGACACGGCGGCCAGGAGGGTCGACGACGTGAACCTCGAGATCGACCGGCTGCTCGGCACCGTGCGGGACTCGGTGTCCCAGCTCGGCGGCTCGGTGTGGCGCGGCGCCGCGCAGGCACGCTTCACCCAGATCATGACCGAGTGGCAGCAGCAGAGCGCCAAGCTCAACAACGCCCTCGCCGGGATCTCGGAGACGATGCGGACCAACAGCTCGTCGTTCGACGCCGCGGACCAGGACTCGGCCGCCCTCATCACCCGGGCCGGCGGCACCGGCCCGCTCAACCTCTGATCGCCGACACCACCACCACCGGAAGGGACCGTCATGACCTCTGGACAGATCACCTACAACCACGGCCCGATCGAGGCCCTCGTCGGCCAGGTCGCGCAGGCGTCCACCAGCCTGCGCACCACCCTCGACGACCTCAAGGCCTACCTCGCCCCGCTGGTCGCCGAGTGGGAGGGCGACGCCGCGGTCGCCTACCAGGCGCACCAGAACGACTGGGACCAGGCCGCGGCAGCGCTGCAGGCGATGCTCGCCGAGATCTCCCGCGCCGCCGCCCAGGGCAACGAGGGCATGGCCGACGCGGATCGTCGTGCCGCTCAGGGCTGGAGCTGATCCACCGGCCCCGACACCCACGTCCGACCTCCCGCGACCCCGCCCCGCACCACCGCGGCGGCGGGGTCGGGGCGCACCGACCGGATGCAACGGTCCCACCCCCCGCCTACCGTCGCGGGACACGACCGGGTACCACCACCGGCCGCCGCGAGAAGAGGGAGGACCGCATGTACGTCACGCACGACCCGTCCACCGGTCGGACCGACCGCGAGTACGAGCAGATCCGCGACGTCGACGGCGTCCTGGACACCGTCACCGGGGGATTCGCCACCTGGCGCGCCACCGACGTGGCCGAGCGGGCCCGCATCCTGGTGGCGATCGCCGACGCCTTCGACGAGCACCGCGAGGAACTCGGTAAGGCGATCACCACCGAGATGGGCAAGCTGCCCGACCAGGCGCAGGGCGAGGTGGAGCTCGCGGCGTCGATCTACCGCTGGTACGGCGAGCACGGTCCCGCCCTCCTGGAGCCCGAGTCGCTGGACGTGCCCGAGGCGCGTCTCAACCGGGTCACCTACGAGCCCGTCGGGCCGCTGGTGGGGATCATGCCGTGGAACTACCCCTACTACCAGGTCGCTCGGTTCGCCGCGCCCAACCTGCTGCTCGGCAACACCGTCGTGCTCAAGCACGCGAGCATCTGTGCCCGCTCGTCCGCGGCCATCGAGAAGGTGCAGCGCGCGGCGGGCCTACCCGAGGACGTCTTCGTCAACGTCTACGCCTCCAGCGACACGGTCGCCGAGATGATCGCCGACCCGCGGATCAAGGGCGTCTCCCTCACCGGGAGCGAGGGAGCCGGCGCCGCGGTGGCCACGGTGGCCGCGGAGAACCTCAAGCCCAGCGTGCTGGAGCTCGGCGGGTCCGACCCGCTCATCATCCTCGACGCCGACGATCTCGACGAGCTCACCGAGACCGTGGGTCGGGCGCGGCTGTCGAACTGCGGGCAGGCGTGCAACTCGCCCAAGCGGATCTTCGTCCCGACGCAGCTCGAGGAGGACTTCCTCGGCCGGCTGAAGAACCTCTACGAGGAGCTGACCGTCGGGCCCGCCGCCGACGAGGGCACCGAGCTCGGGCCCCTGTCGTCGGAGGACGCCCGCGACGACGTCGTCGAGCAGGTCGAGACGGCCGTCCGGCAGGGCGCGACGCTCGTCACGGGCGGCGCGGCGATCGACCGGCCCGGCGCGTTCATGCAGCCCACCATCCTCACCGGCATCACCGAGGAGATGGACGCCTACCGCGAGGAGATCTTCGGCCCCGTCGCGATGGTGTACACCTACGACTCGATCGACGAGGCGGTGCGGATCGCCAACGACACGCCCTTCGGGCTCTCCGGATCCGTGTGGGGCACCGACACCGAGCGCGCCTCCGAGGTGGCGGAGCGGCTCGAGGTGGGCATGGCCTACGTCAACGAACACGGCACCACCCTCCCGGGGCTACCGTTCGGCGGCGTCAAGCGCTCCGGATACGGCCGCGAACTGGGACGATGGGGCCTGACCGAGTTCGCCAACGTCCGGCTCCAGCGCGTCAGCTGAACAGATCTGTCTATTCTCGGGGGGCGTACCCCATCGAAAGGACGAGACATGACGACTCCGCTCACCGTGAGCCCCGAGTGGCTGCACGACCACCTGGGTGAGGCCGACCTCGTCGTCGTCGACGCCACGACCCACCTGACCGCCGACGCGGACGGCACCCCACGCCCGGTCTCGGGCCTCGAGACGTACCGGCCCGAGCACATCCCCGGTGCCCTGTTCGCCGACCTGCTCGGCGACTTCGCGGACCCGTCCAGCCCCCTGCCCGCCACCGCGCCGGATCACGAGCGCTTCGCGGCCGCCGCGAGCGGGCTCGGCATCGGGGACGGCGCGACCGTGGTGGTCTACGACCAGCACGAGGGGTTCTGGGCCACCCGGTTCTGGTGGCACCTGCGCTTCGAGGGATTCGACGACGTCGCGGTCCTCGACGGCGGCCTACCGGCGTGGAAGGCCGCGGGCTACGAGGTCACCGACGAGATCGCGGTGCCGACGCCGCGCACCTTCACGGGCGTCCGTCGGCCGGAACTGATCCGGTCCACCGAGGACGTGACCGCGGCCCTCGACGACGAGAACACGATCCTCGTCAACGTCCTCGACGAGGCCACGTACCGCGGCGCCGTCGCCTCGTACGGGCGTCCCGGCCACATCCCCGGCAGCATCAACCTGCCGGTGGCCCGCCTCCGGGACCCCGAGACCGGCACGCTGCGTCCGCTCGAGGAACTGCGCGCCGAGTTCGAGGCGGCCGGGCTGCTCGACGAGGACCGCACGGTCGTCACCTACTGCGGTGGCGGGATCGCGGCCACCGGGGTCGCCCACGCGCTGGCGCTGGCCGGCCGCGAGGACGTGGCGGTGTACGACGGGTCGATGACCGCGTGGGCCGGCGATCCCGGCCTCCCGCTGGTCACCGGCGACTCGCCCCGCTGACCGCCCCGGAGCGACGACAGGGCCCCGGCCGCACCCGCGGCCGGGGCCCTGTCACGTCCGCGACGCGCCAGGCGTCCGCGGTTTCCGTCAGCGCGCGACGGCGTACGCCTGCGCGAGCCGGGCGATCTTCTGCGCGCGGGCCAGACGCGGCAGGTCGGAACCGTCGCGGCAGCGCTCGCCGCCGTTCCCGAGTTCGTCGATGACCGACTCGGCCCACGAGACGTCCGCGGCGGAGGGGGAGAGGACCTCGTTGATGTACGGCGCCTGGTCGACCCGGAGACACAGCTTGCCGGTCATGCCCATCTCGACGGCGTGCTCCGCCGCGTCCATGAGGACCCGGGTGTCGTTGGAGATGGTCGGCCCGTCGATCGGCGGGGCGACGCGCGCGATCCGGCTGGCCACCACGAACTGCGAGCGCGTGTAGGCCAGGGCGATCTGAGAGGACCCGATCCCGGTGTCGCGGCGGTAGTCCCCGACGCCGAACGCCAGGCGCACGACCTGGTCGGTCTTGGCGATCTCCGCCGCCTGTGCCAGGCCGTCCGCGGACTCGACCAGGGCGACGATCGGGGTGCCCTCGGCCAGGCGGGCCGCGGTGAGGGCGACGTGCTCGGCGTTCTCGGTCTTGGCCAGCATCACTCCGTCCAGCCCGGGGCAGTGGCCCAGAGCCATGAGGTCCTTCTCCCACTCCGGCGAACGGACGTCGTTGATGCGGATCCACGCGTGGTTGCCCGCCTCGAGCCACTGGCGCACTTCACGGCGCGAGCGTTCCTTCTCGGACTGCCGCACCCCGTCCTCGACGTCGAGGACCACCACGTCCATCTCGGAGTCCACGGCGTCGTCGAAACGCTCGGACTTGTCCGCGGGCAGCAGGAGCCACGAACGGGCGATGGTCGGCGGGATGGTCGACTGGGGGCTCACGGGTACCGGTCATCCTTTGGTCGTGGGGGCGTCGGAAGGCGCTGGCGCGGCCTCCCCACGATACGTCGACGAGCCGGGTACGGCTCCGGCGACCGGACCTCAGACGTCCGCGGCGGTGACGAGTTGGACGAGGTTGCCGCAGGTGTCGTCGAGGATCATCGTCCACACCGGACCCGCCTCGGTGGGCGGCTGCACGATCCGCGCGCCCCGTTCCTGCAGCTCGGCATGCGCCCGGTGGATGTCGTCCACCTCGAACTGGGCGGCGGGGATGCCGTCGGCGTGCAACGCGGTGGCGTAGGCCCGGGCGGCGGGGTGCTGATCGGGCTCGAGCAGCAACTGGGTGCCGTTCGGGTCACCCGGGTCGACCACCGTGAGCCAGCGGAAGTCGCCTGCGGGGAAGTCGTGTTTGTGGACGAACCCCAGGACCTCGGTGTAGAAGGTGAGCGCACGCGACTGGTCGTCGACGTGGACGGAGGTGATGGCTATGCGGGGCATGGAACGACGGTAGGTCGGTCGGGGCTCGTCGGCATCCGATCCGGCGCCGCGGACCGCATTGCTGACAGGATCTGTCCGCACGGCGCGGCGGGACTGTTGACTACTCCACGGGTGGAGGCCACCCTTTGAGGGTGAGTACCCGATCCACGTCCGCACCGGCGATCGAGGCCGAACACCTCGTCAAGCGATTCGGTGACTTCACCGCTGTCGACGACATCTCGTTCACCGTCCCCACCGGGACGGTCCTCGGATTGCTCGGCCCGAACGGTTCCGGCAAGACCACCACGATCCGGATGATGACCACCCTGAGTCCGCCGACCTCGGGAACCGCCCGGGTGGCCGGCCACGACGTCGTCTCCGAACCCGCACTGGTGCGCAAGAAGATGGGGTTGACCGCCCAATCGGCGACGGTGGACGAACTGCTCACCGGGCGGGAGAATCTCCGGCTAGTCGGTGACCTGTACGGGCTGCCGAAGAAGGCGGTGAAGGCGCGGGCGGACGAACTGCTGGAGAAGTTCTCGCTCACCGAGGCGGCGACCCGCGTCGCCAAGAGCTACTCCGGCGGGATGCGGCGCCGCCTGGACCTGGCGGCCAGTCTCGTGGCGGCCCCGCCGGTGCTGTTCCTCGACGAGCCGACCACCGGTCTGGACCCACGGTCGCGCAACGAATTGTGGGACGTGTTGCGCGGACTGGTCCGTGACGGCACCACGCTGCTGCTCACCACCCAGTACCTCGACGAGGCCGATCAGCTCGCCGACCGGGTGATCGTGATCGACCACGGACGCGTCATCGCGGAGGGCACGCCGCTGCAGCTCAAGGATCGCTCGGGGGTGGCGAGTCTGGTGATCACGGTGTCGCGTCCGGAGGACGTCGACGAAGCCGCGCGGGTGCTGACGACCCGGATCGCCGACTTCCACGTCGACCGGGACGCGCGCCGCCTCACCGCGCCGTCGGAAGGTGTCTCCGCGCTCGCGGGGATCGCCGCGGCGTTCACCGAGGCCGGTATCGAGCTGGACGACATCGGCCTGCAGCGCCCGAGCCTGGACGACGTCTTCCTCTCGTTGACGGGGCGTAAGGCGGAGGACCCCCGACTCGAGTCCGGCGGAGACGACACCGCCCGATCCGACACCGCCCGATCCGAGACCGCCAGTCTCGGCACCACCGAGGAGGAGTACCGGGTATGAGCACCGTCGCGGACCCCGCCGTGGGAACCACCAGCGCGGACGGCTTCGTCGTCCCGGCCCGCCCGGACGGCCCGTCGTTCGGCCGGCAGGTCTCGGCGCTGGTGCGCCGCAATCTGTTCCACATCCGGCGGCAGCCGGAGAACCTCGCGGACGTCACCATCCAGCCGGTGATGTTCGTGCTGCTGTTCGCGTACGTCTTCGGCGGTGCGATCGCCGTGGCGGGGAGCGGGAACTACCGCGAGTGGCTGCTTCCCGGGATCATGGCGCAGACCATGGCGTTCTCGTCGTTCGTCGTGGCCTCGGGACTGTGCAACGACCTCAACAAGGGCATCATCGACCGTTTCCGGACGCTGCCCATCCAGCGGGCGTCCATCCTCATCGCGCGGAGCGCGTCGAGCCTCATCCACTCCTCGATCGGCGTCGTGGTCATGTCGTTGACGGGCCTCATCGTGGGGTGGCGGATCCGCAGCGGGATCATCGACGCGCTGCTCGGATACCTCATCCTGCTGGGCTTCGGCTTCGTCATGATCTGGATCGGCATCGTCGTCGGTTCGCGGCTCAAGACGATCGAGGCGGTGAACGGCGTCATGTTCACCACGACGTTCCCCATCACGTTCGTCGCCAACACCTTCGCCCCGCCGGAGTCGATGCCCGTGTGGTTGCGGGCGATCGCGGAGTGGAACCCGCTCTCCTCGGTGGTGCAGGCGATGCGGGAACTCTGGGGCAACGCCCCGGCCGTCGGCCCGGACGCCGCCCTCCCGCTGCAGCACCCGGTGCTGGCGTCACTGCTGTGGATCGTCGGCCTGACGGTGGTGATCGCCCCGATAGCGATCAAGGCCTTCGACGCCCGCACCCGCGATTAGCGCGCCGGTCAGCCCGCCGACGAGCCCGCCGACGGGAGAGCCGGTACCGTCTCAGCGCTTCTTCCTGGGCGAGACGCGGATGGTGATCGAGCCGGTGATGGGCTCGACCCCCGCGTCGTCGACGAACCGCAGGGGCACCTCGACGTCCTGCCCGGTGGTGATCGACGCGAAGTCGGGCAGCTCGGTCCACTCGGCCGTGACGGTCATCCCGCCCGTCGACTTGGCGGGGTAGCGCACGTTCATGCCCACGGGGATCCATCGGTGGGTGGCGGGAACCGTGGCCTCGGCGAGCATGCCCATGGCCATCTCGGCGAGGTTGCACGCCGCGATCACGTGGAAGGTGCCGATGTGGTTGCGGTTGCCCCACCAGCCGGGTCCGCGGACGACGCAGCGGCCCGGTCGGAGTTCGACGACGTGCGGGTACGCGGTGCGGAAGTACGGGGCCTTGAGGCTCACCGCCGCGCTGAACAGGCGGGAGCCGAACGGGAGCCGGGTGGCGGTCTTCCACAGCCGGTAGGTGGAGGTGTCGGTGTGGTGGGTGGGGGAGGTGTCGGAGTGGGTCACGACGACGAGGTTACCCGCCGGTAAGTTCAGCGCGGTCGCCCACCGGGCTCGAACGCGTCCTCTCGGGCGAGGATCTGCGTCCCGTGACGCAGGAGCTCGTGGAGGCGATCCTGGTCGGCTCCGGGCTCGGCCACCCACAGGCGGTAGGCGGACAGTGCGATCCCCAGCGCGGCGTGCGCGGTCGCGGCGGGCACGAGATCGTCCACCGTCTGGCCGAGCCTGGCGGCGACGAACCCGGCCACGGCCCGGCGCCAGTCGGCGTACACGAGGGTCGAGTGCGCCTGCAGTTCGTCCACGCCGAGCAGGAGGCGCATCCGTAGTCGGTGCGCTTCCGTTTGCTCGCGCGGGAACGTGTTGAACGCGATGAGGGCGTCCGCCAGCGCGTCGCGCAGCGGCGTGTTCTCTGGGACGCCGTCCAGGTACCCCAGCATGAGGTCGATCTGCTCGTCGAACTCGCCCCAGGCGATGGCGGCCTTGCCGGGGAAGTAGCGGAACAGGGTGCGGCGGGAGATGTGCGCGGCCTCGGCGATCTGGTCGACGCTGGTCGCGTCGTAGCCCTGCCGGGCGAACAGGTCGAGGGCCACGTCGACGATGGAGGCGCGCGTGGTCGACGGCCGACGTCCCGGGGGCCGTGTCTCGGTTCCGGGCATTTCCGGCATTCCCATGACACGAGAGCCTAGATGAGTGACTCTTGCCACTGGCACTAAGTGCCAATATGATGCAGATCTCACCGGAAACCGGTGGGATGTCGCTGGAGTGCCAGACGAAAGGACACGTCATGGAGAACACGCAGAACACCGAGGTCGTGCTGGAGGAGGCCCTCATCGAGGAGGTCTCCATCGACGGCATGTGTGGGGTCTACTGAGATGACCTCCGCAGCAGCGCCGGCCGACGCCGAGCAGTCAGCCGCCCCGGCGGAATTCGACCTCGACGCCGGCTGGCGCCTGCACCCCGGCGTGGCGCTCCGGCCCGAGCCGTTCGGGGCACTGCTCTACCACTTCCACACCCGCAAGCTCAGCTTCCTCAAGTCGCCGACCATCGTCGAGGTGGTCAGCACCCTCGCCGACCACCCCACCGCGCGCGCCGCCTGTGCCGCCGCCGGGGTGTCGATCGATGATCCGGCGACAGCGCGGCTGTACCTGCACGCGCTCGGCCAGCTCGCCGCCTCGCGCATGATCGAGGAGACCTCATGACCAGCATGCTCGACCGTCCCGCCCCGGCGCCCGTCGGCCGCCTCGTCGACCAGTTCGAGCGTGGGCTCGACGCGCCGATCTGCCTGACCTGGGAACTCACCTACGCCTGCAACCTCGCCTGCGTGCACTGCCTGAGCTCCTCCGGTCGCCGTGACCCGCGCGAGCTCAGCACCGAGCAGTGCAAGTCGATCATCGACGAGCTGCAGAAGATGCAGGTCTTCTACGTCAACATCGGCGGAGGCGAGCCGACGGTCCGCTCCGATTTCTGGGAGCTGGTCGACTACGCCACCAGCCACCAGGTGGGCGTGAAGTTCTCCACCAACGGTGTCCGTATCGACGAGAAGGTCGCCAGGCGCCTGGCCGCGAGCGACTACGTGGACGTCCAGATCTCCATCGACGGTGCGACCGCGGAGGTCAACGACGCGGTCCGCGGCCCGGGGTCCTTCGACATGGCCTGCCGTGCGCTGCAGAACCTCAAGGACGCCGGCTTCACCGACGCCAAGATCTCGGTGGTGGTGACGCGCGAGAACGTCACCCAGCTGGACGAGTTCAAGGCGCTGGCCGACAAGTACGACGCGACCCTGCGCATCACGCGCCTGCGTCCGTCGGGCCGCGGCGCCGACGTGTGGGACGACCTGCATCCCCTGCCCGAGCAGCAGAAGGACCTGTACGACTGGCTGGTCGCGAACGGCTCCGATGTGCTTACCGGCGACAGCTTCTTCCACCTGACCCCCTTCGGTGAAGGACAGGCGCAGGGCTCGCTACCCGGGCTCAACCTGTGCGGCGCCGGCCGTGTGGTGTGCCTGATCGACCCGATCGGCGACGTCTACGCCTGTCCGTTCGCCATCCACGAGGAGTTCCTCGCCGGCAACGTCGTCGCCGACGGCGGGCTCGAGACGGTGTGGCAGACCTCGGAGTTGTTCCGTGAGCTGCGCGAGCCGCAGTCGGCCGGGGCGTGTGCGTCCTGCGACTTCTACGACAGTTGCCGGGGTGGCTGCATGGCGGCCAAGTTCTTCACCGGGCTGCCGATGGACGGCCCGGACCCCGAGTGCGTCCAGGGTTACGGAGAGGGATTGCTCGCGGCTGAGCGCAGCATCCCCGACCCCTCGCAGGACCACACGCGGCCCATGGGGCTCGCGGCGCGTAAGCAGCCCACCGGCCCGGTGCCGCTGACCCTCGTCACGACACCGCCGCGCAGGCCCACCAGCCTGTGCGACGAGTCCCCGATCTGAGCCGGCCCGCCCGGACGAACCCCGCTGGCCCGGACCAACCCCCTAGAAGGAGCAGCCACCACCGTGTCCCGCCTGTCGAAGATCGCCGAGGCCAACCCCTGGCGCCAGAACCCGTGGTTCGAGTCTGTCGCGGAGGCCCAGCGCCGCGCGAAGAAGAAGCTGCCCAAGAGCGTGTACATGGCGCTCGTCGGCGGCAGCGAGGCGGGGGTGACCATCCGCGACAACATGGACGCCTTCACCGAGCTCGAGCCCAAGCCCCACGTGATCGGCGCCAAGCAGGACCGTGACATGGCCACCACGGTGATGGGCCAGCCCATCAGCCTGCCGGTGATGATCTCGCCGACCGGTGTCCAGGCCGTCACGCCGGACGGCGAGGTGGATGTGGCCCGTGCCGCGGCCGCCCGCGGCACCGCGATGGGACTGAGCTCGTTCGCGTCCAAGCCGATCGAGGAGGTCATCGCGGCCAACCCGCAGACCTTCTTCCAGGTGTACTGGCTCGGCGGCAAGGAGAAGGTGCTGGAGCGGCTGGAGCGCGCCAAGGCCGCCGGGGCGGCGGGGGTCATCCTCACCACCGACTGGTCGTTCTCGATGGGCCGTGACTGGGGCAGCCCGGCCATCCCGGAGAAGCTCGATGCCAGGGCCATGATCACCCTCGCCCCGCAGATCGCCGTGCGTCCCCGCTGGGCCGCCGAGTGGGCCCGCGACGTGGTGGTCAACAAGCGGTTCCCCGATCTGACGACCCCCAACCTGGTGGGCAAGGGCGAGATGGGCCCGACGTTCTTCGGTGCCTACGGCGAGTGGATGGGCACCCCGCCGGCCACGTGGGAGGACATCGCCTGGGTCGTGGAGAACTACGACGGACCGGTCATGCTCAAGGGCATCATCCGGGTCGACGACGCCAAGCGGGCCGTCGACGCCGGGGTCACCGCGATCTCCGTCTCCAACCACGGCGGCAACAACCTCGACGCCACCCCGGCGTCCATCCGGTGCCTCGCGCCGATCGCCGACGAGGTGGGCGATCAGGTAGAGGTCCTGCTCGACGGCGGCATCCGTCGCGGTTCGGACGTGGCCAAGGCACTCGCGCTCGGTGCCCGGGCCGTGATGATCGGTCGCGCGTACCTGTGGGGGCTCGGGGCCAACGGCCAGGCGGGAGTGGAGAACGTCCTCGACATCATGCGTTCCGGACTCGACTCGAGCCTCATCGGGCTGAGCAAGTCCTCGATCTCCGAGCTGAACCGCGACGACTACGTCATCCCCGACGACTTCATGCGCCGTCTCGGCGTCTGACCCACCACCACGGAAGAGAAGGACACCCCCTGTAATGGGAGATTTCGACGGCAAGGTCGTCTACATCACCGGTGTGGCCCGCGGCCAGGGCCGCAAGCACGCGATCCGCTTCGCGCGCGAGGGCGCCAGGATCATCGGCCTGGACCTGTGTGACTCGCCGTCCGAGTACGTGAAGTACCGGGCCGCCACCGAGGACGACCTGGCCACCACCATCGAGCGCGTGGAGGCCGAGGGAGGGGAGATCCTCGCCGAGGTCGGTGACGTCCGCGACCTGGCGTTCCAGCAGGCCCTCGTGGCCCGCGGCTTGGAGCGCTTCGGTGGCCGCCTGGACGTGGTGATCGCCAACGCGGGCATCTGCAACTGGGGCAAGGTCTGGGAGCTCGACGAGCAGCAGTGGCAGGACACCCTCGACATCAACCTCACGGGGTACTGGAAGACGCTGCGTGCGGCGATCCCGCACATGCTCGACGCGGGTAACGGCGGCTCGATCATCCTGGTCAGCTCGGTGGCGGGCCTCAAGGCCATGCCGGTGCAGTCCCCGTACTCGGCCTCCAAGTACGGCGTGGTGGGCCTCGCGCAGACCGCCGCGAAGGAGCTCGGTGAGCACGGCATCCGGGTCAACACGATCCACCCCTACGGCGTGCGGACGCCGATGGGTGCCGAGGACCCCGACGCGCTCGAGGTGTTCAACAACATGCCGCAGTTCCTGCCGCATTTCACCCCGATCCTGGGCATGGGCATGGCCAGCACCGACGACATCTCCGACTCGGTGATGTTCCTCGCGTCGGACGCCTCGCGCACCATCACCGCCTCGACCTTCACCGTCGACATGGGCGCGATCAAGGTCTGACCCGACATGACGGGCGCGACCGGCGCGGACGGACGGCCGGGCGGCGGCGTGCTGGCGGTGCTGCCACTCGGGGCCACCGAGCAGCACGGTGCGCACCTGCCGCAGGAGACCGACACCCTCCTCGCGGAGGCCGCGGCCCGCGCCGTCGCCGACGCGGCGGCCGGTGCCACGGCCCACGCGGCGACCGGCGACAACGTCCGCGTGCTCCCGGCCCTGGCCTACGGCTCGAGCGGGGAGCACCAGTCGTTCGCGGGGACCGTCTCCATCGGGACCGGGGCGCTCGCCGAGGTGCTCCTCGAGCTGGGCAGGTCCGTGTCCTCGTGGGCGGACCGACTGCTCGTGGTCAACGGTCACGGCGGCAACGTCGACGCCCTCCGCCGCGCGGTCCCGCGGCTGCGCAGCGAGGGCCGCGACGCCGCCTGGCTGTCCTGCCGCACCGCCGAGGACGCCCGCGACACCCACGCCGGGCACGCCGAGACCTCGCTCATGCTGCACCTGCACGCGGACCTCGTCCGCACCGATCTCGCGACCCGGGGCTGTGTCCGGCCGCTGCCGCAGATCCTGCCCGCCGTGCGCGACGGCGGGGTCGCCGCGGTGAGCCCGTCCGGTGTCCTGGGGGATCCCACCACCGCCACGGCCGCGGACGGCGAGCGGCTGTGGGGTTCGCTGGTGGCCGACGCCCGCGCGCGCCTCGACGGGTGGCGCCCGGACGACGACGGGATGCTCCGATGAGACCAGCCGGACACCGTGCGCCCTCACCTGCCCCGCCCGCCGCACCCACCCCGCCCGCCACCGACCGGCCGCACGTGCTGCTCGACCGCCGGACCCGGATCCTGCGACGCGGCGGCGTCGTGCGCGTCCTGGGCGGCGACCCGGTCACGCTCATCACGCCCGCGCCGTCGGTGGCGGGCCTCCTGGACGGGGGCCGGGCCGTCGCGACGGACACTCCCGCGGGGGCCGCGCTCGCCCGCGCTCTCACCGATCGCGGGATGGCCCATCCCGCCGGCCCGGTGTCGGCGGACCGCCCGCTGGACGGCGTCGCCGTAGTGGTCCCCGTCCGTGACGACGCGGACGGGGTCGCCGCCCTCGCGCGGACCCTCGCCCCCGAACTCGCGCGCGGCGTCCACCTCGTCGTCGTCGACGACGGCTCCACCCCGCCGCTGACGGTGCCTCTCAGTCCCGCGCGGGCCCCCGATCCGCCCGTCACCGTCCTGCGCCACGACCGCTCCCGCGGCCCGGCGGCCGCGCGCAACGCCGGCACGTCCGCGGCGGTCGCTTCCGGCGCCGAGGTGGTGGTGTACCTCGACGCCGACGTCCTCCCACTACCGGGCTGGCTCGACATCCTCCTCGCCCGCCTCGACGATCCGCTGGTCGCGGCGGTCGCGCCGCGCGTCGTCGCCGCCGAGCCCGGCCGGTTCTGGGTGCGCGGCTACGAGACGGCGCGCTCGGCGCTGGACATGGGGCCCGAACCGGCGCGGGTGAGGCCGCGAACGCGCGTGGCGTACGTGCCCAGTGCCGCGCTCGCGGTCCGCCCCGACCGGCTGCCCCCGGTCCCGGCCGGAGGGGGCACCGGACCGTTCGACGAACGCATGCACGTCGCGGAGGACGTGGACCTGTGCTGGCGCATCGACGACGCCGGGGGCCGGATCCGCTACGAGCCCGCCGCCCGCGTCGCCCACCGCCACCGCACCGGGTTTCGCGCCCTGCTGACCCGCCGCGCCTACTACGGACGTGGAGCCGCACCTCTGGCAGCGCGGCACGGCGCCGACGTCGCGCCCGCCGTCGCCGCGCCGTGGTCGCTGGCCGTGGCGGTCGGGGTATGGAGCGCGAGCCCGCTCGGCACGGTGGTCGCGCTCGGCGCGGTGGCCAGGGCGTGGTGGCGGACGCGCGCGCTGACCGGCGACGGACGCGCGGCCGCCGAGCTCGTCGCCCGCGGCGCCGGGGCCTCGATCAGGCAGCTGCCGGAGGCGTTACTACGCCCGTATGGGCCGGTCACCGCGACCGCGCTGGCGCTCACCGCCGGGTCGCGGGGCCGGATCGCGCGGGCGCTGCGCCGGCGCCTCGCGGTCGCGGCCGCCGCGGAGGGGCTGTGGCACTGGTGGAGCGCGCGGGAACCGGGCCGATGGCCGGCCGACGAGCCGGTCGGGCACGTCCTGCTGCACCGCCTGGACGACCTGGCCTACGGCGCGGGGGTCTGGCGCTCTGCGGTGACGGAGCGCTCCCCGGCCGCCCTGCGCCCGGAACTCACGCGATGACCGGCGGCCCGGGCGGGGACGCCGATGTCGTGGTGGTCGGTGCGGGCGCCGCCGGGTGTGTGGTGGCCCGGCGGCTCGCCGACGCCGGCGCGGACGTCCTGTTGCTCGAGGCCGGTACGGCCGCCGCCACCCCGCTCGCGGGCCTGCTCGACATCGGCCCCGGCTCCCGCGTGGTCGCACGCCACCCCGCCACGCTCGGGGACACGGCCCTTGAGCTGCCCCGCGGCCGGGCGGTCGGCGGGTCGGGCGCGGTGAACGGGGGGTACTGCGCGCCGGCCCGGCCGGCGGATCTCGAGGCGTGGGGACAGGGCTGGCCCCGGCGCTACGCGGTGGGGTTGGCGCGGGCGGCCGAGCGCCTGCGCCCCCGCCTGGCGCCGATGGGGCCGGTCGCCGCGTGGGTCGCCGCCGCGTTCCCCGGACGCGTAGCGGCCGTCCCGCAGGCGCGCAGCGACGGGCGGAGGGTGACGGCGTTCGACGCGTGGGACCCCGCCGGCGCTGGCGTGCGGGTACGCACCGGTGCCGCGGTACGTGAACTGTCGTGGGCGGGCGGGGCCGTCGGCGGAACGGGAGGCGCCCGGCGGTGTGTGGGCGTGGTCCTCGACGACGACGAGGCGATCGCCGCCCGCCAGGTGGTGCTGTGCGCAGGGACGATCGGGACGACCGTTCTCCTGCTGGGCTCCGGCATCGACCGGGCCGGCGGGCACCCCGTGGGCCACAGGGTGCAGGAGCATCCCGAACTGTTGCTGGACGTGCCCGCGGGCTTGACCGCCGTGGCTGACGCCGGGCTAGGCGCGGGGGCGGGCGCCGGGCCCGACGCGGCCGGCGGGCTGCCGCCCCTGCTCTCCCACGTGGTGCGGCTCGACCTCCCTGTGCGGGAGCGCGGGTGGGTGCCGGAGATCGAGGTGCGCCCCTACGCGGTCCCGATGCACCGCGCGATCCCCGGCCTCGGCGAGGTGCCGCACCGTATCGGGGTGGCACTGATGAACCCCCTCGGACGGGGGCGGGTGCACGCCGACGGGAGCGTGGACCTCCCGGACGACCCGGGCGACGCGACGGCGCTGGCCGAGGCGACGGCGTTCGTGGCGGAACGCCTGGGCATCGACGGCACCGTCACCCGCTCGACCTCCCACCACCTGTCGGGCGCGGCGCGGGTCGGGGAGGTGCTCGACGACTCCGGTCGGGTGCTCGGGGTGGAGGGAGTGCGGGTGGCCGACGCGTCGGTCCTGCCGTCGCTGCCGCTATGCGGTCCGTATTACACCGTCCTGGCGGTGGCCGAGGACCTCGCCGCGCGGATGGTCGCCGAGCGGGCGTGGTAGAACACAGATAGAACACGTTCCACCGAGAGGGTGGGCGGCGGCCCGGGAGGCGCGCATGCCGAGTACTGAGACCACCGTCGAGCCACAGCAGTTCGCGGTCGAGCGCGAGGACGGCGTCCGGCTGGTCGGCGAGGTCTGGGAGCCGCACGGACCGGACGGCCGGCCCACCGAGCCCGTCGACGAGATCCTCATGCTCCACGGCGGTGCGCAGACCCGCCACGCCTGGAGCCGGGCCTCCCGCCGCCTGGCCGCCGAGGGTTACCGCGTCACCGCGATGGATGCGCGCGGACACGGGGACAGCGACTGGGACCCGGAGGGTGACTACGACATCCATCGCCTCGCCGCCGATCTCGAGGCGATCGTCGCAGAGCGGTTCCCCGAGCGGCGTCCGGTCGTCGTCGGTGCGTCGCTCGGCGGGATGACCGCGATGCTCTCGCTGGGCACCGGCAAGGACGTCGCCCGCGCGCTCGTCCTGGTCGACGTCACCCCCAGGCTCGAGGCCGCGGGCGTCGAGAGGGTGGGGGAGTTCATGCGGTCCGGGTTCGACGGGTTCGCGAGTCTCGAGGAGGCCGCCGACGCGATCGCCGCCTACCAGCCCCACCGCAAGCGGCCCCCGAACCCCGAGGGACTGCGCAAGAACCTGCGGCTGCGCGAGGACGGGCGCTGGCACTGGCACTGGGACCCGCAGTTCGCCGGCGGGGCCTCCGCCGACAACGCCGAGATCGGCAACGCCTTCTTCGAGGAGCTCGTCCCGAGGATCACCCAGCCCACCCTGCTCATCCGCGGGTCGGCCTCGGACATCGTCAGCGACGACTCCGTGCAGCATCTGCTCGAGCTGCTCCCGCACGCCCACACCACGGAGGTCGCCGACGCCGGTCACATGGTCGCCGGCGACGACAACGCCGTCTTCCTCGACCAGCTCGAGTGGTTCCTGGCCGAGGTGCTCGATTCGCCGCCCCTCCGCTGAGTCCCCGACGAGCCGCGGCGCGGGGGCGTCCGGGGAATAACCCCACTCCGTGTACGTTGCCCTGGATGAGCGGTCGTCGATACCCGTCCGGGTATCGGTGGCCGGGGAATCTCGTCGCCGGCCCGCGCGATCCGTAGGCTGGCGACAAGCAGACGGGTCGAGAGTCGCCCCGTACGCGCAAGGAGGGCATTCGTATGAGCACCGTCGACATCACGACCGCCGAGTTCGAGAAGACCGTCACCGAGAACGACATCGTCCTGGTGGACTTCTGGGCCGAGTGGTGTGGCCCGTGCAAGGCCTTCGGCCCGGTCTACGAGAAGGTGTCGGGCAAGCACCCCGAGGTGACCTTCGCGAAGGTCGACACCGACGCCGAGCAGCAGCTCGGTGCGATGCTGCAGATCCAGTCGATCCCGACGCTGATGGCGTTCCGTGAGGGCATCGCCGTCTTCCGTCACTCGGGTGCGATCCCGGAGCAGGCCCTGGACGACCTGGTCGAGCAGATCAAGGGACTCGACATGGACGAGGTCCGCAAGGCCGTCGAGGAGGCGCAGGCCCAGCAGGGCGACGCCCAGGCCTGAATCCCCGCGCGCGGATCCGGGACCTCTGGTCCGCACCGCGCTCCCTCCGGGGGGAGAACACGTTCTTGTAGCCACCCCACAGATGTCAGAACCGGGGTTAGTGTGACGAGAACACGTTCCAGTGACGGTGATTACCACCGTCGCGCCCGGAGGGAGTCGCAGTGAAGACCAAGGCCGTAATCGCCCGTGAGCTCGGCAAGCCGTTCGAGATCGTCGAGGCCGAGCTCGACGGACCCCACTTCGGTGAGGTGCTGGTCAAGTGGAAGGTCGCCGGCCTGTGCCACTCGGACCTGCACATGCGGACCGGGGACCTGCCCGGTCGGCTCCCGATCGTCCTGGGGCACGAGGGTGCGGGCGTGGTCGAGGCCGTCGGTGAGGGGGTCACCCACGTCCAGCCCGGTGACCACGTGGTGGGCTCGTTCATCCCCGCGTGCGGCAAGTGCCCGGCGTGTGCCCGTGGCATGTCCAACCTCTGCGACGGCGGCCTGAACGGCACCTTCGGCGTCATGGCCGACGGCCGGTACCCCTTCGCCCTGGACAATGGCGAGACCGCCGGCGCCATGTGCACGCTCGGAACGTTCTCCCAGTACACCGTCGCCAACATGAACTCGGTGGTCAAGATCCAGGACTGGATCCCCTTCGAGGTCGCCGCGCTCGTCGGCTGCGGTGTCACCACGGGGTGGGGCTCGGCGGTCTACTCCGCCGACGTCAAGGCCGGAGACACCGTCGTGGTCTTCGGCATCGGTGGCATCGGCATCAACGCGATCCAGGGCGCCAGGCACGCCGGCGCCCGCTTCATCCTCGCGATCGACACCGACGAGACCAAGCTCGCCAAGGCCAGAGAGTTCGGTGCCACCCACGTCTACACGGACGTCGAGCAGGCCAAGGCAGAGCTGCCCGGGTTGACCTGGGGCCTCATGGCGGAGAAGGCCATCATCACGATCGGCGTGGCCGACGCCAAGGTCACCGCCGACGCCGTCGACATGGTCGGCAAGCGCGGTGTCGTGGTGCTCACCTCGATGGGCGGCCTCGACAACCAGTCGATCACCCTCACCGGACTGTTCGTCTCCCAGTACGAGAAGGTCATCAAGGGGTCGCTCTTCGGGTCGGCCAACGCGTTCCACGACATCCCCAACATCCTGCGTCTGTGGGACGAGAAGCAGCTCAAGCTCGACGAGCTCGTCACCCACCGCTTCACCCTCGACCAGGTCAACGAGGGCTACGAGATGATGGAGGCGGGCGGCGAGGGCATGGTGCGCGGCATCATCGTGCACGAGGACTGACCGCGGCGGCCCACGACCCGGACCTACACCGACCCCGCGGGGTCTGGCGTTCCGGGCCCTCCCATCAGGCACCCGGTCGCTGGGTAATCTGAGGCCATGGATCCGGAGCAGGACAACGACCCCAGAGCACTGGCCCAACGGCGACTGGAGGCGATGGTGGGGCGCGGTGAGCTCTCGCTCGCCGAGTTCTCCGACCGCGCCGCCCAGATCTGGGCGGCCACCTGCCCCGCCGAACTCGAGGTGGCGCTGAGCGGACTGCCCGCCGGGTCCGACCCGGCCGCCCCGCCCGCCGCGCACCGCCCGGGCCCGCCGGCCCCCCGCCCCGGCGCCGCCATCGTCGTGGACGAGGGCCAGAAGACCACCTCGATCTTTGACACCCTCAAGCGCGAGGGGAGATGGATGCTGCCGGACGACTACCGGCTCACCTCGTGGATGGGGGAGATCTACCTCGACGCCCGCGAGGCCGTCGTCGACCGCCCCCGCACCCACCTCCAGCTGGACCTGTGGGCCGCCAACGCCCGGGTGCTGCTCCCGCCGGGCGTCTCGGTCACGATCACCGGGAACCGGACGATGACCGATCTCAAGATCGACGAGGGGCGCTACGAGGTCCACGGCGGCCCGCATCTGGACATCGAGATCAACGGCTTCATGGCCAACGCCAAGATCAAGATCCTCGCCGCGGGGGAGAAGATCCCCAAGACCTGGAAGTGGTTCTAGCGCTCCCGGCGACGCCACACGGTGTGCCGGTGCCGCACCTCGTCGTCGTACCCGTCGACGCGGCTCCGTGGATCGGTGATCCACTCGCCGACCTCCACCCGCTCCCACGCCGCGTCCAACGTGGGCGCCAGCACGGTCCCGGGCGCGTCGGCGTCGATCTCGGTCACCAGGCACTCGTCGGCCGCGGGCAGCGCGGCGGCGTAGACCTGACCGCCGCCCATCACGACCGCGTCGCGGCCCGCCGAGGCCAACGCGGCGTCCACCGACCCGGCGCGCTCGGCGCCGTCGGCCGCCCACCCGGGGTCCCGCGTGCACACGATGTTGCGGCGTCCCGGCAGAGGGCGGAAGCGCTCCGGCAGAGAGTCCCACGTCGCGCGGCCCATCACCACGGGGCGGCCGACGGTGGCCTGCTTGAAGAAGGCCAGGTCCTCGGGGATATGCCACGGCATATCCCGGCCGTCACCGATCACCCCGCCGCGGGCCTGCGCCCACACCATCCGCACCGCCACGGCGCCGGCTCAGACCGCGACCGGGGCCTTGATGCCCGGGTGGTGCTCGTAACCGACGACCTCGAAGTCCTCGAAACGGTAGTCGAAGATCGACTCCGCCTTCCGTAGCCGTAGCTCCGGGTACGGGTACGGCTCACGCTCCAGCTGGGTGCGCACCTGCTCGACATGGTTGTCGTAGATGTGGCAGTCCCCGCCGGTCCAGATGAACTCGCCCACCTCGAGGCCTACCTGCTGCGCGACCATGTGCGTGAGCAGGGAGTAGGAGGCGATGTTGAACGGCACGCCCAGGAAGAGGTCGGCGCTGCGCTGGTAGAGCTGGCAGCTGAGCTTGCCGTCGGCCACGTAGAACTGGAACAGCAGGTGACACGGTGGCAGCGCCATCTGCGAGAGTTCGCTGACGTTCCACGCGCTGACGATGTTGCGCCGCGAGTCCGGGTCCGTACGCAGCAGGTCCACGGCCGCCGCGATCTGGTCGATGTGCCGGCCGTCCGGGGTGGGCCACGACCGCCACTGGACGCCGTAGACGGGGCCGAGCTCGCCGGCCTGGTCCGCCCACTCGTCCCAGATGCTCACGCCGTGGTCCTGCAGCCATCGCACGTTCGAGTCGCCGCGCAGGAACCACAGCAGCTCGTAGGCGACCGATTTGAAGTGGACCCGCTTGGTCGTGAGAAGGGGGAAGCCGGCGGCGAGGTCGTACCTGATCTGGTGACCGAACAGGCTGCGCGTGCCCGTTCCCGTGCGATCCGCCTTCGGGGTGCCCTCTTCCAGGACGAGCCGGAGCAGATCCTCGTACGGGGTGGGGACGGTCATGAGGCGGAGTCTACTGAAAATCCGGGGGCCGACCCACTGGGGCTCTCAGCGACCCATTCCGTCACACCGACCAGCCCGCCGTGGCGGCGAGCACCTTCTCCGTGAGATCTGGCCGGCAGACGAGGATGTCCGGGGAGTGGGCGTCGGACTTGTTGAACTCGATCGGCGAGCCGTCGGGCCGGGACGCGTGCAACCCGGACGCCAGCGCCACCGCGACCGGCGCGGCCTGATCCCACTCGTACTGCCCGCCGGCGTGGAGATAGACGTCGGCGTCGCCGAGCAGTACCGAGAGCATCTTGGCCCCGGCGGAGCCCATCGGACGCACGCGTAGCCCGAGCTCGTCGGCGATCTCGTGCACGCCGGCCGGTGGGTTGTTGCGGCTGATCACCATGGTGCCGGAGAACGGCCCGTCGACGTGGTCGACCTGGTCCGACCGGAACACCCTGCCCGCGTCGGGCAGGCCCACCGAGGCGAGGGCGGGCCGGCCGTCCACCACGAGCGCCACGTGCACCGACCAGTCCGAGCGGCCGGTCGAGAACTCCTTGGTCCCGTCGATCACATCGATGATCCACACGCGCGCCTTGTCCAGGCGGCTCAGGTCGTCGGAGACGCCCTCCGAGAGGGTGCCGTCGTCCGGCCGGTGCACCGCGAGCACCTCGTCGGTCCAGCTCTGGGCGACCTCGTTGGCGACCCGCGCGAGCGACCGCCCGTGCAGCAACCCGCCGGCCCGGGTGCCCCGGACGATGTCCCCGATGCCCGTGGCGAGGTGGTAGGCCAGGTCGTGGTCGCTGAGTTCGCGCATGCCCTCACTCTACGGAGCAGGCGGCGCGTGGCGGCCTGTGTCGTCGGCCGCTCTGTCGTAGGCCGCTCTGTCGTAGTCGTAGGCCATCATGACTTCATGCCCGCCGCCCTGGACCGGTTCCACCCGGCCACCGCCTCCTGGTTCCGAGGCGCGTTCGACGCGCCCACAGCGGCCCAGGAAGGGGCGTGGACCGCGCTCGCCGGCGGATCGCACACCCTCGTCGTGGCCCCTACCGGCTCCGGCAAGACCCTGTCGGCGTTCCTCGCCGCGCTCGACGGGTTGCTCCTGGGTGACCGGGGCGGCGCGCCGGACCCCGGGCCCGGCACCCGCGTCCTCTACGTCTCGCCGCTCAAGGCCCTCGCGGTGGACGTCGAGCGCAATTTGCGCGCGCCGCTCGCGGGGATCGCCCGTGAGGCCGCGTCGATGGGGGTACCGACGCCGGACGTCACCGTCGGGATCCGCACCGGTGACACCCCGCCTGACGAGCGTCGCCGCCAGCGCGCCCGGCCACCGCACATCCTCGTGACCACGCCGGAGTCGCTGTTCCTGCTCCTCACCTCCGCCGCGCGGGAGACCCTCGCCACGGTGGACACGGTGATCATCGACGAGATCCACGCGGTCGCCGGCAGCAAGCGCGGCGCGCATCTCGCTCTCAGCCTCGAGCGGCTCGACGAGCTGCTCGACACGCCCGCGCAGCGGGTGGGGCTGTCGGCGACGGTGCGGCCGCACAGCGAGGTCGCCCGCTTCCTCGCGGGGGAGCGTCCCACCACGATCGTGGCGCCGGGGTCGGACAAGGGCTTCGAGCTCTCGGTGCGCGTGCCGGTCGAGGACATGGCGGACCTGTCCTCGTCGGCCCCGGAGGTCACCGCGCCGCCCGGCACCCCGGGTCAGGGCTCCATCTGGCCGCACGTGGAGCGTCAGGTCGTGGACCTCGTGACCGCCCACCGCTCGACGATCGTGTTCGTCAACTCCCGGCGCCTGGCCGAGCGGCTCACCGCGAGGCTCAACGAGATCTACGCCGAGGACACCGACCCGGGCTCGCTCCCCGAGCCCCCCGCCCGGCCGCCCGCGCAGCTCATGGTGCCGTCAGAGGTCTCGCGCGGGGCGCCGCCGGAACTGGCCATGGCCCACCACGGGTCGGTGTCCAAGGAACGCCGGGCGATCATCGAGGACGCGCTCAAGTCCGGCCGGCTCCGCGCGGTGGTGGCGACCTCCTCGCTCGAGCTGGGCATCGACATGGGCGCGGTGGATCTGGTCGTGCAGGTCGAGTCCCCGCCGTCGGTGGCCTCGGGGCTGCAGCGCGTGGGGCGCGCGGGACACCAGGTCGGCGAGGTGTCGCGGGCCGTCGTCTACCCCAAGCACCGCGCTGACCTCGTGCACAGCGCGGTCACGGTGGAGCGGATGCTCGCCGGCGCGATCGAGGAACTCACGGTGATCGCCAACCCGCTCGACGTGCTGGCGCAGCAGACCGTGGCCGCGTGCGCACTCGAGCCGATCGACGTGGAGGAGTGGTTCTCGGCCGTCCGGCGCACCGCCCCGTACGCCGGTCTGCCGCGGTCCGCGTTCGAGGCCACCCTCGACATGCTCGCCGGCAAGTACCCGTCCGCGGACTTCGCCGAGCTCAAGCCACGCCTGGTGTGGGACCGCGACGCCGGCACCCTCACCGGCCGCCCCGGCGCCCAGCGACTGGCCGTCACCTCCGGCGGCACCATCCCGGACCGCGGCCTGTTCGGCGTGTTCATGGTGGGGGAGAAGGCCGCCCGCGTCGGCGAGCTGGACGAGGAAATGGTCTACGAATCGCGGGTCGGTGACGTCTTCGCGCTCGGGGCCTCCAGCTGGCGCGTCGAGGAGATCACCCACGACCGCGTGCTGGTCTCTCCCGCGCCCGGCGGCACCGGCCGGCTGCCGTTCTGGCTGGGCGACGACCAGGGCCGGCCCGCCGAACTCGGCCGCGCCCTCGGCGGGTTCCTGCGCGAGGTGTCGTCCGGGTCGGAGGCGGAGGTCACCGCGCGCCTGGACGCCGCCGGCCTCGACACCTACGCCGCCGCCAACCTCCGGCGGTACCTGACCGATCAGCGCGAGGCGACCGGCCACGTGCCCAGCGACACGACCCTGGTCGTGGAGCGGTTCCGCGACGAGGTGGGGGACTGGCGGATCGTGCTGCACTCGCCGTTCGGCGCGCGGGTGCACTGGCCGTGGGCGGAAGCCGTGCGCGCCCGGCTGGCCGCCGCGCACGGCTTCGACGCGGTGCCGGTGGTGTCCGACGACGGCATCATCCTCCGGGTTCCCGATACGGGTGACGACGGCGAGGGGGGCGCGCGCCCGGGGGCTGAGACGTTCGCGATCTCTGCGGAGGAGGCGGTCGATCTGGTGACCCGGCATGTGGGCGGGTCGGCGCTGTTCGCCTCACGCTTCCGCGAGTGTTCCGCACGCGCCCTGCTGTTCCCCCGGCTGGATCCGGGCCGGCGGGCCCCGCTGTGGCAGCAGCGGCAGAAGTCCGCGCAGTTGCTCGACGTCGCGCGGAGGTATCCGGACTTTCCGATGATCCTCGAGGCGGTGCGCGAGTGCCTCCAGGACGTCTACGACGTGCCCGCGCTCGAGCGGCTGCTGGAGGAGATCGAGTCGCGCAGCGTGCGGATCGTCGAGGTGGATACGCCCGGCGCCTCGCCGTTCGCGCAGTCGCTGCTCTTCGACTACGTCGGCGCCTTCCTCTACGAGGGTGACTCCCCGCTCGCCGAGAAGCGGGCCGCCGCACTGAGCATCGATCCCGCCCTGCTCGGTCAGCTGCTGGGCCGCGTCGAGCTGCGCGAACTGCTCGACGTGGAGGTCCTCGACTCGATCGAGCGACGCCTTCAGCACCTCGAGCCCGAGCGCGCGGCACGCGACGCCGAGGCGGTGGTCGACCTGCTCCGGCTGCTCGGCCCGCTCACCGTCGACGAGATCGCCGAACGTTCCGCCGAGCCCGGCGCCGTCCCGGGCTGGCTCGACGAGTTGGCTCGGACGTGGCGGATCGTGCCGGTGGAGCACTCCGGTCGCAGCTGGTGGGCCGGGGTCGAGGACGTGGCCCGGCTCCGCGACGGCCTCGGAGTCCCGCCTCCACCCGGCGTGCCGTCGGCCTTCCTCGGCGACGTGGGCGACCCGCTGGGTGAGCTGATCCGCCGCTACGCGCGCACCCACGGCCCTTTCTCGGTCGAGGCGGTCGCCGAGCGGTTCGGACTCGGCGTGGCGGTCGTTCGCGGCGTGCTCGACAGGCTCACCTCCTCGGGCACACTGCTGGCCGGAGAGTTCCGCCCCGGCGCGACGGGTCCCGAGTGGTGCGACGCCGAGGTGCTGCGCCACATCCGCCGTCGATCGTTGGCCGCTCTGCGCTCGCAGATCGAGCCGGTGTCCCAGTCCGCGCTGGGCCGCTTCCTGCCCGGGTGGCAGAGCCTGGGGTCAGGTGGCGGCGCTGGCGGTGGCGCGCGGGCGGGTGCCGAATCCGGTGTCGACGGGCTGCTCGCAGTGATCGAGCAGCTCGACGGGCTCGCGCTTCCCGCCTCCGCCCTCGAACCACTCGTCTTGGCGCCCCGGGTGAGCGACTACTCTCCGGCGATGCTCGACGAACTCCTCGCCGGGGGAGAGGTCATCTGGAGCGGGCGTGGACGTGCCGGATCCCGCGACGGCTGGATCTCCCTGCACCCGGCCGATTCCGCCGGCGCCACCCTGCCCCTGGGGCGACCGCAGCCGGAGGGGCCGGTCCACCTCGCCGTCGTCGACTCCCTGCGCGGCGGAGCCCTGTTCTTCCGCGACATAGTCACCACGGTGAGGAGCGCACTCACCGCCCCTACCGACGCTGGGCCCGTGAACCCCGCCCCTTCCGACCCCGCACCCGCCGTCCCCGAGGCTGCGGTGCGCGACGCCGTCTGGGACCTGGTGTGGGACGGGGTCGTCACCAACGACACGCTCTCACCGCTGCGCGCGGTGCTCGCCGGCGGTGGCTCGTCCGGGTCGGGGACCGCGCACCGGTCGCCCCGCGCCTCCGCCCGCCCACGTCGCGCCCGGTTCGGCCGCACCGCGATGGCGCAGCTCAACGGTGCGGTCGCCGCGGGGACGAGGACGCCACCCGTGTTGGCGGGCCGTTGGTCCCTCGTTCCGGAGCCGATCAGCGACGCCACGCTGCGGGCGCACGCCTGGGCCGAGACCCTTCTGCTGCGCCACGGCGTCGTCACCCGGGGCGCGGTCGAGGCCGAAGAGATCCCCGGCGGGTTCGCCGCCGTGTACAAGGTGCTGGCGCAGATGGAGGACTCCGGCCGCTGCCGCCGCGGGTACTTCGTCGACGGTCTCGGCGCAGCGCAGTTCGCGGCCGGCAACACGATCGACAGACTGCGCACGTTCGACGACACCGCCGACGACGCCCACTGGCCCTCCGGAACCGACGAACCCACCGTCCGGGTTCTTGCCGCCACCGACCCCGCCAACCCCTACGGTGCCGCTCTGCCCTGGCCCGCCACCGCGCCCAGTGGAGGCGACGCGGCGGGCGGAGGCGACGCAGCGGCCACGGGCGGCTCGGGTCACCGGCCCGGTCGGAAGGCGGGCGCGCTCGTGGTTCTGGTCGACGGGATCTGCGTGCTGTTCGTCGAGCGCGGCGGACGCACCGTCCTCATCTTCGACGACCGCGCCGGTGCGGTGCCTCTCGCCGCGGGCGCGCTCGTCGACGCCGTCCGCTCGGGAGCGGTCGGTCCGTTGACCGTCACCACTATCGGCGGCGAGCCCGTGCACGGCTCTCCACACGCCGCCGCGTTCGAGGCGGCGGGCTTCGGCATCACCCCCAAGGGGGTGCGCATTCGGCGCTGACGCCCTTGAGACCCCACGCCCGATTAGTTAGAATATGCGCATTGGTGCATATGTCAGAGGGGGTAGCCGGATGGGAGTGGGTCACGCGCACGGTGCACACGGCTCGGGGCACACCCACGCTCGTCCCGCCGGACATGCCGGTGGGCGCCACCGCGCCAGGCTGGCGATCGCGTTAGCACTGACGGCAGCGTTCTTCGTCGTCGAACTGGTTGCCGGCCTGCTCTCCGGCTCCCTCGCCCTGCTCTCCGACGCCGGCCACATGGGGGCCGACGTCGTCGCTCTCGGTGCGGCTCTCCTCGCGACGATCATCGCCACCCGTCCCGACTCCACCGGCCGGCGAACGTTCGGCCGCTACCGCGTGGAGATCTTCGCCTCCGGCCTCGCCGTGCTCATCATGCTGGGAATGGGCGTGTACGTTCTGGTCGAGGCGCTCGGCCGCCTCGGCTCCGATACGCCCGTCGCCACCGGGACGATGCTCGTCGTCGGCGTGCTCGGCCTGGTCGTCAACGTCATCTCCCTCCTGCTGCTCCGTGGCGGGTCCGACGAGAGCCTCGCGGTACGCGGCGCCTACCTCGAGGTCCTCGCCGACGCCGCCGGGTCGGTCGGGGTGATCGCGGCCGCGCTGCTCATACGTACCACCGGGTCGACGGTCTGGGACCTCGTGGTGGCCGCGGCGATCGCGGTATTCATCGTGGTCCGCGCGGTGGCGCTCGGCCGGCAGGTCCTCGCAGTCCTCGCCCAGCACGCCCCGGCCGGTGTTGAACCCGCCGCGGTCGAGGCCCAGCTCGGCGTCCTGCGCGACGTGAAGGAGGTGCACGACCTCCACCTCTGGACACTCACGTCCGGGATGGACGTGGGGACCGTCCATCTGGTCGTCGCCCCGGACGCGGACCACGCCGAGGTGCTCGACGATGCCCGACGTGTCCTGTTCGACGAGCACGGGATCGAGCACGTGACCGTGCAGATCGAGACCGCGGGCGTCGGCGGCTGCCGCGAACTGGGGTGGTGAGCCGTGCCCGAGGGAGACACGGTCCACCGCGCGGCCACGCGGGTTGACGCCGCACTCGCCGGGCGGACCCTGGACCGGGGCGAACTCCGGGTGCCGAGGTTCGCCGCGGTCGACCTGCGCGGGAGGACCGTGAAGGCTGCCCGGTCGCGGGGCAAGCACCTCTTCGTCGACATCGGGCCCGACGACCAGGGGCGTGACCCCGTCACCCTCCACCTCCACCTCAAGATGGAGGGCCGGGTCCTCGTGCTCCGCGCCGGGGAGAGGTGGCGGTTCCCCGCACACACCGCCCGGCTGGTCCTGCGCGCGGACGACGTCGAGGTGGTGGGGACCGAACTCGGTTTCCTGCGCGCCCTGTCGCCCGCCGAAGCCGACGTGGCTGTCGAGCACCTCGGGCCCGACCTCCTCGGTGCCGACTGGGATCCGGCGGCCAGCGTGGCCGAGGTCGTGCGGCGCATCGAGGAACGTCCCACCCGCACCATCGGCGAGGCGCTCCTCGACCAGCGCAACCTCGCGGGCATCGGCACCGTCTACCGCGCCGAGTTGTGTTTCGTGCGGGGAGTGGACCCGCGCGATCCCGTCGAGACGGTCCGGGATCTCCCGGCGATGGTGAGGCTCGCACGCAGGATGTTGGTGGCGAACGCCGACCGTGTCGTCCGGGTGACCACGGGCGAGGCCCGGCGTGGTCGCGAGTTGTGGGTGTACGGCCGCGACGGCAAACCGTGCAGACGGTGCGGGACCGAGGTGGAGACCTTCCGCCTCGGCGGCCTCGCGAACCCCGATGAGCCGAGTGATTCGCTCGACCGCATCGCGTACCGCTGCCCGTCCTGCCAGCCGAGCCGTGCCACACTGGGCGCATCGCCAACTGAGGAGAACTCGTGACCGACCGCAAGACGATCCTGATCACCGGGGCCAGCTCCGGGCTCGGCGAGGGTATGGCCCGCCGCTGGGCGGCGCACGGCAAGAACCTGGCACTGTGCGCACGGCGTCTCGACCGCCTCGAGGAGCTGCGCGCCGAGCTGGTGGCCGCCAACCCGTCGATCACCGTCGCCGTTCGCGAGCTTGATGTGGCCGACGGGGAGGCGGTGGAGCGGGTCTTCCGCGAGCTGGACGCGGAGCTCGGTGGGATCGACAGGTTCGTGCTCAACGCCGGGCTGGGCAAGGGCGCTTCTATCGGCACGGGCAAGGCGCACGCCAATCGCGAGACCGCGATGGTGAACGTGATCGGCACTCTCAACCAGGCCGAGGCGGCGACTCAGCTGCTGCTCGCGCGAGGGGAGGGGCACCTGGTGTTCATCTCGTCTGTGAGTGCGCTGCGGGGGATGCCCAAGGCGCAGAACACGTACGGCGCCACCAAGGCTTTCGTCTCGTCCCTGGCGCAGGGGATGTACGCCGAACTCGACAGCGCCGGAAGCCGTATCAAGGTGACGGACATCCTCCCCGGTTACATCCGCACGGACATCAACCGATCGGTGAAGACCGCGCTGATGACGGAGTTCGACGAAGGCGTCGACGCGCTGGTCAAGACGATCGATGCGGAGCCCGTCCGCGCGCTCGTCCCGGCCAAGCCCTGGAAGGTGATCGGCCCGCTGCTCACGCTGCTCCCGGAGAAGGTCAGCCGCCGCTTCGTCTGAGGTCGCCGCGGAATCATCTCGAGCTTGCACTTCCACCCGCCTT